>NZ_JAQREI010000001.1:0-664629 GCF_028599215.1 Pseudoalteromonas sp. Angola-30
ACTCCCCACTGTGTGTGGATAGTCAGTTGAGTTTAATTAACCCAGTTTACCCAGACGCGGGTTTTAAATTAGGCGAGCATATTGCGTTTGAAAGTTTACACAACGGCACCCGTACAACTAAAAAGCCAAATTTTTGTTTTGTAACTAGCTCGTATAAATACAAAAGTGATGGTGTTGATAACAGCTTAAAAATGAGCCGCTGTATTGACCCCAATAACGAAAAAACTATCAGACAAAGCATTAAGTTTACCAGTGTTACAACGCTCAAATATACGCAGAATACCCCCGCAGTAGAGTGCACATTTACAAGGCAGGTTGATTAACTTACTTACAATGAATTTGCGGTATATCGTGCCAGCGCGTTGTGTATTGGGGCGATAAGTAATCTCTGTTCATATGCCAGCCTTGATTTAGTTTGCTGCTGGCTAGGGTGAGTATGCCTTTTCCGTAGCGGTTGTTTATTGTATCAAGACACTGCATTAATTTAGGGTTATCGGCACTTTGGCTAAATAAATCAGTTTGCTGATACTGCACCGAGGTAAGCTCTAAAGCGCCTACACCACATTTATAAAACCGTACACCTGGCTGGTAAATATGAGTAAATACTTCTGATACTGCATTGGCCATTACGCAGGTATCGTTAGTGGGGGTGGCAAATTTATATATAAACGACTTTTTACAATAGCGGTCTTCGTGTTTGCCAGTGGCGGCAAATATATAAAGCTGTTTTGCTAATGAGCGCTGCCCTCGTAGTTTACTGGCAACCGTGGTTACGTGGTTAATAAGGGCGGTTTTAAGTGCAGTAGGCTCACTGATCCGCTCACCAAAGCTGCGAGTAGAATATATTTCTCGCTTATCTTGGCGTACATCGTCCCATGTTAAGCACGCTACACCATTTAGCTCACTTACGGTACGCTCTACCACCACACTAAATGCGCGGCGCATGGTTTTAGGGTTTTGCTGTGCCAGATCCCACGCGGTATGTATGTTCATTATATTAAGCTTTTTAGCTAGGCGCTTACCTATGCCCCATACATCGGCGCAGCTCATTCTTTGTAAAATTGCTTGGCGGCTTTGCTCGTTATTTATAACGGCCACCCCATCAAACCCGCTTAGCTTTTTAGCTGCATGGTTAGCTGCTTTTGCCAAAGTAGGGGTTGGGCCAAAACCAACACCCACAGGGAGTTTAGTTTCGCGCCAAACGGTGCGCCTTATTGTATGCCCGTACTCGTGCCAGTTTTGTATAAGGGGTGTGTAGCCATTAAAGTGCAAAAACGACTCATCAATACTGTATATGTATTGTGTGTCGCAAAAGCGGCCAATTACGTTCATCATTTTGGCGCTTAAATCGGCGTACAACTCATAGTTACTCGAACGTACAACCACCTTGTGTTGTTCAAGCAGGTGCTTAACTTTAAAGTAAGGGCCAAATTTAGGAATGTTTAAGCGCCGAGCTATCGGGCATACCGCACATACGCAGCCATCATTATTAGTTAAAACCACCACAGGTTTAGAGCGAATAGCGGGGTCGAACACTTTTTCGGCACTGGCATAAAATGCAACGGCATCGACTAAGGCGTACATTTTAATAGCTCAGGGCTTGGGCGGTGCATTCTAATCGATAGTGTAACCACTCCCTCTAACTGAAACTCATCAGCTGAGGTTAGTTGTACCGGCTTATGTAGAGGCGATGCAGAGAGTAACCGTGCATTGGTTTTATCTAATAGCTTACACACAAATAAGCCATTTAAGTTAGCAACAATAACATCGCCGTTATCGGCTTGCTCAGCACGGTCTACAAGCAGTAAGTCGCCTTCAAAAATCCCCACCTCTTGCATGGAATTACCCGAGGCAATACCAATAAAGGTGGCGTCGGGGTGCTTTATTAATAGCTCATCAAGAGAAACACCGAGCTCAGCGTATTGCGCCGCGGGCGATTCAAACCCACACACACCAGCTTCTATATAAACGGGAATAACAAACATAACACAACCTAAAACGCATATACTGTATAAGTGTACAGTATATGCGTTTTGTGTAAGTTATGCCAAGAAATGAAAGACAGATCACGCCATGTTTTTGATCATTTGTTGCGCGGTATCTAAAAAGTCTTTGATTTGCTGCGGGTTTAAGTTTTTACACATTTGATCATTTATTTGCTGCTCAGAGGCTAATAACTTATCAAATAATGTATTGCCTTGTTCGGTGAGCGACAAAATAAAGCAGCGTTTGTCGTGCTCACTTGCTTGCTTATTAATAAGGTTTAAGGCAATGAGATCTTTAATTAAGCGGGCAATTTGGGCTTTGTCGCGCTGTGTTTTAGTCACAATGTCGTTAGCGGTACAGTTAGATGTACTGGCAATAATGTGTATACAACGCACGTGCATAGCATTAATACCAAGGTCGCCTGCGTTAATAGCCTCGCGAATTGTTACGCGGTAATTTTGCATCAGCTCAAATAGGGTATTTGATAAAAGCGTGTTCATAAGCTCTCTAATGGTTGACAATATCAATTAGTTTGTTATAGTTGATTTTATCAACCAACGGGGCGTTGTGCAATGCTTGCTTTAAAAAGCAGTTAACTATTTTGTTAAACGAGGTGATTTTAAATGGGTAAACAAGTTCGCAAAGCTACGGTACTAAGTACTGAACAAATAACACCGCATTTACAGCGCATTGTTGTAGGCTCAGATGAGTTTTCGGATTTAACGCAAGCGCATATTGGCAGCTATGTAAAAGTGCTTATTCCCCAAAATGGTAAAGTTGATTTTAATTTAAAAACCGCGTGCATGCGCTCTTACACAATAAGAGATGTGGATGATGTAACGGGCGCGCTAACGCTCGACTTTGTAATAAACATGCACCAAGGTCCGGCTACACAATGGGCTATAACTGCAAAAGTAGGTGACGAGGTTGGCATAGCGGGCCCTGGCCCTAAAAAGCTTGATAATTACCAGCATCCGCATTATGTATTGCTAGGCGATTTAACCTCAGTTAATGCAATAAAAGGGTACATGCAGCAGTTACCCGCCAGCGCAAAAATTGACGCGTTTGTGCATGCCCCTACAGAGCAAGACATTATTGATTTACAAACGCAGCGCGATGTTAATTGGTTAATTACAGATACCCCAGATACCGATATGCTCAGCGCGCTTAACAATTTGCCACACACAAACGAGCCACCTATTGTATTTATGGCATTAGAGGCAGGGTTAGTGCGCAAAGCAAAAACCTTACTTACCCAGGATTTTAATATACCGCGCAGTAATATAGTTTCCTCTGGTTATTGGAGAAAAGGCGTAGACTCAGAGGGTTATAAAAAAGAGCGCCAGCAAAGCCCTGAGCTTGCATAAATACCTTAGAGCAAAACAGCCTAACGCTATTTTGCTTTTATCCGTTACCTAACTTGAATTGAATAAATAGCAGACCCATTTAAGTGTTTTATGCTGATGATGAAGCCCATTGTTAGCATGCATTTTAAGGAGCTGCTATTTTGTTATCTTCCATTCCCTTTTCGTTATTAGAGCTTGCCCCCATGATCAAGGGGGAGAGCGTTTCTCATACGCTCAATAAAACCACTAAATACGCCCAGCGTGCCGACCAATTAGGGTTTAATCGCTTTTGGCTAGCCGAGCATCACAATATGCCCGGTATAATTTGTGCTGCCACCTCAATATTAGTAGGTCACATTGCAGGTAAAACTCAGCGTATACGTGTTGGCTCTGGCGGAATAATGCTGCCGAATCATTCTCCCTTAGTTGTGGCTGAGCAATTTGGTACGTTAGAGAGTTTATACCCTGGACGAATAGATTTAGGCCTTGGCCGCGCTCCAGGTAGTGATCCAGTAACTAGCCGTGCGCTAAATAATGATATGAGCCGCGCAGAAAACTTCCCAGGGGAGGTAACAGAGCTGCAAACATTATTAGGCCCATACAATGGCACACACCCTATACGTGCTATTCCGGGGGAGGACACAAACGTACCGCTTTGGTTATTAGGCTCAAGTTTGTTTAGCGCCCAATTGGCCGCGCAAAAAGGGTTGCCTTATGTATTTGCAGGGCACTTTGCTCCGCGTTTTGTACACGATGCCATTGCGCTATATAAGCGAGAATTTAAAGCCTCAAATGTACTCGATAAACCCTATGTAATGCTTGCCTTACCGCTGGTAGCAGCAGAAACCGATGAAGAAGCGCAGTACCTATCTACCACCTCAAAGCAACGCGTGCTTGAATTAATACGCGGCAAAGAGCTGTGGCTAAAGCCACCGGTAGAGAGTATGGAAGGTTTATGGAGTGAGCAAGAGCGCGCCCACGTAGAAAACTTTTTAAGCTTAAGCGTTGTTGGCGGGCATGTGAGTATAAAACATAAATTACAAATGATAGCGAAAGAGCTAGAAGTGGATGAGTTTATATTTACCAACGATGTTTACGACAGCGAAAAGCGCCACCGAGCTCTAGAAATTTTAATGGAAATAAAGCATTAATTAAAAAAGGAAGTGTTTAGTTAAGCAAGCGTACACACAAGCCTTGCTACTATGTAGACATCATTAAAAGTGAATACAAAATTATTAACTTTAAGTGATGTCTGAACAAACACTTTCGATAATTAAACATACTTAGGTTGCCAAGGATAAGGCCCATTTTGCATTATTTATCGTTCTGTTTTTTCAATCAAACTGATTTAAACAATCAATTTTAAGACATCACTTTTATTTTTTATAATGTAGTTATTAACCAAACATCATAAAATAAAGGAAGGTACACCGTGAACGCTCTAACAACCGCATCGGCTAATTCAGTTACTCATACAGCGCAGCCAAAAGTTGCTCTGATAGCTGAAGGTGGCGGACAACGAGGGATATTCACAGCCGGTGTATTAGATGCATGGTTAGAGCAAAACTACGACCCATTTGATTTATTTATTGGCACCTCTGCCGGCTCGCAAAATTTAACAAGCTATTTAGCGCGTCAAAAAGGTTACGCTAAACGCTTAATTAGAGGGCTTTCGCGTAACAAACGCTTTTTTCAACTAGGGCGTGGCTTAATGGGTAAGCACATTGTTGATTTAGACTGGTACTTTGAAAAAACCACCGAAGTAAACAGAGCCCTTGATTTTAAAACAGCAAAAACCAGCCTAGGTGAGCGAGAGCTGCTTATAACGGCAACCAATGCACGCGACAGAAAAGCCTATTACCTTTCACCTACAGGCGAAGGTAAGCAATGGCGAGATTTGTTAAAAGCATCGAGCGCATTACCTTTTTTGTATAAACAAGGCGTTAAACTTACTCCTTGGTTAGGTACAAAAGCGGCAAACGAAGCGCATTTAGCTGCAGAGCAATCAAGTGAAGATTTTTATTTAGATGGCGGCTTAGCTGCGCCACTGCCTGTACGCGAAGCTTATAACCGTGGCGCACGAAAAATCGTGGTAATTAGAACCGTTGATGAGCATTTTCAGGCGCAAACTGCATGGGTTCAAAAGCTTAGAACATTTGCATGTGCATCAGGCTACTGCCCAAAAACACTTGATTACTTGATTCAACATGAACAAGCATACCTAGACGAGCTAACGTTTATTGCCAACCCGCCTAGTGATGTAGAAATTATACAAATTTTTGCAGACGAAAAGCTGCACAGTAAATTATTAGGTAGCTCAAACGACGACTTACGCTTTGATCATAAGCTAGGTGTAAAAGCAGGCCGCGCTTATTTAAAAAGCCAAAACGCACGTATAGTAGATTACGCACACAGCTACGCTATGTAGCTGTGTATTAACGCTTAAACTTAAATTACCACTTAAGTTTAAGCGTTGGTAAAGTGCCGAGGAAAAATTAAAGCTCTGCTTTTTTTAAACTTATCGATGACTTTTTATTGCTAATCGCCGCGCCTAATAAAATAAGCGCTAAAGCAATAAACACTGACCAACTAAAGGGAGCCTGCGAGGCGAGTATTAAAATAAAAGTAGAAAGCACCGGCGTTAAAAAACTTAACGAAGCTAATAGCGAGCGGTTACCAAATTTTAAACCATAATCCCATAAATAAAATGCACCTCCCACTGGGCCTAATCCTAATAAAATAACGGCTAGCCATTGTGAAACAGACAAACTAATAACGGTTGTTTCAAAATAAGAATGTGCACATAGGGCAAGCACAGCCACAATAAGCGAAAGCCAGCCTATGTCATCTACATGGCTATTAAATTGCGACATTAAATAAGAATAACTAGACCACAATACAGCGCAGCATCCTGCAAAAAAATACCCTAAGTAATACTCACTATTAATAGATAACCCACTGCCATCGGTAATTAAACTAAGCGTGCCTAAAAACCCCAGTAATCCGCCCAATATTGCTTTAAATTTAGACCCAGGGGTAGCCACAAATACACCCAGTAATAATGGCCAAAGGTACACAATTAAGCTTACCTCTATTAAAGGACCGTATTTTAAAGCCATAAAATAACAAAAGTGAAAACCAAATAAGCCGGTAACACCTATTACAATTTGTTTTTTAGAAAGCTTTGGAGGGGTTAATAATGGCTGTTTTGTAGCAAAACGTTTTACTAATAAAATAATAAAAGAAAGTGCAAAGCACATAAAAAGTAACTGAAAAGCCGGGAGTGCTTTGGTTAAATTACCTAGTAATGCTAAAAGCCCCCATGAAAATATTGCTAAAAACCCTATGTGTGTTGCCATTAATTACCCTCCGTAAATACTATGTACTGAGTGTATCAATATAGGTTTTTAAAAATATGCTAAAAAGACGGTGTTATTGTTTGCTCTGACGCTATTTAACCTACGCTCTGCTTGAGCTTGCTTTATTATTTCGTGTTTAGGTTATCTATATTACTGCTTTGCAAACGCTTTAGGTGGCTGTCCAAAATATACATTAAACCGGCGGCTAAACGCAGAGGCATCGTTATAACCAATGCGTTCGCCTACTAAAGCAATCGGTAAGTCTGAATGGGTTAAAAGGGCGCGCGCGTGCTGCATTCGCAACATAGTTAAATATTGCAGCGCACTCATAGTGGTACTTTTTTTAAACACAGTTTTAAATTGTGTAACGCTTAAACAGGCTATATCGGCCAGCTCTTTTAACGTGTAGGGGTAGGCTAAATTTTGCTTAACAGTGGTTATTACATTATCTATTCGCTTATCAATATTACTGTGGCTGCTTTGCTCACAAAGTAATAAGTAAAATAAATCAAAAGTTGAATTAGTAAGCTTTTCATCGCTAACAACGAGCAGTTGTTGCTCTATAAACTGTAAGTAACTTAATAAACGGCTATCTATTGAAATTTTAGGGCATAAAAGGTTAATAAGGTTTTCAGGGAGCGCGTCTAAATCTGCCACAATAAAACGCGCGGCTTCATCGGCCGTAAAGGCATGCACTACGTTTTTCTCTATAACGATACAACTGCCCGTACTCACCGTTGTTTTATAGTCATTATTTAACGTTATAAAAATTTCCCCGTGTAGGGGTAAAACGAGTTGATGGTAATTGTGCTGGTGGCGCTTTATATCTTGCGAATAATACCGAATTGAAAGCTTATTCATTGCCTACTCCAATACCTAATACATAAACCGAGTATTGTCTAAAATACTTTAAGTAAAACATGGCGTTAATTAAACCTAAGTAGATGACAATAAAATACTGGTTTCGCTATTTAAAATGCCTTCTATTTCGCGTACTTGCCTGAGTACGCCATCAAACTCACCTAAATTTTCCGCCTGTATTTCAGCCACTAGATCCCAAGCGCCGTTGGTTGTATGTAACTTTGTTAGCTCTGGTATGCCGCGCATGGTTTTAATTACCTGCGATGTAGATTTACCCACCACTTCCACCATCATTATTGCTCTTACAGCTTCGGTTTCTATGTGTTCGTGTACACGCACCGTAAAGCCTAATATAGCGCCAGATGAGACTAAACGGTCTAAGCGATTTTGCACTGTCCCGCGCGACACCTTTAAAACATCGGCTAGGGCTGAAATAGAAGCGCGGCCGTCTTTTCGTAATTCGGCTATTAATGCGTTATCTAATGAGTCGTAAATGTAAGGGGTCATAAAACGCCTTGGATTATGTGTTTATTACAAATTACTAAATTTGTACTTTATTGCATAGCAGTTTGCTAAAAAATACTATTATTTGTATAAACTTTTAGCATTTTAAGTAACACCTCTGGCCTATAAACTTATTTCAATTAATTTATTTAGTCATTAAAGAGGTATTTATGAGTCATTTTATCGCACAACCTAAACAAGGTGTTCCATTTGTTAGCGTACAGGCAATGGCCAAACTTATAAATAAAGTCGGAATAGAAAACGTATTGCTTGAGCTTACCCAAAGATTAGAACACGACTTTGCTCGCTGGGACGAATTTGATAAATCACCACGTTATGCAGCGCACTCTCCTGATGGCGTAATAGAGCTTATGCCCGTAAGCGACGGTAAAATGTTTAGCTGTAAATATGTAAATGGTCATCCAAAAAACACCTTTAAGGAACTTCAAACCGTGGCCGCGTTTGGTATTTTATCGGATGTTGATAGCGGCTATCCGGTTATGATCAGCGAAATGTGCTTACTAACAGCCTTACGTACAGCGGCTACATCGGCGCTTGTGGCAAAGTACTTAGCGCCTAAGCACTCAACAACGCTTACATTAATTGGTAATGGTGCACAGTCTGAGTTTCAGGCATTAGCTTTTAAAGCCGTATTAGGCATTACTCACATTCGTTTATACGATATTGATAAAAATGCCTCACAAAAAGCCTACAACAACTTAAGTGGTTACGGCTTAAATGTAACTCTATGCAATAGCGCAGAAGAAGCCGTACAAGGCGCGCACATTATTACCACCTGCACAGCCGATAAAAAAAATGCCACTATTTTAACCAGCGATATGATCCCCCAGGGCGTGCATTTAAATGCCATTGGTGGGGATTGCCCTGGTAAAACAGAGCTTGATTCACAATTATTAACGCGCGCAAATGTGTTTGTAGAGTACGAACCGCAAACCAGAATAGAGGGCGAAATACAGCAAATGAACGAAACCTTTGCCGTAACAGAGTTTCATAAAGTAATTAATAAACAAACACCTGGGCGTACAAGTAACGACGAGCTTACTATTTTTGATGGGGTAGGCTTTGCAAGCGAAGACTTTACCGCGATGGTGTATATTAAAGACGCGCTGGTGGCTGCGGGTGAGTTTGAACTACTTGATTTAATTACACAACAAGCTGATCCGCGTAATTTATTTTCGGTACTAAATAGTACACAAACATCTAAAACACCTAAGCAAGAGCAAGTCGCATGAGCCTCATAAAGCAAGCACCAACAGCGGTGGTGATGGTGCGCCCGCATCACTTTACATCTAACCCACAAACCATGTTAGACAACACGTTTCAAAGTACCTGTAACTCACAAAACCAGAGCCAGCTTGCCTTTGACGAAGTCACTAATGCGGTTAAATTATTACAAAACGAGGGTGTAACGGTTCATCTTTTTGAAGACGAACATACACACACGCCCGATTCTGTGTTTCCAAATAATTGGTTTTCTACCCATCAAAGTGGCGAGCTAGTTATGTACCCAATGTACGCAGAAAACAGAAGGTTAGAATATCGAAAAGATATTATTGATTTTTTGACTAATCACTATAAAGTGTTGTCTGTGACTGATTATTCATTTTTAGCGAAAGAAAATGCATTTTTAGAAGGCACAGGATCGCTTGTTATTGACCACCCCCATAAGCTTGCTTATGCAGTAGAATCTAAGCGCACTACTAAAACCGTGGTTAATACAGTGTGCGAGCAATTAAAGCTAAAACCAGTTGTATTTAACGCCTACGATGAGCAAGGCACTGCGGTTTATCATACTAATGTATTAATGTGTGTAGCCACAGAGTTTGTCATGATCAGCTTAAATATGGTGCCAAATAGTCAGCACAAACAATTAACTAGCCATTTTATACAAAGCCATTTAGAAGTAATAAACTTATCTAATGAGCAAATAAGTAGCTTTTGCGGCAACGCAATAGAGTTACAAGGTACAAATGGTCGTATTTTAGCACTCTCACAAACGGCGTTTAATGCACTTACAACCGAGCAAAAAGCAGCAATACAAAAAACAGCTAAACTTGTTCCGTTACCTATACCAACCATAGAGTCGGCGGGAGGTTCGGTTAGATGCATGATTGCTGGCATACACCTGCAAAGTAAATAACCTACCACTAAGTCAACATACTAAGGCAGCTTAGCTGCCTTAATCTATGGCTAACATGCATTATTAAATGCCAATTACTCAACTGCGCGCTGAGTAAAAACATAATAAATACAAAAGGATTAGCCCATGTTCGATACCGTAGTAAAAAGTGTAAATGGCCTATTATGGGGAGAAGGCCAAATACTAATCTACATACTACTGTTTGCAGGTATTTGGTTTTCGGTACGTTTAAAAGCAATTCAAATAGTAAAATTTAAACACATGTTTAGCCTGTTAAAAGGCAGTAGCAAGTGTAAAAAAGACGACATTTCATCATTTCAAGCGTTGTGTACTGGCTTGTGTGCCCGTGTAGGTACAGGTAACTTAGCTGGGGTCGCTGTTGCAATTTCACTAGGCGGAAGCGGCGCCATATTTTGGATGTGGGTTATAGCCATACTCGGGATGGCAACCGGCTTTGCCGAAAGTGTATTAGGGCAAGTGTATAAAGTACGCGATAGTAGTGGCGAATTTAGAGGCGGCCCCGCCTATTATATTCAACAAGGTTTGGGCAGCCGTGCCTTTGCTATTGTGTTTGCCGCGTGTTTATTTTTAGGTTATGGCTTTACCTTTAGTGCCATGCAAACCAATACCATAACAGACGCCCTTAACTATGCTTTTCAAGTACCTACCTTTTATTCTGGGTTAGTTATTACCGTATTAGCAGGCTCAATTATATTAGGTGGCTTTAAAGCCATTGCTCGCTTTGCTGAGCGAGTAGTGCCATTAATGGGCATATTATTTGTAGCCGCGGCGGTTATTATTACGATTATGAATTTACCGCAAGTGCCTGCCATGCTTAAAGATGTGTTTTTATCTGCCTTTGGTTTACAAGAAGCCGGCGCAGGAGCAATGGGCGCTGCCATTAAAAACGGTATACAACGCGGATTATATTCTAACGAAGCCGGCGCAGGTAGTGTGCCGCATGCTGCAGCAAGCGCAAGCCCAATGCCTAATCACCCAGTTACACAAGGGTATATACAAATGCTTGGCGTGTTTTTCGATACAATTGTACTTTGTAGCTGTACCGCGGTAGTTATTTTATTGGCCGATGTAGATATAAGCGGCGAAATGGAAGGCATACGTTTAACCCAAAGCGCCATGACCGCACATTTAGCACAAGGCGGTGTGTACTTTGTTGCGGCAGCCATAACCTTATTTGCTTTTACCTCGGTAGTGGCCAACTATGCTTACGCCGAAAGTAACCTGCATTTATTTAAGCTCGATAACAAAGTAGGGCGCACAATTTATACATTACTTTATTTATCAATGATGCTGTGGGGCGCATCAGCATCTCTAAAAGAAGTCTGGGATTTAGCCGATATAGCATTAGGGTTAATGACAGTGGTTAACGTAATCGCTATTATATTGCTCACGCCCACTATTTTGTCTGTTAATCGCGACTACAACACACAAAGAGAAAAAGGCATAGAGCCCGAATTTAAAGTAAAAGACGTTAAAGTACAGGGTAAATGCGAAAGCGGCATTTGGGATAGATTCCCGTATTTTTAGCAATTTTAACGATAAAAAGCGGTTTTATGGCAACATAAAACCGCTTTTTAATTTTGCATAATTATTCGGTTTTGGGTTATGTGAACAGCACTAAAATATAAGAATAATAAGGTAAACTGATTTAATGATCGACATTCACGCAGGTAAAACAGCAGCAAAAATTATTAACGAGCAGGGCTTTAAACCCGAGTTATTTACCTCTTTTTTAGGGGCAAGTGGCGGGCCTAAATGGTTTACATTATTTGGCTTAGACAAATATATTTTTGGTGAGTTTTTTAAAAAACGAACCCAACCACTTAACTTAATTGGTTCTTCTGCTGGCGCATTTCGATCAGCCTGTTTTGCACAAAACGACCCCGTTGCTGCCATTGAGCGTTTAGCAAAATCGTATTCGCAAACGCGCTATTCTAGTAATAAACCAACACCTGCTGAAATTACACTAAAAGCCCGCGCATTATTAGATGATGTATTTGGGGAGCATGGCGTAACCGAAATTTTAAATAATCCTATTTTTAAAGCGCATTTTATAGTGGCAAAATCGAATGGCTTTATTGCTAGTGAAAATAAATTAATACAGCTTTTAGGTTTATCAAAAAGCTATATGCTTAATCGGGTTAACCGAAAATTATTAGGCTCGCAGTACGAGCGATTTATTTTTGGCGCGCCAAACAGCAATTTATCAATAACCGACAGTTATAATTTTAAAACCCAAAACATACCACTTAGCCAAACAAATTTAAAAGATGCCTTACTTGCATCAGGCTCTATACCCCTTGTTATGCAAGGCATAAAAAATATTGCAGGCTCGCCACCCGGTATTTATCGCGATGGCGGAATAATTGACTACCACTTTGATTTAAAAATTAATAACCCAGGCTTAATTTTATATCCGCATTTTAATAGCGAGCCAAAAGCAGGGTGGTTTGATAAAAATTTAAAACGTAAAGTGGCACCACAAAATTACGATAACGTGGTGATGATCACCCCATCAAAAGAATTTATAGCGGCTTTACCTTACGGAAAAATTCCAGACAGAAATGACTTTACAGATCTTGATGCAGACACACGTATAAAATATTGGAATACCGTTTTTAGTGAAACTGAAAAGTTGGCTGAGGCATTTGATAAAAATTTATCAATGCAAAAAATTGAATTGAAGCCATTAAGTTAAAAAATATATTTGACTGTAAACTAATAAAATACGGAAAGTAACATTAAATGAAAGGGCGAAAAAGCCCTTTATTTGAGAGATTAAACTGTAGATCATTAAACGATATTTTATCTTTAAAACCTAAAGTGAGAGTTTATTTTAGATAATTTTACATTATCTTGTTGTCCACAATATAGGCACATAAAATTATAAATACCTTCGCTACCACTTGTAGCGCTAAAACCATCACCTCTATGTGCAATGAATTCAGAGGTACATGTATGACAATAAACATCAAAAAATTTATAAGCATAACCGCTAACTATACTGCTAGATTCTAGAGTAGAGGAGTTAACGTATTCTCCAAACTGGTTTTGGATTGAGAGTTTGTTTAATACTAATGATTGGGCTGCCATAATATCTTCCTGTAATTGCCTTATGTACAATCATTGTAACACCACTTTAGTTATAATGGTGTGCCTTTTGGTTATAAGAGTCTTATTAACTTCACGCATTTTCTGAGTATACAAATATTGTAATGTTAAGGTAGGTTTTGTATGAGATAACTCATCACAACCCATAAATTACGTTATGTTAAATTAACTAGTTTATAAGAAAGCGAGCGTGATTATACAAACCAGCCCGCTTTTAGGAGAGTAATTAGGTGTTAATTTAGCTCAGAATCTACCCAAAATTTAGTGCCTTTTAGTACTGCTTGAAGTGCAAGGCCATTTTCGGTTAAAGAATATACGGTAACTTGGTCGGCAATGGCTTCTGCAACCAGTGCTCCACCTTTATCTTCGTATTTTGCTGCTGCATCTGCGTTTCCGCCAAAGGCCCAACCGTGTTCAATAAATCTATTTACTGCCGCTTGGTTATGAAAAACCATAACAACGTTAAAATCTTTAACGCCTAAACCAAGCCCTAAACCGGCTTCACCCATATTCATGTAGGTTGATTTACCCGTTAAGTTATTTTTTACTACACCGTACCCGCCACCAAAACTAGCTAAAACGACATTTACGTTTGCGTTATCAAATACGGCGTAACCGGCAGAATTGGCAATTTGTTTTTTAACATCGGGTTTTTGTGCATATAATTTGTCGAGGGTATTGTTTTTCATGCTTTGAACTAAAGCACGTTTTTCGCTAGGTGAAGCACTGCCTGTGGTAGCACAACCTGTTAGTAATACAGTTATTGTAAGTAGGCCTAACACTATAAATTTTTTCATAAAACTTTCCTTAATAAGATTTATACCAATACACAACTATGTATAAATAAATACACTTTCACTATGTCCAATACTAGACAGTATCGGACTTTAACGTTAAACTGTAAGTCTATTATTTTATTGAATATTTATACATTATGCTTGTCGCTTTAGTTGATACGTTAAAACAATTAAGATACCAAATTGCTCATCTTGACGACGGTACTCTAAACTCAGAATACCCAGAACTTGCATCCTTTATACAGCAAGTTGGCTTGACTGTAACTGAATCAAAGGACGATCTTAAATTTTTATACCAATTTTTATATGTGTACGGCCGAAAATCTGAGGCAACATTTAATCGTTTTCGTAATGAGCTTGAACGATTTTATTTGTGGTCTTGGCTAATTGCCGAAAAATCTGTATTTAGTTTAAAGCGCGAAGACATTGAAGCGTATGTTGATTTTATGGCTGAGCCAGATAAAAAATGGGCATCAACTTCGGTGCAATGGCGTTACAAAGATGAACAAGGTATTCGTCGATTAAATCAAAATTGGCGCCCTTTTATATTAAAAGATTCAATTGCGAGCCAGCAAACATTAGCGGCTATGTTTACTGCGCTAAATGTATTTTATAAGTTTTCTATTTTAGAAGAAAAAACGTTTGCTAACTTTGTACCTGTAGTGAAAAAAAATAGCCCCTATTTGGTAGTTCAATCTCAAATTCAGATCCCAGACACCTTAAGTGACATACAATGGGAATATGTATTTGGCGTAACACGTGATTTATGTGAAAAAAAACCAGAGCTTGAACGTAACCTATTTACGCTCGCGTGTTTAAAAGGGCTATATTTACGTATATCAGAATTATCAGAGCGCCCGCAGTGGTCGCCAGTTATGTCACACTTTTGGCAAGATAATGACGGTTTTTGGTTTTTACGTATTATGGGTAAAGGTAATAAGTTGCGAGATGTTACGTTAAGTGATGATTTTGTTGAGTATTTAAAACGTTACCGATTATACAGAGGGTTACCCGCCCTACCACGCGTTGATGAATCTGAGCCATTGGTGCATAAAATTCGTGGCCAAGGTGGGATGACCGTTAGGCAAATTAGGCGTTTAGTGCAGCAAAGTTTTGATTTAGCTCAGCAATCGTTACTTGATGACGGGTTTAAAGATGATGCAGAACAACTTGAAGCGGCCACAGCCCATTGGCTTCGTCACACGGGTGCAACACATGATGCGCAAACTCGACCGCTAAAACATTTATCGGAAGATTTAGGCCATTCAAAAATTGCGACAACCGATCAAATTTACATTCAAACAAATATTAAAGAGCGAGCAAAATCAGGCGTTAAAAGGAAAATTTAATGGAATACATAGTAATAGCATTTATTGGTTTTTTATTTTTAGTTTATTCAATTTCAATAAGGCAGTTAGAGCGCACAGAAATAACAGGCCCTATGTTTTTTGTTATTGGCGGCATGTTTTTGGCGTTTTTACTTCCTAATGAAGGCGAAAAATTAAAAACAGGAATAGATTATTTATTACCACTGATAGAGCTAACGCTAAGTATATTTTTATTTTCTGATGCGGCTAAATCTAAGTTAGGTGTATTGAGGCATAGTTTTCAATACCCTAGCCTATTACTATTCGTTGCCCTACCCTTAACTTTATTGTGCGGTATTGGTGTTAGCTTATTTTTATTTGCAGAGTTGTCGTTAATTCAATCGGCACTGCTGGCAATTATACTTACACCAACCGATGCAGCTTTGAGTAAAGGGTTATTGCAAAGTACACAAGTGCCCGAAAAAATCAGGGAAGGTATAAATACCGAAAGCGGATTAAACGATGGCTTATGTGTACCCGTATTTTTAATTTTTATTTTATTAGCTAAAAACCCTGACTCTGCTATTACTGCTTCACATACATTAGGTGTGTTTTCAAGAGAGCTTGGCTTAGCATTATTGATTGCTGGTTTTTCTATAGCGATATTTATTCCGGCATTAAATTTTGCAATGCAGCGCCATTACTTTGCAAAAAGCACCAGCCCATTTTTACTTTTAGGTTTTGCGATGGCGGTGTTTTCTATCACACAATATTTTCATGGCAGCGGGTTTATAGCGGTGTTTATAGCAGGTTTGTTATTTGATAAATTTTCTAAAACTGACATTCGCGCTGAGCTAATAGAAGATTCAGAGCACATTGCTGATTTTACTTCGTTAATGATTTGGTGTTTATTTGGATTTGTTTGTGCGTATTTAGTAATACCCAAATTAAATACAAATATAATTGTGTATGCCTTACTAAGCACTACATTAATTAGAATAATTCCGGTTATGTTATCGTTACAATTTACAGCACTTAATTGGAAGGAACGTTTTACTTTTGCATGGTTTGGGCCACGCGGTTTGGCATCTATTGTTTTTACTTTAATGGTAATAGACACGCAAATAGAAAATAAATACGATATTGCCACTATTGCAATGACCACTATTTTATTTAGCGTGTTTATACATGGTATAAGTACAAAGCCAATTGCAGATAGCTTCGTTAAAAAATATAAATAGCGTTTATAAAAATTAGCGAATTTATTGCTTTGGTATAAACACGTTTTTTAGCTTTAAAATAAATCACTTAACTAAGCGAATTGGTATTAATAAAAAAGGCGTAACTTATTTTTAAGTTACGCCTTTTTTATTTTTAACTTTTACTAGCTAAGTACCTGAGCGAGCAACTCTATTGGGTGCTTTGGTTTAAATTGCTCAAAACGTTTTACTTGGCTGCGACACGAAAAACCGGTAGATAAAAGTTGCTCTGGATTATTTTTATCTACTATTGGTTTCCAACTCATTTCGTACAGTGCACGGGAATTTTCTTGGTTTTGTGCTTCATGGCCATAAGTACCGGCCATGCCACAACACCCAGTATTGGTTGTATTTAGGGTTAAACCAATATCAGTAAAAATTGTTTTCCATACACTTGCCGCTTTTGGTAAAGCGGTTGTTTCTGTACAGTGGCTCAGTAATGTAAATTCAGTGTCAGTTTTTTGTTTAGCCGATAATGATTTAAACGATTGAGTTTGTAACCATTCATGGGCAAGTTGTACATGAAACTCGCCGCGATTATTTTCTAAAATGGTTTTGTATTCATCGCGATAACACATAACTAACGATGCATCTAAACCAACCAAAGGCGAATTAATATCAGCGAGTTTATTTAAAAAATCTGCGCCATTTTTTGCGGTTACTTTAAACTCATGCAAAAACCCTTTTACGTGTTGGGCTTTACCATTAGGTTTAAACGGTAATAGCATCGGCTTTTTACCCAGCGCGGTGATAAGTGTTATAAAACTTTGGACTAACTCGGCTTCGTAAAAGCTGGTAAACGGATCTTGCACTATTAGCACATAGTCATTTTGTTCATCGCTTGAAAGTGAATTTAATAATTCAAAATCAAATTTATGTGCTTTTGCTACGCGCTTTTCAAGTGAAGGCACACTTAATTGGGGTGTATCTATATACCCTACTGTTTTTTTAATTAAACTACTTACTAAGTTTGTTTTAACAATTGGGTTGATCACGCGTGCAAATTTAGACATTACAGGCGCCGAACTTTCAATGTTAGCGACTAAATAATCTTTAAGTGGGCGCGCGTAATAACTGTGATAATAATTTAAAAAGCGTGCTCTAAAAGTAGGTACATCCACTTTTATAGGGCAAGATGTTGTACACGCTTTACACGCTAAACATTCATCCATTGACTCTTTTACTTCGTGAGAAAAATCGTAAACACCTTTGTTTTTTTCACGGCTATGAACAAAACGCTCCCACCAGGTAATAACTTCGCCTTTGTTAAGCTCTTTTTCTACTTCGAGTAAATCTACATTTTTAGTCTCTTGAAGTCGTAACCATTCTCGCATTAATGTTGCGCGGCCTTTTGGCGAATGCCTGCGATCGCCGGTTACTTTATATGAAGGACACATGGGAGAATTTTCGTCGTAGTTAAAACAAATCCCGTTACCATTACAGGTCATCGCATTGTTAAAACTTGTTTTTACATCGATAGAAATTTGCTTATCGAAGTACGAACGTTTTTGCCCATCTACACTAACTAGTGAGTCCTCACTTTCTATAGGAGTACATATTTTCCCAGGGTTTATTCTGTTATTAGGGTCGAACGCTGTTTTTATTTTACGTAGTTGTTTAAATAAATGCTCGCCAAAAAACTCAGGGCCGTATTCACTTCGGTAACCTTTACCATGTTCGCCCCACATTAAGCCGCTGTATTTAGCGGTGAGTTTTACAACTTCGTCTGAAATTTTACGAAGCAGTTTTTCTTGTTCTGGGTCGCACATATCTAGCGCCGGGCGTACATGTAAAACACCCGCATCAACATGGCCGAACATACCGTATTGTAAATTATGGCTATCGAGTAATGCTCTAAATTCTACAATGTAGTCGGCTAAGTTTTCTGGCGGTACGGCGGTATCTTCAGCAAAGGCCAATGGCTTTTGGCTGCCTTTGACATTACCGAGTAATCCGACAGATTTTTTACGCATTGCATAAATTTTTAAAATGTCACTTTTACTGCTAGTTAATTGATAGCCAATAACACCATTGGTTTGATTTGCTACGCATTCATCTAATAATGTGCAAAGTGTGTTTACTTTGTCTTTTATATCTTCAGGTGATACTGCATTAAACTCAACCATATTGAGTCCTTGCATATCTTTATTTGGTACATCGGTTATTAAGTCCGATACTGAATGCCAAATAATATCTTCGCGAGCCAGGTTTAATACTTTGCTATCGACTGTTTCTACCGATGTTGCACGCGCATCAACTAAAAAGGGAGAGTGGCGAAGTGCCGAATCAAAACTGTCGTATTTAATATTTATCAGTGTTTTAAATTTGGCTATGGGAGTTAGGTTTAATTTAGCTTCAGTAACTATACCTAGTGAGCCTTCTGATCCGGTAATTAGCCTACTCATATCAAAAGTTTGTAAGTCATCACTTAGCACATGCTCTAGGTCATAGCCGGTTAAAAAGCGATTTAAGCGAGGAAACTTGTCTAAAATAGCTTGGCGCTCATTTAAAGAAATTTCCAATACTGTTTTGTAAAGGCTACCGATTAATGATTCTTGCTCGGCTATTACTTTGGCTTTTTCTATGTCTATTGGTGATGTCACCATTGGGCTGCCATCGACTAAATAGGTAGTAAGTCCTAAAACATGGTCGCTGGTTTTACCGTACACTAATGAACCTTGACCTGATGCATCAGTACTGATCATTCCGCCAATGGTTGCTCGGTTACTGGTTGATAAGTCGGGTGAGAAGAAAAAGCCGTACGGTTTTAAAAAGTCGTTTAATTGATCTTTAATTACACCTGTTTGTACTCTAACCCAACCTTCTTCAACGTTAATTTCGAGTATTTCGCGCATGTAGCGAGACAAATCAACCACTATTCCTGGTGTGAGTGATTGCCCATTAGTACCTGTACCACCACCACGAGGGCCAAAAGTAAGCGACAAAAATGGGTCGCGAGATGCTGTTTGCAATGCCAGTTGAATGTCTTTTTCGGTTTTAGGAAAAATAACACCTTGTGGGATTTGCTGATAAATACTGTTATCGGTAGAGGCGGTTAAACGCGTTGCATAGCTTGCATCGGTGTCTCCACTAAACCCCTGATTTTTCAGTGTACTTAAGTAGTTTGCGACAAGCTCGGTCGCTGCATCTTGCTGTGTAATTGTTGCTATCATGACGGCGATAATTTAAGGCATTTGTGTAATTATATCATGGTGATGGCTAATAGAAATTGAAGATTTTACAGTTTGTAACACTCTTTTTATCGTATTTTGAGGTTCTGTATTTATAATCAAGTTAAACCAATGTGTAGAGATTTATATGAAAAAATTACTATTACAGATCATAGGTGTGTTGTTTATTTTGCTGGGGCTATTTTTTGCTGTAGTTCCAGGCCCGTCACTAATATTTTTTATGGCGGGGTTACTGTGCTTTTCGTTTTATTACCCAAAAGCGAGGCATTATTTAAAACTATGCCAAAAAGCCTTAACTAAATCGTGTAATTATTTAGATAAAAAATTAGCACGCTAAATTATGCCACATACAAAAATGCCAGCTTAATAGCTGGCATTTTTATTTGTTACGGATACTGATGATTACTTAGCAAGTTTGTCTGCTAGGTATAACCATGTTTCTAGTACTGTATCTGGATTTAGTGAAACAGAATCAATGCCCTGCTCTACTAACCATGCTGCAAAGTCTTCATGATCTGAAGGACCTTGACCACAAATACCTACATACTTGCCCTTTTCTTTAGCGGTTTTAATTGCCATAGAAAGTAGCTTTTTAATCGCAGGATTACGCTCATCAAATAAATGTGCAATTAGGCCTGAGTCACGGTCAAGACCAAGTGTTAGCTGAGTTAAATCGTTAGAGCCGATAGAAAAACCATCGAACATCTCTAAAAATTCATCCGCAAGTAATGCATTTGAAGGAAGCTCGCACATCATGATTACTTTTAGACCATTTTCACCACGTTTAAGGCCATGCTCTTCTAGTAATTCGATAACACGTTTACCCTCTTCAAGGGTACGTACGAACGGGATCATGATTTCTATGTTGGTCATACCCATGGTGTTTCTTACGCGTTTAATTGCTTCACACTCAAGGGCAAAACAATCACGGAAGTCTTCAGAGATATAACGTGCAGCACCACGAAAACCAATCATTGGGTTTTCTTCTTCAGGTTCGTACTGCTCACCACCTACTAAGTTTGCATATTCGTTTGATTTAAAATCAGACATACGCACAATTACACGCTCTGGTGCAAAGGCACAGCCTAGCGTTGAAATACCTTCTACTAATTTAGAGATATAAAACTCTACCGGCGATTCGTATCCGGCAATAATGTCGGTGATTTCAGCTTGTAACGCAGGAGATTGTGCATCAAAATTTAATAGCGCTTTAGGGTGAACACCAATCATGCGGTTTATTACAAATTCAACACGTGCAAGGCCAACACCTGCATGTGGTAAACGTGCAAAGTCAAACGCGCGGTCTGGATTACCTACGTTCATCATCACTTTCATTGGTAGTTCTGGCATTTTATCAACGCGCGACGTTAATATTTCAAAATCTAAAATACCTTCGTAGATGTAACCTGTATCGCCTTCAGCACATGATACTGTTACTTCTTGGCCTGCTTTAATTAAATCGGTTGCGTTACCACAGCCAACTACCGCAGGAATACCGAGTTCACGGGCAATGATTGCTGCGTGACACGTACGCCCACCACGGTTTGTAACAATGGCAGCGGCGCGCTTCATGATAGGTTCCCAATCTGGGTCGGTCATGTCGGTAACTAAAATGTCGCCTTCTTGTACTTGGTCCATTTCTTTAATTGAATCAAGCACACGAACAACACCACTACCAATTTTATGACCAATTGCGCGGCCTTCAGCAATTACATTGCTTGTGCCATTTAATTGAAAACGCTCCATAATATTGGCATCTTCGTTTGAGCGAACGGTTTCTGGGCGCGCTTGTACTATGTACAATTTGCCATCGTTTCCGTCTTTTGCCCATTCGATGTCCATAGGACGACCGTAGTGCTTTTCGATTATTACAGCTTGTTTTGCAAGTTCTTGCACTTCTTCATCTGTAATTGAAAATTTGTTTGAAAGGCTTGGCTCTACGTCAACAATTTCTACTTGTTTGCCGTGTGCCTCATCTGTTGAGTAAATCATTTGAATGGCTTTTGAGCCAATATTACGACGTACTACTGATGGCAACCCTTTTTGTAATGTTGGTTTATGAACATAAAATTCATCAGGGTTTACTGCGCCCTGTACAACCATTTCACCCAAACCGTAGCTTGAAGTAACAAATACAACGTCTTCAAAACCAGACTCTGTATCAATACTAAACATAACACCTGATGCTGATTTATCTGAACGTACCATACGCTGAATACCAGCAGATAGTGCAACACCACGATGATCGTAACCTTGGTGAACACGGTACGATATGGCGCGGTCGTTAAATAAAGAAGCAAATACGTGTTTAATAGCGACCATTACTGAGTCGATACCACGAACGTTAAGGAAGGTTTCTTGTTGGCCTGCGAATGATGCATCTGGCATATCTTCAGCGGTGGCTGATGAGCGTACTGCAAATGATACATCGGCTGATGTATCGCCATGAAGTTGGCTGTATGCGTCGCGAATGGCTTGGTCTAGGTTAGGTTGGAATGGGGTATCGATAATCCATTGACGGATATCGGCACCGACTTTAGCGAGTGTATTTACATCATCAACATCAAGTGTATCTAAAATGTCGTGAATTTTTGCATTGAGTCCAGATTGCTCTAAAAACTCATTGAAAGCGTCGGCTGTAGTGGCAAAACCACCCGGAACCTGTACACCTGCGTTAGCGAGGTTTGAAATCATTTCACCCAGTGAGGCATTTTTGCCGCCAACACGAGGAACATCTTGCATACCAAGCTCTTGATACCAGAGAACGTATTCTTGCACGGGTCTTTCTCCAAAAAACAAATTGTAGTTGTAACTGTGAGAGTTAAGAAAGAAAACCTTTTATAAAGGTCACCTTCATTCTACACTGGCATTAGACCTCACGTAAACCGTGAGTAAGCCATTTTAGGTATTAAACGTAATAAAAAGGTTAACTATGAGAACTGCTTTTTATATATCAGACGGCACTGCTATTACCTCCGAAGTGTTTGGTCACGCGACTTTGTCGTTGTTTCCGGTTGAATTTAATCATAAAACTATTCCTTTTGTAGAAACAGAAGAAAAAGCAAATGAAATTAAAGCGTTAATAAACGCAACTGCTGCAAAAGAAGGTGAGAAGCCATTTGTATTCTTTACCTTCGTAAATCACAACTTAAGTGAAATTATTAAATCGGCCGATGCAATCGCGTATGATTTTTTGTCTACTTACAGTGAAAAAATAGAAAAAGAGCTTAATGTTGCGCCAGTGCCAAAAATGCATCGTACCCACTCTATTCATGAAAAAAGTTATGACTTTAGAATAGATGCGGTTAACTATGCCCTTATGAATGATGATGGCGGAAATATTAAAAACTTTTCTGAAGCCGATATTATTTTAGTAGGTGTTAGCAGAAGCGGTAAAACACCAACAAGCTTGTACTTAGCCTTACAGTACGGCATTAAGGCTGCAAATTACCCGATAACTGAAGACGACTTAGAGAGTGAGGGACTACCTAAATGTTTACTCCCTTACAAACATAAGTTATTTGGGTTAACTATTGACCCTGAGCGTTTGGCTGCAATTAGGCATCGTCGTATGGCAAATTCTAAATACGCATCAATAAGACAATGCCGAATTGAAGTGCGTGAAGTTGAAATGCTTTATAAGCGACATAAAATTGCATACTTTAATTCTACCCATCATTCTGTAGAGGAAATATCTGCAAAAATCCTAATAGACAGTAACCTTGAACGACGTAAGTACTAACCAACTAATTTACTGTTTTGCTAAAAAAAGCCGCATAATGCGGCTTTAGTTTTTTATTTATTACTTACGAGCGTCTTTTAATAAGTCAGCTACTAAAAAGCCTACCTCTAATACTTGGTCTGCATTTAGACGCGGGTCACATTGTGTTTTGTAACGTTGCGCTAGGTCATCGTCAGATAAACCGTATGCACCACCGGTACACTCTGTAACGTGCTGGCCAGTCATTTCTAAGTGGATACCACCTGCGTATGAACCTTCAGCTTTGTGTACAGCAAAAAACTGGCTAATTTCGCGCATGATATTATCGAAGCTACGCGTTTTATAGCCTGATGTCGCTTTTTCAGTGTTACCGTGCATTGGATCCGAGCTCCAAATAACTTTACGGCCTTCTTGCTGAACGCGTCTTACAAGTGCTGGAAGTTTTTCTGGCAGTACGTCGGCACCCATACGTGTAATTAGCGTTAAACGACCCGGAATGTTATCTGGGTTTACTGCATCAATTAAACGAATTAGGTCATCTGGGTCCATTCCTGGACCAACTTTAACACCAATAGGGTTTTTAATACCTTTGAAAAACTCAATGTGTGCATGGTCTAATTGACGCGTACGCTCACCAATCCACACAAAGTGCGCAGAACAGTCGTACCAGTCACCAGATAGGTGATCGCGACGAGTTAGTGCTTCTTCATAGCCTAGCAATAACGCTTCGTGAGACGTGTATAAGTCGGTTTCTTTAAGGCTTGGCGCAATAGTAGAATTAATGCCACATACTTCCATAAATTCAAGTGCGTCTTGAATTTTGTCAGCAAGTTGTTGGAATCGCTCTTTTTGCGGATTAGCGGCTACAAAGCCCATGTTCCAGCGATTCACTTGGTGTAAATCTGCTAAGCCACCTTGTGCAAATGCACGAAGTAAGTTTAATGTAGCAGCACTATTGTGGTATGCCTTCATTAAACGTTGTGGATCGGGAATACGTGCTTCTTCTGTAAACTCAAAGCTATTTACAATATCACCACGGTAAGATGGTAAAGATACACCGTCAATAGTTTCTAAATCTGCAGAGCGTGGTTTAGCGTATTGGCCAGCCATACGTGCAATTTTAACAACTGGGCATTTACCGCCGTATGTTAAAACAACTGCCATTTGTAAAATGGTTTTAAATGTATCGCGAATATTAGCGGCATTAAAGTCGCTAAATGATTCGGCACAGTCGCCACCTTGAAGTAAAAATGCACGACCTTCACATACATCTTCTAATTGCTTAAAGAGGCTTCTTGTTTCTTCTGCAAAAACAAGTGGCGGAGCACTCTTTAACTGGCTTTCTACTGTTTTCAGTTCTTCTTGATCTGGGTACTGTGGCTGCTGCAGTATTGGCAGTTCTCTCCAGCTATTTGGGTTCCACGATTGCATGTTCTTTCCTCATTCCTACTTTACCTGATATAAAGAAATTAACGTATGCATGGCCCTAAGTTCAAGGACTATATTCACTATTTACCAACTAATTTGTTATGAGTTAAATATATATAAGGTTATTTGTGATTTTAAGGCTGTTCATGCTTAGTTTTAAGCGCGTTTTAATTTTACTATTTTTATTTAAATACAATAAGTTAAATATATGAAGGCGTTTTTTTAACCATCCCAAACCAAATTGAATTCAAAGCCTTAAAGTTAACAGCTTTATTAGGAACACATCATACTTAAAGTGGGTTGAATGTAATCTTAGCTTTACAGTGGTAATTCAATTAAATCAATCAAGTGGCTAGAATTTATCTTGAGTGTGTGGTAAGTGATTCAGGGTTATGTAAGGCTATAGTAATAAGTCCACTTTATTCTGTACAGCTGTGATCAGGTTGTTAGACGATGCCAGTACTCTAATTAGGGCTACTAAAAACAGTCTGTATGAACGACTACTTTAAATACTAAGTTTCATCTTGACAGAGCATCCTTTCCCATCACAGGGGCCCAGCGCTGTATTACAAGTATCACTTATAAGCATTATACAATGAGTGCCCAACACTATCTAAAGTGGCGAACCAAAAAATTGATTTCTGGCCTTAAACTAAAGGCTCAATAACTATTTTACACAGAGCGATAATATATAAAAGCATAAACCGCCCTGACAATTACCTGCGTTACAACAAATTTTTAAATAAACATAAGTGTATTGATCACGCCTGGGTTCACTAATTCTTTATGTTATATGCAAATATTCAAGCACCGAATCTCACTAGCATAAGTAAACAGCATTAAAGAACACATCATACTTAATTTGATTTAATGGTAATCTTAGCTTTAATAAAATAAATAAACTTTAAAGAACCAGAGCAAAAGGTTAAACTTTATAATTAGATAAGTAAGATGTGTTCTTAAGGTGGTTATGGTTTCTAAAGTACAAATAAGAAGTCAGTTTGATTTAATGAATGAATTAACGTCGTTGTTGATTGATGAATTACGTGTCTGTGAATATTCAAAGGCTGAGTATTATCAGCTACCAGATATAAATAGTGTTGATGAAAATATAATTCCCGAGTCAATTCCTGTAAAAAAATTAACCGGCGAAATTGCTCATAGGGCAATTTTAAACTCATTTACTGATATTTATAAAAAAGAAAGTTTAAGTAGTAGAGTACTAAAGCGTCATCCTGGGCTTTTGGTTCTAAAAAATGCAGAGGTCGCAGCATTAACTAGCCGAATACAACAAGTTAATAAAGCTAAGGCTGCTTTTAAGGAGTGTGTTTTGGCTATCGATAATAACGATGCTCGATTTGAAGCTGTTCATAACGCGGTTCCAAATTTAATCACTCTTGCAGCTTATCGAAAAATTCACTTTCAAAGTGAGTC
The DNA here is from genome assembly GCF_028599215.1 of Pseudoalteromonas sp. Angola-30. Lineage (NCBI taxonomy): Bacteria > Pseudomonadati > Pseudomonadota > Gammaproteobacteria > Alteromonadales > Pseudoalteromonadaceae > Pseudoalteromonas > Pseudoalteromonas sp. Angola-30. The sequence continues at coordinate 26,487 of NZ_JAQREI010000001.1, forward strand.
CCCTTTTTCAGTGCGATTTACTTGGATGCATAAGCATGCTACTAAAACTCTAACTAAAAAAATGGCGCTTGAAATGCTCGATAAATCCGCAGGTTATAGAAACCCAAGAATGATAGACCAACAAAAATGGCAGTCCCTTGTTGCACAAGAGCAAATGCGAGTAGCTAGTTTAGGTGAAAAAGAAAAGTTAAGAATTCGCCGCCCTACCCGAGTAAGTCCCCAAGTTAATGTTAGGTATACCGCAGAAAATAGGTATCACGTAAGTGCAGCATTGCCGTTTATTTTAATTAACCCACAGCCCGATGTTAAGTTAGGTACTTTGCCAGATTATCAAAAACCAGAGTCTCACCCGAGAAAAAAAGAGTATGACTTTTTAGTGGATAGACTTTATTTAGAACAAGTAGATAAATAATTATGTTAAAAAGGCCACATAGTGTGGCCTTTTTGGTAAGTAGTCTATTATTTTAACCGTTGTTATTTTTCGACTATTTCTTCTATTTTATCTTCATCAATTAAAACTGCGTTTTCGACAATTCGTTTACCACCTTGAATCTCAATACGCTTATTGTGCTTATTGAGCGTGAGTATCTCATCACAAAACTGATCAGAAGGATGCATTTCATAGGTGTAATCAATAATATTACCGGTTTTATCATCTTTTACATTAGTAATGCTGTATTCTGAAATAGCCCCTTTTTCAATCAAATCTTTCATTGTTGTGGTCATATCACGGCGTAATGCTTTTAATTTGTTTTCTGTGATATCGTCGGTTGAATAAATAGAGCCGTATTTTTCCATAATAGATAGCAATCTAAAATGATACGTTTTACCAGGCGCGGCATAACGCCAAAGGTGGTATAAACGCAGCATCATCCAACGCGATAAACCACGTTTTAGCTCTTGCGCACTGTTAAAGTAATACCCTTTGTATTCAAGGTTATCAATCATGTTATGAACAAATGCATTTAAACATGCAACACATTTAACGTTGCCGCCTTGGCCTTTTTTACCACTAAAATGAAGAGATGATAAAAAGTTCATGTTTGACTCATAAAAAGAGTCATCAATATCTGTATTTTTAGTATCAGTAGCCGAGTATTTAAATGAAAGTTTAGAACCTTGAAGTGCTTCAAGTGATTCTTTAATTTGTGGGTATGGCATTGATTGGCCAACCGCTTTAAGTTCTTGGGCTAATTCGTTCATCGAAAAAACCACGGCATATTGAATACCGGACTTAAAATTGATTTTTACGATTTTACCTTTCGATGCAAGGCGAATTAACGCGCGCTCAACTTTTTCTTCTCTATCCGATGGCCACACTAAATATTCTACGTCTTCGCCATCTTTACGCGTGCTTACAACGGCCGGTGTAATTTTTATTTCGCCGTCATATAAAATACCATCTACTTTTTCGGATATTTTACGCGTAATAATTGTTTTTTTAGGAGCTTCTTCCAATGGCAATTTTTTATGCCCAGAACGTACAAAACGCCCCCATAAATCATAGTGGTTAAACGTGTTTGAATAAGCACGTAACCCATGAGCGGCATTTTCGATAGAAATTCGCACATCTTTGTTATCTGTAAATAGTGCTAAACTTTCGTTATCTATTGCACTTTCCACCCCGTGTATTTGGCCCCTAAGTGTATCGGGCAAGTTATCTACCGAGATGTTGACCTTTCGGCTCATTGTTCTGATTTCCATTTTTTATTGCGACAGCTAATAACAACACATTAAGCAACAAAAGTTAAATGTTTAAGTTAGTATAAAACTGATCCGACTATAAATAAACGTAACGGATCATTATTATACTAAGTAGGGAGTGATAAGCTTAATTTCAGATCACTATTTTACTAAGATAAGCTTCTCAAGCTAAATTTTTACTAACTCAATTTATTTTTTGTCCATTAAAAGCGCTATTTTTAAACTTTTTACACGACAAACGTTAGTAAAATAAATACCTGCTGTGGATAACAGCACTTCGAGTTAGCATAGATCTGATCTGTACTTACTACAGATCAGATCTATACCAATTAAACGCCCTGTTCTTCGTAGGCTTAAGTGTATAACTTTATAATTTACTTAGTAAAAAACTGATCTCATACAGTCATTTTGTACATAACTTATTGAGTAAGTTGTGCATAACTCTAATATTTAAATAAGGCTTAGTAAAAAGCTGATCTGCATGTAGATAAAGATCTGATCTTAACCAAGTATAAAGGTGATCTGCTTTTTTTAACATTATTTATAAATATCATATAGTTATATAGCTATTATACACCCTTAACCTTTATTACCTTATATATTTAACCACCTTTAAACTTCTTTATTTATACTAAGCAATCTTAAAGGTGTAAAAATATTTTTAAATGTCTTGTTATTAAAATGCATGTCGCCTTAAATAGTTGTTTACAGCTATTTGAATGGACATTATACTAACTGCCTAACTTTGAGGAAGAAAGTATGTCTATCAATAATAACGCGCTAAGTACTTACCGGCTTTTAAAAGCAACAGCCGAAGTTGCTGAAAAATCTTTAAAAGGACGCATACAACACTATCGCGCTCATCTTAAATCAGAAGAAAAAGAATTAAGAACTTACACCCAAAAAGCGGCAGCAGATTTATTAGGGTGTAATAATCGTACCTTAAAACGTCGTCATGACAATGGTGACTTTGATGATTTAAATATTAAGCGTGGTGCAAATGGGCACTATGCGTACACGTTAGTAAATATTTTTGCGATGGCCGATATCATGGATATTCAGCCAGATCACCGTACTGCTAACGATAAACTCCAAGTTATTGTTATTAATTCACTTAAAGGTGGCTGTGGTAAAACAACCAGTATGGTTAATATTGCTGCTGCATTGGCGACGACTAATATCAAACGTTATCGTATTGGTATTATTGATTTAGATCCTCAAGGTTCGTCTTCTAGCTTTTTCCCTTCTAACGATCATGACCCTGTTACGGTAGGTGACTTAATGCGTGATTGTATTGATTTAGACGAAGGCGAAACCTGGCCAGAGTTTGTTTCTAGTGCTTTTGTGACTACGCATATTCCAAATATTCGTGTTTTACCCTCAGGTATGGATGACTTTTACTTTGAACACGAGACCGCAACACTTTTAAAAGACACCTCTAATTACGAACAAACACGTCATTATCATAAGCTTTTAGAAAAAGTTATTGAGCCGGTTAAAGACGAATTTGATATTATTTTAATCGATACCGCTCCTACACTTAACTTTATGTTTTATAATGCTTTAATGGCCTCTACGGCGATGCTTATTCCGGTTCATCCTGAAGCTGTAGATTTTGATGCTAACAATAAATATTTAAAGCGTTTAGGTGAGATTTACCACACAGTAGCGGCACTTGGTCATGAAGGTTGGGACTTTATGCAGTTTTTAGTGACCAATTACGTTAAGGGTAATCATTCACAGCGCGATATTGTTAAAGATGTACGTAGTGCGTTTGGCCGCCAAGTAATGAGCTACCCAATTAATCACAGCTCGGCAATTACGGCTAGTTCATCGTCTTTTAATACCATATTTGATCAAAAAGCATCGGATAGTTTAGCAAGTCGCGAGTCTTTATTGCGCGCGCAAGAAAATATTAAAGATGTTGTGGACGAATTAGAAATGCTTATTCGTTCTAATTGGGAGTCAACCCAATCGTCACTTAACAACACTAAGTAAGGATGTTATATAAAAATGGCTACAAAACGTAAAAACGACACCCGCTTAGATCCATTTGCAACTGCCGTAGGCAATAGCAGCCTCGATGCATTACTTGAGCAAGCAAGCGCTGGTGATGTAATAAGAATGCCTGCGCCAAGCGACCCTACACGCGAAATAACTTTAGTGTGTAAAGTTATTGCTCATGCAGATATTGAATCTAGCACCGCGGTTTACGGTAAAAATCGCCGTGTACAAGCGCTATTAAACGAAAAGTCGGTTTCTGATATTTTACCTGCAATCAGTGAAGATGGACGTAATCAACACCCTGCTTTACTTTGGGATCAGGGAAATACTAACTTAGTACTTGCCGGTTCACGTCGTCGAAAGGCATGTATTTTAGGAAATGCCGATTATTTAGTTTTAAGCTCTCCTGATTTTACCGATCAAGACGCTAAAATTTTAGCTGTATCTTCAGATCAGTACATAGCCCCAAGCCTTTGGGAACTAGGGCAAGCTTATCAACAAACTAAAAACGATCTTATTGAGCAAGGTAAAAAAGGCTCTTATCGCGAAATTGCCGCTATTGAAGGTGTATCGCACACCGCAATTGCAGATGCCATTAAAGCGTACGAGCAAATCCCCGCTGATGTAATTTCACTTTACCCAACGGCTAATCACGTAGGCAGAGAAGTCGCTAAAAAGCTTGTTAGTGCAAAGGAGCGCGACGAGCAGGCGTTTAACGCCCTAGTTAGCGAATTACATACAGACGATGAAATTAACGCCATTACAAGCGACGACAAGCGCGCTATGGCAATTACTAAACGTTTAACTACCGAGCCTAGCGCGGTTGCTAAACGTGAAGCTGTATTTGAAAACAACTTTATAAACGTACAACGCAATTTAAAAAGTGGTGACGTATCTATTAAAATAGATAATAAAGTTTTGACTGACAAACGCTTAGAACAACTTACTAAGCTGTTAAGCGCGTTTAATTAGCCCAGTATTACTTAGTAAAATAGTGATCTTAAAAGCCTGTTAGGTTAGTTAAATTCTGATCTAATGGGCTTTTTACTTAGTAAAATCCTGATCTTTTTTGCTATTTATAACCTATAAATCCCTCATTTTTGCTCTAAAGATCACATTTTTACTAACTGAATTTAGTTTTTCTTACTATTTGATGCTGGATCTTAATTTGTTAGTAAAAAACTGATCTGTAAAGCCCCTGCATTGTTAATAAATTGTTTGTAACATGTATGTTTGCTGTTTACCTATTCTCATATTGGCAGATAAAGTGCCATAAAGTACGTACAAACCGATTTTTTACTAACCTAGCAGCTCCAACCAGTTTATATAACGTTAATATTGCTTTTGCTGTGCGCAGTTAAAGAATATACTGGCAGAATTATTTTAAAAATTTAATACTTAGAGTGACATGTCTGCTAACTTATCAAAAAATGATTTACTGGCTATTTTTGAAGAAATAAAAAATGAGCAGGCAACCTTGTTCCCTCTTTCTGAGCGCTTTATAAAAAAGTTGTTTAGGCCCAACGTGCTCGATAAAGGCAAAGAGTATTATAAAAACGGCCAAATTAGTTGGTTAGAGCACAGCAGTGATTTTGCTGTTATTGATTCAACCGTACAAGGCGACACCGGATCAACATTTAACCAACGCATTGAGATCAGTAAAGTACCTACTGGTTACTCTGTTGATACGCATTGTACCTGTAATGCTAAAACCAAATGTAGGCACTTAGCCGCTGTATTATTTAAACTTAAAATAGAGCACTCAGGTGAATACGGAGAAGACTACTTTATTAACGATTGGTTTAGTGAGCTGACAGCACTTAAAAGTGTTGATGCTAAAGCTCCTTCGCAAGTTCTTTTATTTGTATTAGACATTGAAAACAATAAAGTATTTTTAACGCCAAAAATTGCCAATTACGACAAAAATAATAATTACACGCTAGGGCGCAATTTAACTGAGCAACAATTAAATAGCTTTGTAACGCCAAACGATTTGCTCGAAAGTGACTTTAGACTCTTTAGTTGGATTCGCTCGCAAAATGCAGTAGGTAATTTAGAGCTAAAAGGTCAATGGGGCTTTAGCGCTTTACAACAATTAATTGCCACCGACCGTTTATTTTTACAACGCTCTCGTGTTGCTATTAAAGCGCAAACTGGGCAATCGCTTAACTTTAATTGGCAGCAACAAAACGAGTTATCGCAGTTAATTATTGAGCTTGAACACAGTAAAAATTGGGCATTGATAAAAACCACGCCGCCCGCTTATTTAGACCTCGATCACTTTAAAGTCGGCCGGATCAGAACACAGCTTAGCGCCGACGAAATAGCACATTTACAATCAATTCCCGCACTTCACGATGCTAATTTTGATCGCATTTATAAACAACTTGCCGACAATTTTGGCGCCGGTGTTATTCCGCATCCGAATAACGAACAAGTCAATGTTAAGCAACTTGGTAATGCTGTTTTAAAAGCCACTATGGATGAGCAAGGGCTTAAAGTTTCGCTATTATTTAAATATAAAAATAAAAATTATTTAGCGGGAACAGCACCAGCGAGTTTAATAAATAGTGCATTTGAAAACACAGTAACAAATGAGTTAGTAAATTTAGGTTTTGAGTTTTGTAAAGGGGGTTTACAAAGTGAGTTTATATTTAATAAACAATCACCTATACATTTACATTGGCTTGTTTACGAAGTATTCCCTGGCTTTAAAAAGCGTGGCTGGCAGGTAACTCAAACTAAAGTAAATGTAGCCGACCCCCAAGGGCACGTTACACTCGATGTAAACCGTGCTGCAGGTCACCAAATGCATTGTAAAGTGCAATTAAGCGATGCCAAAGCCGCTGTACTTTTTAATACCGATGATGCCACGTATCAATCGTTAAATCGTCAAAGTGAGCTGTTTTATTACTACCCTGTTGGGCGTCAATTTGGTGTTATTAGTAAAGCCGCCATTAATTTACTGACCGAATTTAAACAACGCTTTGAATTTGTAAAAACACGCGATGAATTTAATATCCCGCTTTCTTATTTACCTGAGCTGGTAAAGCATACCGCAGTTACTATAGACCTTCATGATGACTCTCTTGAGCGTTATCTTGATGAGTTAAACAACACCGAGCAGGCAATGCCAGTGGTGCCCTTACACGGTTTAAATGACTCGGTAACACTACGTGAATACCAGCAACAAGGCGTTGATTGGCTTAGTTTTTTAAAGCGCCACCAATTAGGCGGCATACTAGCTGATGACATGGGACTTGGTAAAACGCTGCAAGTTATTGCCTTTTTAGCCAGCAGTTTTAATCGCCCGCAAGCGGGCCCTACCCTTATAGTGTGCCCTACAAGTTTGGTAAGTAATTGGCAAAACGAAATAATCAAATTTGCTAAAAGTCTTAAAGTAACCACTATTTTTGGCTCGCAACGTAATGAGCCTTTACAACATTTAGCGCAAGCGCAATGTATTTTAACTACTTACCCATTATTAAAGCGTGATATTGCTTATTATTCGCCACTTTATTTTGAAAATATTATTTTAGATGAAGCGCAATATATTAAAAACGATACTGCACAAGTCTCGCGCTTAGTTAAGCGTTTAAATGCCGACTTTAAGTTATGTTTAAGCGGCACGCCTATCGAAAATAATTTGTTTGAGCTTAAATCGTTACTCGACTTTGCAATGCCTTCATTACTTGGCTCGCAAGCGCACTTTAAACAGCACTTTCAAACACCTATTGAGCGCGAAGCCGATTCAGAGCGAGCTGAGCAACTAAAAGCGCTTATTATGCCGTTTATATTACGCCGCACAAAAGCGCAGGTAGCTCAAGAGCTGCCACAAAAAACAGAGCTGTTAAAAGAGTTTGAGTTTGAACCTAAGCAAAAAGATATGTACCAAGGTATTACGCGCGCCCTAGAAGAAAAACTCATCGACTTATTTGCTGAGCAAGGCGCACAAAAAAGTAAGCTCGCATTTTTAGAAGCGCTACTAAAGCTAAGGCAAATTTGTTGTCATCCAAAATTAATTGAGCCAGAAACACAAGCAGGTTCAGCAAAATTAGAATGGCTAACTACGCATTTGCCGTTAATGCTAAGCCTTGGTCGTAAAGTGATTATTTTTAGTCAATTTACCTCTGCGCTCGATTTAATTGCAGAGCGTTTAAACGATATAAATATCAACTTTAGTATGCTAACTGGGCAAACGCGTCATCGCGACAAAGTTATTGGCGAATTTACCAGTGGCAAAACCTCGGTGTTTTTAATCAGTTTAAAAGCAGGCGGTACTGGGCTTAACTTAACTCAAGCCGATACCGTTATTCACTTTGACCCATGGTGGAACCCTGCTGTTGAAAAACAAGCCACCGATCGTGCTTATCGTATTGGCCAAACAAATCCAGTGTTTGTTTATAAATTAATTATGAGTAACTCAATTGAGCAAAAGGTATTTAAAATGCAGCAAGATAAGCAAGCGCTTGTTGATGCATTATTTACCGATAAATCAATGAGCTTTACTTCGTTTGATGAGCAGCAAATGTTATCACTTATAAAAAGCTAATTTTTTTACTTAGCATGTGAACTAATTTAACCAAACGGCGTCTATTATATTGCTTGTTGAATAATTGCAGTTATCACAAGCTTCATGTTGATTTCCCTGTTTGGTTACTAAATTTAGTAATGATTGAGCCAGCCCTTTTAGCTGGCTTTTTTTATGCCTGTAATTAACACCTTAAATTGCATTTTTTATAAATAGTTTGAACTAAATTTAAAAACACGCGTCTACTATTATGCTTGTTGAATAATTGCAGTTATCACAAGCTTCATGTTGATTTCCCTGATTGGTTACTAAATTTAGTAATGATTGAGCCAGCCCTTTTAGCTGGCTTTTTTTATGCCTGTATTTAACACCTTAAAATACATTTTTATAAATTGTTTGAACTAAATTTAAAAGGGCGCGTCTACTATTATGCTTGTTGAATAATTGCAGTTATCACAAGCTTCATGTTGATTTCCCTGATTGGTTACTAAATTTAGTAATGATTGAGCCAGCTCCTTTTAAGCTGGCTTTTTTTATGCCCACATTTTAATTTTTAAATTATTTATATTTTTATGTGAACTTAATTTTGTGTGCGGCGTCTACTATTATGCTTGTTGATTAATTGCAGTTAACACAAGCTTCATGTTGATTTACCCCGTTTAATTACTAATTTTAGTAATGATTGAGCCAGCTCCTTTTAAGCTGGCTTTTTTTATGCCCACATTTTAGTTTTTATAATTATTTATATTTTTATGTGAACTTAATTTAATGAGTGGCGTCTACTATTACGCTTGTTGATTAATTGCAGTTATCACAAGCTTCATGTTGATTTCCCTGATTGGTTACTAAATTTAGTAATGATTGAGCCAGCCCTTTTAGCTGGCTTTTTTTATGCCTTTAGTAAATGTTACGCCCCTACCCCCCACTACCTTTATTCGTTATGATGGCATGTCTCTAAATTTTATAAGTTTATTTTATGTTTACTCAGCTATTAACGCATATTGATTGGTTAAGTGCCAGCGCAGGGCTTGCAACAGGGCTCGTACTATATGGCCTAGTGTCGCTCCCTTCTCGTAATAAATTAAAACAACACATTAGCGAGCAACAGCAACAGTTATCGTTATTACAAAACCAGTACGACAATAAACAGCTGCAATACACGGCCTTATTTGATGAGCACGAGCTGCTCGAGCAATCACATCAAGAGCAACGCGATGAAGCGCAGCATTTTAAAACTCGCTTTAGCGAGCAAGAAAAACAAAGTGTTCAATACAACCATTTTTGGCGTAAAGCCGAAGGCGAACTTAGTGCCTTGCGAGAGCAATATAACCAGCGCGATATTGAGCTTAATAATATGCGAACTACGCTTGAGCAAAAGCAGCAAAACTTTACCGAGCAGCTTGCACAAATAGAGCAAAGCAAAAATGTGCTTAAAAAAGAGTTTGAAAACCTAGCTAATAAAATTTTAGAAGAAAAATCGCAAAGCTTTAAAACGCTAAACCAAGAAAGCATTGAGCAACTATTAAAGCCAGTTCAAGGCGAGCTAAAAGGCTTTAGAGATAAAATGGAATCGATTCACGTTGAAGATTTAAAACAACGTGCTGCCCTTAAAACTGAGCTACTGCACTTGCAAGCTAAAAGCCAAGCTATTACCGAGCAAGCCGATAAACTTAGTAATGCCTTACAAGGGCAAAAAAAGACCCAAGGTAATTGGGGTGAACTGATGCTCGAAAACGTACTCGACAGCGCAGGCCTGCGCGCGGGTACCGACTACAAACGCGAAGTATCGTTTAATACCGAAGACGGTCGACTGCGCCCCGACGTAGTGGTGTATTTACCTCAAGGCCGCCACTTAGTGATTGACGCTAAAACATCGCTAAATGCTTATACCCGCTACGTTAATGCCGAAAATGAGCTAGAGGCTAGCCAAGCAATTAAAGAGCATGTAAATGCTGTTACCGCGCGTATTAACGAGCTTGCCAGTAAATCGTACGATCGTCTCCCTGGTATAAATTCGCCTGAAGTAGTTATTATGTTTGTGCCTATAGAATCTGCATTTGTAGAGGCGCTTAAATATCAAAGCGATATTTACCAACAAGCTATCGAAAAAAACATTTTAGTTGCTACACCAACTACTCTGCTTACAAGCCTTAATATTGTTAAACAGCTGTGGCGCTTCGAAGAACAAACCAAATACTCTAAAGAGCTGGCGAATCGTGCAGAGCGCTTTTATAACAAGCTCAATGGCTTTTTAACGAGTATGGAAGGTGTTGGCAAACAACTAGACCGCGCAAAAGAAAGCTACGATAAAGCCTTTTCACAGCTTTACCGTGGTAAAGGTAACTTAATTAAACAAGCTTCAGAATTTAAAGAGCTAGGTGTATCGGTTCAAAAAGAGTTACCAAACGAAAGCGTAGAAAAAGCCCAATTAGAGCTGGATTAAGTTCGATTTATCTCTACTGTTTTATACATTAAAAGGAAGGTTAATGGTTTTTCCCTTACTCAATTCGCAAAGGTTAGCGTTAACCCCCATTAATTATGAGGATAGAGACGCTATTTTTGCTCTTTTTTCAGACCAAGGTGTTACTAAATACTATGATCTGGCGCCCTTTACTCAAGTTTCTCAGGCCGATAAGTTAATCGAATTTTTCAATATTCGGTATAAAAATGGAGAAGGGATCCGCTGGGCTATCCGTTTAAAAAATACTGATGAGTTAATAGGTACTTGCGGTTTTAATAGTTGGTCAGTACCAATGAAGCACGCATTTATTGGTTACGACCTTAATAGCCAGTATTGGGGTACAGGCTATGCTTTTGAGGCTATTCATATGATTATAAAAGCTGCCTTTGATGGATTGCTAAGTTGCGGTGCTATAAATCGAATACAAGCCGACACAGTACCAGGAAATAACGCATCAGAGGCGCTTTTAATAAAGCTTGGCTTTTGTGAAGAAGGCACAAGGCGCCAAAGTGGTTTTTGGAAAGGGCAATTTCACGATCTAAAATGCTTTGGACTTTTAAGCACGGAGTTCAATTGATGAAAACGGATGTTGTAATTTATAACTTATTGCACGAAATTATTGCTCAATTCCCTGAAGTTAAAGCGTTGCTGAGCATATATGATAAAGATGAAACCACGTTTAAAATGGAGGCGTTTTCTAAAGCCACAACACACGCTTTTGCTCTTGGCTATGTGGAGCAAGCCCAGCGTTATTTAAGTTTTATGGCTGAAAAGCTAGTAAACGCTGAGGCAAAAGTAATTGAATACATAGACGTATATTACGTAGAAACATTATTTTGGGGCGCCAGTTCTCATACTATTGCGGTTGGTTGGCCTCTAGTGCCTGCCAACTTACAAAAGCTTTATAACAATTTTCATGGTAAAGCGCCGCCAAACTAATTCAACTAAAGCTCACATGTACTCGCTTTCGCCTTTAATACTCCACCTCATTCAATAACTCATTTATTTTTTCATCGCCAATACACTCTCCATTAGACCAACTTGCATTAAGCAGTGTAATTAAATTACCAATACGCTCTGACTTACGCTGTAGCTGCTCTATTAGTGCATTAGCTTCATGTTGTTTTTCACCAAGGCGCTCAATAATGGCGTTGTGATCTAGCTCCTCATTAGGCTTACGCAGGGAGGGGATTTCTTCAAGCGAAAACCCTAAACTTTGTGCAAACTTAATCATTTTAAGCTGCTCTACACTGGCTTTGTCGTATTGCCTATACCCGTTGTTATTTCGCGTACCGGGTGGCAGCAGCCCTATACTTTCGTAATACCGTATGGTGCTTGCTGCAATACCCGAGTGCTTAGCTAGTTCACCTATTTTCATTATTGCCTCTACTATAAAAAGCGGGTTGACCTTAAAGCTGACTTTAAGGTTATAGTGCCTGTAATGTCAATTTATGGTTTATATGTATGTCTGAATTTGAACAATCTGTTGTATTTACGCCCTTTACACTACCAAGCGGTTTAACGCTTAAAAACCGAGTAGTAAAAGCCGCTATGGAAGAGAACCTCGCAGAGGCCGACCTAACGCCATCGCAAGTGCTTAAAAATGTATACAACGAATGGGCAAAAGGCGGGTGCGGGTTAATTATTACCGGCAATGTTATGGTTGACCACCTTGCAATGACAGGGCCTGGCGGCCTTGCCCTTGAGCAGCAAACCGATATAACGCCTTTTGCAGAGCTTGCTCGTTTAGGGCAACAAAACGACTGTAAAATTGTGATGCAAATAAATCACCCTGGCCGCCAAGTATTTAAAAAAATGGGCGGTAAAGCGCTAAGTGCCTCTGATATTGCGCTTAATATGGGTAAGCACTCTCACTTATTTGCCCAGCCAACAGCTATGGATAAAAGCGAGATTAGTGATGTTATCGCTCGTTTTACCCATACAGCGCAACAGGCCGAAAAAGCAGGTTTTAATGGCGTGCAAATACACGCTGCACATGGCTATTTATTAGCGCAGTTTTTATCTCCACTAACTAATAAGCGTGATGACGAATGGGGCGGTAGCCTTGAGAATCGCGCGCGATTATTACTTGAAATAACACGCAGTATTAAAGCGCAATGCCGCGCCGGTTTTTCGGTATCCATAAAACTTAACTCAGCCGATTTTCAGCGCGGCGGCTTTGAACCGCATGATGCGCAAGCAGTTGTTAATATGCTTAGTGCATTAAAGCTTGATTTTGTAGAGCTTTCAGGCGGAAGTTACGAAGCACCCGCAATGCAAGGACAAACAGGCGATGAGCGTACACTTGCACGTGAGGCGTACTTTTTGGAATTTGCCAAAGCTATTAGCGAGCAATCAACCATACCCATTATGACCACCGGTGGCATTAGCCGATTAGATGTGGCAAATAGAGTAATTAGCTCAGGCGTAGCGCTCGTTGGTATGGCCACAGCACTGGCCTATCAGCCAGATTTAGTTAATAGCTGGCAAACACAGCCAACGCAAAACCTGCTTATGCCGCGCGTTACTTTTCAAGACAAAACCCTTGCAGGGCTTGCCACTATGGCGCTGGTAAAAAGGCAAATTCGCCGAGTGGGCCAAGGCAAACGCGTTAAAGCAAATGCCTCGGCTATTTTTACTTTAATAAGTGACCAAATACGCGCTGCAAAGCTTACAAAGCGCTATCGAAAACGCTTTGCAAAAGAGTTAAATTAATTAGCTCTAGTTTAAACTGATATTTTCTATGCCACACTTGAAAGCGTTGATTGATGGGCGTTAGCATATGCCCAGTTAACGCACTCTTGCGCTAAAATAGCAATGGTATCTAGGCAGGTGTCTGGCGAGTGTTTGGCTTGTTCATTTAACACAAGCGGTATTTCTGTACAGCCAAACAACACGCAGTCAGCACCTTGAGCAAGCATTAAGTCGTATGCCTTGCTTAACAAGTGGCGACCTTTATTTAAATCGCCCGCTTTTACGGCGGTTATGCCATCCATTATGGCTGCTTGTTGTTGAGTGTTTGGTTCAACAAAATCAATATTGTGCTGCTTAAACGCATTTTGGTAAATGCCCATATTAAGCGTAGCGGTAGTGGCTAAAATACCAACCTTTTGTTTGCCCGTGGCTTTTACTTGTTTTATAACACTTTTTACAATGCTAATGGTGTGTACATCGGCATTTTTAGTGAGCGCGTCGTACCAGTAATGCGCGGTATTACACGGAATAACAATACAACTTACACCTAAGCTTGTTAGCTCTTTAAAGCCCTTTTTAAGCTCAAAAAATGGGTTTTCATCTTCAAGACCCATTAAAAATTTTGTTCTGTCAGGAATTTGCGGGATATTCCTTATAAACATAGGTATGTGCTCTTGATCATTTTTAGCGGGCGATAGCGCAATTACCTGATTCATAAATGAGGCAGTAGCCAAAGGCCCCATTCCACCTAGTACGCCAAGAGTTCTAAGCATGATAGCATTCCGGTTATTGAGTTTATAGGCTTAATTTATAGTGTTTTATTTAGTTTGAATAATGCTATTATTTTACCACCCATGCACAAACTGCATAACTAAGTGGTCGCTATGAATATTGAAAGTAAATGGTTAGAAGATTTTTTAACGCTCTCGCACACAAAAAGCTTTTCGCAAGCGGCAAAGCTTAGGCATATTACGCAACCTGCATTTAGTCGGCGTATAAAAGCCCTTGAAGACGCCCTTGGCGCAGCCCTAATCGACCGAGAAAACTTGCCTATTACCCTTACCCCAAGCGGTAAAATATTTCATATAACGGCGCGTAATTTAGTTAACCAAATGAATACCTCGGTTAGCATGCTTGAGGAGTTATCGGTGCAGCAAAATTATTCTGTAAAGGTTGCAGCCGCACATTCTTTAGCGAGTTTTTTAACCTTACAACTCGCTAACTTTCAAACACAAGATGAGCGCGACATTGTACTTAATTTAGAGGCTATAGACGTAGATAAAGCCACCGAAGCGCTAGAGCAAGGTGAATGCGACTTACTTATTGCCTTTGATAACGAACGCCTTAAACTGCCGCCGTTTAGTCATCAAAAAATAGGTAATGCTAAGTTGTTACCTGTTAGCGCCTGTGACGAGCAAGGCAAAGCCTTATATAACCTAGAAAGCGCAGCGCCTATACCGCATTTAGCCTACAGCCTCGACTCCTACATGGGGCGGCAGTTAGAGCCTATTATATCGGGCGCTAAGCTTAAAAAGGTGTTTGTTTCATCCATGACTGAGCTTTTAAAAGTGCACGCTGTTGCAGGCAATGGTATTGCCTGGCTGCCCGACTACGTTATATCAAACGAGCTTAAAAATAATACATTGGTAGTTGTAGGGAGTGAGCACCACTGCGTGCCAATAACTTACTATGCGTATAGGTATCATGCGGCTTTGCACCCCGGTGGCGAAAGTGTATGGAATAAATTAACTGAGCTAAATATAACCTAACTGTAAACCCCCGTTACAGTTAATAAGGTATTATTAATTTAAAACGATAACAGCTATGTGCAATGGAATTTTAATTATTTACCTATTTTATTATGGAGTTTTATTTCCATAATAATTGGGTGTTTTGTCTCTTTTTTAATGCTCTTGATAAAGCCAAAATAGCGTCATCAACACAGAGTATTAACTAGCTAACGAGGCAACTCCCATGAAAGCAATCGGATATCAAAAAAGTTTACCTATCGAAAACGAATTATCATTACAAGACATTGAACTTGAAACGCCAACAGCACACGGCCACGATATTTTAGTAGAAGTTAAAGCGGTATCGGTTAATCCGGTTGATTTTAAAATTCGCCAAGCAATGCCAGCAGCTGAGGGCGAGTATAAAGTAATTGGTTGGGATGCAACTGGGGTTGTTAAATCGGTAGGCGAAAACGTATCGCTTTTTAAGCCAGGCGACAAAGTATGGTACGCAGGCGACATTACGCGCTCAGGCAGTAACGCGCAGTTTCAGTTAGTTGACGAGCGTATTGTTGGCCATATGCCAAGTTCGCTTTCGTATGGCGAAGCCGCAGCATTGCCGCTTACCAGCATTACTGCGTGGGAATTATTGTTTGACCGTTTAAATGTAGCTAAAAACGATGATTCTAAAAGCATTTTAGTTATTGGTGCCGCCGGTGGTGTGGGCTCAATAATGGTGCAGCTATTAAAGCAGCGCACTAAGTTAAATATTATTGCCAGTGCTTCTCGTGCTGAAACAATATCGTGGTTAGAAGATTTAGGTGCCGACACTATTGTTAATCACCGTAACCTGTTAAGTGAAGAGTTTGCAGCTAAAAACTTAAGCGAAGTGGATTACGTTGTTAGCTTAAACAATACAGAGCAGCACTTACCTGAAATTGAAAAAGTAGTGAAGCCACAAGGTCAATTTGTCCTTATTGATGACCCTGAAACACTTAATATTGTGCCATTTAAAAACAAAAGCGTGTCGGTACATTGGGAGCTTATGTTTACTCGCTCGTTATTTAAAACCGACGACATGCAAGAGCAACACGTTATTTTAAACAACGTAGCCACTATGATTGACCAAGGGCTAATTAAAACTACGGTAGGTGAGCACTTAGGTAAAATTAACGCAGCCAATTTACGCAAAGCGCATCAGCACCTTGAATCGCAAACCGCTAAAGGTAAAGTGGTGTTAGAAGGCTTTTAAGGTCTTTAGTTAATATAGTTTTTTTGAGTATACCCAAGCCCCTAACGGGGCTTTTTTGTGGCTATTATTTATATAACTGGTTGTAATTAGGAATATGTTTTACCCAAAATGCAGGGCTGCCAATATACTCTTGTACAGTTTTTATAAATTCGCTCACTAGTGGCGTTTGTTTACGGTGCGGATACAGCGCATAAATACCGGTGCCCGATGCGCTAAGCTTATAATTAGTTAATAGCGGCACTAGCCCCATTTCGTCTATGGGTTTTTCTAGGTTAAATAAATCTAGCATCACATACCCTAAACCCGCTTTTGTGGCATCAAGCATGGCGCGTACATCGCTTACCTTATAGTTGCCTTTCATTTTATGAGTTTTGTATTCATCACCATGAGGTTGGGTGCTTAATTTAATTTGATCTAGGCTTACATCGCCATTGCCATAAACCACTGCAGGTAAGGCGATAAGTTCTTCGGGTGTGCTTGGCATACCATGGCGTGCAATAAAGTCATTAGAAGCAACCAAAGCAAAGTGCATATCAGATATTTTTTTTGCCATTAGATTGGAGTCATTCAATTTGCCAATTCTAAATGCTAAATCGTAATGATCGGCAATAATATCGTTGCGCTTATCATCAAGCATGAGGGTTATTTTTACCTCAGGGTATTTTTGCATAAATAAATTAATGGCAGGCTGCACATACTGCTGCCCAAAAAACATGCCCGAGGTAATACGCAAAATACCTTTAGGTTTTGCTTGGTAAGAGTCGGCAATGCTATGAATATCACTGAGCGTATCAATTAAAATATGCGCTTGCTGGAGTATTTCCTCCCCTGCGGAGGTAAGCGAAAACGAGCGCGTAGAGCGATTAAGTAACTGAATACCTAAACTGCTTTCTAGCTTTTTAATTTGCTTTGAAAGCGATGAGTTGTCCATATCGTGCAGCGCCGCGGCTTTTGCAAATGAGCCTTGCTGTACTACATCAACAAATAACGCTAATTGGTTGGTGATTGACATCTCACTCTCCTAAATCCCAATAAGGTGTATCGGTGTAATAATTGCTCGCAAAATCAACAAACGCGCGCACTTTACTGGGTAAAAACTGCCTGTTTGCGTACACCATATAAAGCCCTATTGGCTCAGGCTCGTAGTCTTTTAATATACGTACTACTTTACCCTGTGCCAGCGCCTCACCAGCTATAAATGTTGGCTGCATGGCAATACCGCCACCTGCTATAGCGGCATTGAGTAGCAGGTCGCCATTGTTAGCAACTAGGTTACTTTCAAGCTTTAACTCGTTTTTAAGCTCGTTCGCTCCACGTAGCTTTTTGGTAGGCTCGGTGTGTGCGTAGCGTAAATAGTTATGCGATTGCAGCTCTTCTAAGGTAGTAGGCGTGCCGTGCTGCGCTAAATAAGAAGGAGAGGCAAACACCGCTAACCTAATAGGCGCTATTTTTTTAGCAATAAGTGATGAGCTTTTTAAAACCCCAATGCGCAGCGCTATATCAATACCTTGCTCAACAATATCAACAAACTGGTCGGTAAGGTTTAGATCTAATTTTAAATTTGGATAACGCTTTTGAAACTCAACCAATAGCGGTGCTAAGTGCTTTACCCCAAACGACATAGGGGCACTAATACTGAGCACACCAGAGACATTTTCGTTTAGGTTATCGAGCGAATTTTCCATGTCATCTATATCGTCTAGCACCTGTAAGCAGCGGGTAAAATAGTGATCTCCCGCCTCGGTAGTGCTTACTTTGCGCGTGGTGCGGTGCAGTAATCGGGTAGCAAGCCCCTCTTCTAGCGCAGACACATACTTGCTTACAAGTTGCGGCGATATGTCGAGCTTATCGGCAGCTTTAGAAAAAGACCCCTCTTGTACAACACTTACAAAAGTCTTCATGGTGGTTAGCTTATCCATTATTAGCAATGCCTTGTTTATAATTTTTAAATAAAGATCGTATTAATTATGTTTATAAAAACAGTTAAAGTCCACACATCGCATTTTTGCACAGTTAGTGAGTTTTTATAGCGTTATAAACACATTTTTTTGCGTAAATAACTATTTATTTACAACAAAATGGAGTTAATACGTGCTACTGCAGCAATCACGCTTCTTTTTATCCATTCTAACGCCAAGTCGGGTTTATTAATAATGCAGTATCGCTGTACGTGAATAAGCACGCTTATATTTTTATTAATGACTAAGAGATAAAGCCATGAAAAGATTAAACAACAAAGTAGCCATCGTTACTGGTGCAGCACAAGGTATTGGCGCTGCTTATGCAAAAGGTTTAGCTCAACAAGGCGCTAAAGTTGTGCTTGCTGATTTAGCCGACCCAAGCGCAGCCGTAGCTGAAATTATTGCCGCTGGCGGCCAAGCAATAGGCTGCAAAGTAGATGTAACGAATAGTGAATCGTTAGATGCCATGGTAAAACAAACCGAAGCTGAATTTGGTCCGGTTGAAATATTAGTTAACAATGCCGCTATATTTGCTGCGCTTGAGCTTAAGCCATTTTGGGAAATATCTGAAGACGAATGGGATTTAGTTATGCGCGTAAATGCCCGCGGGCCTTTTCAGTGTACTAAAGCAGTGTTGCCTAGCATGCGTAAATTAGGCCGCGGTAAAATCATTAACATTGCATCGGGTACATTTTTACGTGGTGCACCTATGTTTTGCCATTATGTGGCATCTAAAGGCGCGGTTGTTGGGCAAACACGTGCGTTGGCCACTGAGCTTGCTAACGATAATATTTTAGTTAATTGCCTATTAGTTGGCTTAACCGAAAGCGAAGGCGTTAAAAATAACGCACAGTTTGATAAAGCTAAAAATAGCACTCTAGGCTCACGAGTAATTAAACGTGCGATGGAGCCTGAAGACTTACTTGGCCCTGTTTACTTTTTAGCCAGTGAAGACAGCGATTTTATGACCGGACAATGTATTAACGTTGATGGTGGTGCAATTAACTACTAATACGCCTTATCGCTTATTTAGTGTTAATTTAAAAGCCGATGTTTACGCATCGGCTTTTTAACGAGGGGGTAAATAAAAATCAGTTTAACAATACTGTATTTATAATATCTCAATGGGCGCTTTATTTATTAACAAAATAAAACCCAATAAAATACGGGTATATTAATAAACTCCTTAGGTATTACCATGGCTCAACCTGCACTATTTATCTCTCACGGTTCACCTATTATGGCCGTACAGCAATCGCCAACGTCCGACTTTTTAAAAGCGCTTGGCAAGTCACTCAACACGCCACGCGCTATTGTTATTTTTTCGGCGCACTTTGATATGGCCCACGATGAAGCGGCTCATAACATTGTAATAACCGCAGGGCGTGCGCCTGAAACCATTCACGACTTTTACAATTTTCCTGCGCATATGTATAACATTAAATACCCTGCGCCAGGTCATCCTGAGCTTGCGGGTAATATTGCAACGCTATTTAAAAATAAAGGCATCACAGCAATACTCGATGAACGCCAAGGCTGGGATCATGGTGTATGGATACCACTGCGCTTAATGTACCCGCAGGCAAATATTCCTATTGTACAAGTATCTATAAATACTCAACTAGGCGCAAAAGCCATGTATGAATATGGGCAGTTACTTGCCCCACTTCGTGACGATAATATATTAATTATTGGCTCTGGCGGCATTAGCCACAACCTACGAGAAGTGTTTAAAACCCCTGCTACACCTAACCGTGTTCAAATGGTAAAAGCGTTTACCCAATGGGTTGAATATAAGCTTTTAGCGCAAGACACGCCCGCACTTTTAAATTACTTAGCCGATGCACCCCATGTGTTATTTAACCACCCTACCCAAGAGCATTTTTTACCACTCTTTGCTGCTATGGGCGCAGGCGGCAAGCAAGTTGAAAAACTCTTTAGTGATATTGAAATGGATATTTTAGCGCTTGATACCTATAAGTTTTATTAATTTTAATCAGCACGCTGCAAGCGCCTTGTGCTTTTTTAATCAAAGTGTAATGGGGGTTTACAAAGCGTATGTTGGGTTAAGAGCAGCAAAGCCCAACATAAAGTTATAAAGTGGGCTTTAACGCAGCTTTTTAATGTAATTAGATGTGGCGCTATTTTTATGCGCGTCACCATAAATAATTGGTGACGGATAGTATTCTGCGTCTAACTGTATGGTGGAGGCAACATCTTCACCAAAATAATCAGCAATAAAAGCAAGGCACATATCCATACCTGCTGAAACACCCGCACAAGACCAAATATTGCCATCTTTTACAAAGCGATCTTCAACTACGGTTACAGTGTTATCTTTTTTAAGGTGCTCTAAAAAAGCCCAGTGGGTGGTTACTTTTTTATGCTTAAATAGCCCCGCTTTTTGCATTAAATACATACCAGTGCAAATAGATAAAACACTGTGGCAGTTTTCAGCTGTTTTTTTAAGATAATTAATAACGTCAAGGTCTTCCATTGCTATACGTGCACCACTACCGCCAGGTACAAATAATACATCGGGCTGCACTGGGTCAGTAAAATGATAATCAGCACTAAAACGCATGCCGTGCTCACCTGAGGGAGTCATAGAATTTAGCGATATTAATTTGGGTTTTTCACATAGCCCCTTTTCTGCCAGCAGGCCTATTAGTTCCCAAGAACCAACTAAATCCAGCTCTTCAACTTTGTCGTAAATTAAAAAATATATTTTCATACTATGTTATTTAGTCCTTTAATTTGTATCGTTTTTAAATAATAGGCGCTGCAATCGTGTTGTAAACTTTATTAATTTGAGCAATCGTTCAAAGTAAGTTAAGCTCAGAGCGACTAATCTACAAGTAATTTAAAATTATTGGGAGCAAACATGGCAACCACACTCGCATTTGACGTATACGGTACGCTTATAAACACTCACGGCGTGCTGTCTTTACTTGAAGGTATGATAGGCAATAACGCGCAAAACTTTTCAAATACATGGCGCGAAAAACAATTAGAGTATTCGTTTAGGCGTGGGTTGATGCAAAACTATATACCGTTTTCGTTATGTACCAAACATGCCCTCGATTACGCGTGTTTAGCGCATAAAACGCAGCTTAGTGACGATCAGAAGCAGCAATTGCTTGAGCAGTATAAAATTTTACCGGCCTTTGACGATGTTAAAAAAGGCCTTGAGCAACTTAAAGCGCAAAATTACCGATTGTTTGCATTTTCTAATGGCGCTGCGGACGCGGTTAATAAATTGCTCGAAACTGCAGGTATTAGTGAGCTTTTTGAAGGTGTAGTAAGTGCCGACGATATGAAAACATTTAAGCCAAACCCAGGTGTTTACAGCCATTTCTTACGCGAGACCAATTCAACGGGCGCAAACACGTGGCTTATTTCGAGTAACCCGTTTGATATTACCGGCGCTATTTCACATGGTATGCGCGGAGCATGGATAAAACGCTCTGAGGATTCTATTTTTGATCCGTGGGAAATTCAGCCAACCACCGTAGCCACCGATCTAGTGGATTTAAAAAATAAGCTTGAAGATATCAATTAAGCTGCATTTTTACTGTTATATCCCTCTTTAGCACTTAAGGTTTAGCCGAGTTGTAAAGGGGGTTTACTTCTTATAGTGCTACTGCCCACTTATAATACGTTCGCTTTTAGCTACCCCCCATTTCTCAACTCTTATATTTAAACCATCGCACTATTTTACAAACTGTCATTATTTAGCACGCATTTTGGCACCTTCACATAGCTCATTTTATACACTTTGCTAGTTTTAAAAGTAATTCCTTATAACTAATCAGTCACTCCTAATTGTGAAAATAAACCTATATCTAACCCTTAATCATTATTGTAAATGCAAATTGTTACTATTAAGATCCTCAGCCCCAATACAAGTACAACCAAGGAGCGAATATGTCACAATTACAATCGGCGCAGCTCAGCCCTGTCGAAAATAAAGCAATATTTGAGCAAAACGGGTTACCTCCTCAATTTAATCTCGATCAGTTTATTAACTACCAAATAGCGTCGTTGCAGGGGCTTTCGGCTGTACAACAAGCTATGGCTAAAGCGCAAAAGCCGTTTTCTGGCGTGGCGGTTAATACGCTTGCCGCTACTGTAAATGATGTAGATTTAGCCAAACCTCTTGCTGATTTTCCTGCCGTATTAAACGAGCTTAAAAGTGTGTATTTAGATCACGCTGTGTATTTTCATCATCCGCGTTATATGGCGCATTTAAATTGCCCCGTTACGTACCCTGCAGTTGTAGCAGAGCACATCATTGGCGCAATCAATACCTCGGTAGACACCTGGGATCAAAGCGCTGGCGCGACCCTTATTGAACAAAAATTAATAGATTGGAGCTGTGAAAAAGCAAAATTACCTAGCACTGCTGATGGTGTTTTTACCAGTGGTGGTACGCAATCGAACTTAATGGCCATGCTTGTTGCACGCGAAGTCGCAGTGGGCCGCTATGCACCTAATCATGAAGTAAAACTGCAAGGCTTGCCTGAAGTAGCCTCACGTTTTCGTATTTATTGCTCTGAGGTTGCGCATTTTAGTATTCAAAAGGCAGCGGCATTACTGGGCCTTGGCTATAACGCGGTAGTGCCCGTGGCTACAAACAATAAAATGCAAATGGATATGGACGCACTTAACCACGCAATTGCGGATTCTAAAGCTAAGGGCGATTTACCTATCGCTGTGGTAATTACCGCAGGTACAACCGATTTTGGCTCAATTGACCCTGTTGAAGACATAGCAAAACTTGCTAAAAAAGAGCAGCTTTGGTGCCATGTTGACGGCGCATACGGCGGTGGTTTATTGGTGAGTGAGCATCACCGAAGTGCTTTAAACGGCATAGAACAAGTAGATTCAATTACCATTGATTACCATAAATCGTTTATGCAACCGGTTAGCTGCAGTGCTTTTTTATTAAGTGACAAACGCCACTTTAGCCATATTACCCTTTACGCCGACTATCTAAACCCGCTTGCTGAGGCCGGCAATGGCACACCAAATTTAGTTGATAAAAGCTTACAAACCACACGCCGTTTTGATGCCTTAAAACTGTGGTTAACACTGCGCACCATGGGCGAAGCGCCACTTGGGCGAGCGTTCGATAAAGTAATTGGCCTTGCTCGTCAAACCCATATTGTGCTTAACGACCACCCTGATTTTGAAGTTATAAATTACCCAGAGCTCAGCGCGCTGGTATTTCGCTTTGCGCCAGAGGAGCTAAAACATAACCCCGATTTACTCGACACCCTAAACCTGCACGTACGCCAAACATTCTTAAATACTGGTGAAGCCATGATTGCGCGCACCAAAATTAACGGCCGTCATTACCTTAAATTTACGTTACTTAATGCCCAGTGCCAATTGACCGATGTGCGCGCCGTGCTTGAACAAATTAGCACTATTGCGTGGCAAACGTACAAGGAGCAAAAATAATGAGTAACCAACCTTATGACTTTATAGCCATTGGCCTTGGCCCGTTTAATTTGTCGTTAGCGTGTTTAAGTGAGCCACTGGAGGACGTGAAAAGCTTATTTTTAGAGCAGCGTAGCCAATTTGATTGGCACCCTGGAATGATGCTAGAAGGTGTTACCTTGCAAACCCCGTTTATGTCTGACTTGGTGACCCTTGCAGACCCTACCAGCAAGTACAGTTTTTTAAATTATGCCAAGCTTAATAATCGCTTATACCCATTTTATATTCGCGAGAGCTTTTTTTTACTGCGTAAAGAGTACAACCTCTATTGCCAGTGGGTGTGCTCGCAGCTTAGTAACGTAAGCTTTGAGCAAAGTGTAACAAAGGTTGAATTTTGCCAGCAAAGTGAGTGCTATACCGTTACCTGTAAAACCCCTAATGGGGAGCAACACTATGTTACACGCCACTTAGTGCTTGGCACCGGCCCTGCCCCATATATTCCTGATTGCGCAGTGCAAAGTAATTCAAATAACGTACTGCACAGTAGCGATTTTTGCCACCGCCTTGATGATCTAAAAACGGCTAAACGCGTTACGGTTGTAGGAGCTGGGCAAAGTGCGGCTGAAATTTATCACACCTTATTACAACAAGCAGTGCCACAAGGTTTACAACTAGATTGGATTGCGCGTTCGCCGCGTTATTTTCCGCTGGAATACACTAAACTCACCCTTGAGATGACCTCTCCTGAGTATGTTGATTACTTTTATAATTTAAAAACTGAGCAACGAGATTGGCTTAATCAAAATCAAAAAAACTTATTTAAAGGCATTAATGGCGATTTAATTAATGACATTTTTGACACCCTTTACGCGCAAAGCCTAGATGGACCCATATCTACCACATTTAAAACTAACAGCAAGCTTACCAATACACGTAAAAGTGCTGGTCGCTTAGTCACTGAGTTTTATCATCAAGAGCTAAATGAAGCCTTTGAAATAAAAACCGATTACTTAATTTGTGCCACGGGCTTTAAATACAAGCGCCCTGCTTTTTTAAACCCCATTGCACAGCAACTCCCAGAAGATGAGCAAGGCCGCTATTTAGTTAGCCGCGAGTATGCGGTAGATAGCGAACAAAAACGTATATTTGTACAAAATGCAGAGCAGCACACCCATGGTTTTGTAACCCCCGATTTAGGCATGGCGTGTTATCGCAACAGTATAATTTTGCGCGAAATACTCGGTTATGCGCCGTATCAGGTTGAACAAAAAATTGCTTTTCAGTGTTTTGATTTAAGCGATGTAGAAACCCATTCACAGCAAAAGAGTAACGCCGCATGAGTTTACGTTTAGCGCTTATTTTGCTTACGGTTATTTCGGTCGTGTGCGACACCTTATTACTGCCGTTTTATCCGCAATTTTTTGCCAGCGAATTTTCCGTAAGTAACCCCACACTTATTGGCGTGTTTGTAGCTAACTGTTGTATT
Source organism: Pseudoalteromonas sp. Angola-30 (assembly GCF_028599215.1). Taxonomy (NCBI): domain Bacteria; kingdom Pseudomonadati; phylum Pseudomonadota; class Gammaproteobacteria; order Alteromonadales; family Pseudoalteromonadaceae; genus Pseudoalteromonas; species Pseudoalteromonas sp. Angola-30. The sequence goes on from NZ_JAQREI010000001.1 coordinate 51,755, forward strand.
ACCGTTATGCTCGCGCTGCCACTGTGGGCAAAGGTTGCCAAAAAATACCACGAGCTGGCTCTTTGGCTTGTAACGCAAGTGATTGCCGCCTGCTTTGGTTTACTTTGTTATTTTGCAACTAACGTGTGGGAATTTTGGTTTTATTATCAGCTTATGTTGGTGCTTAAAGCCAGTTACCTGCTTATTTACCCGTTTGCACTGCGTTTAGAGCAACAAAGTAAGCACCTTTCTATTATTGGCTTGTTTTCGGTACTTATGCACTTTGGTGCTATTGGCGGTGCGTTAGTGGGCGGGTACTTTTTTAGTATAAATACACCGCGTTATGCATTGTTATTAAGTGCTGCGGGCGATGTTATACAAGTGCTGCTGTGCGCCTATTTAATGGTGAGCTTAAAGCTAGGTATTTATCAGCACGCGATTGAAAGCGAAAAACCGCGCACTCGTACACCGTATTTTATTTGGCAATTTTGCTTTATAAGCGTGGTGGTTTACTTTAGCGCGTTTTTAATTAGGCCGTTTTTTACGACCCATTGGCAAGGTATGAGCGCTCAAAGCAGTGCATTCCAAAGTGCGCTTGTGTACGCCATTCCTGCTTTTGCAGCCCTACTTATGCTGTTGTTTAACCACTTTAGGCAGCACTTACCTTTTCCTACGCTTAGCCGCACCAGTACATTGTTGTGTGCTCTTATTTTTGGCGCTATTGGGCTTTATTTACAGGCGCAAGAGTCGGCGTGGTTAGTTGTCAGCTCTCGCGTTTTATACGGTATAGCGCTATTTCAGGTCATGGTTTTATTAGAAGTGATGCTATTTGCTAAAAGCGAGCCTGCTCACTACGGCAGTGATTTTGCCAAAGTGCATGTTGCGCAAAATATTGGCGTTATTTTAGCGTCGTTATTAGTGGGTATGAGTGTGGAATATTTTAATACCACCGTGCCTTTTTACTTTGCTGCCATTGGCTTTGCAAGCCTTGGCGCTATTTTGCTATGGCGCGTTAAATTTGTTGGCCAAGCTGCACACACAGCCACTTAATATTTAAAAAGATTTAGGAGTTTTTATGTATTTTTCATCTTTTGTAACCACGTTACAACACACCGGTAATGTGACTATGCGGTTACTACAGCAAAGCGATATGCCCATAATTTGCCAGTGGCTTACACTACCTTACGCCCATTTTTGGGGTATGAGTAAACACACACACGATCAAATGTGCAGCGCCTACCAAGATATAATTAACCACCCGCACCATCATGCCTATGTTATTGAGCAAAATAATGAGCTGCTTGCCTTAGTTGAGCTTTACAGCCCAAAGCACGACAAACTACTCGCAGCTGCCTATGAGGTACTGCCAAACGATACCGGCATGCATATTTTACTTGCCCCAAATACACAGCCTAAACGCCATTTTAGTTTTGAAATAATGCAGTGCGTATTGCACAGTATTTTTACTCATAATGCCGATGCACGCGTAGTAGTAGAGCCCGATATTGCCAATAGTAAAATTCATACCTTAAATAAGCGTTTAGGCTTTGTGCATACTAAGCAAATAACCCTTGGTGATAAAAACGCCTACCTTGGGTTTTGTAATAAAGCTGCATTTGAAACGCACGTTAATTTACATCACAAAGCGCAAATGCCAATAAACACCGACTATGTAAAGTTTGACCACTGGCAGTGGGCTAACAGGCACTTACAAAGTAAAGCCATTAGCGAACTGGTACACGAGCGCTTATTGGTTGCAGAGCAAACCCCACAAGGTTTTAAAGTAAATATTGAAGGGGGTTATTTTATATTTAATGGCCGTGCTATGGCGCTTAATCATATAGATATAGACGAGCCAAGCTTATGCTTTTATAACCTTAACAACGAGCAAGCAGAGCTTGATGTACTGCACTTTTTTAGCGTGCAAGGCCCTGCGCTGGGTTTAACTGGCGAGCGTTTAGCCACCTACCTTGAAGAGCTTAACGCCACACTTGCCAGTGCCTGTTATAAACGCGAAAACAACATCCTTAGCGCAGCCGAACTAGCGCAATTAGGGCTACAACAAATAGAGGCCGCAATGAGCGAAGGCCACCCTGCGTTTGTGGCTAATAATGGCCGTATTGGTTTTAGCAAAACCGACTTTTTACGCTATGCGCCAGAGGTGGGTAAACCGTTTAAAGTATTGTGGTTAGCGGCGCATAAAACAGTATGTGATTTTGCTTATAGTGAATACTTTAGTGATTACCCAAGCCATATTAGTGGTGAGCTTGATTTAACCACCCGTGATGCGTTTACCAAAGCGCTAAAAGCGCAAAACCTAAACCCCGACGACTACCTATTAATACCAGCGCACCCGTGGCAATACCAACATAAATTAAGTGTGGTGTTTGCCAACGAGTTTGCCAATAACCGCTTAGTTTACTTAGGTGAAGGCGACGATTTATATCAAGCGCAACAATCTATTCGCACGTTATATAACTGCTCACACCCGCATAAGCCGTATTTAAAAGTGGCGCTGTCTATTTTAAATATGGGTTTTATGCGCGGGCTTTCGCGCGCTTATATGGCGGTAACCCCGGCTATAAATGATTGGGTATTTAATAAAGTAAACTACGACCCCGCGCTCAGTGCGTGCAATTTTACTGCACTAAGAGAGTACGCCACCTTAGGGTATGCGCATCATACCTTTGAGCAAAGCGCATTGGGCGATACACCGTATCGTAAAATGTTTGCCTGTTTATGGCGCGAGAACCCAAACCATAACTTACAAAATAATGAGCAGCTCACCACCATGGCCGCACTACTGCACCTAGATAACGACGGTAAAAGTATGGCAGGTGCATTAATAGATCAAAGTGGTTTAAGCACACATGCTTGGCTGCAACACTATTTTAACGCCTATCTTCTTCCGTTAGTGCATTGTTTTTATGCCCATAAATTAGTGTTTATGCCGCACGGCGAAAACCTTATTTTAAAACTTAAAAATTCAGTCCCTGTGGGCGCTTACATGAAAGACATAGGCGAAGAAGTCGCGCTGCTTAATAGCACTGAACCTTTACCTGAGGAAGTGTCGCGTATTCATATTGCTATGCCAAAAGAGCTTGAGTTACTGAGCATATTTACCGATGTATTTGACTGCTTTTTTAGATACCTTGTGGCTATTTTAGTAAGAGAAGAGCGCATTACCGAGCACGACTTTTGGCACGGCGTTGCGCAAAGTGTTAAAGCGTATCAACAGGCTAACCCTGCCTTAAATGCGCGTTTTAAAGAGTATGACTTTTTTAGTGATGAATTTGCACACTCTTGCTTAAACCGCTTGCAGCTTGGCAATAATAAACAAATGGTTGATTTAACCGACCCAGCAGGCAGTTTACAGTTTGCCGGAAGTTTAAATAACCCAGTATCGGCAAAGCTGTATGGCTAAGCCTGTAACCCTTGCGCACTTTTTATTTTGCCCAAGTGAGCCAGCTACTGCGGCTCACCCAAGCTTAGATTTAGTGCGCACATTAGCGATTCATTGCAAGGCGCACTACCCACATGCGCCTGGGCAATTTATTAGCCGGCATTTATATTTGCAGCTTTGTTGGCAAACTATGTATGCCTATTGTTATTGGCATACTTCTAAACAAAATGCACATAACCCCATGCAATTACAGCTTAAAATTAATGGCGCTTATAGCCGAGGGTTTAACCTCACAGGCGCGCCTATATTAAGTAAAGCTGATCAAAACACTGCACTTTTTGAGTTTATTAGCTGTGTAGGTAAGTGGATAAATACCGATTATGCGCTGGGCAAAAAGGAGCAAGGGCGGTTGTTAATCGACACCCTTAACAGCGCATTTGAGCGCGCCCATAGCTTACATTTAGCAAGCGCTGATTACACTACACATTGCCATCAGCAGCTACACAATTTAATCAGCAATCACTTTAATTTAAACACCCCATTTAAATTAACGGCCGATCGCTTAACGTGCTGTCGTTATTATTTAGCTGGTTATAACAAATGCCAAACCTGCCCTAAAAAGGATATTAAAACCAATGAACACACGTCTTAAAACGATAGACCTTGCCCGAGGTGCGAGCGTTTTTATTATGATTTTGGTACACACTTTATGGATGTACTCGAGCACAACGCTTCAAAGTGAGAGCCTATTTGGGGCTGTTATCCATATACTTGGCAAAGGCACCGCCTCGTTTTTAGTGGCAATGGGGCTGTCTATGGCGCTTTCGCGCAGGCAAACCCCCATGTTATTAATTAAGCGTGGTATACAGCTTTTACTACTTGCCTATTTAATGAATGTGGCAAAATTTTGGCTACCCATTGAGGTATTTAATACCATGCCCGAGGCATTTATAAATGCCTATGGCTGGCAAAGCCCGCTCAGTGCTGGGCAGTTACAATTTATGGTGTTAACCGGTGATATTTTACAACTTTCTGGGGTGAGCTTAGTGCTGTTTGGCGCGCTTAATATTGCCCGCTGGAAAACCACATGGATTGCATGTTTAGCCATGGCTATTGCACTTGTAAGCCAGTTTGTTAGGGGGCAGCAGTTTGCGCTTTCGCCTTACATTAGTGATTTGTTTTTTGCTAATAACTACCAAGTTTATTTTCCGGTATTTCCGTGGGTAAGCGCTATATTAACCGGCTACGTGCTTGGGCGTGTATATATAAATAGCCAGCGTAATGCAGCGTATTTATTTAATGTGTGTGCAAAGTTAGGGGCCGCATTATTAGTGATTGGTTCAGTGTGGTTATTTATTGATTTTAAAGGCCAGTTTGGTAACTTTTTTCACTTAAATGGTGGCGGTATTATTTATTTAGTTGGTTTAAATTTATGTGCATTAGCCTTAATAGAATATGCCATTGCCAATAAATTTAATGGCCCTATTACACGCGCTCTTTTATATGCGAGCAAACATGTAACGGCCCTTTACATTATTCAATGGGTGCTAATTTGCTGGCTTATGGGCGTGTTTGGTTATCATACACAGTCGCTTTGGCCAACGTTGTGCTTAATGGTACTTATGAGCTTATTAACCTTTGCAGTGCACAAAGTGTATTTGCAAGCTAAGCAAACCATACTCGCTATTAAGCAAAAGCCTAAGCGTACAGCATAAATTAAACTCTCTGGCTATTACTGGTAAAGTAATAGACAGCCATAAAAAACGAACATAAAAAATGAGCAATATACACATGGGCTAAGAGTATATAAAATCTACTTATAACGTGGAGCATACAAAAGGAGTCTATTAAGTAGGTAATGAGTGCAGTCGTGCTTTGCATTTACCACGTTATTTATAAGCAAGATTGTGTATTAGTCAGTTACTTTGTTTTTTTTGGAGTTTAGTTTGAAAGTAGAGCAGCCTGTATTAGGCAAAACTGGCACGTTAATTTTTTTGTTATTTTAGGGCGTGTTGATCTTTGCGGATTGAAATTTGTTCAATCTAGGGGCGATTAAATCGCGGCGCGAGGTTTGTAACCTAGTGGGCTAAGTAAAAACCGAGTAACAAAGAGTTTATCGCCCCTAGGCAGAACCCGAAGGGCAGCGCATGTTTGGCATTTATGCTGCGTTATCGCCTATTTATGGGGAATAACCACACTTCATAGGCTCCGCCTTGCCTAAAAACCAAACATACTGCTGCAAATTCAACCATCAAAGATCAACACGCCCTAGTGCATTTCCCCCTTTAACTACCGATTTATATCTTCCTGCTTTACCTACTATGGTAGAGAAACTAAATACTAACCAAGCCATGGTTAACTTAACACTTAGCGTATATTTTGCAGCCTACGCCATAGGATTATTGTTCTGGGGCCCATTAAGTGAAAAATTTGGCCGTAAACCTATTTTGCTTATGGGCCTTGGAATATACGTAATAGGCAGTGTGCTTTGTGCGTTATCTAATTTTGTAGAAATGCTTATAGGCGCGCGTTTATTACAAGCCTTTGGCGGAAGTGCAGTAACGGTTGTAGCCACGGCAATAGTAAAAGATTTGTACGATGGCCGCGAGCGAGAAAAAATTATCGCCACTATTATGTCGCTGGTTATTATTGCCCCTATGGTGGCGCCTGTGCTGGGCGCATTGCTATTAAAAATTGCTAATTGGCATATGATGTTTGCTGCTTTAGCCGTGTTTGGCTCGGTGGCTATGTTATTTACCTTTTTTTACCGCGAAACCTTACATACACGCTACGCCGGCTCTGTTTTTCAGTCGTGGGGGCGATTAGCTGTAGTAGTTAAAAATCCGCCATTTTTATCGCTATTGGCTGTTTTTACTATTGTGCCTATGGCGTTAATGTCGTTTTTAGCGGCGGGCTCTTATGTATATATCAACGGTTTTGGTTTGTCTGAGCAAACCTTTAGTTACGCCTTTGCAGCGAATGCTGTGTGCGCCTCGTTTGGGCCAACGATTTATATGCGGCTTTCTAAACGTGTATCGGTAAAAAAAATAATTACTGCGAGTTTTTTAACCCTAACAGCATGCGGTATAAGTACCATTTTTATAGGTGGTTTATCGCCTTGGGTATTTGGTGCATTAGCAGCAATAGCCACCCTAACCGTTATTATTACCCGCGTGCCCGGTACTAATTTAATGTTAGAGCAACAAACAACGGACACGGGCTCTGCTGTGGCCGTTATTCAGTTTTGTTCTATGATTGCAGGTGCAATAGGCATGGCGCTTGTATCGCTTAATGCAGAAACATTAATTAAAAACTTAGGTGTTATTCAGCTAAGTATTGGCCTTATAGCGCTTACTTTATGGTTGGTATTTAAAAATAAGGCGTATGTAAGCGCCTATATGTTTAAAGTTTAAACACGCTAAAACCCAAAAAGGCAGTACAGTAAATAAAAGCTGGCTGTACTGCCTTTTTAAAAAACTATTCCCCCGCTTTTATCGCCTCAATTACCGTGTGCATGCGCTTTGCCATTGGCCTGTTTCGATGATGACACACATAAATATTTTCGCTGATTGGATTAGCTAAATGGTGCGTTTTTATAAGTGCTGGTTTATTAAATGCGCCCACCGCATAAGCAGGTAAAACAGTAAAACCTAGCCCTAAACTTACCGGTTCGAGTATTAAACTTATTTGGTTAGAAAACCCCGTACGCTTAATTTGATCAATATGCTCAAACTCGCTGTAGTTTTCGCTAAGTAATAGCTGCGCGTGGTGTTTTGCATCGGGGTGGCCAATAAAGCCAAGCTCACATAAAACCTCCCATGTTGGGTTTTTAATATGTGCTGGGGTTACTAATAATAAAGCTTCTTGGCCAATTTTGTGGCTGGTAACTTCGCTAAGCGTGGGGGCTTGGGTTAAAAAGCCTATGTCGGCACTGTGGTTTGCCACCGCTTGCTCTACACTGGTATTAGGTGCAAAGCGATAATCAATATTAAGCTCGGTATGCTCAGCCTGTAATGCTAATAATTGGCTATAAAATTGTAACCCACAACTACCAGGCGATTGTATTTTTACTAGGCCACTGTAAGGCGAGTCATCTTTTAATTGTTGTTCTAAAAATTGCCATTCTTTTAATAACAAACTGCCTTGCTGATACAAATTTTGCCCATGTACGGTAAGGGTAAATTGTTTGCCGTGGCGCTCTAATAGCGCGCAGTTTACTTGCTGCTCTAGCTTTTTAATATGCTGACTTACGCCCGATTGGGTCATAAATAAGCGCTCGGCGGTTTGGGTAAAATGATTTACCTCAACCAACGTACAAAACGTGTTTAACCATGTCGGGTTTATCATTACAAAACGTACTCAAAATGATGATTAATGATAATTTTACTTAATATTGGTCAATTCGTAAACTAACTCCATCAACTAGTCACAAGATAAGTCACACGTTAAAGAGGAAGCATTATGAGTCATACATATCCACGTAGTTTTTCGCACATTGGTATTTCAGTACCTGATGTTGAAAAAGCCGTAGAGTTTTACACTAAGGTGATGGGCTGGTACACCATAATGGAGCCTACCGTGATCACTGAAGATAACAGCCCCATTGGCGAAATGTGTACCGATGTATTTGGTCCAAATTGGGAAAAATTTAAAATAGCGCACCTTTCAACAGGCGACCGTATTGGTGTAGAAATTTTTGAATTTAAAGACCAAGAAAACCCTAACGACAACTTTGAATACTGGAAAACCGGTATCTTCCATTTTTGTGTACAAGACCCAGATGTAGAAGGCTTAGCGGAGCGTATTGTTGCTGCAGGTGGTAAAAAACGTATGCCAGAGCCACGTTACTACTACCCTGGCGAAAAGCCGTACCGCATGATCTACATGGAAGACCCGTTTGGTAACATCCTTGAGATTTACAGCCACAGCTACGAGCTTATTTACAGCGCAGGCGCTTACTAAACGTAGCTAATTTAAAAAAGTTTAGCTAAAAACAAAGGCCGCAGTATTTATTTACTGCGGCCTTTTTGTTTTAAATAGATTTGTAGATTATTAATTTGGCTAATATTGGGTGTATAAAAATCAATATCTTCATTTGATTGATTATAGGTACATACACTGATAGCTTACTAATTGCACAAAGTTGTTCTAAAGGAAAAACATGAATCTGTCACTGGAAGACATCACCGCCGATAACTATGAAGCCATATGCGAATTGGATGTTACTAAAACGCAAGAAGAATACGTAGCGTGTAATATGTGGTCGTTAGTTGAGGGGCACTATAATAGTGGGTATACCTGTAAAGCGATTTACTTAAATGCTCTGCCAGTTGGATTTTTTATGTGGGTACAAGAAACCCCTAAAAAGGTTTCTATTTGGCGCTTTATGGTAGATCAAACTTATACCAACTCCAATAAATAGCTGCTCTATTTTACTTGCTAAAACAACCCATTTCTTTGTTTTAAATTTCGTAAAGGGAACAACCATTTACATCAATTTACGCCTAGAACTGAATTGTTTTTTCGGCGTAAAATTTAGAACACATACTTAATGGAGTTGGTATTATCAAAATAAAGGCATTGGGCGCAAAGCACTGGCTATGGCAATTGAAGAGATTAAAACGATTTCTAAGCTTGAACAAATCGAGATTTGTTATAACCCGCAAAACTCAATAGCTAAAGATTTTTATTCAAGTTTTGGGTTTGAGGAAGTGGGTCTCGATGAGGACGAAGACGATATGTTAGCGGTAATTAAAATTAGCCGTTAACTCATTTATAAGTAAGCGCTAATTTTAAAGAATGATAATAGTTTTAAGGAAATACTGTGATCATAAGGCCATTTGCAGAGAACGACTTTTTAGCCGTTCAAAATATTTATCAGCAAGGCATTGATACCGGCAACGCGACCTTTCAAACTGAAGCTAAAAATTGGGAACAATGGAATAGTTCTATGCTCAACTGTTGTCGTCTTGTTGCAGTTGAGGATGAAAAGGTGCTTGGCTGGGCCGGGTTATCTGCGGTTTCAAGCCGTGAGGTTTACTCGGGCGTTGCCGAGGTAAGTGTATATGTTGCAAACCAAGCCCAAGGTAAAGGCTTGGGGCACGCATTACTTTGTGCACTCATTAAAGAATCAGAAAAAAACGGTATATGGATGCTACAAGCCAGTATATTCCCTGAAAACATAAGCAGCATTACACTACATACTCGTAATGGTTTTAGGCAAGTTGGAAACCGAGAAAAATTAGGCCAACTGCATGGCGTATGGCGCAATGTAACTTTAATGGAAAGGCGCAGCGCCGTCGTAGGCCTCTAAACCTTCAAATAGCATAATAAATACAATGTGCGTTCATTATTATGCTTTTAAATCGCATTTATTATTCAAATTATTTAAGAAAAACTCACAACCTCAGAATGTATATTGCTCACCTTCCCTACTCTTTACTCATAAACCATAAATTAATTATTTTAAATTTCAGCTCCTAGCTGCGTTGTTTTTTACTTTATAACCTATTGCTTTAATTTAAAAAATAAAAACAAAGTCGCTTCAAATTAATTTATGAGTGCGGCTTTTTGAGTGTTAATTCCACTTATTTGTGGAATGAGTGTTCTATAAGTTGTTGACACTCGCTATTCTTGAGTGTAAATTTCGGATCAATCGATCCACAAGTGTTCTGGGTAATGTGTTTTAAGTTGATATTTTTAAGAGTTTGTTCCTCTTATTTTAAATAGCATCTTTTTAAAACACGTTTATAGCTCTGATATTTATTATGCGTAGTTTGCATATATAAATGACCTGTTAGGCGAAATATAGGTGTGTCACTGTGGGTCGATTTTTACTTTTAACTAGGAGCCAAAAATGACTAACCAAGTAATTAAATTAAATGATGAAAACTTTGAATCGCTAAACAAAAAAGACGCCAAATTAGTTGTAAGACTATGGGCCGAGTGGTGTGCTCCATGCCAAATGATGTCGCCTATTTACGAGCAAGTAGCCGATAACCTCGCTGATGAAAATATTATTATGGGTGAGCTTAATATTGATGATTTTCCATCAGTTGCAGGCAAATTAGCGGTAAGAAGTATTCCTACTGTTGTTGTATTTAAAAACGGTAAAGAAATAAATCGCTCTGTAGGTATGATGCCTGCGCCAGAGCTACAAGCGCTAATTTTAAAAGATTAGTACGCCAAAGAGGTGGTAAATGAGCACACATCGAAAGTTGATAATTTTGGGTTCAGGGCCTGCTGGTTACACTGCAGCTATTTATGCAGCTAGAGCAAACCTTAAACCATTACTAATTACTGGCCTTGAAGTGGGTGGGCAACTCACAACAACGACTGATGTTGAAAATTGGCCAGGATACCCAACGGGTATTCAGGGGCCACAACTGATGAGACAGTTTAAAGAACATGCTGAAAATTTTAATACCGAAATCGTGCATGACTACATCACACATGTTGACCTGCAGCAAAGGCCATTTGTGCTTAAAGGGCAGCAAACTTACACAGCTGATGCGTTAATTATTTCTACGGGCGCATCGGCAAAGTACCTTGGCCTACAAAGCGAAACTGAGTTTAAAGGCAAAGGTGTATCGGCATGTGCAACCTGCGATGGCTTTTTTTATAAAAACCAAAGCGTAGCTGTGGTTGGCGGTGGTAATACCGCTGTAGAAGAGGCTTTATATTTAGCTAATATTGCCTCGCACGTTACGCTTATTCACCGTCGTGATTCACTCAGTGCCGAAAAGGTTTTACAACAGCGCCTATTTGATAAAGTAGCGCAAGGTAAAGTAACCATTAAGTGGAATAACCAGGTTGATGAAATAGTGGGTGACGCTAACGGCGTTACAGGAATTACTATTAAATCAACGTTAGCGGAGCACAATAGAGAAACACTGAGCGTTAATGGCGTGTTTATTGCCATTGGGCATCAGCCTAATACACATATTTTTAAAGATCAGCTTGATATGCGCGATGGCTACATTAATGTGTATTCTGGGTTTGAAAATGGTGAAACATTAACGAATATTCCCGGCGTATTTGCCGCAGGTGATGTAAGCGATAACCATTATAGGCAGGCAATTACATCTGCAGGTTCTGGGTGTAAAGCAGCATTAGATGTAGAGCAATACTTTACTCGCTTAGGTGCTTAGCACAGCAACTGTATTTAAAACTTATGATATGATCAGCACAATGCCCGACAATACTTAGTATTTCGGGCTTGAGTGTTTTAACTAACAATACACTTATTTAAAATTTACTTACTTGAGGTAATTTATATGGCCCGAACCGGACGCCCACGCCAGTTTAACCGTGAAGATGCAATAAAAAGTGCAATGGATTTATTTTGGCAAAAAGGCTACGAATCCACTTCTTTAGCTGAGCTACGCAAAGTGTTAGGCAATATTTCATCTGCGAGTTTTTACGCAGCATTTGGCTCAAAGCAAGCTCTATACAGTGAATGTTTAGCACTTTATACCAGCACCTGTGGAGAGACCTTTTCGGAGCTAGAAAACGAGTCGGTTCCTGCAAAAGCAGCGATTAAAAACATGGTGTTTAAAACCATTCATATGCAAACCTCAACTAAGCAACCATCGGGTTGCATGATTGTTTTATCTGGCTTAAATTGCGGCGACGAAAATAAAGAAGTTGAGCAAATGGCGCTGTCGGTACGCAACGACATTCGTAAAGCGCTTGTAAAATGCATAGAGCGCGGAACAGCCCAGCAAGAGTGGCAACAAGAAATGCCCGTAGAGCAATTTATGCTAATTTTAGATACCTTTATTAATGGCCTTTCTATTCAATCAAGAGACGGCATTGCACGGGAAAAGCTTTTAGAAGCCTGTGAGTTATTTTTAGATAGGTGGTAATAAGTAGATTGCTTTAAGCGCATAGAAAAAACAGATTTAACGTAACTAAATTAAATTTATATATAAAAAAACAAGGCGCACTTTTAATAAAAAGTGCGCCTTGTTTGTTTTAGCTACGGTACTAAATGTTAAGCCGTTTTAGCAGGTAACTTTGCGGCTGTTATTGCTAAATAAGTGAGCCCAATAATACCTGTTAGTGCACAGGCCGATAAAATAAATGGGTCAACTAACAGGTTATCTTTAAATTCAAAGGTGCCTGCTGATATTTTTTTCCAGCCCATAAAGTGCTGATTAGCAGCCACTGTAGCGCCAAAAAAACCAATTACTAAAGAGAAATATTTGCCTATCCAGTGTGTAACCGCAGGCGTTATTAATAATAAGCCTAACAGGCCTATTACTGAGCGCTGCACTCTACAATAGGGGCACGCATACACAATGCCTAATAAATCTGTGCTCCACGCAGCTATTGAAATAACAATAGCTAATAAGCCCACTATTTTTATATGCGTAGAATAGGTGCTTAAATTTAAAATGTTCATAGTCTGCTTTCCTACTTAAAATTATGCTAAAACCAGTGCGGTTAAAAACATGCCTAAGCCAAATATGGTGTGCCCTACAAAGCTTTTTATGCGCGTAACGGTGGGGTTAGGTGTTTTTGCACCGGCCATACCCGCCCCCATGCCTGGCATCATAATAAAAAAGGGGGCAACTATGCCAAACCACGAAACAAGTAATGCAGGTAGTATGGTTGGCAAATCAAGCCACTGCGTGTTTACACACACCATTAATATTAACCCGTACGCTATGCCAATTAGGTAATGTACAACCCAACCAATGGTAAGCTCACCCGGTATTTTTTCGGCCTTAGGTAGTGCAGGCTGATAAAATTGCCCCGACTTCATATGACCTACCCAGCGCCCGACTAATCGCCAATTTGTGGCAGGTAAATCAAAAAACTTAGCGAGTAACCCCGCGTAAATATCTAACACTAGTGTGCCCCCTATACCTATTAATATAAAGGTATAGATAGAGTCGCTAAACATAAGCTGTGTCTCCCGGTTATACGTTAAATGCTAGGCGTTTTGCTGGTGTGTATACATAGCACAACAGCAAAGTGCATAGACTTGAGTATGTAATGTGATAATATTACCAAAACACCATTATGAACACCAATGGTAAAAACTGGTTTTGGAATGAATATAAATCATAATGCTTGAGCGTAATCATCTACACATTATTAAAGAGGTTAAACGCCTTAAAAGCGTGACCGCCGCGGCCGAGAGTTTAAACTTAAGCCAGTCGGCTGTGAGCCATACTATTGCTAAATTAGAGCGCCGATTTGGCGTAAAACTGTGGCACCGTAAAGGCAATACGCTGGTGTATTCTCAGGCGGGGCTTTATTTACTTTCACTTGCAGACAAAATGGTCACCGAATTTGAGCACGCCGAGCGCGTACTGCAAGAGTTTGCCCAAGGCCGGCGAGGAATCATGCGTATAGGCATGGAATGCCACCCGTGTGAGCAATGGTTAATGGGCAAAATTCAGCAATTTTTAAAAGCATGGCCAGAGGTAGACGTAGAAATAAAAAGTGCCTTTAGATTTGATGGCATAGCAGCGCTAAAAGCCAACGAAATAGATGTGCTAATAACCCCCGACCCCGTCAATACAGAGGGCTTAAACTTTAGGTCTGTGTTTAACTACAATTTATGTATTGTCGTGAGCGAGCAAAACCCGTTATACAACAAAGCGTTTGTTACAGCGCAAGACCTCGAAGACCAAATACTTTATACCGTGCCTGTAGGCTACAACCGCTTAGATGTATATACCCGATTTTTAGACCCCGCTAACGTGCAACCCAGACGCAGAGTACCCATAGAAAGCACCGAAATGATGCTGCAATTAGTGTCTGCCAATCGTGGCGTGGCAGCATTACCCGAGTGGCTAGTGTCATCGCACGAAAGCCGTTTAGGCATAAAAGGCATCCGCATAGGTAATAAAGGGCTGCAAAAAAGCGTGAATGTAGGCGTGCGCGATGACGACTTACAGCTTGATTATGTAAAAGGGTTTATAGAGTCAACCCGCTCAAATGTGTAAATGGCTTTGCTGTTAAATGTAAGGCGGTGAAGAGAATTAATAATTTGGGGGATTAACTTGAGCTGTTAGGTATATGCCAGTGTAGGTCGGATAAGCGAAGCGCCATCCGACACAGTAAAATACTTTGCCAATTATTACAGTATTTAATGTTGTTGAGTAGCTAGAGAGTGCCATTTTCAGAGGATCAGGAGCATGTTGTAGGCCGCCAAGGTTTGATCCTTTAGACCTATATGATTAACCCTTAACTCCTATTAAAAAGGATAATGCGTAAAAATATCGTCTATCATGGCACTAACCTTATTTTTGTCTTTATTAATTTTAGCAAAAGTACGTAAACCTGTTATTTGAATTTGTACATGGGTAGCAAGATCTTCAGCATTTTTATTTTTATCCACCTCACCTAATGTCTGTGCTTCTTCAATTAATTTGACCAATGCTGAGGATATATTAACTAGATGTGCTTTCGTTACATCAATTAAATCTTGATTCTCATCTGTTAATTCTGAAATAGTTTTTGACAGCATACAAATGCCATTTGGAGCACTATTTTGTGACTCTACTATTATTAACTTCATAAAGGCTTTTAGTGCATGAAGTGGCGAATCATGTTCGTCTTTACATTGCTGTAATAGTGACAGGCTCATATCAGCATAGTTAGCTAAGGCTTCCTTAAATAAACCATCTTTATTACCAAATGCTGAGTATATGCTACCGGGGCGAAGGTCTACCGCGTCTTGCAAGTTTCGCATTGATGTTGCATGAAAGCCTTTCTTCCAATAAAGATTGGTTGCCTTATCTATCACTTCTTGGCGATCAAATGTTGTGGTCTTTGCCATAACTTCACCTAAAAACATTAAATGAACAGTCGTTCAATTATAGTTATATTTTATCTTTAGGTAAAGTTAAACTCAGCAGAGGTGACTTCTAATAAAGCAAAAATATTTCAAGACAAATATCCATTTAAATACAATAGATTATATTTACATATTTAAAATAATTGAACGATCGCTCAAATATAGCTTGAACGATCGTTCAGGTGGGTATATAGTTCACTCCATCAACTAAGGGGCTTCAAGATTTATTCCCTTTTTATATAGGGACAACCCCTAAACAACCTATGTCATTGGAGATTAAAAATGAGCAAATTTACATTACACACAGTAGAAACAGCACCAGAAAAAAGCAAAGCAATTTTAGAGGGCGCTAAAAAGCAAATGGGTGTTGTTCCTGGCTTATATGCAGCAATGGCTGAATCACCAGAAATATTAAAAGCTTATACACAGCTACATCAGTTATTTACAGCAACATCATTCAACGCAGAAGAATTAACTGTAGTGTGGCAAACAATTAACGTTGAGCATGAGTGTCATTATTGTGTGCCAGCTCATACTGGTATTGCACACTCAATGAAAGTTGATGCCGCTTTAACTGAGGCGTTACGTAACCAAGAAGCGATGCCAACAGAGAAACTACAAGCGCTTCAAGATTTCACGCTAGCTATCGTACGCCAACGCGGCAACGTAACACCTGAACAAGTCGATGCTTTCTTTGCCGCAGGTTACGCGCAGCAACAAGTATTAGAAATCATTCTTGGGTTATCACAAAAAGTGATCAGCAACTATGTAAACCACATTGCTGAAACACCAGTAGATTCAATGTTTAATAAATTTGAATGGACTAAAAAGTAACGAGTTATAACTGCACAGTTATAGTAAATACTGTATTACAGCCTAATCAATTTTCCGTTGCGATAAAACTTTAGCAATCGCAACGGATACTAAACCAAAGGAATATCAAATGAGTTTTATCATTAAAGACAAAGTAGCTTTCGTTACCGGCGCAAATCGTGGCATAGGTAAAGCCATTGTTGAGTCACTTCTGCAACACGGTGCCAAAAAAGTATATCTTGGTGTGCGCAATCCTGAGTCAACTAAAGCATTAGAAAAGCAATACGGTGAAAAAGTAGCAACTATCCAGACGGATATTTCAAGCACCGACTCAGTTAACAAAGCGGCAGCTGAGGCTACTGATGTCGATCTTGTAGTTAACAACGCAGGTATAATGCTGTCGACTACACCTTTAGCAGAGAATATTTTTGAGTCTTTAGCTAGGGAAATAGACGTTAATGTTTATGGTTTAGTGCGTATCGCTAACGCCTTTGCAAAAGCGCTTGAACGTAATAAAGGTGCGTTAGTCCAACTGAATTCTGTGGTATCGATGAAAAACTTTCTTCAGGAAACCACTTACTCGGCATCTAAAGCTGCATCCTACTCAATCACACAAGGATTGAAAGACGCATTTGCCGAAAAAGGCGTTCAGGTACTTAGTGTTCACCCAGGCCCAATTGAAACAGATATGGGAAAAAGAGCTGGCTTTGATAACTTAGCAAGTGCTGAGTCTGTCTCTGAAGGCATTATAGACTCTCTTGAAAAAGGCGACTTTTTACTCTTCCCAGACGATATGGCTAAGATGATTGAAGGTGCTTACCAAAGCTACGCAGACAATATTATCTTGAAAGATTTTTCATAGTAAATCTTGAGCTAATAGCTAAGGGTTATACGGCTATCTACTCTCAAGCACTGTTATTTTTTTTTGTCGTTATAGCAGAGAAAGATAGAAGAAAATGGACCATGGCAAGCTTTGGTATTATTTCTGTATTAGGACTTAGCTATTTACTTTCTATTCAGTAAGCTGAATTTTAATGACACCTTGGAGCAAGCATGAAAAAAATTCCGCGTAAGTATCAATATCCACTTACTGTTTCTATGGTGTCATCTTCAATGTTGCTAGGAACGTCTGGGGTGATGGCCTATAAAACCCTGCCTGATGAGGCTTCGTTTATCAGTGCATGGATTAACTCTATTGAGCAAATTATCCCTTTTGCAATAATGCTATTATTAGTTGTCGCACCAACGATTAAACTCCTTGTGACGAAAATATTGTTAGAGCCAGAAGCAAAATGAGAAGTTGTACTGACTTTAAGCGCTTATTTTTATCAACGTCATCAATACTATAATAGCCAATAGCGGTCTATTAGACTTATCTTTTTAATGTATTTAGCACTTAATCTGTTCTAGCAAAACTAACTCACTATGGATTTAAATAAGTCTGATGGTTTATCCATTTTTTGAATTATTTTTTCTCTAAATGCGACCACCCTACTAGCAATCAACTGACGATCACTCCATACAATATAAGCTTTGCCTTTCGGGCACTCTACATCGGGCAATACCCTCTGTAGCACTGCGTCTTTTTCAAATTCTAACACTTCTTTCGGTATCAAGCCTATCCCTATGCCCGCTTTAACTGCATTAATCATTAAACGGAGGCTATTTATTGAATACTTAGCCATTACAGGTAGCTTTGTAGTTACACCTTGGTACTTAAATTCCCAAAAAGGTATAGTATTTCCTGCAAGTAAATTATGTTCAAGTAATGACTCTATATTATTGGGAATACCTTGAGCTTTAAGGTATTTGGGTGATGCAGCTAAGACTAGCTCAGTTTGAAATAAGGGTTTTTGAATTAATGTAGGTATATTGCTCGGTGTAGTAACAATCGCGAGATCAATACGTTCATCAATATAGTTTTCAGTGTCAGAAGAGAAACTAATGTGGATTTTAACACCGGGATGTTCTGTCATAAATTCGATTGCTAGATTCTGAAGAAAATAATCAGCGAAAGGCTCTGGACACGATACATAAATCTCACCCGTTAATGTTGCCTGTGTATTAGAAAGGTTGAGCCATTGTTCATCAACTTGTTTGAAAATAGGAGCAAAGCGTCGGTAATATTCTTCACCTGCATTAGTGAGTTGGAATTTTTTGGCATGTCGATGAATGAGTTTCTCACCTACTTTTTCTTCTAACTGACTCACAGCCCTAGAAAGCGTCGGGGCAGAGGCTGTAGCTAAAAGACTAGCCGGGGCGTAACCACCACACTCTACTGACAGGCAAAACCAATATAAATTGCCGAGCTCTTTTGCATCCATAATATCTAATCATTCAAATATGAATTTATAAATTTCAATAATAGCTATTTTTGAAATAAGGGCAAGGCTTTAAAATATGCCCTCTAAATTATTCAAGGTGTGACCAATATGAAAAAATTCCCTCAAAAATTTAAATATCCGCTAATAGCCTCAATGGTTTTACCTTCAATGCTTTTGGGCATGACGGCTATTATGGCCAGGAAAATGGTGTCTGACGATGTCTCATTTATGAGTGCATGGTCATACTCTATAGGAGAAGTTATTCCTTCTGCACTATTGCTTTTAGCTGTAGTTGCACCAACAGTTCGGCTTTTTGTTAGCAAAGTATTATTAGAATCTGAAGAGAAATAATTCACCATAAAATATAGGAAAAATGAAATGGGGAAACAATTATTACTAGAAGTATCACTAATATCGAGTGTATTCGTTATTGTCGGGTTAATGTGGCTGGCGTTACGCCATTCAGCGATGAACCCTTCGGCCATCATGCAAAAGCTATTAACCGGCTTGTTAGCTATTTTTTTAATTATGGCTGGCACAGTAAAGTTCTTTGAGCCGTTCAATACTATGTTTACTAAACAAATAGCTTTGAGTGGACTGCCATTACCCGAGATAGCTAGGTGGGCTGGTCAATTAGGTGAAATTTCAGCAGGTTTAGGGTTTTTGATTGTGCTTACTTTATCCAAGGTTCTAACAAAAAATATAATAAGAAAAGTATTTTATTGCTCATCACTATTAGCGCTATCTATTATGTTTGTCGCAGTGTATGTTCACATGATTCCAGAGGTAACTGCTGAGTTTTTACCATTACAATCAAAGCCTCCAATTCTAACATTAATTGTTATGTTGCTAATTGGGCTGAATGTGTGGATATTTAGGAAGTTTAAAAACGAATAAGTTAATCTGTTTAAATCACTATAATGATGGCTGTTTCTTGAACGCTCATAACCGCCCATCAGCTGCCGTTATGAGCTATCCATTAAAGCACTAAGCTCAAACCTCAGCCTCTACACATCATGCTTTAACCTTTTTTAAATAATGCTCAACACCTATATTTGCCGCATCAACCGCACCGGCAACGTAGCCCGGAAATTGCACTGACCATTCACTGCCAATACCGACTAAATTTTGATGCCATGGGCCATTTTGCGCGGTTATGTAAGGTGCTGGGGTATGCGTATTAGCCGCATGTGTATCTAAATGTGTTGCGGTGAGTGGGTCTTGTGCCCAGTCTTTAATAATATCGGCTTTGGGTGTAGCGGCTTGTGTGCCAAAAAGCCTGACTAATTGCGCTCTGCAATGGGTGATTAAATCTTCATTACTAATGCGTTTTCGATCATCGGCGGGTATACCAATAAAACCAAATAATGCCGCTTGGCCTTGTGGATTTGATGCATCGTGTATTTCTGCCATTGGCCCAACACTGCTGCGGGCGCTGCCCGAGAGCGTTCGCTTACGCCAAAATGGCGTATCGTACACTGCAATATACTTAGCGTGGGGTGCCATCCAGGTTGCGGTATTTTGCCACTGCGTTACTAAATCGCTTGGCAATGCGGGGGTAAATGTTATTTGGCTTGCGGCTAAGCGTGGTGGTAGCGCAAGCATTACGTGCTCAACGTTTACTTTATGATCGGTTGTCTTTGAGGTGCTAAAGTTAACTTCAATATTACCGTGTTGGTGGGTAATTGTTTTAACCAAAGCGCCGGTCACTATGTGTTTGTTGCTAAGCTTTGCATGTAAGGCATTAATAAGGGTGCCCATGCCACCTTTTAACCGCATAGACGTAGGCGCATGCGTATAACCGGGTATTGCTGTGGGCGGTTGTGTATGTGAGCGCTCTACTAACGTATTGCCTTGCTCGTACTGGGCAAATGTTTCTAGGTTTAGGGTTTTAATAATGGCATTTAATTGCGGCTGAAACTCTGGCCAAAACCATGTTGGGCCAAGATCAAAGCTATTTGTTGTCGCTTGCGACAGGCTTGTAAAGTCCATAATACGGCCACCTAATTGGTCTCTGGCTTCAAGCAATATGTAATCGGTAATGCCGCATTGCTCTAACTGGTAAGCTGCATACACGCCGCTTAGCCCACCGCCTATAATCGCAATTTTTGTACGCATTATTTAGCCTCCACAGCCTATGTTTATAAAATTACCTACTTTTAGGTAAATTGTAGCGCTGTTATTTCCCGCAGATATTAACGCTTTACTCGTGCTTGGCAGCCTTAGCCAGCTTCCTTTTGTATATTCAACCTCGTTGTGTATTACGCTGCCGCCCAGTACAAATAGCTCTAAGGCATTATGTGCTTTTAGGTTATCAAATAGGGGCTGTTGCGGGGTTAACTTTACCAGTTTAGTTACTTCGTTATCATCTTGATAAAGCGGGCATATTAGGCGGTTATTTTGGGTTATCCACGTAGCCGGATCGTGTGTATTTATGCGCACAGAGGTGGCTTCTGTTACGCACATTTGCCACAGTTTTACAAAAATGGTTGCGCCACTTTTACTTTTAGGTGCATGTGAAGACCCAGGCGGGTTTCGTAAATAAAAACCTTGTGGATAGTCGCCCGACTCATCTGAAAAGGTGCCTGAAAGTACCATTATTTCCTCACCACCGGGGTGAGCATGGCTTGGAAAAGTAGACCCAGGCGCGTAGCGTACTACGCTTGTTGCTCTGGCTTTTTCAGCGCCTATTCTGTCGAGCATTACTCGCTCAACACCCGCTTGAGGCGATGTTTGCCAACTATATTGACTTGCTAGCATAGAAGCTTGTTGTGAAAAATCTGAATTGACTCGCATTTGTCCAACCTAAATAAAATAAGAGCAATAACATAAGTTATTGCTCTATAAATTTACGCTTATTAAGCGTTTTGTAATTGTGCGTGAGCGTCAAGTACTCGTGCACTGTAAGTTAGCGCAGCACCTGCATTTAAGGCTACAGCGACGCCTAACGCTTCAGATATTTCACCAATTGTTGCGCCGTGCTCAACCGCTTTTTTAGTGTGCATCGCAATACACCCATCACAACGTGTTGTTACTGCAACAGCGAGCGCTATTAGCTCATGTAATTTAGGCGTTAAGTGGCCTGTCTTTTCGCCAGCGCCATCCATTGTCATTAATCCGCGTAGGGTATCTGGGCTTTGCTTAGCAAACGCACCTACAGTGTTCATTACTTCGGTGCGGTACGCGTTCCAATCTTGTGACATTTTTTTACTTTCCTATCTTAAATTTTTACTAAGCTACGCAGTAAATGCGTACTTCTGGTTCATTAGTAAGTAGTGGCGCGAGCGCGGTAACTACATCTGCATTAAATAAATCGCTTTCTAAGTACTCATGAGCGTGCTCAATAGTTTCAAAGCCGTGAAGTACCTGTACATCTTCATCACGCGCTAATAACTCTTTTGAAACTGCGCCTCTTACAGTGTCTAAAAATGGGGCTTTGTAGGTATTAAAAACCTCTGCTGCTGCTTTTCTATTACCGTGGTCAACATTTAGTGTAATTTGTAAATAAACCATATTTGTTCTCCAGTGATTAAATTTAGCTACGGGCAGCTTTAGCCCATTAGCGCTTACGATATTTAGTTACGACCTGCCATTACGCCGCCGTCAACATCCCATACTGCACCTGTGACCCAAGCGGCTTTGTCGCTTAGTAAAAACGCAATGGTGTTGGCGACATCTTCGCTGGTACCTACACGGCCAATTGGGTGGAAACTGTTAAAGCCTTGTAGGGCATCGTTTACTTGTGCTTTAGGAATAAAACCTTCGTAAATTGGCGTTTGTACAACCGCTGGCGATACTGCATTAACGCGAATGTTGTGTGCTGCTAATTCCATTGCTAGATGTTGCGTTAGCGCATGTAAGCCCGCTTTAGCCATTGAATACGCTGACGATGGTGTAGCGGCAATAGCTTGCTTACCCCACATAGAACCCACATTTACAATGGCGCCTGCGCGTTTTGCTGCCACTAAATTAGCGGCTACTTTTTGTGTAATAAAAAATAGTGCGCGGTTAATTTGCATGTACTGATCGTAATCAGCCGCTTCGTGCTCTAAAAATGGTTTAGGGAAAAACACACCGGCCGCATTTACCAGTAAATCCACGTTTGCGTGGTCTTGTGAAAGTGTGTTAATTAAGTTTTGCACGCCTTCGTCGCTGGTTAAATCAGCGGTTAACACCTCAACAGTGCCTAAAGCTGATAACTGCTTTTTTGCTGCTTGGGCTTTTTCTTTACGGTGGCCAACAATAACAGCGTGGCCGCCTTGCTCTAAAATTAATCGAGCCGTTTCAAAACCCATTCCGCTAGTACCACCAATAACGAGTAATTTTTTACCTAAAAATTGCTTAGTCATGTTTATTGCTCCAAGCGCCACTAAGCGCTGTATTTGTTATATAAATAAAAAGTATTGGGTTGCCTAATAGCAAGTAACTTGCTGGTAGGCTTGGGCGGTATTTTTTACTTATTTACTTGCTTTAACAAACGAGATAATCTGAATCATCAGTAAAGAAAAAGTTTATCGCATGAAATCACCTATACACCTCAATGCATTAAAAGCGTTTGAAGCAAGCGCAAGGCACCAAAGTTTTTCAGCGGCAGCTGAAGAGCTAAATGTAACGCCTGCAGCCGTTGGGCAGCTGGTAAAAACATTAGAAGAGTGGCTCGACACGCCGCTATTTCATAGAATGAGCTCAGGTAAAACACGGCTAGTAACCACCGAAACCGCGCAAAGTGCCCTGCCACTAATACGCGAAGGCTTTGATAAACTTGCCCAAGGGCTAGACATTTTAAAAGACAACGCCATAAGTGGCGCGTTAACAGTGGCAGTAAGCCCCGCATTTGCCGCCAAGTGGTTATTACCTAGGTTGCATTTCTTTCAAGAGATATGCTCGCAAACCAGTGTAAATTTAAATACTAATTTAAAACCTGTTGATTTTACTGAGCAGCGTATAGATATAGGCATACGCTTTGGTGTAGGCACTTGGCAAGGCTTGAACGCAGAAAAACTAATGGATGAAGAGGTATACCCGGTATGCTCACCTAAGTTTTTAGAAGACTCAAACCGCTTAAACACCATAGATAAATTATTGAACGAAACCCTAATACACGATCAATCAATGGACGACCATACGGGGTTTCCGTCTTGGTCGGCGTGGTTAAAAAAAGCCGGAGTAACAGGCCCTTTAACCACTAAAAGCATTCAAATAAATAACTCAGCGGCTGTATTGCAATCAGCTATTGATGGTCACGGCGTGGCGTTAGCACGCAGTGTTATGGCTAAAGATGATCTAGCCGCAGGGCGATTGGTCAGGTTATTCCCTGATATTTATTTTGAATCGCCTTTGGCGTATTACGTTATTTACCGCCCCGAATGTGCTGAACTGCCAAGAATACACGCATTTAAAGAATGGCTGTTTAAAGAGGTAGGAAACCCGCGGGCTAAAAGAGATTAAAGCTCAGGAGTACTTTGATAAAATACAGCAATAAAGAAAATATTTACCATGGTAAAAGATAATCTCTGTGGTTAAGTACGTTCATTCCCCGTAAGCTTTCGCTCCAAGTTAGCCACTTTAATGACTAAAGTGGCGTTTAATTAGGAGTAAACATTATGTCACAAGTAAGAGTAACGCCATGGCAAGATGGCGAGCAAGCCCCAGCCGAACTACTAGCCGAAATGCAAGGTCGTCGTCCAAACGGTGAACTAATAGGCATAGATAGAGTACTACTAAAAAGCTTTCCTTTAGCTAAAGGCTGGAATGAGCTGTTAGGGCGCGTTAGAGCAAACTTTGGCTTATCGCTTGAGTATCGCGAACTTATTATGCTGCGTGTAGCGGTATTAAACAAAGCCGATTTTGAATGGAATGTGCACTACCCTGCATACATACAGGCTGGCGGTAGCGATGAAAAAGCAACGGCTCTTAAAAGTGTGGTAGTAAATGCTGAGTTATTCTCTGAGCAGGAGCTGGCTTTGCTTGAGCTTACTGAGCAATCAACCACTAAAGTAAATGTTGATGGCGACGTTATTGAACGTTTAAAAGCACTATTTGGCGAAACGCAAACAGTAGAAGCGGTAGCAACGGTTGCTGCTTACAACATGGTATCGCGCTTTTTAGTGGCGTTAGACATTTAAATACCTCAACCATAAATCGCTTTTAAGCGCCTTCAATACTTTTAGAAAAGTGAAATCATGGAAAAATTAAACGCTATAGACTCAGATAGGCTTGAGCAAAGCGACCCTCAAGTTCAAACAGCTAACTTATGGCGTTTAATGTTAGCCCAGGCACTTTCTGGGGCTAATAGCGTTGTGCTATATGCAACAGGTGCGGTAGTGGGCAGCTTGCTTGCTCCTACTGCACTTTTAGCCACTTTACCTGTTTCTATTTTTGTTTTAGGAATGGCGTTGTGTGTTTTACCCGCCGGTGAATTAGCACGAAAATATGGCCGGCGTGCAGCCTTTATGGCAGGCACTGGCGCGGGTGTTTTAACCGGACTATTAGCGACTATTGCGTTGTATATAGACAGCTTTTGGCTGTACTGTTTGTCTGCGCTATTGGGCGGCGCTTATGCGGCAGTGGCTTTGTCATTTCGGTTTGCTGCAACCGATGGCGTGCCCGAAAATAAACGCCCGCAAGCGCTTTTTATGGTAATGGCCGGTGGCGTAGCTGCAGGTGTTATTGGCTCGCAGTTAGTTACGCATACCATGCACCTGTGGTCAGACAAAATGTTTGCTGCCACATTTATTACGCAAGCCATTGTCGCGGCTCTCGCTGGTGTTATTTTGTTTGGCGTTAAATTGGCTAAGCCTTTAGCAAATCAAGCATATTCAGGAAGACCATTGAGAACAATTGCTTTGCAACCACGATTTATAAGCGCGGTTATTTGTGGTGCAGCATCGTATATGGTGATGAACTTTTTAATGACATCGGCACCTTTGGCAATGCATATGCACGGGCATAGCCAAGAGTCAGCAAACTTAGGAATGCAGTGGCATGTTATTGCTATGTATGCACCTAGCTTTTTTACCGGTAAGCTCATTGCACGTTTTGGGGCTGCTCGTATTTCTGTTTTTGGTATTATTTTAACTGCAATTTCAGCAGCTATAGGCTTTTTAGGTGAAGGTGTATATCACTTTTACGCGCTATTAATCTTGTTAGGCATAGGTTGGAATTTTGGCTTTTTAGGGGCATCCGCATTAGTGCTAGAAACGCACAAGCCAGAAGAAAAAAACCGTGCTCAATAGTTTAGTGACTTTATAGTGTTTGGCTTAATGGCGGTAGGCTCTTTTTCATCAGGTGGGTTATTAAGAGCGTACGGTTGGCACACCGTTTTATGGGCGTCGTTTGTGCCTTTATTACTGGCCGTTATTGTTTTGATATTAACCAAAAAATACCAAGCCAATTTTAGCGAGCAAGCTTAAACACACTAACCGCCCTACAAGCCGCTTTTATTAGCAAGCTAAAGTTTATTAAGCTGCTGGCAAAATTGCCTTACTTTTAATTCTTGTAGCGAGGCTGTTTTATATGAAATATAAACTCAATTAAAATGACACCCATCTTAAATTCTTCACAAGAATATAATTTATTTAACATGACACCCACTTTAATTATTTCAAAAAATCGACTTAATTAAATGGCTAATTTAAAAATATGTAAGCTCAAGGCATATACTGCGGTTATTTTAAAAATGTGCTGCTATTTATGTAGTTAACTAAATTGAGGGCACGCTGAAACCAGCATTTAGGCTGTTTTTTAAATGAAAGAAGGTTTTTTTAGGCTAGTAGCTTTTCGCAATTACTAAAATTAACTCGTCGCTTTTTATTTAAATGCTCACAGTAATTTACATGTGATTGCGGCTTACCTACAGCGCCATGAAATACGCGGGTAAAGTCTTTAGTGAGTTTTAACCAGTTCTCTGGTGCTATGTTTATTCTTTCTAATAAAGTGAGCTGAGTGTTTTCAATAAACCCAGGTTTATCATTGCGAATAATACGCCCCGTCAGCTCAACTAATTCGAGGTAACATTTAAGCTCAAACGGTAAACCTTTAGGCATAAATTTACAGGGTTTACCTGCAAATTTTAAAAGTTGTTTGGGTTGTTTTACGTTTTTAGCGCCCTGAATGCGCTTTTGCACGCTGGTGAAGTTTGAGCTCTCGGGGGTTTTAGCTACTTTTGCTCTTATTGGGTTTAAATCAACGTAAGCCATGCAAGCTGCAAGGGCTGCCTCATCAAGAAGAGCTTGTGATTTAAACCGCCCTTCCCAAAATCTGCCTGTGCATTTGTCTTCTTTATTTGCTTTTCGGGCAATATGTTCGTTTAAAACGCGCATAAACCAGCTAATGCTAGATAACCTTTCTCTGTATTGAATAATAGTTTGGCTTAAAAAGTATCGCTCTGTACTGCTAAGCGCCTCACCTTGTAAAAATTTTTGTGTAAGGGGTGTGCCTTTACATAGCTTATGCCAACGTAGCAATATAGCTTTGTCATTTAACCTATTTGCTTTTTTATCATCAACATAAAGCACAATATGGGTGTGATTGCTCATAACTGCGTAAGCACATATATCAATACAAAATATTTTAGCGAGGCTAAATAGCTTTTGTTCTACCCAGCCCCTTCGATGTTCGTAGGATTTACCCGTTAATGAATCCTCGCCGCATAAATAAGCATGACGTACACAGCGCGAAATACAGTGATAATATTTTGTATCTGCCAAACTTATTTGGCGTTTTCTTGCAATAGCCATGTAGCACCTAGCTTTTAATGAACCAATTAAAAAAGTAGATGCTTATTGCGTAAAGTGCAAAAATAAAGATGGGTGTCATTGTAAAAGTAAAATTTCACTCGGGATTTTTTTCATATTTAGTTAAGCTTTAGCTTAGCTAAACATAATCATTAGCCTAATTTAGGAGTTTACGTGTTAGAAGCGTTATTTGTATATGGCACCTTGTGCCCAGGGCATCCGAACGAACATATTCTTGCCAATATTGGCGGTACGTTTGAGCAAGGCAGTGTGGTTGGCAATTTAATTAACGAGGGCTGGGGCGCCAAAATGGGCTTTCCTGCACTGGTATTAGACGAAACAGGTCAAGAGATAAAAGGCCATGTGTTTAGCTCAACTAATTTAAAAGATCACTGGCATGTGCTCGATGAATTTGAAGGCGATGCGTACTCACGCATTTTAACGCAAATAAAATTGTTAAACGGCGAATACGTTCAGGCAAATGTATATGCTCTTAACGTTAAGTAATTTATATAGCAGCGCTTTTTAAGCTAAAGCGCTGCTATAATTTTTTAATTAACTGCAAAATCGCGAGTTTCTAAATAGCTTGGTACGCTTTTAAAACAGGCCTTTAGCTTACTTGCAAGCGCTGTGGTTACTGGCGCATCACATTTTAACTGGCCATTATATTTTCCGTTAGTTAGTGCTACTAAACTGAGTGAGTCATAGCTTGGTTTACTTTGTATTTTATGAATCACCACCCCCTGCTCTGCTGAAACCTTTATTAAATCAAACTCTTCTTTTTCAGGTTGTGTTATAGCGATCTTTTTTACATATAACGGATTTTTAAAAGTCAGCTTTGTCGAAAACAAAGCCGTACCTCCGCGCTCAAAATGGCCATTAAACACAGTGGTATTTAACGTGGGTGTCAGCTTATTTATTAATAAATTTAAATCAAATTTGGTTGGTAAAATGGTGATCTGAGTTTGTTTTTTTAGTGACTCGTTCAGTGCTTTTTTGATTATTTTTAGGTGGGTGTCATTGGTAGTTACTTCGTACACTATTTGGTAATCGTGTGGGGGGGCGTATAACGGCATGTGGCTGGCAAGTACTTTATCGCCGGCTAATATAAGCGCCATGCCATGAAAGCCATTATAGCTGTGGGTTTTGTGTTGAGGTGTATTTGAGTGCGCTGCACTCGATAATAAAATAAAAATTAGCAGTATGTGTTTCATGTTAATGCTCAAAAATAAATATAACGTCACTATAAGCTGATTTTTATGTATAAATAATCGATAATAAGTTGTTAGTTATTTCCTTTTAATCAATACGATTTGGCGCTATGCATTTAGATGACATTGAAAAAGTAATTCATATGGCGGGTTCGCAAAATCTGCATACAACCGCTAAGCATTTTAATATTACCCCAGGGGCGCTGTCTAAAACGCTAAAAAAGGTTGAGGCAAACTTAGCCACTGAGCTGTTTAATCGTGTGGGCAAAACCTTAGTGCTTAATGATAAAGGCAAAGAGTTTGTTAAGCACAGTAGTGATTTAGTTCATAATTACCAGCAGCTTACTAGCCGTTTTAAAAGCGATAATCATAAATTTAATGCAGTTATTGCAGGCCCTGCTATTTTACTTAAAAGTGGCCTTAAAAAGCTGCTTACACCCCTTAGTAACCTGCCCTGCTCGGTACGTATTAATAATGTGTTTGAAGGTGAAGCCATAAGCCAAGTTGCATCAGGCGCTGCGCATATTGCGCTAGTAACTCGTGAGGCATTAAATAACAGCTCACACGCTAATTTAGTGGCGGTTGATGTATTTAATACTGGGTTTAGTGTGGCTGCGCATGCTTCGCATCAGCTAGTACAAACTGGCTCTTTAACGCTTAATAAAAACCAATTACTGCAGGCGGCTTTTGCATGTCCTTTGTTTTCACCCCTGTGCGGCTTAGAGCAAGGAACAGGCTCCGACGGCTGGCAAGATAATATTGCACCGCGCAATATTGTATTTAGATGTAGCGATTACAGTGCATTAATAGAGGTGGTTCAAAGTGGCTTGGCGTTGGCGTATTTACCTAACTTTGTGATTGACGATTTAGGGCTTACAAAAATAACTGTAAAGGGGGTTAACAGTCACTACAGTGAAAGCATTGTAATGATATACAAACCATCAAAGGCCGATGGTTGGCTTAATAAACTTATGCACACTTTATAAAAAAAGCGCTTAAAAATATAAAGCGCCTTAACCACTACATTAAGACGCTTTAGGATGAAAACTTTAATTTGCTAGCTATTAAAAATTATACGCTAACGACATTTTAAATTGAGTTGGCGCACCTGGGTAAACCCATAAAGCGTTGTAGCTGCTTTCTGCGTAATCTTCATCAAAAATGTTATTAACACTTATATTAAGCTCGGTTTGCTCGGTTAAGTTAACGTTGCCAAACACGCCTACTAATTGGTAGCTTGGTAGCCTAAAGCTTAAATCGGCGGCATCACCTAAACGGCTGCTGGTGTATTGGTAGCTTGCACCAAGCTCAAGCTCTTTACCCATTAATGCTGTTTGGTGGCTAAGCGTAAGGTTTAAGTTATTTTTTGGTACATTTACCAGCGGGCTGCCTTTTCCAATTGGCACGCCCCAATCGGCATTAATAATGTCGTTTGCTGTGGTGGCATCTATATAGGCGTACGATAAGTTAAACGCCGTTGCATCAGTAATATAGGTATTTAAATCAAGCTCAAACCCTTTACTATCGGCTTTACCAATAGGCGCAGAGAATCCAACGTTTACAGGGTCTGCCACTAACATATTACTTTTAGACGCATCAAAAAATGCCACAGTACCGTTTATCCCTAAGTATTCAAACTTAGCGCCAACTTCAAACGAGTCGCTGTATTCAAAACCAAACGGGTCGCCGCTTGCATCTGTGCCACTCAGTGGCAAAAAGCCTTCTGAGTAACTGCTGTAAAAGGTGAGAGCATTATTTAGCTCGTACACTACGCCAACACGCGGGCTTACTTGGCTTTCAGAGCTTGTTGAAAACACGCCGCTGTTGGTTTCTAAAATATCTTGGTCTACGCTGTCAAACCTTAGGCCCACTAATAGCTTAAATTTATCGGTAATATCCATTTGGTCTTGAACATAAATACCGTATGCTTTTTGCTCTTCGTCGTTTTCGTAAAGCAGGCTTACTGCTGGGCGTTCTACATCGTAATTTGGCTCAAAAATATCAACGGTATAAGTGCCGTTACCGCCTCGATAGCGAGAAAGCGCAGTGCGTAAATCGTACTTGTATGCATCGGCTCCTAGTAATAAATGATGCGTAATACCAGCTGTGTCTACACTGCCGCTTAGCTCAAACTTTACACTTAAATCTTCTACTTCGTAGTCGCGATAACGCTGCTGGCGAGTAAGTGTGCGGCCATCGTCAAATAACGATTGGCGCGATGGTGAAAGCTCAGCATCTGACGAAAACCCCGTTAACGTAGAGCTACGGTAGTTTGCACCGGCCACTAACGACCATTCATCGTTAATATCGTGATTTAAAGTAATTTGGTGCCCGCGCGAATACACCTGCGTGTCGCCATCGTTTGGGTTACCTAAATAACGCGAGCTTGGTACGGTGTCAAAATCGTTATCAAGTACGACAACACCACGGTCAAATAACTGCGCTAAATCTACGTATTCAAACTCATAAGTCACACTGGTTGATGCGTTTATTTGATGATAAATAGACGGCGTAATTACCTTTTTATTGGTGTACACCTCATCGCGGTAGCTGTCGCTATCTTGCCACGCGCCATTTATTCTAAACGCGGTGGTATCGTTAATGCCGTTTGTGTAATCGCCTTCAACGCGATTAAAACTGTCGCTGCCTAAGCTTAGTTTTAGCTCACCTTGCGGCTCAAACTGAGGTTTTTTAGTCACAATATTTACAGTACCGCCGGGCTCTGAGCGCCCATAAAGTGCTGAGCCTGGGCCTTTTAGTACTTCAATGTAATCAATGTTAGATACATCACGCGGGCCGCTAAAACCACGCCCACCGCTAAAGCCATTAATTAAATAGCCCGATGGCATGTTTTCGTTACCCGAAAGGCCCCGAATAGAAAAGCTATCCCATAATGCGCCACTGTTATTTTTGCGCGAAATACTGGCCGAAAAATCGAGCGCGTCTTGTAATTTAGTAATGCCTTTTTGATCAAGCGCAGCACTACTAACACTTACAATAGATTGCGGCATTTGCTTTTGAGGAATATCGCCACGGTATGCTTGTTTATAAGTAACCGATATTTTTTCAATTTCGTCGTTTTGCTCTTGCGCCACTGTTTGCGCACTTAAGCCTAAGCAGGCTAAATAAATTAAAGAATACTTCATGATAATAGGGAAATCGAAGGTGTTATATTATAACAACAAGTTTAACATGTGTTACTTTATAACAAAACAACTTTTTAAAAAATCACAGAGCGATTAATTAATGCACTAGCGACTGCCCCGCCATCACGTTAGTATGGAGATCTCTTTAGGTTACATAACGATAATTACATGAGTATAAAAACAAACGCGTTAATCTATTTTTTAGCCTTTTGCAGTGGCTTTTGCATTATGGGTATTGAGCTATTAGGCGGGCGTATTTTAGCGCCTTTTTTTGGCAGTAGTGTGCACATTTGGGGCAGCATCATTACCGTATTTATGCTTAGCCTTTCTTTTGGGTATTTACTCGGCGGTAAGCTAAGTACTAAAAATGCATCGCTTACAAAATATGGCTTAATATTTTTAACTGCCAGTATTATGGTGGTGCCTATTGCGCTTTTTTCGCAGCCAATAATGGAATTTATTTTTACCCACATTGAAGATACACGCTACGGCTCGTTACTTGCCTCTACGGCGTTGTTTTTTATTCCTACCGTTATTTTAGGCATGATCTCGCCTTACTCGGTGCGTTTATTAGTCACCGACAGCCATAAAAGTGGCCAAGTTGCGGGTATTTTATATTTTGTAAGCACGTTGGGCAGCGCCTTAGGGACTATTATTACCTCGTTTTACTTTGTACTGGCGTTTGATGTAAACACCATTATAAGTGCCTTTGCGTTAACCTTGGGCCTGTTAGGTGTGCTGGCAATTACTGTTAATAGCCTTGCTGGTAATAAGGAGCTTGCCCATGCGTAACTGTTTATTATTTTTAGCGGTACTGTTTTCGGTTGCGGCGCACAGTAATGTAGTGCACGAGGAGCGTTCTTTATATCGCAATATTATTGTTGATGAAACACATGACCTTCGCTGCTTAAAGTTTAATACAAAAAGTAGCCAAACCAGCCAAAGCTGCATGTACAAAAACAACCCCGACAAACTCGTTTTTAATTATACAAAACTTACGTTTGCCAGCCTTTTAGTAACCGACAACCCTAAAAATGTGCTTATTATTGGCCTAGGTGGCGGTACGCTTTCTAATGTCACTCATGCGCTTTACCCTGCAGCTAAAATTCATAATGTTGAAATAGATCCCGCCGTTTTAAAAGTAGCCCGTAACTATTTTAACTTTATAGAAAACGATGCGGTCACCTCAAGCGTGCAAGACGGGCGTATATTTATAAAGCGCGCAGCCATTAAAAAGCAAAAGTACGATTGGATTATTCTTGATGCGTTTAACGGCGATTATATTCCTGAGCACTTACTCACCAAAGAGTTTTTTGAAGAGGTGAAAAGCGTATTGGCCGAGGGCGGTGTAATTGCCGCTAATACGTTTTCGAGCAGTAAATTATACGAACATGAGTCGGCAACTTACCACGCCGTGTTTGGCGATTTTATTAACGTAAGCCGTGCTAATCGCTCTAACCGTATTATTTTAGCGGGTGTAAACTCTATGCCTACTGAGGCGCAAATTAATCAGCGTATTAAAGCACTTAACCCGCGTTTAAAAAAATACGATGTAGATTTAAAAGCAATTAGTACCTATATGCAAAGTACCAAAAACAAGCAAGATTGGCCTGCCAATACAAAAGTGCTTACCGATCAGTACTCCCCTGCTAACCTCCTTAATTTTTAAATCCACAAATTTATTTAGCCCCAGTATTGGGGCTTTTTTATTTGCAACACCCCTCAATATTTACTTAGCACGCTAACTAATGCTAAAATACTTAGCATGCTAACTAATTTGAGGTGGTTATGACTACTCAAAAACCTTTTCACGAAACGCTCGATTTAACCATTATTGGTAACATGGGGCGGGTTCATAGGCTGTGCCGCGAGGCCATCACTTTAGCTGTAGAACCTTTAGGGCTTACGCAATCGCGCTGGACGGCGCTAACCCATATAAATATGTTGGGCGAGGGCATAACGCAGCTTGAGCTTGCGCAGAGTTTAGGAATAGAAATGCCCTCGCTTACTCGCACATTAAAGCAATTAGAAGAGCAGCTATTAATTACCCGTAAAGTTGATGAGCACGATAAACGCAGTAAAAAAATTTACTTTACCGAGCAAGGTGGGGCAATTTTACAGTCGCTAAACGAAAAACTCATTGATATTAAAAGCCAGCTATATAGCGGGCTAAGCACACAGCAACTCGATGCGCTTGCTTATGGCATCGTCAATATGGAAAAAAACGCACTAAACTGTATTAAAAATCAAAGTAAAGAGTAAGAGACACAATGACACCAGATCAAAAATTTACTCGTTATGTAAGGCTTTCGTTAGCGGGTTTTGTTGTTATATTTATTTACTATTTAATTGCCGACATGTTTATGCCGGTAACGCCGCAAGCGCGGGTTTATCATCCTGTGGTGCAAATTGCCCCGCAAATAAGTGGCCGTGTTACTAAGGTATTGGTTAACAATAATCAAATTGTAAAGGCTGGAGATGTATTGTTTGAAATAGACTCAGGCCCGTATAAATTAGCGCTAGAGCAGGCACAGCTCGCCCTTGACGACGCCAAATTACAAAACAAACGTTTAGATACCAATGTAAAAGCACTGGAGGCGCAAATTTCGGCGGCCAAGGCAAAGCTGCACGAACAGCAATTACTAAATAACCGTGGCGAAGCATTATTTAAGCAGCGCTCTATTTCAGAGCAAGAGCTTGAAAGCATTAAAGCTAACTTTGAAGCAAGTAAATCAAATGTCGCCTCATTAGAAGCGCAATTGGCAGAAGCCGTACTTGCCCGAGGCGAAAGCGGCGCGCAAAACTTAGCGCTTCGCCATGCTGCAAACCAATTAGCACAAGCCGAGCTTAACTTATCGTACACCCAAGTGCGTGCGCTAAGCGCTGGTGTGGTTTCTAACTTACAACTACTTGATGGCGCATATGCGGTAGCGGGTAGCCCGCTTTTAGCTATAGTGGCTAATAAGGCCGACCTTGTTGCCGATTTTAGAGAAAAATCATTACTAAATATGAAACCAGGTAGTTTGGCGCGAGTGGTATTTGATAGCCGCCCAGGTGAGGTTTACAACGCGCATATAAGCACGTTTGAGGCAGGCGTAAGCGATGGACAACTCAGTGCAAATGGCTCGCTTAGTAGTACCGAAACCAGTAATCGTTGGGTGCGCGATGCTCAGCGCCAGCGTATTCATTTAGTGATGCCAGATAACGCTAAATTAATTGCTAATATGCCAAGTGGTGCGCGTGCCACTGTGCAACTATTGCCAGAGTCAACAATCGGGCAATGGTTAGCGTCGGCTCAAATTAGGTTTATTAGCTGGCTACACTACATTTATTAATGGAGGCCGTATGACTCAAGCTGTTAGCCAAGCACCGCAATTAGACTCAAACGGTTTACGCCAAGCGCTGCGCATAGCCGGTGGCTGCACCATAGGGTTTACTATTAGTAAATTAATGAACTGGCCATACGGTATATTTTTTACTGTTTACCCTATGTTGCTACTTGGTTTAGTGCCGGTGTTAAATAAAAGCATTGTGCGCCAGTTTTTAGCCAGTGCCGCCATTAGTATTCCAATGGTTTTAATTATGCAGGGCTTGTTTTCGCACCTTCCGGTACTGATGACCATTATTGTATTTTTAGCGTTTTGCTTTTTGTTTTATCAAATGAGCTCAGGTGCGGCTTTTTTATTTGGCGCACTAGGCGTGGTTGGGTTGTCGATTCAGCTGCACTTTTCAAGCTATGTAACCGGTACAAGTAGTGTATACCCGCTTATTTTAAGTAATGGTTTGGCTACTGTTCTCTCTATTGTTATTGCGTTTGTTATGCATGGTGTTTTTCCTGATG
This sequence comes from Pseudoalteromonas sp. Angola-30, assembly GCF_028599215.1. Lineage (NCBI taxonomy): Bacteria > Pseudomonadati > Pseudomonadota > Gammaproteobacteria > Alteromonadales > Pseudoalteromonadaceae > Pseudoalteromonas > Pseudoalteromonas sp. Angola-30. Next base: position 87,022 of record NZ_JAQREI010000001.1, read on the forward strand.
TAACCGCGCGTGCCGTGAGGGCGGTACCCGCTAAAGCCAAAGAAAGCATTCGCCATGAGGTATTATTATGCGCAACGGTTGCTACGCTTTCGTTTGTGGCGTTTCAAGTCCTCGATTTACAAGATTCAATATCGGCGCAAGCCTCATCGGTATTAATTTTGTTTTCGCTGTGCTGGAAAGCCGCAGGTATGGCCGGTTGGCAGCGCGCTATTGGTACATTAATTGGCTGTAATGCCGCGCTGTTGGCGCAAGTGTTATTGTATAATCACTCTGACTTTTTATTATTTCCGGTGCTTATACTGTGGACGTTATCGTTTGTATTTAGCCGTTTTCATATTATTGGTGGCGGCGCACCGGGCATAGGATTTGGTGTGTTAACCACGTTTGGTATTTTGTTTGGCAACTCACTAGGCCCCGGGCAAGACCTTGTTTATAGCGCCATGTATCGCTTTAGCTCTGTTGCGGTGGCTATTGTGGCCAGTTTATCTGCGGTGTATGTAATGCACCATATATTAAATCGCTTTAGTGCCACCCGCCATCATACCTACGAATAACCCACTCACGCCTACTGTTAACTATTAGCTGTAGGCGTAAATTAAGCATACTTTACTGTAAAGCCATATAAACTTAGTGAGTTATAACTTAATGTTACCGCGCAGGGCTTTGGTTTGCCCATGTTTGGTTTTTTTATCCATGCGCTTGCGCTGCGAGTTACGGCTTGGCTTGGTTGCGCGGCGGGCTTTGTTTACCTTGGTTGCACTTAAAATTAAATCTTTTAAACGTTTTAGTGCATCTTCTCGGTTAAGCTCTTGGGTGCGAAAGCTTTGGGCTTTAATTACCACCACGCCCTCTTTGGTGATCCGAGAGTCGTTTAGCTTTAATAGACGTTCTTTGTAAAAATCGGGTAACTTTGAGCGGTTAATATCAAAGCGTAAATGAATGGCGCTGGCTACTTTGTTAACGTTTTGGCCACCGGCACCTTGCGAACGTATAGCAGTTAGCTCTAGTTCCCATTCATCTATAGTGACAGTATTTGAAATAGTTAACATTACGTTCAGCTCTTATCGACAAAAATGCAGTATAACATTTGTAACTATATTTGTGCTGAATCAGCTTAAGTTATAGAACTTTAAAGTATTTATACTACTTTATAGCTTAAATACACCTAATACTTTAGTTATGTATTGGCAAGCGCTTACATTTAGTTTTTAATGGCTTTAATTAAATAATAGGAAACGCCCAATGAAAAAAATAATTTTATCACTTAGCTTATTAGCAATGAGTTTTTCAAGCCTTGCTGAAGATATTAGCGAAGGTCAATTACAAAGCTACATGAAAGCACTGCCGGCTGTTTCTAGCTGGGCTAGCAGCCAAGATTCGTTAAAAAACCTAGATTTAGCAAGCATGCTAGGTGGCTCTGCTGATCAAAATGTTGAAGAGCAAAGCTCTCTTGCTAATAGCGCATTAAGCATGATTAAAGAGCAAGGTTTATATAAAAGCTTTGCCGATATTACTAACCGTTACGGTTTTTCGCCTGAAGAATTAGTATCTGTTGGCTCAGAAGTATCTATGGCTTACATCGAAAACCTTAAATCGGGTCTTTCAGCTGAAAACCAAGAAACAGCAAATAAAGTAATGGGTGGCCTGCAAAGCCTTAAAAGTGCTAAAAGCAGTGACGCTAGCTCGTTAATGGGCTCGTTTGGTAAGGCTTCAAGCGCGGCTGAAGAATCTACAGACCCACTAGTAAGCGAAAACAACCTTGAGCTTGTGAGCGAGTACATGCCACAGCTGCAAAAGATTTTTGCACTACTATAATTTTACAAATAACCTAAACGTAGGTTAAGTAAACACGTACATAAAAGGTGGCATTTGCCACCTTTTTTAATGCCTAAAATTTAAAAACCTTACGACATTTTACGAATTGTACTCAGCGGTGCTATTCGTAAAATCCAATGCAGGAATGCCCACGGCCAGCTTGGCACAAAGCTGTTGGCTTTTTCTTTATTTATTGCTTTTACCAGTGCTTTGCAGCCAGTTTCGGTATCAACAATAAACGGCACTGTTTTTACTTTTTCGTTTATTTCGCTTCTTATAAAACCTGGGTGTACGCAGCTTACTTTTATAGGCGTGTGCATTACATCTATGCGTATGCCTTCACTTAATGAGGTAATAGCCGCTTTAGTGGCGGCGTAAACGGTCATGGCGCGCCTAAAACCACGTACAGCACTAATAGATGAAATAGTCACTAAATGACCATGGTTTTGCGCTCTAAAAATTTCCATTGCGGCCTCAGCCTGCGCAAGTGCGGCCACAAAGTTAGTTTGTGCGGTTTGTTTGTTGGCATTGAAATAACCCGTACCAATAGAAGCCCCTTTGCCCATACCAGCATTTATAATCACTCTATCAAGGCCGTTAAGCTCATCTTTAAAGGCGTTAAATACGCTAAATACTTGCTCGTGGTCGTTAACATCAAGCACTTTTATACTAATGGTTATATTTGGGTTTACCTGTTCAAGCTCACTTTTTAGCTGCTCTAATAGCTCAAAGCGCCGAGCACATAAAGCAAGATTACAACCTTGTTTTGCAAACTCTTTTGCCATGCCTTTGCCTAAGCCTGAACTTGCACCTGTTATTAGTATGTTTTTGCGCATAATTAGCTCCTTAGGTGTATGTAATTAATTTTTGTTGTGGGTGGCACTCTAAAAAGTGATGCTCATTTAAACTACTTATCGTTAATTTTTGATTTTTTCCTTTGCCGCGCGCCACTACTTTGGTTACGCCTGCGTTTACTAAGCTCCAATTAATATCAATAAAGCGCTCGAGCTTTAGCCCCATTAAATGGCTGGTTATAATGCTAATAGGCCCGCCAGAGGTATAAATAAGTACCTTTTTACCGTGGTTTTCATTGGCTATTTGTTCAAGCGCGCCAAGTACACGCGCAGTAAATGCATTAAAGCTTTCGTTATATTGAGTGCTGTCGGGATTGAGTACCCATTGCTGTATGGCGCTAATAAATACCGTTTTAAAATATTCCATAGGCTCGGCTTGCTTGCTAAGTGCCGCGCGAACTTGGCTTGGGGTGGCAAGCTGTGGGTTATAAACGGCTAAAATATGTTCGTGATCGTACTCGTTTAATCGCGCATCGTTTATTACCACTGGCGTATTATTAGCACTTGCTAAACTCAGCTCTGCGGTTTGATTATGGCGCAGCATACTGCCTGCAAATACAGCATCGGGCTTAAGCTGCTTTTGTGCTAAATATTCACCCAGTAGTGTGGCTTGCTGTTGCCCTTTTGTTGAGAGCGTATCGTAATTATCAGCCGAAAAACTGGCCTGCCCGTGGCGTACTAAATATAAAATGCACATTAGACTTTACCTTGGTTGTTAATGGCTTTTTTACAGCGCCATAAAAGGTAATGTACAAACACCCAAAAGTGTTTAAAGGCGGGGTTTTTAGTTTGCCCATGGTGATAGCGGTAATAAATTTGCTGCACAATGCCGGCAAGTCTAAATAGCCCGTACACTTCGTAAAAGGTAAAGTCATCTACGGTTATATTCATTTTTTTACAGTAGTAGGCCACTACTTCTTTGCGCGTTAGCATACCCTCTAAGTGAGTGGGTTGACGGCGCGTGGCTTGGGCTAAAAAGTCATCTTCTGGCTCTACCCAGTAAGCCAATGTATTGCCCAAATCCATAAGTGGGTCGCCAAGGGTGGCAAGTTCCCAATCTAAAATACCCAGTACGTTGGTGTAGTCGTTTGCATCAAGCACAACGTTATCAAACCTAAAATCGTTATGTGTTATGCAAATACGCTCGTTACTTGGCATGTTGTTTTCAAGCCACTTAATGACTTTTTTACCGCTGGGTACATTCCAAGTTTTGGCTTTAGTAAAGCGCTCGCTCCAGCCGCTAATTTGGCGCTGGGTGTAGCCTTCGCCTTTGCCTAAATGACTTAAATTGGCCTGTTTGTAATCTACTTTGTGTAATTCTACTAGGCAGTCGAGTACGTTTTCGCACAGCTTTTTGGTGCGCTCGGGCGTGGGGGTTAATCCGCGTGGTAAATTTTTACGCGGAATAATACCCGTAAGCTTTTCCATAACGTAAAAGTCGGTGCCGAGTATGTTTTCATCGTCGCAAAACGCCTCCATATTTGGCACATAGCTGTAAACTGGTTTTAGCGCTTGCTGTAATTTAAACTCGCGGCCCATATCGTGTGCGCCTCTGGCTTTTGTGCCTTTGGGTGCTCGGCGCAAAATAAGCGATTGCTCTGGATACTCTAGGCAGTAGGTCCAGTTTGATGCTCCCCCTGCATATTGAGTAACACTTGGCTCGCCAGTTAATTGTGTAATGTGTTGCTTAAGCCAGGCATCTACTTTTTTTGTGTCGAGCTCTTCGCCTTGGCGTACGTTTTTGGCTTGATCTAATAATTGTGTGTTCATTGCTAGCCTTTATTATTTTGATTTTAAACGTTGCATAGAGCGTGTTTTTTTCAGCATGTTTTTAATGTACCACTCAACGGGGAGTAGTTTTTTCATTAAAAAGGCCTGTTTACCTAATTTATGGGTCAAAATTAAAAATGGGCGGTTAAGCGACTGCGTATAAATAATATCGGCTACTTGCTCTGCGTTTATGGGGGAGCGCTCAAAGGCACGGTTAAGCATGGTTTTCATGGCCGGCTCGCTGGTGCGCATGGATTCATCAAGATTGGTTTTAAAAAAGCTCGGGCACACAACACTTACATCTATATTATCGTGGGCGAGTTCGAGCTTTAGGGTTTCGCTAAAGCCTATAACCGCCGCTTTTACAGCGTTATAACTGCTCATAAACGGAATAGGGGTAAGCCCTGCTTGTGAGGCTATATTAATAAAGTAGCCACCGCCTTGTTGCACAAAGGCGGGGTAAAACGTTTGGCACACCCGCACCATAGAGAGCAAATTAATATCCATAATCCACTGCCATTGCTCAAGCGATTCGCCCTCAAGCGAGCCGCCCGTGGCAACGCCTGCATTATTTATAACAATATCTACGCCCTGCCACTTGGTTTGGATAATGTCGTAAAGCCCCTTTACATCTGCTTGCTTGGTTACATCGCAGGCGTAAAAAAAAGCATCGCTTTTTAGTGCTTGCAGCTCACTAATGGTTGTGGCTGCACGCTCGGCGTTTATATCGGCAATACAAATTTGTAAATTGGCGCCCAAATTACTTGCGTAACTCAGGGCTAATGCTTTACCCAGCCCTGTGGCTCCACCTGTTATTATTAGTCGTGTTTTCATGGTGTTGCCTTAGCGGTATTTGTTAAGTTCGAGGCGCGAAACCATGCCCATATGTACTTCGTCTGGGCCATCTGCAAGGCGTAAAATACGCCCCATTGCATTAAACGAGGCAATAGGAAAGTCGCTCGACACCCCAGCGCCCCCAAACACTTGTATTGCCATATCTGAGACCATTTGCAGCATATTAGGCACGACTACTTTTATGCTCGATATTTCGGTCATGGCGTGTTTAACGCCTTGAGTGTCTATTTTCCATGCCGCGTGCAGGGTTAATAAACGAGCTTGATCTATCGCCATACGCGCTTGCGCTACACGTTCTAAATTACCGCCTAATTTAAGTAAGGGTTTACCAAAAGCACTGCGCGACAGCCCGCGTTTAATCATGAGCTCTAAACAGCGCTCTGCTGCGCCAATTGCGCGCATACAATGATGAATTCGCCCAGGCCCTAAGCGCCCTTGTGCAATGGCAAAACCTTTGCCTAACCCTAAAATAAGATTTTGTTTTGGTACGCGTACGTTATTAAATTCCATTTCGCCGTGGCCGTAGGGGGCATCAAAATCGCCACAGGCACTTAGCATGCGCTTAATGTTTACACCGGGTGTGTTTAGCGGCACAAGTACCATGGAGTGCTGGCTGTGTTTATCGTTTTCGGGGTTAGAAAGCCCCATAAAAATAGCCACCTGTGCATTAGGATGACCAAGGCCGGTGGTCCACCACTTTGTGCCATTTAAAATAAGCTCGTCGCCATCAACATCTATGGTTGCTTGCATGTTTGTCGCATCTGATGAAGCGACATCGGGCTCGGTCATGGCAAATACTGAGCGAATATCGCCATTTAATAATGGGGTTAACCACTGTTGTTTTTGCTCATCGTTTGCAAAATGATAAAGCACTTCCATATTGCCGGTATCGGGGGCGTTACAATTAAATATTTCTGAGGCAAATAAACATTTACCCATTTGCTCTGCAATAGGGGCGTACTCTAGGCAGGTTAAGCCTTGTGCTAGTTCTGCATCGGGTAAAAATAAGTTCCACAGGCCAGCGGCTTTTGCTTTCGCTTTTAATGGCTCAATGTGCTCACTTAACTGCCAAGTGGTCCAATCGTTTGAATTATTTTTAGCATGGTTATGCGCAACTACTGCTTGCTCAATAGGCAATACGTGTTCATCCATAAAGGCGGTTACACGCTTTAAGTAGTCTTGGCTTTTTTGGCTTGGCTCAAAGTTCATTAGGGTTGCCTGTTTATTTTTTAGTTAACCCAGCATAAAACATTCGCCCCAATGAATTAAATGAAATATATTACCAGTTAAGTGTGAATTACATTCATAGTATGAGCGGGTAATAATGATTGAAGCTAAAAATATTCAGCAGTTAGATTTAAATTTACTTAAAATATTTGAATGCCTATACCGTGAAAAAAACATGAGCGAAACCGCAAAGGTGCTGTACATAACGCCCTCAGCAGTTAGCCATGCTATAAAACGTTTGCGCAGTGTATTAAACGATCCGTTATTTGAGCGCCAAGGGCAATTAATGCTCCCCACCCCTGCGTGCCAACGTATGGCTCCCGAGCTAATAGATTTACTCGAAAAATTACGCCAAGTGCTACAAGCCTGCGGTGACTTTAATTTAGCGACCACAGCGCAAACTTTTAAAATAGCCCTGCACGATGCAATAGAGCCTATTGTTTTGCCTAAATTGCAACTTGCACTGGCAAAACATGCTCCCAATGCAAGCTTAGCGAGCGTAAAATTAAGCCGTGAAGATATGCATAAGCAATTAGCTAATCATCAAATAGATATGGCAATTGATGTAGCACGGCCAATAAAAGCGCCCATTAGCCACGCTGTTCTCTCAAGTGATCACTTTTGTGTACTCATGAAAAAAAACCACCCGCTTAAAAACCAACTCAATATAGACAATTATTTAGCGGCTAAGCATGTTGCGGTATCTAATCGAGCAACCGGCACTGTTATTGAAGATATTGCGTTATTGCAATTGAGTTTTAATAGGCAGGTGGCTATACGTTGTCAAAATTATTTTGCCGCGAAAGAGGTAATAAAAGACGCGCCATTTTTACTTACTTTACCTTCAATGGTTGCCAGTCAATTGCTAGACGACACGCTAATAGCACGCCCCGTGCCCACTACTATGCCTGCTATTTATCAGCATTTATACTGGCATCAAAGTACTGATAAAGACGACGCTTTAATATGGTTACGCGGGCAAGTACAGCCTATTTTTAAACGTTAATAGCTATAAAAAAAGCGCCAAACTTAGTGAACTAAATTTGGCGCTTCGCATTATTTTTTAAGCGTTTACAAAGCGTTTGTTTTTAAACTTAAGCCCAGCAATTAATAATAGCGGCCCAATAAACATGGCAAGGCCATATACACCGCCCGTTACTGCGTATTCGGGCTTATTTAAAAAGCTTATAGCAATTAAAATAGCCAGCGATGCGTTTTGAATCCCCACCTCAATCCCAAGTGTAAGCGAATCGGTCAGGTTAAGGTTTGAAAGCTTAGCTATGAGCAAGCCAATGACCATTGAGCCAATATTTAATGCAAGGCAGGCCCAAAATACAGCATCAAACGAGTTTATGAGTAAGGCGCGTTCTTTTATTACTAGCGCGGCTATCATGGCGAGCATAAAAAATAACGAAAAACGCCTAAAAAACGGCTCGCTTTTAATCGCAAATTCGCTTTTAAAATGGCGCAGGCTTATCCCTATGGCTACAGGCACTAAGGTAATGACAAACAGCCCAAGCGATGTAGTTAATATAGAAAAGTTAGCATCGTCTTGCGGCGCAAATTGGTGCATGGCAAAGCCAATAATAAACGGGGTGGTAATAATGCTAATAGCGGTTGAGGCAGCGGTTAAGCTTACCGAAAGCGCTAAATTAGCCTTTGCCAGCTGGCTCACTACGTTTGACATAGTACCACCTGGGCACGCGGCTAAAATCATTAACCCTATTGCTATAGGCGTGGGTAAATTAAGTAAATAACACAAACCTAAAGCCAGTAGCGGCATGGCAATAATTTGGCCTAGTAAGCCCATAGCAATTGCTAAGGGCTTTTTAAAAAGCCGCGTAAAGTCGCCAACTGTAAGCCCAAGCCCCATGCCAAACATAATAAGGGCAAGAGCGAGTGGGAGTATGATTTCTGTTAAAAATGATGCGTTCAAATTAGGCGGCCTCTGTTGTTTTTAATGCCAGCACTTCGTAGTTAAATGAGTACGGGGTTAGCAGCGTTTTTATCTGTTGTTGCAGCGCGTTTAACTCATCTTCATTAACTAAAATTGTGGCTTTTATGCCTAACTTTTTATCAGCAAACACATTTATTTGCACGGTTTTGTTGATTAATTGCTCGCTAAGAGCCTCTGTAATGGTTTGTTTTATTTCTAGGCAAACCAATTCGGGCTTATAAATTTTACCTACGGCAGTAAGCGGTATTTCATCAATTATATAAATAGCTTTTGGTATTGCTGCCCGCTCAGGTATGTTGGCGCTAACATACGCGGTGAGATCATCAAGCTTAAGCGTGCTATTTGGGCTTAGCGTTACGTAAAGTACGGGTACTTCGCCTGCGTAGCTGTCGGGGCGTGGCACGGCGGCTGCAAGTGTTACATCGGGGTGGCTGGTTGCGGCATCTTCTATCATTTTGGGGTCTATATTGTGCCCGCCACGTATTATTAGCTCTTTTTGTCTACCACATAAAGATACATACCCGCTCTCATCTATTTTTCCTAAATCGCCGGTTCTAAAATACTGTTGGCCGTTTTCATCAACTACCCATGCGCCTTGGTTATGCGCATCTTCTACGTAACCGGGAAATACGTTATTACCGGTTATTATTATTTCGCCGACATCGAGTGTATCGCACATTTTAACAAGCGTACCTTGCTCGTTTATATCGGCAATTTTAAGCGTAATACCAGGTATTGGCAGCCCTACAGAAGCCTCTTTATTAATTGGGTTTACAGGCATTAACGTACTTACTGAGCTGCCCTCAGTTGAGCCATAACCCTCTACCAGTGGGGTGTTTGTGAGTTTAGTAAACAGGGCTTGTAAATCTGATGAAAGCGGCGCGGCCCCACAAATGGCAAACTTCATTTTAAGCGGTGGCACCGATATTTTTTGCGAGGTAATTTGCTCAACCATAGCAGCGTAAACCGTAGGTACGGCGGTCATAACGGCTACATCGTAATTATTAATTAGGGTGAGTAAGTTTTGAATGATGTTTTTACCTCTAAAGCCAGAAGGGCTTGCGAGTAAAATTTTACAGCCTTTCATTACCGAGGCTATGCCTGTGGCTACCGCCGCATTTACATGAAATATGGGCAAACCTACTAGCATGGTATCGCCTGCGTTTACTGGCGAAAGTAAATTAACCTGCCCTGCATTGGTAAGCTGGTTTAAGTGCAAGTGCTTGGCAAGTTTTGGTAGGCCGGTGGTACCACCCGTATGAAAATACGCGCACACATCGCTTTGCTCAGGCAAAGTAAAATTAGCTGCTTGCGTACTTTGCGCCGCGAGTAATTTTTTAAACCCATACACGGGTACTTTATTATTTTGCGAGCACGCTATGTCGTCACCAAATAAGCTAATGACCGCTTTTAGGCCGGGTATATGCTCTTTAATTGCCATTACTTTTTGCCAAATATCGCTACCAGGGACAGGGCCTAGGGCAATGATTACTTTGGTATTGGCTGAGATCATAATTTCTTTCATTATGGACTCATCAAGCAAGGGGTTTATGGGGTTTGCAATGCCTGCGGCCTCTGCTGCCCAAAGCGATACATAGGTTTCAGGGAAGTTAGGTAATACCAGCGAGGTAACCTCGGTTTTTGTAATACCCAACGAGTGCAATGCATTGCCAAGCCCTGTTACGTTATTGGCAAGCGCGTTGTAACTCATTTTACGGTGCGGATTAGCAAAGCTTTTACCTTTAAAGGTCATTAAAATGCGATGAATAAGCCTTTTTGCAAACGGAATTTGCGCTTCGCTAATGCAGTCGCCATCTAAAATGTATTCAATAGCGGTTGCATCACCAAAGTTTTTTGCCGATTGTAAAATGGCATGATAAGTAGAGCGAGGAAGTTGCTCTGGTGATATTTCAGCAAGGTTTAAATTGCCAACATCGGCGTGGTTTTTAATTGTTGTTATATTCATAAAACCCTCAACGTATCTTTATAATGTGTGTATTTGCGTGTGAGTGCATAGTATTTAAACGCGGCTTTGGGTGTGTGGGCCATTACCGCGCAAATTTTAGTCTATCAAACTTAAGCTATTGCCAGTGTTTTAATCTAAAAAGCTGTTATCTTTTGCGGCAACAACCTGATACATGGGCTGAAAATTCCCCCATGTAACTAGCTCTGAGCCATTGGCTTGTTTAGTGTGTAGCGCAACATCGTGAGAAATAAGCTTAGGCTCGCCTGCGGCTTGCGCTAATAATTGGCTTTGGCAGCAGCTATCTAGCAATACAAAATTGGCAACTGCGGCATCAACCGACGAACCGACGGTAAGTAAACCATGGTTTTGCAAAATAACAGCGCAGTGATCAGCCAGTGATTTAGCTATCATATCGCCCTCTTCGCTGTCGGCCACTACGCCGCTAAATACATCAAATACGCTGTGGTTTTCGTAAAATACGCAAGCATCTTGCGAAATTGGTTTAAGTAACTCACCTAATGCTGAAAACGCACGGCCATAACGTGTATGGGCATGGGCTACTGCGTTTACGTCGGGTCGCGCCATATGTATGCGTGAATGAATAGCAAACGCGGCGTTATTAATCGGTGTGCTGCCTTCAATAATATTACCTTTATGATCAACCCGAATGAGATCTGACGCTTTAATATGCGCAAAATGCATACCTACAGGGTTTACCCAAAAGGTATCGGGCTCTATGCAGTCGCGAAGTGTTATGTGCCCCGCAAGTCCTTCATCAAAACCGTACATGGCAAATACTCTAAAGCCTGCGGCTAGGCGTTGTTTTTCGTAGCTGCGTTGCTCCTCTAGGGTGTTAAATTTAGGCGGCATAATAAGTTTAAATTTGTCGCTGCCTATGGTCATTTTTGCGGCTTGCTGCTCTAGTGTATTGCTCATAATAATCCTAAATTAAACTCTGTTGACTTTAGTTTAGTCTCGCTTAAGATAAATAGAAGTGATGTTAATTAATGGTTAAACATAAATACTATGCATGGAAAGATAGATTTAAACCTGTTTGTAATACTTAAAACGGTATATCAAGAGGGCAGTATTACCACTGCAGCGGATAAACTGCATTTAACGCAACCTGCTGTTAGCCATGCGCTTTCTCGCCTTAGAGAAAAGTTTGACGACCCATTATTTATTCGCCACGGTCGGCGTATGGTGCCCTCACCTTTTTGCCAAAAAATAATAGCGCAAGTTATTGAGTCGGTGCAGGTATTAGAGTCAACCTTAAATAACGAACGGCTTTTTGATATAGCCGCCTTTAAGCGCGAAATTAAATTTGGCTTTAGAGATATTTTAGAATCGATATTTTTTCCGCCGCTAATGAGCGACCTACTCACAAACACCCCCAATATCACGATTAACAGCCGACAGGTGTCGCATGTTGATATGGAAAAATCACTCGAAAACCAAGAGCTCGATATAGTCATTGATGTACTTACCCCTACCAGTAACCACATAAAAAACACCTTTATTTGTAATGAGCATTTTTCGCTAATTTGTAGGCACGATCACCCAATATTAAATGACTTAACCGTACAAAATTACGCAAAGGCATCGCACGCGTTGGTGTCGTTAAAAGGTGCGCAGGTAGATATTATTGATATGGCGCTGGCAAAGCATGCACTTGCCCGTAATGTAGTGCTTAAATGTGAACATTATTTTGCGGCGACTAAAGTGATTAGCCAAAGCGACATGATAATGACAATGCCAAACGCGTACGCGCAGGTATTAAAAGAGCAAATGCCTGTGCATGTAACTAGCTTGCCGTTTGATGTGCCGTTAATGCCCGTGCACATGTATTGGCACGAACAAGCTGATGACGATTTAGTAAATAGTTGGATGCGAGAAAAGCTGCTAGGTTTAGCCCAGCAACTTATCCCTGCTGACAAACTTAAAAGCGGTAATTAAATTGTGCGTGATAACTGCGCCCACGCTCTGATAAAAAACGGTGTGCGTAGCTAATTACTGGCACATCATTGGCCTGCGAAAAAGTTTGTTTATCGGTTAAATTTTTAGCCAATAACGCCACCGACCAATCTCCTTCACTGCTACCTAGTTCTATGCGTAAATTTAGCTTTTCAAAAGCACTTTGCTTGGCTATTGGGTCAAGATCTTGCTCTAAAAAGTAATCGTCACTAAAGTTAAGCGCTAAATTGCTACTTAAGGTAAGGTTTGAAAACACCTCGGTATTGTAATCAATCGCTATATTGCCTGAGTAATCGGGAGCAAACGCGCCAGTTTGCCCGGTTAAATCTTGAAACGCTTGGCTAAGTAGCTCGCTTTGCATAACCGTTGGCGATGCACTGGCGTATTGTTCGTATTCAAAATCAAGCACCGCAAGGTTTGCCGATAGCTGCCAACTTTGATTTATTGCCCAGCGCGAATCGAGCTCAATCCCTTTTACTTTGGTTTCGGCGGCATTTTTAACTACAAATGCATTACCATTAAATTCAGATACTTGTAGGTCATCGTACAGGGTGTAAAACAGTGTAGCATTTACTTGTAGAGTATTTTTAATTGGCTCGGCTTTTATGCCAAATTCAAAGTTTGTGGCTTTTTCGTCGTCAAACTCAAAGCCTGAGTTTTCATCAACCGTGTTACCTTGTGAGCCATTTAAGCCAGAGCCATCAAAACCACCGGCTTTGTAGCCTATGCCAGCGCTTGCAAATAACATGGTGTTGTTAAACCCTAAATATTGCACACTAATATTGGGTGATAAGTGCGACTCATCACGCTTAGCGTTAAGGTTATGTACCCCCGCGCCCGAAAGCTGCCCTGCAATAGTGGGCGCAGCGGCATTAGCAAATTGTTGTACGGCTTGCGGTGTGTTTGGCTCAAATACGCTATACACACTTTGTGCGCTGCTTACTTCTTTTTCTTCTTTTTGATAACGCAGGCCAAAATTAGCGCGCCATTGCGCGTTTACATTCCAAGTAAGGGCGGTAAATGCTGAGTAGCTTTGTTGGTCTTGATCAAACAGCGCATTTACGCCCAATGATGTACCCACTAAATCAGGAATAAGTAACGATGCACCAAATAAAATATCGTTTGGGTGTTCAAGCTCGCTGCTCATGTAAAAAATGCCCGCTACGTATTCAAGCGTGCGCCCTGTTGGCGAGCTTACTCTAAACTCTTGCGTAAACTGGTTATAGGTTTCTAAGTAGTCTTGTTTTATAAGCGGGATTTCTGAAAAGTCGGCGTCAAAGGTTGAGTCCCAATCGTACTCGCTATAGGTGGTTACAGAGGTAAATTCGTATTCGCCATAGTTATAGGTTAATTTAAGTGATGCATTATCAAGCGTGGTTTTACTTTGCTCATTAAGCCCACCTGGGTGACCATCGCCCGATACCGAACTTGTGTAATCAAGGCCCGAGTTGTCGCTTAATAAAAGTGAACGATACCCTACATTGCCTGGGTTAGTAGGGTCATTTGCTATTTGTAAATCTCGATTGGGAGTATCAATAATGTATTGGTAGCGCGAGCCATGCGATTCAAACTCACCGTGTTCCCATTTAAATAATGCGTTTATATCATCGTTTATTTGCCAATCTATTGATAAACGTGCACCTGATGAGTCGTTAGATTGCTCATCACTTTGGCGCGCTTGGTTATATAAAAAGCCATCAACAGAATGATCAAACGCGGCAATACGAATGGCTAAATCATCGTTAATAGGAATATTTATAACGCCGGTAAAACGCTTTTCGTTATCAGAGCCAAACTCTGCCGATACGTTGCCTTCAAGTACATCGGTTGGCGAATTTGAAACCATACTAAAGGCACCTGCTGTGGCGTTTTTACCAAACATAACCGACTGCGGGCCTTTTATAAGCTCAAGGCGCTGCATATCTAAAAATGGAAATTTAGCCTGATGCCCGCGCCCCAAATACACGCCATCTTTATACATAGCAACCGATTGCTCAAAGCCTGAGTTAGTACCCGAGCCTATGCCGCGTACAAAAATACGTTTGCTGCTTGAGGTTTCGGTTATATGCACGTTAGGTAGGTTTTCGCTTAGGGCGAGTAAATCATCAACACTGTTTTGCTCGAGGTAGTCGCCAGAAAGCGCTTGAATAGAGGTAGGAATATCTTGTAGCGATTGCACCCGCTTTTGCGAGGTGACGGTAATGGTTTCAAGCTCACTTTTATTTACTTTTTGCTCGCCAGCTTGTGCCATACCCACGCTTAATGCGCTGAGCGTAAATAAAGTAAGTGTTTTTTGTTTTAAAAAACTAGGTTTTAAACGTGTGTGTGACTGTGTGTGTTCAGTTGTCATAGCTGCAACTCCATTATAGAGGTTATTTTTATTGGATAATTTTGCGTCTATTTCATACTGACGAGTCTTAAAATAAATAACAGTGATGTTTATTTATTCAACACTATTAGTAATATTTATAGTTAAGCGAAAAAGTGTTGTGTTAAATGGGGTTATAGCGGGTTTAAAGCGGGTTAAAAAATACCAGTGGGTTATCGGTTTTATTAGCGATTGCCGAGCTTGGAGTGTTTGCTGCATTGATAAAGGCAGTAAGCTGTGGTGCATTTTCGCAAAAAATAATATCCAGTGCTAAACGGTTTTTGCCGTATAAGCCTCGGTGAATCATATTGGCTGAAAACAACAGTAAATCTCCCGCATTAAGTTTAATAACTTTGCCTGTAGTTAAGTTATCGCTTGGCAGCTTATTATTTTTTGCAAAACGTACATTTAGCTCCTCTGGTGTATCCCAATTTTTATGCGAGTGGGGCACAAGCTCTATACCTGGTTCGTCTTCAAGGGCTAACCGGCAGTGCACTACGTCGGGCCCGTTTAACGCAGCTTGTTGCTCTTGCACATTTAAATGGTATTGCATATCGCGATGCCAATAATTTTTTTGTGTAACATTTACGGGATTAAAAAATAACTGAGTATTTAAAAACAGTGGCTCACTAATCGCCTGTTTTACACGCTTAATTAATTTGTTATCAGCTATTAAACTAAATAAGGCTTCGTTTTGCTGCGCCGTTAAATACTCACTATTTGTTATGCCTGAGCTATTAATTGCACGGGATTGATAAAACTCACGGTTATTAGCCTTCCACTTTGTATGAAAGGCATTAACTAGTAGCTTAATTTTATTTAGCTCTTCGGTGCTGTAAAGCCCCTTTACAAGCATGTAACCGTTTGATTTATAGCTGTTCATTGTGGTTCTTCATTTAATATTGCAGCAACGCGCTCAGCAAGTTCTGGCAGTACATCTTGTGCAAACCATGGGTTCTTTTTAAGCCAAATATTATTGCGTGGGCTTGGGTGTGGTAGCACCAAATGCTCCGGCCAATACTCACGCCACGATTTTACTAACTCGGTTAAGGGCCTGTTTTTAGTATGCGGTAAATGATAAGCCTGCGCGTATTTACCAAGCACTATTGTAAGCTCTAAATTTGGCAGAGCGGCCAGTAATTGCGCTCTCCAAGCAGGTACACATTCTTTACGCGGGGGTAAGTCGCCCGACTTACCTTTACCAGGGTAACAAAAGCCCATAGGTAAAATAGCTATTTTTTGCGGATCATAAAACTCATCAACACTTAGCCCAAGCCAATCGCGTAGGCGGTTTCCGCTGGCGTCGTTAAAGGGCTTGCCAGTTTCGTGTACTTTTATGCCCGGTGCTTGGCCGGCAATTAAAATACGCGCATTGGCATTAAATTGTATAACGGGGCGAGCACCTAACGGTAAATGAGGTTCACAGATCACGCATTTACTAACTTGCTCAATTAAATTGATCGGATCCATATAAATCTGGCCTTAAATGCTTGAATTTTGTTCTAAATGGCCATTTAGACCTAATGAGTTGGTAAAAAATCGGTTTATTTTACTCAAATTAGTTATTAGTTGGTAAAATCGTGATCTCACCTAAAAATAACAGCTAATTATCTGATATGTTTATTGTTTTCTGACCATACGGCAAATTCGTTACCACTGGGCTCGGTAAAATGAAAGCGGCAGCCACCGGGGAACTCAAAAATAGGTTTTACTATTTTGCCGCCATATTGCGCTACTTTTTTAAAGGTTGCGTGAATGTCGTTACTGTAAAACACCAGCAGTGCGGCCCCATGTTGAGTAAGTGATTTAAGCGGTGCTTTAAAAAAGCCACCATCAAGCCCTTGGCCGCTAAATGCCGTATACTCTGGGCCATAGTCGGTAAATTGCCAGTTAAACACGTTAGTAAAAAAGCTTTTTGTAGCTGTTAAATCGCACGCGGGAAATTCTACATAATTTAGTTTTTCGTGGTTGTTCATTTTAAATTTACTCATTGGCTTGCCAGTATTGACCACTGTAAACCTTCGTAATTAGCTAAGCAATAACCCTAAAACGGCAGAGATCAGTATTTTACTAACATGCTAGGCACTAATGTTAAATTATCTAGAATATACAAATGAGAATCGCTATCTTTTGTATTTGTAAGCTTTATAATAACGGCTTATTTTTATCCTCGTATTTGAATAAGGGATTTGTTAACTATGCAGGCACCTCTGCACATAGCACCTTTTACCAAAACTAACCTAGCTGCGCTTCTAAAGGTGGCCCAAAGCTATAGAGTGTTAGTATTTTTGCGTTTTATTATTGCCATAGTGGGCGGCTATGCGTTTACCTCAGCGTGTATTTCATTATTAAGTGTGCTGCTGCCCATTCCTAAGCAAGATGCCGTATTACTGTGTGTGTCTATCAGTATTTTAATTTACGCCGCAGTGTTTATTTATGCGTTTTCGGTTAAGTCGTTAAAAACTGTTTGGATCAGTATTTTACTAAGTACATGTTTTTTTGTTGCTGTATTGGCGTTACTGAAGGGTTGGCTATGAAAGACAGTTTTTTTAGGTCGATGACCTGGCTACATACCTGGGTGGGCTTACTTACCTGTTGGATTATTTACGTAATATTTTTTGCAGGCACAGCGAGCTTTTTTAGAGACGAAATAAACTTGTGGAATCAGCCGGCTATACACAATGTGCAAGCCCAAACCGACAGAGTAGCCGCGCAAAGGCAGCAAATTATTAAGGGCTTTGATTATTTAAATCAGCACGCTGCAAATTCCCCTAGTTGGCGTATTACCTTGCCCGAAGAGCGAATACCGTATTTGGTATATGGCTATGCAAAACCTAAAGAGCCGGGGCAGCGCCGCAGCCAGTTTGTAAATACCCAATTAAACCCAAACACCATGCAAGCGCTGCCTCCTTTTGTTGAAAGTAAAGGCGGTAACTTTTTTTATCGGTTACATTATCAGCTTTATTATTTAGATGCCATAACAGGGCGCTGGGTAGTGTGTTTTGCCAGCTTTTTTATGCTACTGGCAATAATTTCCGGCGTGGTTATTCATAAGCGCATATTTAAAGATATGTTTACCTTTAGGCGCAATAAAGGGACTCGTAGCTGGTTAGATGCGCATAATTTAAGCTCGGTACTTGCCCTACCGTTTCATTTAATGATTACCTACACAGGCATTATTACGCTTATATTTATGTTGTTCCCCTACCCTGCGTTAACGACGTACGACAAGGGTATGCGTGGCTTTTTTAACGATGTAACACCTAGCAATAACGTGACTAATAACGCCCAAGGCAGTGCAGAATTGCTCCCTATAAACACTATTTTGGATCAAGTTTATACTAAGTGGCCTAGTGCAGATATTACGCGTGTTCAGGTTAGTAAACCGAATATGGCCGCTTCAACAGTAACGGTATTGGTAAGCCCTGCAAAGGCGCTTCGCGATCAATCTCCACGGCTTTTGTTTAGTGGCGCTACTGGCGAATTAGTTGCACAAACTGATGACGAACTTAGCAGTAGTAAAGCACTTTATGAATCACTTAACTCTATGCATACAGGGCGCTTTGCTACGCCTTTACTGCGCTGGCTATACGTACTTGGCGGTATTGCAGGCTGCGTAATGATTGGCTCTGGCTGCATAATGTGGGCTAAACGCATACGCGAGCGTAATAAGGGTAAAGCCTCATTTGGCTTACAGTTAGTTGAAGCTTTAAACCTTGCCACCATCATGGGTTTACCACTGGCTACCTGCGCCTTTTTTATTGCCAATAGATTACTTAGCCCGACCGTAGCAGGGCGTGGTGAAAAAGAAGTTACAGCGTTCTTTTTAGCGTGGTTAGTGGTTGCCGTTATGGCACTTTTAAAGCGCGATAGGCTGCAATGGCGTGTAATGGCAGCCATAAATGCCCTCGCCTGTTTGAGTGTACCGGCAATAAATGCGCTCACCACACAGGGCAATATAGTGAGCTACTTACTTAATAAACAATGGGCCTTGTTTATTTTCGATGCGGTATTTTTACTGTTTAGCATACTGTTTTTAGTACAAACCGAAAAATTACGTACTGCTTCTAGCGCATCTAAAAAAACAGCTAATAACCTAGCCAATAATAAAAAGAGGCAAAAAGCATGATTGATTTACTTAGCTTTAGCCTCTGTTTGTTTGCTTTTAATGGTTTTGCTTTGGCAAAGCCAGCGCATTTTAAAACGGTGTTTACAAAGCGTCCCTCTAAGCTGCAAAGTAATTTGCTGTTAATAGTTGCCTGGATCAGTATTTTACTAAGTTTATTGTTCTGCGTGGTTACGCAGCAGGGATACGGTGCTTTACTATTTTTTGGCTTTATGGGGCTAAGTGTATTAATTATAACGATTTTTTATAATTTTATAGAAAAGTTGATTAAGCCATTTAGCTTTTTAAATATGTTACTGATTGGCTTATCAGGGCTATTACTGGCAGTAAATTCACTTTAGTTAGTAAAAACCTGATCCAAAGAAAACCCTTAATTTTAGGCAAAAAAATGGCAAGCTATAAAGCTTGCCAACAATAGGGGGATATTCAGTATGTCCAACACTTGCATGTCTCGTTGCAAGTGCAGCTAATATAGCCCTAACATATTTAACTTACCTTACAGTGAGGTGATCGTTTTATTACAGCTGTAACAATCATTTGCTCAACAACTGTAAAGCCCCTTTACATAGCTAAATAACCTACTGTTTAACCCAAATAATTTGCTCTGTAGCAAAGCCTAGTTTGTTGGCTTTAGCTATAAAATGTTGTTTAAGTTTGTCACTAACGGTCGGTGTACGCGATAAAAACCATAAAAAGTCGCGGTTATAACTTGTAATAAACGCATATTGGTAGTCGTCTTGGTCTAATTCAAAAATAACGTAAGCACCATAAAATGGGCCAAAAAACGAGACTTTAAAATGGCCTGTGTCAGTACCTTCTACAAATTTAGCTAAGCCCTGTGCTTCATCCCACTTTTGCTCTTTAGTTATAAAACCTTTGTTGAGCACTTTTACTGTGCCATCGTCATTTACGGTGTAAGTCGCGGTTACTTGCTCCATACCCTCTTCGAATGAGTGATCAAGGCGGGCAATTTCGTACCACTTACCTTTGTACTGCTCTAAGTCAAAGTTTTTAACCGGAGTAATGCCCTCAGGTGCACTTGTACAGGCGGTGAGTAAAAATAACCCTGTAATGAGTAAAATAGTCGTAATGGCCTTCATGAAAGCTCCTTTTTAAAAGTGATGTTGTTTGTACGGCTCTAAGCCAATAAAGTTTGCTAGCCGATTAAAATAAATTGCTATAGGATCAGCTAAATACTAGAGCAATTAAAAGATTTAAGCATGAAAATATGGGTAGATGCCGACGCATGCCCTGTGGTAATAAAAGAAATACTTTTTAGAGCCGCAGAGCGCACGCAAACACCAACCATTTTAGTAGCTAACCATGCAATGCGTATTCCGCCTTCAAAATTTATAAGCCGCGTACAGGTTTCGAGCGGGTTTGATGTGGCCGATGACGAAATAGTAAAGCGTGTAGAAAAAGGCGATTTAGTTATTACTGGCGATATACCCCTTGCCAGTGAAGTTATAGATAACGGTGGCCAAGCACTTAACCCACGTGGTGAGCTTTACACGCCAGAGAATATTCGCTCGTTATTAAACGTGCGCGACTTTATGGATACCATGCGCTCAAGCGGCGTAGAAATGAGTGGCGGGCCACCACCGCTTAGCCAAACCGACCGCCAAAATTTTGCCAATAACCTCGACCGTATTTTAGCGCAAAAAAAGGCGAGCTAGTGTGAGTGAGCAACTAATTGGCTTAGGTGAGCAAGCCTTTAGCGTAGCCGTTTATGTGGCAAAAGCGCCGCCTATGCCCTACTTTGCAACCCTACACAGTGTTGAGCCTGTAATAAACGAGCAAATAAATACCATCAACCAGCACTGCGGTAATGGCTGGCGTAAAGTGTTTAACGTATACGCTAAAGTGTTGTTTGCGTTACCGAGTGAGTATTACAGCTTTGCTAAACAAGCCGCTAGCTGGCAAGCATATCGCGATACATTTTTACTGCAAAAAAACAGTAAAACAGCGCTGTTATTTAGTGCGCCCATTATTAACGCCACAAATAAAAATCAACTGCATATTATTGCTGGGCGAACCCATGCTAAAAACTTATTACAGCAAGGTAAGCTTAATGCGCAATTTAATTGGTTAGACGATGAGTTTGCAATTGATACAACGAATAACATTATCGTGTGCCCGTACTTTGATTACCGGCAGTTAAGTAATATTAAAATAGCCCGATTAAGCGAGCTAGTTGCCAAGCTTAAAACATCTAATAAAAAATGTAAGGACTCAACATGGCGGGAATTTTAGAGCTAAATACATTATTAAAATCAATGAACCCCGAGCTTAAACAAGGTGAATATATATTTTGCTGTTTAGCTGGCAGCCTTGCCGACTACGTTCATTTAAACCCGCTTGCCAGTTACGTTGAAGAAGAAGGCCTAACCCTTATTTTAAATGCAGATACCGCCAATAAAGCCGGTATTACTTATGAAGCTAAATATAATTTAATTACCCTTAATGTGCATTCAAGCCTTGAGGCTGTTGGGTTAACCGCTGCGGTATCGGCCAAATTAACCGAGCATAATATTAGCGCTAACGTAGTGGCTGCGTTTTATCACGATCATATTTTTGTACAAACCGATAAAGCGCAGGCCGCGATGAAAGCACTTGGTGAGATTTCTTGAGTTTGCGGGCACAGCAACATGTTAGGTGATGTGGATATTAGCGCATCGGGTGGCGCTTCGCTTAACCGACCTACGTTTTAGGATGAGCTTGTCTTAAGCGTTTGATCAGAATTAATATATCCAAATTACTCAACCACTAACTTTGACACTACCCATTTATGCAGTGGGTTTTTATTGTAGCGTGGATGCCACGCCGCTATTACATCAAACGGGGCTGGCAGCTGCTGTAGCTCTATCTTTACCAGTTCGGAGCTTACCGCGCGTGAGGGTAAAAACGCGATGGAGTCGGTGGTTTCTAGGTACATAGGCACAATTGAAAAACACGGTGCCGATACAACAACATTGCGCGTTAAATCAAAGCTTTTAAACCAATCGTCAATAGAGCCTTTAAAATTTGGGCGCGAAGGTGAGGCTATAATGCTTGGGTAACTGGCTATTTGTGTAAGGGTTGGTTTTGTGCCTGCTATTGATGAGTTAGCTGAAGTAACGCAAATATGTTGCTCTTCAAATAACTTAATAATGGGGTAAGTACTTGGGATGTAGTCGGGGAAGGCAATGGCTAAATCAACTTTACCGTTTTCCATTAAATCGTGCAGGCTATCGAGTTCAAAGTCTCTTATTATTAATTTTAAATTAGGCGCTTGCTCTCTTAACTCTTTTACAAGCGCTGGCAAAACAACTTGCTGTGCGTAGTCGGTAGCGGCTATTACAAACGCACCATCAACTGTTTTTGGGTCAAATATTTTAGGCGCTAATAATACCTGAAAATCGTTTAGCAGCTTGTCTATATCTACCGATAACTCCTCTGCATAAGGCGTTGGCACAAAGCCGGTGGTTTTTCTTAAAAACAGCTGGTCGTTAAATACATCACGCAGCTTTTTGAGTTGCTCACTCACAGCTTGTTGGGTTAAGCCTAATTTACTCGCCGCTTTTGATGCGTTTTTTTCGCGAATGAGCGCCTGGAAAATACGCAGCTGCTTTATATCTAGCCTGTCTAACTTACTCATGCCAATGCCTTTGTTGTTTTAGCATTATTAACGTATCACATTACCATTTATTTTTGTATCACTTACATGAAGAGGTTGTTTCTAATTGTCGAGCTACCCCCTTACTATGCCCCCCACACACTAAATTGAATGATTGGAGCAAACAATGAAAACAGTAATTTTAATCGGTGCACTGGGCAAAATGGGTCAAGCGGCATTGACCGGTTTATCTAAGCATAAAGTAATTACAGCGGGTCGCTCGGGCGATGTAGATCATATTGTTGATATTACGAGTGAAGCGTCAATTACCGCTTTGTACGAAAAAGTAGGCCACTTTGATGCCCTAGTAAATACAGTGGGTTTATGCGAATACGAAACCTTTGCTGATATGAGCGAAGAGCAGTGGATGACGACCATTATGAGCAAAATGATGGGGCAAATTAACCTTGTACGTATTGGTCAAAAGTACATTGCTGATGGCGGCTCATTTACGCTAATTAGCGGTATTTTAAACGTTAAACCGATACCTTTTGCGATTGCCGATGCAACAACAAGCGGCGCAATAGATACGTTTGCAAAATGCGTATCACTAGAAATGCCACGTGGCACGCGTATTAATGTGGTTAACCCTACTGTGCTTGAAGAAGCGTGGGACGTATATGGCGAAATGATGCCAGGTTTTCAACCCGTACCAAGCAAGCTTGTAGGTAAAGCGTTTGAGCGCTCGGTTGATGGCTTTATTACTGGCGAAGTTATTTTTGTAGATGCATAACTACCCGCCATATTGGTGAGTGACGTGGCAAATTAAACAAATAAGCGCTCTGCATTAACAGTAACTGCAAAGCGCTTAAATACAGATTTTAATAGGTGATGAAATGAAAAAATTAATACCCGTATTTGCGATATTATTGGCCGTAGGCTGTGCCAGTGTAGCACCAAGCTCGCAATATGTTAGCGAGCCAGGTGCCGATTCTAATAAAGAATGTAAAACCATACCGCGCCATAAACATACGGTTAAATGGTGCAGGCCGCATCCTTCAAGATAAGTTAAACAACGTATCCGCTAAAACCGAGCGCTTTAAAATAAAGCTTAGGAATACCGTATTTGCACTCGTTAAGTAACTCGCTAAAACGCATTCTATCAAATGGGTAAAATTCACTGTCTAAGTTTTGAGCTGTGTAGGCTTGCCCTGCATCACTTAAGCCTAAATCGGCACACACAGTAATTTGTGCTTCGCGCTCAAAGTCGGTTTCGGGTTTCATTAAATCGCTAATAAATAAGTTTGCGCCTTTATTTAAATTAGCTTTAATATTTTTTAGAAGCTGCTTTTTGCTGCCGTCGTCTTTTAAAAAGTGCATTACGAGTAGGCATAGCGCCGCATCGGCCTTAGTAGATAGCTTATCAAGCTCGCCTTCAATAACATTAACGCGCTTTGCTATGCCGTGCTCTTCAAACGCTTGTTTAGCAATTGCGAGCATATCACTTGAGGTATCTTGCGCGGTAAATTGCCAAGTAGGGTTAAGCGCGGCAAGGGCGAGTATTTCTTTGCCTGTGCCTGCGCCTACGACTAAAATATGTGCGTTATCTTTAAGGGTTGCTTTAAGTTGAGCATTAGTAAGTTGATGCAATAGCTCATAACCAGGGACTAAACGGGTAATGCGGTCGTTGTAATGCGTTGCTTGCTCGCCTGTGAATGTTGGCATTTTTTAACTCCTTTATAAGACTTCAACAGTGGAGTATCCACCACTTTTTTTACTTACATGTACTTGCGTGGCTACGCGTTCACTCATTTCACTCACATGCGATATAACCCCTACTTTACGGCCTTGTGCTTGTAATGAGTCGAGTGCGTCCATAGCAACGCTGAGTGTTTCGCTATCTAACGTACCAAACCCTTCGTCAATAAACAAAGAGTTGATTTGCACTTTGTTTGAAGAAAGCGATGCAAGCCCTAAAGCCAGTGCTAGTGATACTAAAAATGATTCACCACCAGAGAGCGTATTAACCGAGCGTTGTTCGTCGGCCATATCGCGGTCAATAATGGCTATATCGAGCGATTGCGCAATGGCAGTGAGCTCGTAGCGTTTATTGAGGGTTTTTAAATGGCTGTTAGCATAATGCAGCAATATTTTAAGGGTTTGTGTTTGCGCTAAATTACGCATGGTTTTACCGGTTGCATCCCCTAATACTTTATTAAGCACGTGCCACTGCTCTACCTGCTTTTTAAGGGTAGCAAGTTCAGCGTGTTTGCCTTTAAGTGCTTTGGCGTTTTGATTGTGTTGCTCAAGCGCGGTATTAGTGCCAAGCAAACTATTTTGTAGCTCAGTTTGCTCATTGGCTAAGGACGTTTCTTGCTCTGCTAATTGGCTTTCGCTTTTTTCGGGCTTGTTAGTATTTTGGTGATCTGTTTGCGCCTTTTGCTGTTGCTTAAGCGCTGCATTTGCGTCTGTAAGTGCTGCTAAACGCTGCTCAAACTGCATTAATTGCTCTTTTATTTGCTCACTAGTCAGAGTTAGTAAAATAGCGATCTGTTCGTGATTTACCTCGCTATATTGCACTTTAAAGTCGCTAAACCAGGCATTGTAGCGCTCTTCAAGTGTGCTTTGCTCTTGAATTTGCTCTGCCAAGCGCTGCTCAATGTTTTTGAGTGTTATAGCGTGCTCATCGCGTTTTTTAATTGCGCTGTCGTGGGCTTGTTGGCTTGTATGTAACGCCTTTTGGCACTGCTCAAGCTGCGCATTAAGTTTTGCTTGGTAATCATCGGCACTTAGTGGCTCGTTGTTAAATAAAGCAAGGCGCTCTGTGCGTGTGGTGTTTTGCAGTTGTTGCGCTTTGGCTAAATCGTCTTTTAAAACTTTAAGCGCTTGCTCACTTTTAGCAATTAACGGTGTGAGTTGCTGTAATTGCTGATTAGCGCTGTCTATTTGTTTTTGACTTTGTTCAAGCTGAACTTGTGTTTGCTGGTACTGCTCAACCTGCTGGCTTAAATCGCTCATATTAAGCATGTTGTTTTGCAATTGCTGCCAAAAGTCACTGTGCTCAAACTGTGCATTAAGGGTGCTAGTAAGCTCGTTAACTTGCGTATTTAGCTCTGCATGTTTAGTGTTTATTTGGCCAAGCTTATTGGTTAATTCAACATGCTGATTATGCAATTGCTGCTGTGTATGTTGCTCGGCTTTTAAGTTATTTATTAGCTGATTTACTTTTTCTTGCAGGGCTGTTTGCTGTTTTTGCGATTCAAAATAGTGCGACTTTTGACTGCTGAGCTGCGCGTATGTTTCATCAAGCTGCTGTGCTGTTAAGTCGTTAAGCTCTGTACGTGCCCCTTGCATTGTTGTTTTAATTTCTAGCTGCTTTGCCTGTGCGTTCTGTATGGCTTGGCTGTATTGGGCGTGCTCAGTGACAAGTACAGCATGTTGAGTTTGGTGCTGGTGCAGCTTAGCTTGGGCGCTATCGTGTTGCTGCTTAGCTTGGTTATAACTTGTTTCAAAATCGGCTATTAGGTTATTTAATTGCGGGTTTTGGCTGCTTGCATACGGGTGCTCTTTTGCCCCGCACACTACACATGGCTCGTTAGGGGTAAGCTGCGTGCGTAAATGCTCTACGTTTTCGCTGGCACGCAGGCGAGCTTGGTTTAATGCGTATTCACTGTGTTTAAGTGCTTGCTCGCACGAGGCTAAGCTTTGTTGCAATGTTGTTTGCGTTTGCTCACTGTGTACAAGCTTGGCCGCAACCGCCGCTTGTTGTTGTGTGCTGTGTTTTATTTCTTGATTAAACTGCTGGTAGCGCAAGCGCTGATCTTTTAAATATTCAATATTTTTAAGTTTGCTATCGCATTGTTCAATATTAAATTGGCGTTGTTGCTCACTTAGCTGGTTAAGATCTTTTTGTTGATGCGCAAGTTGTTGCTCTTGCAGCTCTACTTTTTTAGTTTGCTCTGCTAACAGCGCCGCTTGTTTAGTTTGCTCTTCTAACAGCTGTTGGTTTTGCGAAGCGGTTGCCTTTATTTGCTCATTGGCACTTAAATACGTATTAAAGCTATGTTGGTAATAATTCCAATCATTAGCCAATGGTTTAAGCTGCGTGTGCTCGTTTAGCCACGTTTGATGCCCAGTGCTGAGTTTGTTTGCCTCATCAAGTGCATGTTGGCTTTGCGTGTACTGCGTTTGTAATTCGCTAAGTTGCTGCTGCTCTTTTTCGCTTTGCTGAGTCAGGTTTGTAATGGTTTGTGCGTGTATAGCAAGTTGGCTGTCGAGCTCGCGGGCTTTTGCAATAATTGGTTCTGCCGTTTGCTTTTGCACTTGCGCTGTTTTTAACTCGCTTTGCTTTGTTGTAAGTGTTGCGGCCTGCTCTTTTATAAGCGCAGCATGGTCAATCGCTTTTAAATCGCTTATTTGCGTACTAAGTGCTTTGTTTTGCGCCGTTAAGTACTCATGACGTTTGCGGTTGTCTTTTATTTCAAGGGCGCTTTGTGCTTGTTTAGCTTGCTCACTTTGCTTTGCTATGGCATCAAGCTGTTGTTGCGCGTGTTGTTGCTGCTTTACTGCGTGTTCTAGTGCCTGCGATAAGCTTGCTGCTTGCTTATACCAATTTAAGTCTTGCTCTGTTGCTGCATGCGTTTTTTTAGTTTGCTCAATTTTTTTAAGTAACTCATCGCGCTGGGTTTGTTTAGCACTTAATTCGTCATCGCTTAACAAGGTGTAGCTTGCAAGGCTTGCATTAAGTAATTCATATTGATCTTTTAGCGCTTTATTACGCTCAAAAATACGTTTACCTATTAAGCTAAATTTATCGGTGCCGGTTAAACACTCTAAAAGTTGTGCGCGTTCATCGCCTGTGGCTTTTAAAAAGGCTGCAAACTCGTGCTGTGCTAACAATACCGCACGCGAAAACTGATCAAAGCTTAGCCCTATTTTGTTCTCTACTTCTTTTATGGTTTGGCTTTTATCGGCTATTAGGGTTTCATCGGGCAAGGTTAGTAACGTATGCTCAGCTACTTTTAACTTGCCTGTTGCTTTTTTGTGGGTGCGGGTAATAACGTAGCGTGCGCGGTATAATTGTTTATCTTGGCCAACAAAATCAACTTCAGCAAAGCCTTCCCATTTGCCTCTGCGCAGTAAGTTACGCGCATCGTTTAGCTTTATGCTGTCGCCGTTAAAATCAATTAAGTTGCCTTTATCGCCTTTTAAGCGTGCTGTTTTAGTATAAAGCGCTAAACAAATAGCATCTAAAAAGGTGCTTTTACCTGCGCCTGTGTCGCCGGTTATAGCAAACAAGCCCGCATCTTTCAGTGGAGCTTGAGTAAAGTCGATTTCGGCATCGACTATTGAGGCTAAGTTGTGAATACGAACTGCGGTTATTTTCATAGTTGCTCTTGCTCCGTCAGCTCACTTATTACATCGTTTAACAGTGTTTTTAGCTCATCTGGTACAGCTTGGCCGGCCATATCTTTGTCGTTTGCAAAGGCTTGTTCTAATAAGTTTAATGGGTTGAGCATTTCAATTTCGCTTAAATCTTCAAATACGGCGCTGTTATCGCTTGTTGTGGTTTGTTCTCGTACCCGCTCAATGCCGCAAAATTTTACGTGTTTACCCTCAAGTGCCTGCTCTATTTGTTCTCTAAAGGTGGTGTCGGTATCACTTGATTTAAGTTTTACGCGTAAATAAGGGGCAATAGTATGTTGTGATGTATCGAGCGCTTTAATTTGCTCGCATAACTCGCTCAATGGCACGCACTCCCCTTTTGGTAAAATAATCACTTCAGCAGAGCGTGGAATGTAAAGGGGGTTTACAGATGTGCTAATAGTTTGTTTTTCATCACTTTTAAATTCTACTATATTAACTTGGTGCGTGTACTTACGCTCTGAAAACGACATAGGAATGGGCGTACCGCTGTAACGAATAACGTCTTTTTTAGCGACTTGCTGCGCTTTGTGTAAATGCCCCAATGCTACGTAGTCTGCCTTGTTACCAAATACACTGGCCGAAATAGACTCCTCCCCACCAATCACTAAATTACGTTCTGAGTCACTTGAAATATCACCGCCTTTGGCATGTAAGTGCCCCATTACAATTAACGGCGAATTTTGCCCGTTAATGCTATAAGCGTGATCAAGGGCAAGCTGATAGGCTTTTTCAACGCCTTGTGCGTAACTAGGGCCGTTTTTAGTATGACTAAGTGAACTTATGTCGCTGGTACGTAAAAAAGGCATAGCGACGATTACAGCGCGTTTATTTTGCGTATCTATTTCAATCACGGTATTGCCTGGGTCGGTTACTTCAAAGCGCCCCACTACATGGGTGTCAAACTGAGCAAGTAAGGGCTGCGCCGCTAATATACGATTTGCTGAGTCGTGGTTGCCGGCAATAATAACAACATGCAATTGCGGGCAACGCTTTTTAGCATCTTTTATAAATTGGTAGAGTTGGTTTTCGGCGCTGGCACTGGGTGTGGCTGTATGATAAATGTCGCCTGCAACTAAAAGTAAATCTATGTGTTGCTCTACTAGGGTGCTAAGTAGCCAAGAAAAAAATGCAGCGTGCTCATCACGGCGGTCATGTTCATAAAATTGTTGGCCTAGGTGCCAATCTGAGGTGTGGAGAACTTTCATATCGCGCTCTTAAAAAACCATAAGAGCGCCAATATACCCAAGGCAAGTAAAGATGCAAGCCTCGGGAGGGCTTTAGTTTAGGTAAAACTATATATAGCAATAATAATGACAGGAAGCGCTAACAAAGCCATACCTAGCGGCATTTTTAAACTTTTAGTTTGCTTTGCTTGCAATGCTTTTATGGCATTCGTTTCGTTACAGGCGGCTACTTTATCAATATAAAAATAACCTGAGTCTAGATACTGCTTACAACTTTGCTGATTTGCTGGAATGGCTATTAGCTCTTGTTGTTTTTTTAGGATATAAAAATCCATACACCCACCACATTGCTTACTGGTAATAAGTACATATTTGAGAATAATTGTAACGATTTTATTATGCTCAAATAAAAAAAGTGGGCGATTTTAAATATAAAATGCACTAAATATCAACCTAAAATTTCACTATTTTTAATTTATCGTATAAATAGTTAATATTAGTGAGATCACGGCAATATTTGCGCCAATTATTAGCCACTTTTTACTGTGTTTTTGTTCAGTAGATAGGAGTTTTAGTGCATCTTGCTTATTGCATGCCGACACCACATTAACATACGAATATTGGTTTGATTCGTAGCGCTCTAGTAAGTCTTTATCAGCAGGGATAGCTTCGAGCTGATGATCTTTTTTTACAATGTAAAATTTCATATCGGGCTCCTTTAGTTTAAATATGCTGCTTAATTTGTATTGAACCTGAGCGCATTAAAACCGTGTAAACACTGCTAACGCTATAAATTTAAGCTCAATTAAAACAACATATTTTTGCACCTTAATTTAATCCTAAGCTAATGGCATGAATTAGGCCTGAACCCTTATAAATACTGCGTTTGTACCTTAATTAATACACATCAACTAGCTGTGAAGTGTAAACCCCCTTTACAGTTTTAAAAGCGGCTTAATTTACTGATTAAAAAAGCATGTTAAAACAACGTGAATATTACCGTGTTTAATGGGCGGTTGGTCGCTAATTAATTGAACAAAAATAGTAACTTTGTCAAAGTACGCTCACAAAATTCCACTAGGACTCATAATGAAAAAAACAGTTCTTACGCTAAGCGCGTTTGTGTTGCCTCTGGCAATGTCGAGCGCTGTGTTAGCGTCATCCGTTGAGCAAACTAAAGGCTCATTCGTTGATAAGTTTCGCCAGTTAGACGAAGCGCTTCCTACCCCAAATGTTTATCGTAGTGCCGCAGGTGAGCCAGGCGAAAAATACTGGCAGCAACGTGTTAATTACGACATAGATGTAAAGCTTGATGAAAAAAAGCGCCGCTTAACAGCAAGCCAAAGCATTGAGTATAAAAATAACTCGCCGCATACACTTAAATATTTGTGGTTACAGTTAGATCAAAATATTTTTAAAAGCGACTCAATTGCCGAAACCACAAAAACGTTTAAAAGCACGCTAAATAGTTTACCTGCGCAAAAGCCGGCTAAATTAAGTTTAGGTGAGCTACGTCGTCAACAATTTATGAGCGACAACGAGTTAGGCTATACAATTAGCAATGTAAAAGATGACAATGGCGATGAACTGCGCGTTACTGTTGTTGATACGCTAATGCGTATAGATTTAAACGAGCCGCTAAAACCAGGCAAAGAAGCTGAGTTTAGTATGAACTTTGCTTTTAACATTGTTGAAGAAGATGCCGTAGGTGCGCGTTCTGGTTACGAGCACTTTGAAGAAGATGGCAACGATATATTTTTACTTGCGCAGTGGTTTCCGCGTTTAGCTGCTTACACCGATTACGAAGCATGGACAAACAAGCCGTTTTTAGGCCGTGGTGAGTTTACGCTTGAGTTTGGTGATTACGATGTAGAAATTACTGTACCTGCTGATCATATTGTATCGGCAACAGGTAAGTTAGATAACGCAAGCAAAGTGCTTACTCGCACGCAGCGTAACCGCTTAGAAAAAGCTGAAACAGCAAAACGCCCTGTATTTATTGTTACTGAAAAAGAAGCGTTAGAAAACGAAAAACAAGGTACCGATAAAACAAAAACATGGCACTTTAAAGCAGAAAATGTGCGTGACTTTGCGTGGGCGTCGTCGCGTAAATTTATGTGGGATGCAAAGGGCTATCAGCAAGGTGGCGATGAACAACCTTTAGTGATGGCTATGTCGTTTTACCCTAAAGAGGGTGGCGATTTATGGAAAAAGTATTCAACTGAATCTGTAGTACATACGATGGAAGTGTACTCTCGCTATTCATTTGACTACCCATACCCTGTAGCGCAATCGGTAAATGGCCCTGTAGGTGGTATGGAATACCCAATGATCACTTTTAATGGCCCACGTACAGAGCTGCAAGATGATGGCTCGCGCACTTATTCTCAAGCTGAAAAACGCTTTTTAATTGGTGTGGTTATTCATGAAGTTGGCCATATTTACTTCCCTATGATTGTAAACTCTGATGAGCGCCAATGGACCTGGATGGATGAAGGTTTAAATAGCTTTTTAGATGGTGTTGCAGGGCGTGAATGGGACCCAACTATACCGTGGGGTGTTGAGCCGCGCGATATTGTAAGCTACATGAAATCGCAAAACCAAGTACCTATTATGACGCAGTCAGACAGCGTACTACGTTTAGGCCCTAATGCTTATACTAAACCAGCCGCGGCACTTAATATTTTACGTGAAGTTATTTTAGGCCGTGACTTATTCGACTTTGCGTTTAAAGAGTACGCACAGCGCTGGAAATACAAGCGCCCTACCCCAGCAGATTTTTTCCGTACGATGGAAGAGGCCTCTGGTGTTGATTTAGATTGGTTTTGGCGCGGCTGGTTTTACAGCACCGACCATGTAGATATCTCGTTAGATAAAGTGTATCAATTACGTTTAGATACTAAAAACCCTGATATTGACTTTAAACGCTTACGCGATATAGAAGCAGACAAACCAACATCACTATTTGTTAAGCGCAACCGTGAAGAAGGTAAGCAAACTTGGGTTGAAAAAAATCCAGATATTACCGACTTTTACGACGAAAACGACCGCTTTACTGTTACCAATAAAGAACGTAACGCGTACAACAAGTTTTTAAAAGGCTTAGAGCCGTGGGAGCGTAAAACGCTAGATCGCGCGCTTGAAGAAGATAAAAACTACTATGTTATGGAGTTTTCAAATTTAGGTGGCTTGGTAATGCCTATTTTATTAGAGCTAACTTATGAAGATGGCACAACCGAAGAGCGTTACATTCCGGCTGAAATTTGGCGCCGTAATCACAAAAATGTACAAAAGCTTATTGTTACAGATAAAAATAAGCCATTGGTATCGGTAAGCGTTGACCCTCGCTGGGAAACAGCTGATGTAGATGTTGAGAACAACAACTACCCTCGTCGTATTATTCCTTCACGTATTGAAGTGTATAAAAAGAAAAAGAGTAAAGCGAAAGTAAGTCGAGATATTATGCAAGACATTAAAACTGAGCTTAAAAAAGACGAGAAAAAAGATGGTGAGGAGCAACAATAATGCGCTTTTTGCTTATTATTGTTTGCCTTTTAGTTGCTGCGCCAAGTATGGCGCATCAACTAAAGTCATCGGTTACTACGGTGCTTTTTAATAAACGTACTAACAATATTGAGCTTATGCATCGCTTTTATTTACATGATACTGAGCATGCTGTAGCGCATTTATTTAATGGAAAAGCCGATATCATTAGCAACAAGGCCGACCAACAACGTTTTGTAGAGTATGTTGAGTCGCATGTTGCGCTGCAAACCTTAAAGGGTAAGCCATTAACGCTTAGCCAAGTAGGTGCGCAAATTGATGGAAAGTTTTTTTGGGTGTATCAAGAAGCTCCTATCCCAAAAGGGATTGAAGGCATAAAAATGAGTAACGGCGCACTGCGTGACTTATGGCCTTCTCAAGTAAATATGGTAAACGTAGAAGGTAAAGGCAAGATTAAAACCCTTCACTTTACCCAAAACGATACCTGGCTCGAGGCTAAGTTCGAGCAATAAGTACTTCCCCAACCTACGCGCACTGCAGTTTATGTGCGCGTATTCTCCTTTTGTTTATGCTGTGTTCATTTTTGATCTGTTATTACTAGCTGTTCGTAGAATTTTAGTAATTAATTGGTGTTTATAAGGCTAAGTAATAGATAAGTGAATACTTTTCTAATAATTTGTTTGATAAACATTTGCTAAATTATTCTCATGAAGTAGAGTCATTATGTGTACACATGTTGTATTGATTTTTACCCCATTCAAGGAATGATATGAAAGCTCAAGTAGAGGCTATTCAAGGAGTTATATTTGATTTAGATGGCACTTTAGTATCGTCTGAGTTAGATTTCTCTCTTATAAAAGCACAAATAGGTTGCCCATGCGAGCAAGACCTACTTGATTATATTGCCCAGCTTCCATCGCCCTACATGCGTGAAGAAGCGATGAATATAGTGCATCAGCACGAGCTGCAAGACGCTCAGTTTGCCACTATATTGCCAGGCGTAACCGAAGCCGTTAACGCCCTTAAAGTTAAAAATATTCCTATGGCTATTGTTACCCGCAATTTTGATAAAGCGGCAGCAATAAAGCTACAAAATAACCCGCTACCTATCGAAACGGTATTAACCCGTAGCGATGCCCCAGCCAAACCCGATCCCAGTGCCTTAAATGCAATTGCCACGCTTTGGAATATAAACGCCAGCAACTTGTTATACGTAGGGGATTTTTTATACGACATTCAAGCAGCGCATAATGCAAATATGCGCGCATGTTTGTACGCGCCAAATGCGGTGCCCATTTATGCCGACCAAGCTGATTACGTTTTACGTGAATTTACCGAGTTAGTTACTTTAGTCGAAAGTTACTCACAAAAAGTAGAGTTATGTTAAATAGCGCGTAACTTTTATTGTTGCGTAATTACTCCTGTATTATTTGCATAGGTGCGGCCTTATTTATTTAGCAAATAGGTTGTTTTAAATTCAGTTTGTAAAGTTCAACAGACCCTAGCCCAATAGGGTTTGAATTGGTAAAATATGGCAAAATTAACGTATTGATTAGAGGCACAAGATGGGCAGAGCATTTGAAGTCCGTAAGAGCTCGATGGCTAAAACAGCCAACGCAAAAACTAAAGTTAACTCAAAGTACGGTAAAGAAATTTATGTTGCCGCTAAAAATGGCGAACCAGACCCCGATGTCAATCAATCACTGCGTCGTCTAATAGAAAAAGCAAAAAAAGACCAGGTTCCTGCTCACGTAATAGAAAAAGCAATTGAAAAAGCAGCCGGTGGGGCAGGGGAAGATTATTCTCCCGCACGTTACGAAGGCTATGGCCCAGGTAACTGCATGGTTATTGTTGATTGCTTAACCGACAACCCAAACCGTACAATTAAAGATGTACGTTTACCGTTTACCAAAACAGATTCAAAAATTGGTACACCGGGCTGTGTTGCACATATGTTTGATCACCTTGCTGTACTTGGTTTTGCCGGTGACGATGACGAAGTGGTACTTGAAGCACTAATGATGGCCGACGTTGATGTAACCGACGTTGAAGTTGAAAATGGTAAAGTGTCGGTATTTGCACCCCATACTGAGTACTATAAAGCGAAAACAGCGCTTGAGGAAAACTTTGAAGGGATTAACTTTGAAGTAGATGAAATTACGTTTGTTCCGCAAGTGCATGTAGAAATTGAAGATGAAGAAGTTATTGCTAATTTTGACAAGTTCATCAACATGCTTGAAGACTGTGATGACGTTCAAAACGTGTATCACAATGCAATAATTAAAAATTAATTTAGCGCTAGGTACAGTGAGCACTAAATAAATAACGGTACTAGGGCGTGTTGACCTTTGGCGCTTGAATTTTCAGCAGTATGTTTGGTTTTTAGGCAAGGCAGAGCCTATGAAGTGTGGTTATTCCCCATAAATAGGCGATAACGTAGCATAAATGCCAAACATACGCTGCCCTTTTTGGTTCTGCCTAGGGGCGATAAACTCTTTGTTGCCTACATGGATGTAGGTAAGGGGCGTGAGCAGGACGCGGAAGCTTTGCTCGGTTTTTACTTAGCCCACTAGGTTACAAACCTCGCGCCGCAACTTGATCGCCCCTAGATTGAACAAATTTCAATCTGCAAAGATCAACACGCCCTAATAAACAAAAAGCGCGTTTTGTGTAGGCAAAACGCGCTTTTTTGCTGTTAAACTAATGTTAACTATTCAGCTAGGTTATGGTGTTTTGCTTTATATTTTAAGCGGTAACTGTGTAATAGGGGCTCGGTGTAGCCACTTGGCTGCTTAGCACCTTCTAATACAAGCGCTAAAGCGGCTTGATAAGCAATACTATTTTTAAGTGACTCTTCGTTTTGTGCCATAGGCTTGTAAGCGCTGTCGTGCTCATTTTGGCCATCAACCACTTTAGCCATTTTAGCCATAATCGACTCTATTTGTTGTTGAGTACACACCCCATGCTGTAGCCAATTTGCCATATGTTGACTTGAAATACGCAAGGTTGCTCTGTCTTCCATTAAGCCTATGTGATTAATATCAGGCACTTTTGAGCAGCCAATACCTTGGTCTATCCAGCGTACTACGTAGCCTAAAATGCCTTGTGCATTGTTCTCAAGCTCACTTTGAATATCTTCTTTACTGAGCGTTTGTGGCTGAGCCATTAAAGGCGGTGTAAGTAAATCAGTAAGGCTTGCCATTCCTCGTTTGGCAATTTCTTTTTGCTCGGTAAATACATCTACATCGTGATAATGCATAGCGTGCAAAGTGGCTGCGGTAGGCGAGGGCACCCACGCGGTATTAGCGCCAGATTGCACATGAGCAAGCTTTTGCTCCATCATAAGTGCCATTTTATCTGGCATTGGCCACATACCTTTACCTATTTGTGCTTTACCGCTTAGGCCGCAGGCAAGGCCTGTATCAACGTTACGGTCTTCGTACGCTTTGATCCACGGCTGAGCTTTAATAGCGGCTTTTGGCAAAGCGACCCCTGCGTGCATAGAGGTATGAATTTCATCGCCCGTGCGGTCTAAAAAGCCAGTATTTATAAACACCGCGCGCGCTTTGGCTGCGTGTATACAGGCTTTTAAATTTACTGAAGTACGGCGCTCTTCATCCATAATCCCCATTTTTAGGGTGTTTTTTGGCAAGCTAAGTGCTTCTTCTACCATGCTAAAAAGCGTATTTGTAAAAGCAACTTCTTCAGGGCCATGCATTTTGGGTTTTACAATATTGATGCTTTGCGCACTGGTGTTTTTAATGCCTGTTTTTTTATTTAAATCGTGCAGGGCTGCGGTTGCGCTAAACATCGCATCCATAATGCCTTCAAATACGGGTTGGCCGTAAATGTCGGTAATAGCAGGGTTTGTCATTAAGTGGCCGACATTACGGACAAACATCATGCTGCGGCCTTTAAGCGTAAGGCTACTGCCATCAAGGGCTGTATATTGCCTATCGCTTTGTAAAGTACGCTCTATGGTTTTATCGCCTTTTTTAAACGATTCAACCAAGTTACCTTGCATTAAACCCAGCCAGTTTTTGTAAACTTGTACTTTATCCTCGGCATCTACTGCGGCAACAGAGTCTTCGCAATCCATAATGGTTGTTAGTGCAGCTTCAAGCAAAACATCTTTTAATCCTGCTTTGTCGGCTTGGCCAATAGGGTGGTGATGGTCTATTTGCAGCTCTACATGCAGGCCATTGTTTTTTAATAAAATAGCACTTGGGTTTTGCGCCTCGCCTTGGTAGCCAATAAGTTGCTCAGGGTTTTTTAATTGAGTATGCGAGCTGTCTCTTAGGGTGATAGACAGGGCGCCTTCAACAATTGAGTAGTTGGTGCTTTCTATGTGTGAGCCATTTTTAAGGGGCAGGGCTTTATCTAAAAACTGGCGCGCATACGCCATTACTTTAAAACCACGAACCGGATTATACGTAGTGCCTTTTTCAGCGCCGTCGTCTTCACTTAATACGTCGGTGCCGTATAGCGCATCGTATAACGACCCCCAGCGCGCGTTAGCCGCATTAAGCGCAAAACGTGCGTTGCTAACAGGCACAACAAGCTGAGGGCCTGCGCTGAGTGCTATTTCGGGCTCTACATTTTGCGTTTCAATGGCAAAGTCTGCAGGCTCTGGTACTAGGTAGCCAATGTCTGTTAAAAACGCTTGGTACTGCGCGCTATCCCACGTTTTATTTGTTTTATGGTAGTCATCTATTTGTTGTTGTAGCTGCTCGCGCTTAGCTAAAAGAGCGTTATTTTTCGGGGTAAGCGTTTGTACTATGTTTGCAAAGCTTTGCCAAAATTGCTGCTCAGATAAATGAGTGCCTGGGAGTAGCTGTGTTTTTACAAAGTTGGCCAGCTGTGTATCTACGCTTAGCCCTGAGTGTGTGAGAGTGTGTGCCATATTTACCTTCCTTAAACGGTCGCGGTGTTGTTGTGT
This sequence comes from Pseudoalteromonas sp. Angola-30, assembly GCF_028599215.1. NCBI lineage: Bacteria > Pseudomonadati > Pseudomonadota > Gammaproteobacteria > Alteromonadales > Pseudoalteromonadaceae > Pseudoalteromonas > Pseudoalteromonas sp. Angola-30. The sequence continues at coordinate 124,583 of NZ_JAQREI010000001.1, forward strand.
GCGTTAAAGCAACAATAACGCAAAAAAGGCTCAGTGCGTGCTTTTTAGCCATTCACAAAAAATATAGCGGTAATAACAACTATAAATTTACTAAATCTAAAAAATAAGCCTAATGTTGAATTAAGCGATACGGAGCACACACTCCTAGCCACTCTCACAATAATTTATAGACCCGTTCGAAGGATTTTATTATGACAACATACACACGTGAAACCGATACTCTAGCAACACTTTGCCAATCTCAAGGTAGCGCATGGAAAGCCATTAACCCTGAATATGCAAGCCGCATGCGTTTACAAAACCGCTTTCGTACAGGGATTGAAATTGCACAATACACCGCAGATGTAATGCGTGAAGATATGGCCGCTTACGATAAAGATACCAGCCAATACACACAGTCTTTAGGTTGTTGGCATGGTTTTACTGCGCAACAAATGATGATGGCAATAAAGCGTCATCAAAAAACAACTAAGCGCAGTTATGTTTACTTAAGTGGTTGGATGGTTGCTGCACTTCGCTCTGCATTTGGCCCGTTACCGGATCAAAGCATGCACGAAAAAACCTCAGTGCCTGCGCTTATTGAAGAAATTTATACGTTTTTAAAACAAGCCGATGCCCGTGAACTAGACCACTTATTTAATGATCTAGACGAAGCGAAAGCCAATGGCAGCGATGTACAAGCGGTGCTTGATAAAATTGATAATTTTGAGACGCATGTAGTGCCTATTATTGCCGATATTGATGCTGGTTTTGGTAACGAAGAAGCAACCTACCTACTTGCTAAAAAGATGATTGAAGCAGGTGCGTGTGCCATTCAAATAGAAAACCAAGTGTCTGACGCTAAACAATGTGGCCACCAAGCAGGTAAAGTAACTGTTCCGCACGAAGATTTTTTAGCAAAAATTAACGCTGTACGTTACGCGTTTTTAGAACTCGGTATTGATAACGGTATTATTGTTGCGCGTACCGACTCATTAGGCGCAAGCCTTACGCAAAAAGTGCCTGTGTCACAAACGGCAGGAGACTTAGCTAGCCAGTACAACGCGTTTTTAGAAACCACACCTATTAACGGTGTAGATGATTTAAACGAAGGTGATACGGCAATGAAAATTAATGGCCAATTATGTAAGCCAACGCGTTTAGAAAACGGATTATACCAGTTCCGCGAAGGCACTGAAAAAGACCGCGTAGTACTAGATTGTGTAACAAGCTTACAATCGGGCGCTGATTTATTGTGGATTGAAACCGAAAAACCACATGTTAAGCAAATTGCAGAGCTAGTTAACCGCGTTAAAGAGCAAGTGCCTGATGCTAAACTTGTTTATAACAATTCACCGTCATTCAACTGGACGCTTAAGTTCCGCGAGCAAGTGTACCAAGAGTGGCAAGAAGCGGGTCGCGATTTGAGCGCTTACCCAAGCCTTGGTGATAATAAAGGCCTAATGGCGCCAGAAATGGACGATACAGAGCTTGCTGCTGAAGCGGATGTATTAGTGCAAAACTTCCAGCGCGATGGTGCACGTGAAGCGGGTATTTTCCATCACTTAATTACACTGCCTACATACCATACGGCTGCACTAAGCACCGATATTTTATCAGAAGGTTACTTTGGTGATATGGGCATGCTTGCTTATGTACGTGATGTACAACGCCAAGAAATTCGCCGCGAACAAGCCTCAGTTAAGCACCAAGATTTAGCTGGGTCTAATATTGGCGATACACACAAAGAGTACTTCTCTGGTGAAAACGCACTTAAAGCCGGTGGTGAAGATAATACCATGAACCAGTTTTAACTTTTCTAGATAGTGTTACTCAAGGGCCGTAAGGCCCTTTTTTTGTTGTATTAATATAAATCGGACTCGGCTAAATTTAGTCTGGATCACAATTTAATTAGGTAGATATTAAGTACAGCTATATGGCTGCTTTTTTACTGTAAAGCCGCTTTAAAGTGCAAAATCCCCCTTTAAAAAGGCTGGTTTTTACTGTTTTACCCAGTATAAATAAAATAATAAACCGAAATTTTACTAACCTGGTGCCTCTATAAAACAATTTTTTACTAACTGAGTGCTTATAAACAGTGGCTCAAACCGATTTTTTACCAACTCAAACGATTAAAATTACAATAAACCGAAATTTTACTAACTGAAAAACGCCTAAGTCCGATATGGATAAGAACAAAACTGTAAAGGGGGTTTACAGTTTGGCATTAATTAACCTAAGCGTGGGTAATTACAAAAAAAGCCACTTAGGTGTGGCTATTTTTAAACCTAAACACGGAGCTTATTTTTTGTTTGAGTGTTTATCAAACCACCATTGAATGTAGGCTACCTTGGTCATTAAGTTAGAAGGGCGCGCCGTAATACCGTGTGATGCATTAGGAATACGTACCATAGCAGTATCAACACCTTGCAGCTTAAGGGCTTGATAAAACTGCTCGGTTTCAGAAATAGGGGTACGGTAATCTGCCTCCCCTGTTAAAAGCATCGTGGGCGTTGTTACGTTACCTACATAGCTAATAGGTGAGCGTTTCATATAGTGCTCAATATGATCCCAAGGTTTACCTGGGAACCAGTAATCGGCAAAAAATGGATAAAAGTCGGCAGTTAGTACAAAGCTGATCCAATTAATCACGGGTTTAGCCACCACTGCTGCAGCAAACCTGTCGGTGTGCCCTACAATCCATGCGGTTAATACACCACCGCCCGAGCCACCTGTTACAAATAGTTTAGACTCATCAATAAAGCCTTTCGCTATTAGCGCATCAACGCCGGTCATTAAATCGTCAAAATCGTTACTTGGGTAATTATGATGAATTGTTTGGGCAAACGTTTTACCGTATGAGTCACTGCCTCGTGGGTTCATGTATAAAACCACGTTCCCTTTGGCTGCAAACAATTGCACCTCGGTACTAAAGTGAGGGCCATAATTGGCCACAGGGCCGCCATGAATTTCTAAAACAAGTGGGTATTTTTTTGATTTATCAAACCCAGGAGGGTATGCAATCCAACCTTGAATTGGCAGCTGGTCGTGGCTCGATTTAAGCCAAATTTCTTCTACGTTGGCAAGTTCTTTATCGTCTAACGCATCGGCATTGAGTGTAGTGAGGCGGCGAGCTTTGCCTCGTTTTATAGTGGCTATATCTGCAGGGCGCTGAGTATCGGCAAGTGTAAAAGCAATATCGCCATCTTCGCTTACATCAAAATCGCCGCCCGAATAAGGACGACCAAACGCAACGCTGCCTATTTGCTCGGTGAGCACTTTACGCTTACCACTGCGTGGTTGGTAGGCAAGGGCGGTTTGGCCTTCGTCTGCGTAGCTAAAGTAAAGCCCTTTTGAATTAGCACTCCATTTTATTTGCCCCACACTTCTATCAAAATTAGGGGTTAGGCTTTTTGTATCGCCCGTTTTTAAATCACGAATATAAAGCTGCGTGTTTTCGTAATTGGTGCGTTTATCATCATACCCTGTAGAGGCTAGGTAACGCCCATCAGGAGATACTTTAGGTTGTTGGTCAGGGCCGTTTCTGTTGGTAATGGCAGCAATTTTTAAGGTGCTTAAATCAAGCTGGTATATTTCACTATTAGTGGGCTTTAGTTGATTTTGCTCATGCCGATTGGCCGAAAAATAAAGGCTGTTACCGTTTTTACTAAAGCTTACTTCGCCGGCGTTATTAAACTCATCGTGTGTGAGCTGCTTTGCATTGCCGCCATTTGCATCTATTGCAAATAATTGACTAAATCCTTTTTGGCTATAACCGCCTCCGTCGGCACGGTAGTATACATCGTCTATAAATTTAGCAGGTTCTGCCCATGTAGCACCTTTAGGCTTGCCAGGTAAGTTAACAGGTGGTGCACTGCTACTTGGTACAAACATACTAAAAATAAGCTGCTGAGAGTCGGGATGCCAGATAATTGCGCGTGGGCTGCTGGTTAGGTTACTAATTTTTGCTACAGCACCTGTTTTAAGCCACTTCATATAAATTTGGCTGCTGCCATCGCGGTTAGATATAAATGCAAGGCGTTGCCCATCTGGCGATAGTACCGGGGAGTGATCCATATGCACGCCCGAGGTAAGCGGTTGCAGTTGTTTAGTTTTATAATCAACCGACCAAATGTTACTGACTTTACGGTCCGTTTTTATATCCATACGGTTACGAACAAAGTACACCGTTTTACCATCATCTGTTATATCAATTTGATTGGCGTATTCAAGGTTAAACACATCTTGTAGCTGTAATGTGTTGTCCTTTGCAAAAGCTAACTGGCTACTACCAAGTAATAAACTGCTACTTAAACTAAGTGCTAAAAGCGTCTTCATTTGTATTCCCTGTTGTGGTTTTTGTATATGTAGTTATATGTCAGCAGGCAAGGGATGAAAAGCGCGATGCGGTGAAACTATAATTTAATACCGGTTTAAGTAAAACATGGTTATTTTAGAGTAATAAATAGCGGGCTTACTGCGTTAAATTTTTTATATGCAGCGCCATGTATTTCAGCGCTGTGTTACTTATGCTTTGTTACTGTGCTGTGTTGTTGCGCTTTTTTAAAGCGATATTAGGTTGTACATGATTGGACTAAATGGAGGTTAAAGCTGTAAAGCCCCTTTACAGCTAAGTAGTTTTTAAAGTAAACATGCGTTTTATAGCTTGAGACTTAATAACGAGTTAAAAGCAAGGTTAGGTTGCTGATGCACACAGTGATTTAATTTCTTTAATAAGAGCTATACCGGCTGCGTTATCGCCATGCACGCACAAACTGTTGGCATTTAAGTTCAGGGTGTTTCCTGAGCGAGTGGTTACACAGCCGTCGGTTAATAGCTGTTTTACTTGTGCTAAAAGTGCTGGCTTGTCGTGAACGCTGCCATCAAGGTGGCGAGATACTAAATGCCCTTCGTCTGTATATTGCCTATCAGCAAAGGCTTCTAAAATAAGATCTACACCTAAACTATTGGCGGCAAAGGTGTGTTTTGCAGAGTCTTTTGTGGCTAATAGCATAAGCTTTAATGGTGCAGGGTAGTGCGCTATGGCAGTAATAACTGTTTGTAAAATATGATCGTTTTTCATCATGTCGTTATATAAAGCACCATGTGGCTTAACATAGCTAAGTGTTAAGCCTTGTACTTTAGCCATGCCATCAAGGGCGGCAATTTGGTAATGTAAGCAATTGGTCAGTTCTTGCGCGCTAAGCGCCATAGAGCGCCTGCCAAAGCCTTGTTGGTCGGGGTAACTTGGGTGCGCACCTATTTGTACATTGTGCTGCTTTGCTAAATACAACGTATCGGCTATTACATCTGGGTCTCCACCATGAAAACCACACGCAATATTTGCCATATCAATATGAGGCATTACCTCATCATCTAATCCCATTTTCCATGCGCCAAAGCTTTCGCCTAAATCGCAATTCAGTTTCATTTTTTATCCCTTGTTATTATTATTTTATGGTAACTGGCAGTACGCCATGAGCGTGTGCACTGCCTAACAATACCTTAGCAAGCGCTGTAAATGCAGGCCCCGCAACAGCATTGTTTTTATCTGTATCTATATTATACGCATAAGAAGCAAGAACTGCATTAGCTCTGCTGCCAAACTGCGCTATGTCGTAGGGGGCACGTAAACTTATAAATATTGTTTTTTTATTCACTGATGCAGCTATATCCAGTAATGATGACAGCGCTTTAGGTTGCTCAGCGGTATTGAGTGCAAAGCGAGGGTCGTCTTTTAAATCATCCATTCCGCCAATCTCTACAGCGCTTTGATTAGGCGTAGCGTTGCCTGCAATAACAACATCTGCATTTTTAATTAAGCTATGCGCCTTTACAGGGTCAAACCCTTGTAAACTACTGCAACTATATTTAAGCGCCGCATTACTTATAGCGCTAAGCGCTTGCTGCATGGCCATGCATTTTCGGGTATCGGGCATAATAATATGGATGTGTTGCCCTTTTCTTAAATTAAGAGGCAATGCATTATTGTTATTTTTAACCTCAGTAATAGCATTTACGGCAAGCTCAGCTTCTATTTTGCGATGTGCTTGAGAGCCAATAATATCTTTTGCTTTAGCCAAAGTGCTTAATGGGTCTAGCTGCGTGGTTAATTTAAATTTATTTTTTAAAGCGGTTATACGCGCAGCCGATTGAGCCACTTCGTCTTTACTGAGTTGTTTATTATTAACAGATGCGACTAATTCATCCATTAGTTTGTCGAGTGCGTTTAAATCAGCTGGTGTTCTGATCTCTATTGGCATAAGCGCTAGGTCAACGCCTGCTGCAAAGGTATTGATTACCGCTTGGGTTGGGGTGAAAAAATGACTAATGCCGGCCATATCTAAAGCGTCGGTTACCACCACACCTTGATAATTTAACTCCCCTCTTAAAATGTCAGTAATTATAGTACGCGACATAGTTGCGGGTTTTATCATGCTTTTGCCATTAACACTTACAAACGTACTGTTATCGAGTTGTGGGTATTGAATATGCGCCGTCATAATCATACCTGGGTTTTGCGTGGCAATTATGTGTTTAAAGGGAGCTAAATCTTGTTGATATATGTCTTCTTTGGAGTGATTTACTTGTGGTAACCCTGTGTGGCTGTCTACGTTGGTATCGCCGTGCCCGGGGAAATGCTTTAACGATGTAATAACGCCGTTGCTCTCAAATCCTGCCACTTGTGCTGCGCCTAGCTTACTGACAAGTGCTGGGTTTTCACCAAACGAGCGCACATTAATTACCGGATTGTCGGGGTTCATGTTTACATCTACCGTAGGGGCATAGTTAACATTAATACCTAACGAATTAAGCTCTTTAGCGATAACAGTGGCAGTTTTGGTTGCGTATTGAATGCCATACTTTTTATAGGTTGCACCAATAGACATATTACCAGTAAATGAAGTGGCAACATCGCGAGGTAAACGCGCTACTCGGCCGCCTTCTTGGTCTATCGAAATAAATAACGGCAGCTTTGAACTTGATTTACTCGCCGCAGCTTGTAATTGGCTATTAAGGGTAATGGTTTGCTCTATAGATTGGGTGTTTTCAGAAAATAAAATTACACCACCAATATTATGCTTAGCAATGGCCGCTGCTAGTTCATCAGGTAGGGTAGTAACCGGTGTTCTGCATTGTTTGCTTGACCCTTGCTGACAAAAATAGCGTAAATCGAGTATTAGTTTTTGCCCCAATTGTTGTTCAAGAGACAGTGTAGGCTTAGCAAAAGAAGATTGTAATGGCATTAAACACCCAGATAAAAAAACAACAGACGAAATAAAGCATTTATTTAGCAAAACACACTCCAACGCTAAATAGATAAGTGGCAGTAGCTTATCTATTTTTGTGTACAACTGCAAAGTGCAGCTGTTTGTATACACAGGGTAAATTGTAAGGCGTGTATCATGGCTGAATACGTTTTATCTAAATGGTGAGTAGGTGTTAAATTAGCTGTACTCATTGCCGCCGTTTTAAAAACTAAAGATTAAATAGTTCATTGTTTTAATTGGCCAGTTAACTATTAAAGCCGCGCAGGGGTTAAGCTATAGGCTAGCCACGGGAGTTATTAAAGGCTAAGCACAAACACTATTTATTGCCTGCATTACTATAAAGGCTTGACATAAATAGTTAACTCTATATAGTAGGCCGCAGCTAGAAAGAAAGCATGATAGTTTATAAATCTTTATTTCGTTGTTGTATAAGTAATACTTGTAGTACCGTCCTGAAGTTTTTAAGTACCATCTCATTTTTTGCTACACCCGCTCTTATGAGCATATTTTTTATTTTTATATCAGGATATTACAATGTCTAACATCGTATCAGGTACAGTTAAGTGGTTCAACGAGTCTAAAGGTTTTGGTTTCATCGAGCAAGAAAACGGCCCAGACGTTTTCGCACATTTCTCAGCAATCAAAAGCGAAGGTTTCAAAACTTTAGCTGAAGGCCAACGTGTAGAGTTCACTCTTTCACAAGGTCAAAAAGGTCCTCAAGCGGATAACATCACTCCGTTATAATTTTTACTTTTAAAGTAAAAATAAAAAAAAGCGCTTAAGGCGCTTTTTTTGTGCCTAAAATTTGACTGTAAAATAGTGCCATCTATCATTTAATAATATAAATTAATGTAGTGGTGCGGTTATTCTAAAACTCTTTCCTTTTATTGCTTGTTTCTTCTTAAGCACGTTTACTTATGCAAACCATTTTAAGTTAGTTATTTATACAGATCAGTTTGCACCTTATAATTTTATAAACGAGCACGGCCAACTTGTTGGCGCTAACTACGATATAGTCAACGCACTGTGTATTAAAGCAGAAGTAGAGTGCGACTTTAAAGTCATGCCTTGGAAGCGTGCCGCAATGCTTGTGCATAAAAAGCCTTATTCAGCCATTTTTTCAATGGCGCAACATACTAACCGAATTCCTTTATTTAATTGGCTTGGCCCGTTAACTACTGCACGAACTTATTTTTATAAGTTAAAAAGCCGTCCTGATGTCACTGTAAATACCCTTAAAGACACCACTCTTTATTCGTTAGGCATGGTAAGGGGAGATATATATCAATCATTGGTCAAAAAAATAGGGTTTGTAAATGGGCAAAACTTAATGACGTTTGGTGAAGAGCAACAATATATTCAGCTTTTTATAAACAATAAAATAGATCTTATTTTAGGCTCGGAGCACGTTATTTATAACCAATTAAAGCCTTATAACGTGAGCTTACTTGATGTAGAGCAACTTACTGAGCTACCTGTAAGTAACGACCTTAAAGATAATTATTTAGCGTTTAATAAAGCGGTGCCGCAGCACATAGTAGATCGCTTTCAACGTGCCTTTAAAGTGCTAAAACAAGAGCGCAGTCTCGATTCGTTCATAGCGCCATATAGCAATAATTGATTACTAAGCCCCTATTTTAGACTTCATTACTTCACTAATTAACGTAACTAAGCGTTAAAACTGCGCTTAAATAAGCGAGGTTTAGCTTAGGTGCTAGGGTAGCCCTTGGGTATTTTTAAGTGTGTAAAAGGCTTTTTGTAGCGCGTTTATATAGCGCATATCGGTGTTTTTATTTGCTGCCAAATAGGCATCTACCTTGAGTTCTTCTACATTATATATGGCTTTAAATTCAGCGTCAGGGGTGGGTAAATACTGACTTATTTGATGTATTAGTTCGGGGTCATCAACAATTAAGTCTACTTTTTTGGCAACCAATAACGCATACGATTTTTGTATATCGGTGGTTAGCACAACCTCAAACCCCAAGTTGGTTAATATATCAGTAGAAAAGTCGTTACGTTGCATCGCTATTTTGTATTTTTTTGCTTCCTCAGTATTGTTAATAATTATGTCGTCACGCTCTTTAAGCGCAACAAAAGCAAGCTCAAAATGCGAAACTGGGCCTATCCAATGAAAGTTGTTTTCTCGCCCTTTTGTGCGCGCTATGGTGTAAATAAAGGTGTTTTGGATAGTGCTGGCAAGTCTAAATGCTCGCGCCCATGGGTACATTTGTATATCGGGCGTTAGGTTCGCCTTTGCAAAAATAGCCCTTATAAATTCAGTGCCTTTGCCTGTCACTTTTCCATCAACGAGTATTTGATCGGGCGGCGAGAGTTCCGTGACAACTAAAAGAGGGTCTGAGCTTGCGTAGCTATTAAAAAAAACAAACAACAATACTAATAAAAGTTTACGCATTTATATAAATCGACTTATCAACAGCGGCTATTTTATGAGTGTGCTTAAAGGTAGAACATCAATAAAACAGTAGGTTACATTAGGATAAACCTAAGTGTGGCCTAAAATTTATAATTTACCACTTTTCAATAATGCAAATTTATCGCAAAAATATAAAAAGCCATGCGCGTATATGTACTTAAAGGTAAGAAAGAGAAAGTTGTTTTTAACAGGAAGAATATATTTATAAGGGCCTTAAAACGATAAAAGGGCCTTGCGGCCCTTGGTGAAGTATCGTTCAAGTCAGATAGTGCTTTAACCCCTTAAAGTACTATCTTCTTGTTTTGCAACACCGGTGTTCATCTCATTAAGTTTCTAAGCTAGCGAGAGGAAAAACCCAGCAATTGCTGCGCTCATAAGGTTAGCCATAGATCCTGCTAACACTGCTCTGAGCCCTAAGCGTGCGATATCCTTTCGCCGACTAGGCGCCATACCGCCTAATCCACCTAGTAAAATAGCTATCGACGATAGATTAGCAAACCCACATAACGCAAATGTTACAATTGCTTGAGTGTGCGCACTTAACGTATCGCGATAATTTATAAAGTCTAAGTAAGCAACAAACTCATTTACTACTAACTTTTGACCAATAAAACTACCAGCTATGATTGCCTCATCCCACGGTACGCCAAGTAACCATGCAACAGGAGCAAATACATAACCTAAAATTTCTTGTAGCGTTAAAGTAGGGTAATCAAACCACCCACCAATACCGCCTAGTAAACCGTTTAATAATGCTATTAATGCTACGAAAGCTAATAGCATTGCGCCCACATTTAGCGCTAAATGCATGCCGTTGGCTGCGCCTGATGCTGCTGCATCAATAACATTAACTGGCTTGTCTTCATCGGTGTCTAAATCAGCAAGCGTATCTTTAGGTGTTTCGGTCTCTGGCACAATCATTTTGGCCATTAAAAACCCACCTGGTGCAGCCATAAAGCTGGCGGCAATTAAATACTTAAGCTCTACACCAATAATTACGTAACCTGCCATTACAGAGCCTGCTACCGTGGCTAAGCCACCTACCATTACTGCAAACAACTCAGACTTAGTCATGGTTGCTATAAACGGCTTAACAATTAAGGGTGCTTCAGTTTGGCCTACAAATATATTAGCCGTTGCTGAGAGCGATTCTGTGCGCGAGGTTTTCAATAGTTTTTGTAAACCGCCGCCCAGAATTTTAATTATCCAATCCATAATGCCAATGTGATAAAGCACAGCAACAAGTGCTGAGAAAAACACAATGACCGGTAAAACTTGAATAGCAAAAATAAAACCGAGTGTATCTTGCGATGCAAGTGGGCCAAATAAAAACCCAATCCCGTCGTTTGCAAAGCTAATTACCGAAGAGACGGCACTAGACATACTTGCTAACACATTTTTACCTGCTTCAAAAAACAGTACAAACCCACCAATAACTACTTGCATAGCAAAGGCTATCGCTACGGTGCGTAAGTTTATTGCTTTACGATTAGTCGAAGCCGCAAAAGCAATACTTAGTAGTACAAACATGCCTACTAAGCTCATAAATGTTGTCATACAGATGTTTCCCGTTATTATTCTTGTAGTAAATACTTAATTTTACTTTTAATAATATCAATCGCAACGCGGTTCATTCCGCCTCGAGTCACAACCAAATCAGCGTTATGCTTTGAAGGCTCAATAAATTGATAAAACATCGGTCTAACAGTTGCTTGATATTGCTCAACAACAGATTGTAATGTTCTGCCTCTTTTTTCCATGTCTCGTTGCATACGACGCATTAAGCAAATATCAAGGGGCGTATCTATAAATACCTTAATATCAAATTCTTTATTAAGTGCTTTATCACTTAATAATAAAATACCTTCTACTATTAAAATTTTAGCTGCAGCAACGCGACGAGTTTCATCGCTTCGTGTGTGTTGTGCATAATCATAAGTAGGTACTTCGACAGAGTTACCACTACGAAGTTGAGTTAAATGTTCAAGCATTAACTCATGTTCAAATGCATCAGGATGGTCGTAGTTAGTTTGCGTACGGTGTTCCATAGGCAAATGCGACTGATCCTTGTAATAAGCATCTTCTTCAATAATGGCGATAGCGCCTGGTTCAAGCTCATTAACCAACTCATTGTAAATAGTTTGGCTAAAAAGAGATTTGCCCGACGCTGATGCGCCAGCAATAGCTATAATAGTTCGTGTCACTAAAGTTCTCACCCACACAGAAAGGAAAAGTTGTTTGGTTGATCACAATAGCAAAAAAGACACGAATAATCTCTTTTGCTTTGCTTAAGAACGCAAATTTATAATGTTTAGCTTTTATGAAACAGGACTTATGTCCTGTACGGAAAATTCGATCAGCGGATAAAGTAACCACCTAGAAGCAAAGTGAGGTCAACATGGCAAGAGCAATCATCTTAATGGCAGACAGCCTAGGTATAGGCGCAGCACCCGATGCAGACAAATTTGGTGATGTTGGAGCAAATACACTCGCCCACTTATTAAAAGCATACCACGACGAAACGGGTAAAGCGTTATCGTTACCTAATTTATCTAAATTAGGTTTAATCGATGCCTGTGAGGCAGCGGGCGGTGAAACGTGTTTAGTTTCTGATCGTCAAGCATCGCAAGGTGCATGGGGTTATGCAAAAGAGCTTTCAAGCGGTAAAGATACGCCATCAGGGCACTGGGAAATGGCCGGCGTACCTGTGTTATTTGATTGGGGCTACTTCCCTAAAACACAGCCAAGTTTTCCACAAGAATTTGTAGACGAATTTATAGCCGCTACCGGTATACCTGGCATTTTAGGCAACTGCCATGCATCAGGCACTACCATATTAGAGCAGCTAGGCGAAGAGCATGTAAAATCAGGCAAACCAATTTGTTACACCTCTGCAGATAGCGTGTTTCAAATTGCCGCACACGAAGAGTCTTTTGGCCTTGAGCGCCTTTACGAAGTGTGTGAAATTGCCCGCGAATTACTTGATAAACTAAATATAGGCCGTGTTATTGCTAGGCCATTTTTAGGCACAAGCAACGCAGATTTTGCCCGTACTGGTAATCGTCGCGATTATTCAGTATTGCCGCCAGCACCGACCCTATTAGATGTGCTATCTAAACACGGTGGTGAAGTAATAAGCATTGGTAAAATTGCAGATATATATGCACACCAAGGCATTACTCAAAAACACAAAGCCCCAGGGCTGATGAATTTGCTTGAAAAAAGCAGCGAAGTATTAGCAAGTGCGCCAGATAACAGCTTAATTTTTACCAATTTAGTTGATTTTGACGAAAAGTTTGGCCACCGTCGCAACCCAGTTGGTTATGCAAAAGCGTTAAAAGAATTTGACGATTACTTACCAACTATACTAAACCAATTAAATGCAGATGACGTGTTAATGATCACTGCAGATCACGGCTGTGACCCAACCTTTCCAGGTTCAGAGCACACCCGCGAATATGTACCAGTTATAGCTTATCAACCGGGCATGCAAAATACCCCGCTTGGCGAGCGCAATAGCTTTGCAGATATAGGCCAAACCCTTGCACAGTGGTTTAACTTACCTGCACTTGAATACGGTGACGGCTTTTTAAATAAGCTAAACGCGCCTAAATAAAAAGGAAAACAATTAATGAGTACTCCGCATATTAGTGCAAACGTTGGTGACTTCGCTGAAACAGTATTAATGCCGGGCGATCCGCTTCGTGCACAATACATTGCTGAAAACTTTTTAGATGATGCTGTACAAGTAACAGGCGTACGTAACATGTACGGCTTTACAGGCACATATAAAGGTAAACCTGTAAGTATTATGGGTTCGGGCATGGGCATACCATCTATGTCTATTTATGCGCGTGAGTTAATTGTAAGCTTTGGCGTTAAAAATATTATTCGTATTGGTACCTGTGGTGGTATTGGTACAGATATTAAAATTCGCGACGTAATTTTTGCACAAGGCGCAAGCACCGACTCAAACGTAAACCGTGCACGCGTTCGTGGTTACGATTTTTCAGCAATTGCTAACTTTGACCTACTTTTAAACGGTGTTAACGCCGCTAAAGACCTAGGCATTAAAGCAAAAGTAGGTAACGTATTTACTACCGATACCTTCTACCAAGCTGACGACACATTCTACAAAGACCTAGATAAACTAGGTGTACTAGCTGTAGATATGGAAACAGCAGGTTTATATGGTGTAGCTGCAGAGTATGGTGCTAACGCAATGGCACTATTTACCGTAAGTGATCACGTGATCACCGGTGAAGCAACACCTGCGGATGAGCGCCAAAGCACATTTAACGAAATGGTTAAAATTGCTTTAGAGTCTATTTAATAAACGCAATTTTATTAAATTAGCAAACAGTTCCTTGGTAACGTATTCACTAAGTTTTGGAGACACGCCCAAAGTGAAGTGAGACTAAACCCCCAAAGCCGCATTTTATGCGGCTTTTTTTATGCCTATAAAAGCGCTACTTTTAAAAAGCCAGCAAGCTGCGCGTCTGCACAGCATGAGCTAACCGCGTAGCTGGAGTTCACCTCGCGTGGGGTATTAATTTCATCGCGGTATAAAGCCGCAGCTACTCACCTTTTTAATCAAACCAATGTTACCCAAAGTAAAAGCACTATGTTTAAAAAGTCACTACACCCAGTGTCACTCTTACTAAGTTAATGCTAGTGTATAAATTACAACCATTTATTGTTTTTGTTGTTTAACCGTTAAGCTATGGAGTTGACTATGTCTAACTGGGTAGATGCAACCGTAAAAAAAGTAACATGGTGGAGCGATACACTTTTCAGCCTGGTAGTAAACGCAAGCGTAGAGCCATTTAAAGCAGGGCAGTTTACTAAGCTCTCGATTATGGAGGGCGATAAACGTATTGCTCGGGCATACTCTTATGTAAACGCGCCTAATAACCCCGATTTAGAATTTTACCTTATCAATGTAGAGGGCGGCTTATTATCGCCTAGGTTGGCGCAATTAAAACCAGGCGACACTGTATTAATAGAGCAACGTGCCACAGGCTTTTTTACCTTAGACGAAATACCGCCAAGCGAGCAGTTATGGATGCTAAGTACAGGCACTGCAATAGGGCCGTTTTTATCTATTTTGCAGCAACAAGAGGTATGGCAAAAATACACACAGATTAATTTAGTGCACGGCGTACGTTTTAATGCCGATTTAAGCTATCAAAATCTAATACACACCCTAATAAACGCACACCCTACACAACTTAACTACATTCCGGTTGTAAGCCGTGAGGAGCCACAGCAAGGCCTGAAAGGGCGTATAACTACAGCAATTCAAAACGGCGAGCTATTTAGTAAAGCCTCTAAAACCCCAAGCCCGAGTAATTCGCAATTTATGATTTGCGGTAACCCACAAATGGTAAAAGACACCACACAGTTACTTTTAGACAAAAACTTTAAACGAAATCGTCGCAGAGACCCAGGGCACATAACGGTTGAGCAGTATTGGTAAAGTGTATAACAATCATTTAATTGCTACCCGAAAACGCTCAAATTTGTTATGTTGCAGCATTAACAGCGTTATATGTTCATATTAGGAAAGTTATGAAATCGTTATCTATTATTTTTGCCTCGCTTATTGCCACTGTTGCCCTGATCAGTTATGCAGCAGAGCAAACCGAAGAGACTCAAGAAGAGCAAAAAAGTACCGAGCAAGCGTCAAGCTCTACTCAAGCCAGCAATTCACCAACAAAAGCAAAAGATGAAAAGTTAAACACGCTTGAGTACCAAGCCCCTGAGCTTAAAACGCCAACAGTAGATACTACTAAACCTGACGACTCAAAAGTACTGGGTAGCGAAACCCCAAAACCGGTAGAAAAACCAAAAAACAAAGTAGAAAAAGCAGCAGCTGTGGCCGAGGCAGAAAAAGCGGTAACGCAAGCCAAAGAGGCATTAACCGCTAAGCAGCAAGCTAAAGCTAAACAATCTCGCGAGTCGCTTGCTGTTGTAGAGCAATTAGTAGAAGCCTATAACGCACGTAATATTGAACAATTTATTCGTATGTACGATGAAGATGTAGAGTTTTATATTTTTCCTAATGAGCTATTATTTAAAGGAAAAGAAAAACTAATAGCCCGTTATGGCTTAATGTTTAAAAAATTAAAGTGTATTAATAGCTCGCCAATAAAGCGTATTGTGCACGGCGACATAGTAATAGACCACGAACTATCAGAAACCTGTTCAACAGACGAAAACGTGGTAGATAAACGCTCTGAGTTAGTATCGAGCTACCAAATAAAAGACGGAAAAATAATCCGCGTATTATTTTTTAGATAATTATAAAAGGCATACTATGCAGTTAGCAGACGACAAAAAAATTCGCTTAATGTATCGCGTTGAGCCAGGGTGTTTAGGGCCGCAGGGCGCAGATCACATAGAAGACTTTTGTCGTTATGCTAATAAGCATATTAAATCACCTTATTACGGGCAATTTTTATTTTTACCACGTTTTGACAAACAAAAAGATGAGCGTCAATACAGCGTAAAAAACCGCAACCTATCGCGAGTGCAAGCCAAGGCCTATTTAAACCATTTTGAAATTGATATAGATACCTTCGAAGAGCAACTCGACGAACTCCTCACCAAAGCCATCGATTTATACTTTAAACGATAATTATAAACGCCTGAATACAAGTTTTACCCTGTAGCTAATTTTGCCTATAGACGCCTAGTTTGCTCAGGGAGATGCGTATTTTCTCATTAATTGCCCCACAGAGGGCATTCCGCGCTACACAGAGAAAATAGGCATTGGTGAGTTACTTCTTTGTGGTGAGATAATCACTTTTAAGACGTGTCTACAGAATAGGGTTTATCGTGTAGCAGCGAGTTTACCTCGCGTTTTATATTAAACTTTTTCGCGGCATAAAGCCGCTGCTACTCATTAATTGCATCACAGAGGGCACAGAGGCGCTTCGCGCTACACAGAGAAAGCACAGGTATTGGTGATTTATTTCTCCAGTTTTTCTCCTGCTCTCCTCCTTCACTTCTCGGTGGTGACATAATCACTTTTAAACGAAAGCATGAGCTAACCACGTAGCAGCGAGTTTACCTCGCGTTTTATATTAAACTTTCTCGCGGCATAAAGCCGCTGCTACTGCTATTGTGGGCTTCGCACTTTACGCCAATAACGCGCCTACAAAACTCTAGCTACCCGCTACTATGGTATTAAAGCTGTCGTTGTCGTGTAGGCTGGCAAATGCACTTTCGTGTAGTAGCTCATTACGTAAGTTTGGCGAGTATTCAAGGGCCATTTTTATATCGGCTAATGCATCGGCATGTTTGTGTGTAAGTGCATACGCACACGCACGCTGCCAGTAGGCATAGCCGTAGTCGCTATCTATATCAATGGCTTGGTTACATAACTCAATGGCTTTAGCGGTTTCGTTTAGCTCTAATAATGCATCGGCTTTATAGGCAATGGCTTCTACATCTTCTGGCTTACGTTTTAAAATTTCGTCAAATATTTCAATTTTGTTTGCAAAGTCGCTTTCTAGGTTTGCGCGCATCCATAACGAGTGCACCTCGTTAGTGACCGATATACGCTCTTGGTTACTGAGTATTTCTTCTGAGCGTACACGCAGTTTTTCTTCAAGAATTTTTAAGCGATCTTCGTACTCGTCAGTGATCACACTGACACGCGTATTTACAATGTCTTCTACTTTATTTTTAACATCGCGCAGCGAGTTCCAGCCTACTAAAACCAAAATAGAGGCCGTAGCAGTAATAATAAAAAACACGTTATTAATAGTGTCGGTGGTGTAAATAAGCGCTCTGTCGGCGGTGTCTAATTGGGCGTGTGTAACTTGTTTTGTCACATCTTCGCGTAATTGTTGTTGGTCTTGGCGAACGGCTTTTAACTCATCAAGAATATAGCGTTCTAAAAGCGGTTTATACATGGGCTCATTTAATTGCGCTAACGCTTGTTGCTGTTGCTCTTCTGTTGGTGCAGCAGATTCTTGGGCATTAACAGTATTTAAAAGCGAAACAAAACAAACAAATAGAATAGTTATATAAAAACGCATGGGTACGCCTAGTTAATTATTAGTGACTAATCGCACTTTAACATGCAAGGCTTATTGGCACTAGGGCGTGTTGGCTTTGAACATTAAACAAGTTAACAAAAACATACAACTGTTCACATAGGCTCAAAGGATTCTAAATTTTAGGCAAAAAAAAGCCAGCCCAATGTGGGCTGGCAAAACTGCTTAAAACAACAATAAATTGTCGCAGGGAAATAACAGGAGTGAGTGGTCATAATAATCAAGTTAATCTGAACATTTACTTAATTATTCAAAATAGATTTCAATAAGTTATAAAGTAAAGGTGCATTGGGCTTAGTAATGCACCTTTATAAACAACTTTAATTTCATGGTGAAGGGGGGTATTCCAATGTGCGCTCAATTAAAAGCCACTTTCAAACCCTTCACATACCATTACGCGTTATCTATTTAATCCGATCACACTAATTGTGGAGTTTAAACTGTATTCATTAAACCAATGGTTTCAATCGATTTAATTCAAGTTAATACGCTGGCGAATGTAATATTAGGGGTCTATATTGTTTGAGCAGTAAATAAAAATTATGCACAAAATTAATAAACCTTAGCGTGTTACTTTAAATGTAAGCGCTGGGGCTTGAGTAAAATAGTTAAACTCTTCATTTAAAGTAAGGAGCTGAAAATGAGCAGCACTAAATCGGGTCAATGTCCCGTAATGCACGGTAGTAACTCAGTTATTTCTAAAGTAAACACAGATTGGTGGCCAAATACTCTAAATTTAGACATTCTTCATCAGCACGACACAAAATCAAACCCCTACGGCACAGACTTCGACTACGCCGAAGCATTCAAATCTCTCGATTTAGACGCAGTAAAAGCAGACCTAAAAGCCTTTATGACCGATAGCCAAGATTGGTGGCCAGCGGATTGGGGTCATTACGGCGGCTTAATGATCCGCATGGCATGGCACTCTGCGGGTACGTACCGATTATCAGACGGCCGTGGTGGCGCAAGCACCGGCAACCAGCGTTTTTCGCCGCTAAATTCGTGGCCAGACAACGCAAGCTTAGATAAAGCGCGCCGTCTATTGTGGCCAATCAAGAAAAAATACGGTAACAAATTATCATGGGCCGACCTATTTATTTTAGCCGGTAACATGGCATACGAATCAATGGGCTTAAAAATTTATGGCTTTGCAGGTGGTCGTGAAGACATTTGGCATCCAGAAAAAGACATTTACTGGGGCGCAGAAAAAGAATGGCTAGCACCGAGTGATGAGCGTTACGACAACGTAGAAAAACCCGACACCATGGAAAACCCATTAGCTGCGGTACAAATGGGCTTAATTTACGTAAACCCAGAAGGCGTTAATGGTATACCCGATCCGCAAAAAACCGCGCAGCACGTACGTGAAACATTTGCTCGCATGGCAATGAACGACGAAGAAACCGCAGCGCTTACTGTAGGCGGTCACACGGTAGGTAAAACCCACGGTAACGGTAAAGCTGAGCACTTAGGCCCAGAGCCAGAAGCGGCCGATGTACACGAGCAAGGCCTAGGCTGGAACAGCACTAAAGAAGGCGGCTTTGGTCGCAATACTGTAACGTCGGGCCTAGAAGGCGCGTGGACTACCCACCCAACAAAATGGGATAACGGCTACTGCCACTTACTATTAAACTACGAGTGGGAGCTAACTAAAAGCCCAGCAGGCGCGCACCAATGGGAGCCTGTAAACATTAAAGAAGAAGACAAGCCGGTAGATGTAGAAGACCCATCAATTCGTTTAAACCCAATGATGACCGACGCCGATATGGCCATGAAGGTAGACCCAATCTACCGTAAAATTATTGAACGTTTTAACAACGACTTTGAGTATTTTTCTGATGTGTTTGCCCGCGCGTGGTTTAAACTTACGCACCGCGACTTAGGCCCTAAAGCGTGTTACCTAGGTAAAGATGTACCAAGCGAAGACCTAATTTGGCAAGACCCAATTCCGGCGGTTGACTACACCCTATCTGATGACGAAATTAGCGAGCTAAAAGCCCAAATTCTTGATTGTGGCGTAAGCGCTACTGATTTAATTACTACAGCATGGGATAGCGCACGTACGTACCGTGGCTCAGACCGCCGTGGTGGTGCAAATGGCGCGCGTATTCGCTTAGCTCCGCAAAAAGATTGGCAAGGCAATGAGCCAGAGCGCTTAGCAAGCGTACTTAGCGCCCTTGAAAAATTTAAAGCAGGTTTAGCTAAGCATATCAGTATTGCCGATTTAATAGTACTAGGTGGCACAGCTGCTGTAGAGCAAGCTGCAAAACAAGCTGGTGTTGATGTAACTGTACCGTTTGCGCCAGGGCGCGGCGATGCAACCGACGAAATGACCGATGCCGAGTCGTTCGAACCGTTAGAGCCAGTACACGACGGCTTTAGAAACTACCTTAAAGGCGATTTTAGCGTATCGCCAGAAGAGCTACTTTTAGAGCGTAGCCAGTTAATGGGCCTAACCGCACCAGAAATGACCGTACTGTTTGGCGGAATGCGCGTATTAGGCACAAACTACGCAGGCAGCAAACACGGCGTATTTACCGACAACGTAGGTGCGCTTTCTACCGACTTTTTTGTAAACTTAACCGACATGGCCAATAACTGGAAACCTTCTGAGCCAGGTGTTTACAATATTGTTGAACGTAAAACAGGCACCATAAAATGGACCGCAACACGTATAGATTTAGTGTTTGGTTCAAACTCTATATTACGTGCACTAAGCGAATTTTACGCACAAGACGACAACAACGAACGTTTTGTAAATGATTTCGTAAATGCATGGGTAAAAGTAATGAACGCCGACAGATTTGATCTTAAATAAATCAAAATTATAGGCACAAAGGGGAGCAACATAGCTCCCCTTTTTATTATCTAAATTTTAGTTCGTGGCCTGTAGGCACAGAGCTTAGCTTCGGCGTTAGTTTGTCTTGTAGACGTAGAGCTTGCTCACGTTAGAAGCGTAGCTTCTCATGGTTTTAGCAAAGGGGCTTACACTTAGGTAAAAGCGCTGCTTTTAAACGCCAGCAAGCTGTGCGTCTACAGAGTAAGGTTTAGCTCCGGCGTTAATTTGACTTGTAGACGTTGAGCTTGCTCACGTTAGAAGCGTAGCTTCTCATGGCTTTGGCAAAGGGGTTTACACTTAGGTAAAAGCGCTGCTTTTAAAACGCCAGCAAGCTGCGCGTCTACAGACTAGGGCTAAGCTCCGGCGTTGGTACACGATGCTTGTTCACGAAAAATAAAAATAATACCCTCAACCCCCGCCGTTCAAATATATACAATCCCAAAAAGGGTATTGTTCAATCTTTTGCACAATCCCAGCTCTTAATGGGTTTGCAACAATATAACGAGCCTGAATTATTAAATCTCTTTCATTGCGGATTTGATGATCAAAATAATTTTGTTGCCAAATTGGACCTTTATCACCACTAAGCGCATTAATCTTCACGGTTGTTAAGCTTTTAAACTGCCTAACTACCTCAGATAGTGAGAGCGCCTTAACCTGAAAAAGCCAATGAAGGTGATCTGGCATTACGGTATAGCAAATAGTATTAACATTTTTTTGCATATAAAAGATCGCGCGAGCGGCTATACAGGCATTCTCAAAGTTTTCAAATAAATCGGCTCTTTGCACGCAGCATATGGTGACTGAATAATATTTATTTGCAGACGAGCAGCGACCTTTTAATAGTTTTGTTGAAGAAACCATGAGAGCCATTTCTTAATATATTTTAATAAATATAGGAAAACCTGTTTATTACACAAGGCAAGTTTTTAAAACAGTAGTTAATCTGACTTGTAGACGCTGAGCTTGCTCACGTTAGAAGCGTAGCTTCTCATGGCTTTAGCGAAGGGGTTTAACATCAGGGTAAAGCGTTGCTTTTAAACGCCAGCAAGCTGTGCGTCTACAAGGTAGAGGTTAGCTCCGGCGTTAGTTTGACTTGTAGACGTTGAGCTTGCTCACGTTAGAAACGTAGCTTCTCATGGCCTTAGCAAAGGTGGTTACACTTATGTAAAAGCGCTGCTTTTAAACGCCAACAAGCTGCGCGTCTACAGGATTGGGCTTAGCTCTGGCGTTAATTTGACTTGTAGACGTTGAGCTTGCTCACGTTAGAAGCGCAGCTTCTCATGGCTTTAGCAAAGGTTGTTACACTTAGGTAAAAGCGTTGCTTTTAAGACGCCAGCAAGCTGTGCGTCTACAGGATTGGGCTTAGCTCCGGCGTTAGTTTGACTTGTAGTTGTTGAGCTTGCTCACGTTAGAAGCGCAGCTTCTCATGGCCTTAGCAAAGGTGGTAACACTTAGGTAAAAGCGTTGCTTTTAAACGCCAGCAAGCTGTGCGTCTACAAGGTAGAGGTTAGCTCCGGCGTTAGTTTGACTTGTAGACGTTGAGCTTGCTCACGTTAGAAACGTAGCTTCTCATGGCTTTGGAAAAGGTGGTTACACTTAGGTAAAAGCGTTGCTTTTAAAACGCCAGCAAGCTGTGCGTCTACAGAGCAGGGTTTAGCTTATTATGGCTAAAACAATACGCACCCACCTATTCAAACACCCACAAAAAAAGGCGCTAAACAGCACCTTTTTAAAATGGTTTAGGTTTTATTTTTAGTTTTTGAAACCTAAAAGATTAAACCTAAAAACTTAAACCTAAAACAGACGCGATATAAAATCGCTGCTACAACTTAAGCGATTTTTTTCTCTTCTATGCTTGCTAGGTATTCGTCAAACGTACCTTGAAAATCAATGACCTGCTTGTCTTTAATATCAATAATACGTGTTGCTAAAGACGATACAAACTCGCGGTCGTGGCTTACAAAAATAAGCGTACCCGCAAAGTCTTTAAGTGCATTGTTTAGCGCTTCAATGGCTTCCATATCCATGTGGTTGGTTGGCTCGTCCATTACAAGTACGTTTACGTCTTGCATCATTAACTTACCAAACAACAAACGGTTTTTTTCACCACCAGAACAGTTACGCGCTTTTTTGTTTGAATCGTCGGCGGTAAACAACAAACGCCCTAACATGCCGCGTACCATTAAATCGTTGTGCTTGGCTGTACGCCATTGCGACATCCAATCAAATAACGTTAAATCGTTATCAAAATCTTTTGTGCTGTCTTGCGGGCAGTAGCCAAAGCTTGCGTTTTCTGACCACTTAATTTCGCCTTCATTACTTTTAAGCTCGTTTACTAAACAGCGTAAAAAGGTAGTTTTACCCACACCGTTTTCGCCAATAACCGCAAGCTTTGCGCCAGCTTCTAGTAAAAAGTCGCCGCCGCTAAATAATGTTTCGCCATCAAAACCGTGGCCAAGTTTATTAACTTCAAGCGCTTGGCGGTACATTTTTTTGCCTTCGTCAAAACTTAATGATGGGCTCATACGGCTTGACGCTTTTACTTCATCAAGCTTAATTTTATCCATTTTTTTAGCACGCGAACTGGCTTGTTTAGCTTTAGACGCGTTAGCACCAAAGCGGTTAACAAAGTCTTGAAGCTCGTCAATCTCGGCGCTTTTTTTAGCGTTTTCGGCTAATAATTGCTCTCGCTGTAAGCCCGCCGCTTCTAAAAACTTTTCGTAGTTACCTGGGTAAATACGCAGCTCACCGTAATCAATGTCGGCCATGTGAGTACATACCGAATTTAAAAAGTGGCGGTCATGGGAAATAATAATCATGGTGCATTTACGTTTATTAAGCTCATTAGCTAGCCACGTAATGGTATGAATATCCAAGTTATTGGTTGGCTCATCAAGTAGCAGTATGTCTGGGTTTGCAAACAGCGCCTGCGCTAAAAGCACACGTAATTTCCAACCTGGGGCAACGTTTGCCATTAACCCATAATGAAACTCTTTATCTATACCCGCTTCTATTAGTATTTCTTCAGCGCGGCTTTCAGCTGTGTAACCATCCATTTCGGCAAAAACGCTTTCAAGGTCGGCCACTTTCATGCCGTCTTCTTCGCTCATTTCGGGTAATGAGTAAATACGGTCGCGCTCTTGCTTTACTTTCCAAAGCTCTACGTCGCCCATAATTACGGCATCTACAACGCTGTATTGTTCAAACGCAAACTGGTCTTGGCTTAGGTTACCTACTTTAAGCCCTGGCGTAATCGACACATTACCCGCACTTGGCACAAGCGCACCGCTTAAAATTTTCATGAAGGTCGACTTACCACAGCCGTTAGCGCCAATTAAACCGTAACGGTTACCGTTACCAAATTTAGCTGAAATGTTTTCAAACAACGGCTCTGCGCCAAACTGCATCGTAATATTTGCGGTGGAGATCAAAAAGTTAGTCCTAGAATGAGTACTGACAGGGGCCAACTGCAGCAAAACGCCACAAACAAGACCAAGCAATAGGGTAAATTAGCTGGCGAATTATACAGATCCCCCCATGGTAATGAAAGGTAAAAGATACATACCTAAAATGGCAGCACGTTAGGTTATGAATCTATATAAGTGTAAAGCCGTAGGTTAATAGGGTTTATAAATGCGCTCTATGGCCGCTTTATTATTTTTAATAAGGCCATTAATTACAGCTACTTCATCAAGCGTGACCGACTGTTTACTCATCATAAAATGTACGCCATTAACATTAATAGCTGGCGCCGTTTTTACCGGCAAAATGGTGCTGTAGCGCTTAGCAAAATATTTTGCGACAACAGAGTCGTCAATCACGTAGTCAACTCGCTTTTTGTTAAGCATACCAAAGCGCGTATTTGCATCCGCGGTAAGTACTATTTGGTTGGGGTAGTGTTTTCTTATTTTTTCAAACTCAGCGCCAAAAAAGCTGCCTCTGTTAACGCCAACAATAAAGCCACGTTCAAAAAGCGCCGCTAAGTTAATTACATCTATGGCGTTTTCATGCTTATAAAGCAGCATAACTTCATCGCGATAAACATCAGTAAAATAAGAGTACTCGGCGCGCTCTTTTGTATAACTTGCCGCAAAGGTAATATCAATATGGCCTGTTTTTAGCTCTTGCTGAACCCGCGATAAGCTCGGAAAATAAACCCACTCAATACAAAAAGGCGAATTTTTAAAAACAGCGTTAACCGTATCTACCTCTGCGCCAACAAAGGCGTTGCCTTGTTTAATTAAATAGGGCGCCCAGTTGGTTTCGTTGGTGCCCATTTTTAACGTTTTAGTGCATGCCAGCACATTAAATTGCGCAACCAAAACTATAAACGCTAACAGAAACATTTTCATAAAACGTCCTTTTATACCAATCCGCATAATTAAGTGATCTATTTTGAGGATGGATAAACGTGTTGATAGCAAGGCAAAAAATTCGCTATTTAGTTGTTCTAAATGAGAATTTTTTAACGCAGATAGCGACACATTTAGCCCCTGAAAATGATTAAGTATTAATGTGGGTTAGTATTATTACTTAAATAACGCCTTAAGCGCCGCTTTATTTTTTACAATATGCGCATTAATAGTGTTAACTTCTTCTAAAGTAATCGTTTTTTTGCTCATCATAAAATGCACATTATTTACGTTAATAGGCGCTACTTGCTCAACGGGTAAAATAGCCGTGTATTTTTTAGCAAAATGGTGCGCCACTAACGAATCGTCTACTACAAAATCTACCCGCTTTTTATTTAACAAAGCAAAGCGTTTATCGGCATCGCTGGTAAGTACTATTTGCTTGCTATATTTATCGCTTAACATTTTAAACGTGTGCCCTAAAAAGCTGCCGCGGTTAACGCCTGTTATTAAGCCCTTTTTAAATAACTGCTCTAACGAACTAATACTTGCCGAGCCAGCATGTTTATACAACAACATTACTTCTTCGCGATAAGGCAAACTAAAGTGGGCGTAAGCTTGGCGCTTACGGGTTTTACTTGCTGCAAACATTAAATCTACACGGCCGTGTTTTAGCTCTTCTAAGGCGCGTAAGGAGTTAGGTAATAACGTAAAATTTATACAAAAAGGGGAGTCTTTAAAAATGGTTTTAATTATATCTATTTCAACCCCCGTTAACGTATTGTTTTTTAGTACCACATACGGCGGCCAGTAGCGCTCGTTGGTGCCTACATTAATGGTTTTATCGCATGCTTGGGCTTTAGCGCTAAATAACCCCAAACACGTTACCCACATCAATAAAAACACACGAGTACAGCTTAAAACATTCATTCAAACAGCGCCTTAAGTGCCGCTTTATTTTTAGCTATATGCGCGTTAATAATTTTAACCTCATCAGGCGTAACTGTTCTTTTGCTCAGCATTAAGTGTATTTGGTCTTTATTAATAGCGGGTATAGTTGGCGCTTTCATTAAGCTGTTACCACGCTTACTTAAATAATTGCCTACTAGCTCGTCTTCTATTGCGTAATCTATACGCTGCTTATTAAGCATTTCAAAGCGCTTACTGGTTGCGCTGGTGTATTCTATTTGTTTTTTATGGCTTTTTTTATACTGCTCAAACTCTTCGCCATAATAACTACCAAAGTTAGCGCCGATGGTTAAACCTTGGTTAAAAATATCAGCTAAGTTTTTAACCTTGTGTTGATTGTTTTTGTTTTCATATAAACGCATTACCTCGGTGCGGTAGGCCTTTGTAAAATGAGCATATTTAGCGCGCTCACTGGTGTAACTTGCCGCCCAGCCTATGTCTATTCGGCCATGGCGCAGCTCGGTAAAAGCCCGTTTAGAATTAGGCAGCATTTTTATTTCAAAACAAAAAGGCGAGTCTTTAAAAATAATAGTTAACGCATCCACCTCTTTACCCTGTAACTGGCCGCTAATGCCCATTACATAAGGAGGCCAAAAAGCATCATGTGCGCCAACGCTAAGCGTTCTTTCGCAGGCAAACACACCCCAAGAGGTACTAAACAACACACACAATAATAAGGTTATTAATTTATTCATTAAGTCTCTGAGGTAAGCTTTTTTGTACGTTATTAAAACAGTATAACCTAGCAAAATAATATAATGGTGAAGGAATCATTAAAGTTGTAAAAAAATGTATCTAAAAAGGAGAGGGTTAAGGTTTTAAGGAGATAATTATTGCTAAATTCAATACAAACAGCGTATTAAGCTAAAAAAACCTACTTATAAGTTCTTTAATTTATCGGCTTGTTCCTGTAGATTAAACAAACATGAATGCAGTATTAACGTTGCGAACTCGCAAAAGCCAAGGAGCGGTATAAGCAGTGCCCAATACCACACTAAATTATTATAACCAAAATGCACAAACCTTTAGCGACTCAACACTTAATGTTGATATGTCGGCGCTTTACCGTGAGTTTTTACCTTATGTTGTCCAAAATGGCCATGTGCTAGATGCAGGTTGTGGCTCAGCTCGCGATGCTGCCTATTTTAAAAGCCAAGGCTTTAGTGTGTCGGCTTTTGATGCGAGCCCTGCACTTGCAGAGCTTGCAAGCAGTTACTTTCAGCAACCAGTAGAGGTTAAAACCTTTCAAGAGCTTGAGTGTGTTAATAAATACGACGGTATTTGGTGCTGCGCCAGTTTGTTACATGTGCCAAAGGCCGAGCTTCCTCAAGTATTTTTAAAC
The DNA here is from genome assembly GCF_028599215.1 of Pseudoalteromonas sp. Angola-30. Lineage (NCBI taxonomy): Bacteria > Pseudomonadati > Pseudomonadota > Gammaproteobacteria > Alteromonadales > Pseudoalteromonadaceae > Pseudoalteromonas > Pseudoalteromonas sp. Angola-30. The sequence continues at coordinate 151,844 of NZ_JAQREI010000001.1, forward strand.
CTACAAAATGCGCTTAAACCCAATGGCGTTTTATATGTATCGTTTAAATATGGCACTCAAGAGCGTGTACATAATGGCCGTGAATTTACCGATTTAACCGAGCAGTTATTAAGTAGTTTATTAAATCAACACACGCAATTAAGCATAATTAAGCACTGGCAAAGTGTTGATCAGCGCCCAGGGCGTGAAAGCGAAGTGTGGCTCAATGCCATAATAAAGGCTGGCCCCATTTTATGATCAGCGCAATGCAGCAACAACTCGACTTTATTGCGTATATTCAACGCATGCTGGTTGAGGGCGATTTTAGCGCTACCTACAAGTTTGCACTTTTACACGCCATTGCCGATGTATGCGTAGAGCAACCGCTGTTATCTGAGCAAAGTGAATTAGTAATAGAGCTACCAACCCTTGCCGATAAACTCATTACTTTATACTGGCACCATGCAATGCCGTTTTCGTCAGAGCACACCGGCGAAAGCGCCTTACTTAAGCAAAATACAGGCGCGCAATCAAAAGTAATTAGCGTATTGTTTGAATGCCAGCAAAACAACATACGTAACTTTCGCCAGCTTAAGCACAGCCCGTTTTATAAGCCCACGTTTAATGCTGCTATGGCAACACTAAAATCAGGGCCGCTTTGGCGCTTACAAATTCTCGCCAAACAAGAAGAATGCTTTTTGTACCCGCACACAAACAGCACTCAATTTATTACGTTAAATGCAGGCATTGCTAGCTGCTTTAGACGCTTTTACGACCTAGTGGTTTATTTAGCTAAAAATGCGTGGCTTCAAAAAATTCAAAGCATAAAGCACAACCAAGCCCTTATTGGCCCGCAAAGTCAGCTGCAAGAGTTTTTATTTGGGGTAGACCGTAATGCACTTACCAAGGCAAAGCCTGTTTTAGTAGAGCTGCAATCAAACACCTGTTTTTATTGCCAAAAGCCAATGAAAAACGATGTTGAGGTTGATCACTTTATACCGTTTGCCCGCTATGCAAACGATCTTGGCCATAATTTTGTGGCCGCGCACCGCACATGTAATAACAACAAACGCGACTTTTTAGCCGCACAGCAGCACCGTGAACGCTGGCAAAACCAAAATTTGGTCGTTAATAGCCAAACTATTAGTAATGAGCTAAGTGCCTATTTTCATTGCGATGCCGATAAATCTCTCGCTGTAAGCAATTGGGCTTACCAAGTAGCGCAAGCAAACAGCGCTAAATTATGGATTGCCAATAAAGACCATTTCGAACAAGCAAAACCAACCGCAGAATTGTTTACGTTTCCAAATGCACCACAGCCTGAGCTAAATCAAGTTGCTGAACCTGCCATTAGTTTAAAATCAGTTGATGAAGCATTAAAGCTACCGTACTTCCCTAATATTAAAATTGCCTGTGGGCATTTTAAAACTGGCGATAGCAGCGATGTTGAATATTTAGACGCGCCACTTGGCGCGGGCAAGCTTGACCCAAACGTGCATTTTTTAGCACGTGCATCGGGCCACTCTATGAATGGCGGTAAACACCCAATACTTGATGGCGACTTATTGTTACTTGAGCTTATAACTTCCGATAGAGCCGGATCACTTCGCGGCCAAATAGTCGCGATAGAGCGAGATGATATAAGCGGAGATGGACAGTATTTACTGCGTAAAGTTAATAAATTACCAAACGGGCAATATGAGTTAATCGCTCAGAACCCCGATTACGAAGTAATGATTGCTGATGAAAGCATGCGAACGTTCGCACGCTTTAAACAAGTGGTTTTGTAGTCGCGATTTTATATCGCGCTATTACTTATAGGCGCAGAGCTTGCTGGCGCGAAAAGCACAGCTTTTAAATTTGTAGGTCGTGCCGTAGGCGTGAGTTTACCTCGTGCTTTGAAAGTGCAGAAACAGGCTTGAGTCGTGATTTTTACATGGTTTTGGGAAAAGGGATTTAATAACCTCTATCTGAGGTTTATGCCAGATTGCTGGCGGCAACCAAAGGGTGAATACCGCCGTCCACCCTTTGGAATCCCACGGCGCACCCGAGAATCACACTTTATCTTCAACTTACGTTAATGATGTGAACGTAATCAGCGTAGATAGGCCATCCATGGCCTAGATACGCTTTGTACAGCATCCATGCTGTAAATTACTCATCATTAACTCTGTTTCAGGTGTGATCACGGGGGATTCGAGTGTGTTGGTAGATTGGTGTTTATGAATGAGGGCGGGAGTTTTCTCATAAGTTGTATATCAATATTAAAGAAAATTACCTGTCTTCTTGTATTAAAAATTAAAAGGGATTTAAAAATTGGAACAGCTTTTTCATATTGCGACTAGATATTATTTTGCTTTTGAAAGCAGTAAAGGCTTAAATTTTAAAATGAAGCGGAACTGGTTTTTTACAATTGCTTTAGCCCCTCTTTTTCTAGGAATGTGTTTTTTAACATTTTACCTTTTAATTATAGAGTCTAGTACGACTCAGAAGTGGCTCGGTATAGCTGCGTTATTTTTTAGTGAGTTTGCTTTTCTTTTTTCTTTCACAAGTTTGCAAGAAAAAAAGAAAAAGTTGATTCTTGAAAAGCATGGTGAAAAAAGTGGTGATAAACGTGCATTATTTCGTGCTAAAAGAAAGTGGCTTCTAAAAGAGCTTGGCATTAAAAGTACAGAGTTTTTTGTTACAGCAGAGCAGTATGAAAAAATGCTTAAGTATTACTTTGAAAGAAAAACACCTTATGAGAATTATTGGCAAACGTTCTTCTCTAGTTTATTTAGTGATAGCTCAAAGGCAAGAATCTTAAGCTTATTCATTTTTTTAATGTCTATTTGTTTTTTATTAGTAATGAAAGGTGTGAGTGATTCAGAGGTGTTCTTCGAACTCCTTGAACTAAATAATTTGATTTCAGGCTTTTTTCTAATTTTACTTTTTTCATTTGGGTTGCATGTTTTCATAGAGACTGTAAAAGCTTTAATTCGTCTTGTTGGATTAATAAATTCAATAATTATCATACGGTTAGAAAGTAAGCGCTCTGAGTCAGATGAAGTACTGAGAGTCTTTATTAAAGATCTATTTTTACTAAGCAGGTTGGATAACAAGATTAAAGTGGTTAATTGATTACCCTAAAGATCTAAATATAGTTAACTTTAGTTTTGGGGAAAGAGATTGAAACCTCTATTCGAGGTTCTATCGCGTTGGCGATGGCAACCAAAGGGCGGCTGCCGCCGACCGCCCTTTGGAATCCCACGGCGCACCCGAGGATCACACTGTGTCCTCAAGTTAAAAATTGATGTGAACGTAAGCGCCGTGTAAGGCACATCCATGTGCCAGTCACGGCTTAACTTGCATCCATGCAAGTGATTACTCATCAATTGATAACTTTCGGGTGTGATCACGGGGAATTAATGTGTGTTGATCGATTTGTGCTTATGAACAGGAGTTGTTTAATCTTGTTCTAAAGATTGATCCTAGCTGAACAATAATTGCTCTAATGATTATAAACTGTTACGTTAATAACCACATAATAAGAAAGGACTCTATTAAATGAAACTCAACCAAGTTTTATCAATCGTCAACCAAGTTGAAAAATCTAAATTCATTTCATGCCTTGATCGTCTTTGTTCAGACGCCGCTAAAAATAATAAAACACTAGCTAAAACAATCGACAATATTGACGGCCAAATTAAAAATGCATCAGGAAGTGAAATAACTCAGTTATTTAATACCGTCCGCGAGTTCTTCAAAATTTCTGTAAAAGAACAGATTCTAATGAGTACAGCGCAGCTTAACTTATTGGTTAATATTTTAAGTCGTGACGGCAACGGGGTTGCCAGAATAAGCTGGATTGAGTCGCTCTATGAAAAAGAGTGGGCTGAGTTATCTACGCTTTCAAAAGAATTAAAAGAGTGTATTCATCAAGGCTCTAATGAGAGTCTTTTAGAAAGAAATCGAGGACTAAAAATTTATCACGCTTGTATGAAAGAAGCATATTTTAATGACGAAAAAAATAACCGTGATGCCAAGGTTACCGATGATGAACGCAGTATTCTTAATGTGCTTGCAGATGAGTTAAATCTCACTACAGATGAATGTGCTGCTGTTGAGCATTTAGTTGATGTTATTCCTAAAAATGGTGTGTTAGATGCTTTAAATAGCCTAAGGGATATAGGGTTGGTGTTTATCAGTAAAAAGCGCCAAGAAGTATTTATTCCTGATGAAATAGTTACCTTACTGAATGAAATTCAAGGTAAAGATCTTGCCGATAAATATGTACTCAGAATATTAAGAACCTGTACTGATGCAGAGCTTTCAAATGCACTTAAAGCCCATGGTCGAAAAATCAGAGGTGTAAGCCGAACTGATAAAATTCAAACAATTATTCATTCAGGTATTAGTGCTGCAAAATTATTGTCTGATGATATTCATAATGTTGAAGATAATCAAAACCAGCGTAAAGAACGATTAAAACAACTGATCCAAGATTTAGAAATTGATACCGATAAACTAGGTACAACCTTAGATGAGCGCATTGGTCTGATATTGTCATCGTTATCAGGTGCAACAGAAAAAGAGTTTGATTCTCTAAGTGCAAGCGGTTTTAAACAGCTTCTAAAAACATTAGAAGAACACTTCCCAACAATGCAAGCTGTGCTAAAAGAAGCGTTTGAACTCGAAGCTAACGAAGTGATAGATACTGAAAAGCTACGAGCTTTGAGTATTACTCCTCATGACATTTTATATTTACTCTCAAATGACGAAGTAAAAGAAGTTCGCGACAGTATGGGCTTATCTAAACGTGGCAACCCACGCTTTGCTATTTTAGAGAGCTTTGCTAATGCGACAGATAAGTTGATTGAAAATTACGACGCACTGGCACGTCGTGATATTAACGCACTAAGAGAGGCGGGCGCTGATGTAATTGAAGCTGACATTGGCGTTAAGTTTGAAGAAGTCACAAAAGCTATTTTTGAAATATTAGAACTTAATATTGATGAAGATCTCCGAAAAGACTTAAACACCACTAAAGATAAAGCGGATATCGTAATTTCACTCAGCGATAACGACATAATTATTGGTGAAGCAAAAACCTGTAAAAATGGTGACTTTGCAAAATACTCAACAACGTCACGCCAAGTAAAAGCCTATGTAACTCGTGCTGAAAATCAGGGGAAACGTGTAGCACAGGTATTGATAATTGCCCCCAGCTTTTCCGATGACTTTATCGAGTCTGCCGAGATGGATACCGAAGTAAATATTTCGCTACTCGAAGCACATGGACTTAAGTTAATACTTGATGCTTATAAGTCAAAACGTAACCCAAGTTTCGCGCCTAAGTTACTGACTAAAGGTGGCTTGTTGAAAGCTGAATTAATAGCGAAGAATATTTAAAGGGTTGTAGTAGTAGACTTTAAAACCTCTATTCGAGGTTTTTGCCAGATTGCTGGCGGCAACCAAGGGGCGTTCTTTGTAAAATTAAAGCGCCGTCTGCCCCTTGGAACTTCACGGCGCCCCGAGGATCACACTTGATCCTCAAGTTAAAAATTTATGTGAACGTAAGCGCCGTGTATTCCCCGTCCGAAGTGGAGTCATAGCTTAAATTACATCATTGTAGTTAGGTTTTATCAATTTAAAACTTACGGGTGAGATTAAGGGGAGCTAAAGAGTAATGATGGAGTAAGTTATATTTCAATTAGAGCCAAACAATAAAAATTAAAGTCCAAATTAATATTAATATACTTCCAAATATAGCGCCTAAAAACTCTTCTTTGTAAGCCTTACAAAAGTTTTGGATATTACTATTAAGATACAAGTTATGTGTATAGTAAGTGTTAATTTTAGTCACTATGCTTGTTTCTATAATGTTTAGTCTTCTTTCGTAGTCGTCGGCCTTCATTAAGTCAAAAATGTTTAAGCTATAGAACTCTGAGAGCATTGCAGGGTCGAATGCTTTTCTTTTGTATATAAGATTTAAATGTTCAATTTTTTCTTCTAACTGAGCTATTTTCGATGCTACGATTTCTTCAATCTGTAGAGTGCTAGCTTGGTATTTAGTAGTTTCAACTTTATTATCTATAGTATGTTTAACTTTTTTATTTAACCACTCAAAATCAGACTTAAGTTGACTTAAAAAAGAATCTTTTAAACGACCCAACTCAGTTCTTCGGAGGTTACGGCTATGAAGGTAGAAAATGAAGCCCCAGCCAAATAATTGTAAGAAAAACTGTGTGTAGCTCATTATGATGAAGTATCTCGTATAGCTGCATCAATACGTTCATCTATAACAGGTATGATGCTTTTTACATCTCTGTGTATGTATTTTAATTTTGATGAGAGCTCTGCACCAGTGAAACCTTCTTCTCTAATCAACCCCCCGAAAGCTTCGTCTAAGAATGACCTACCATATCGGTTATACCCAGTTAAATCGACTAAAACGCTTTCGTTTTCTCTCAGCGCAGGCGCCAATACTTCTTCTCTAAAAGTTTGTCCTGAACTTCTTTCACAACCTTCAGCATCTGAACGATAACGACCATAAGGTTCTTTATGAAAGTCTTTTACTACAATAATAGTTTTCATCATTATCCTATCTTTATATTCCATTGGATTAAAGTACCAGATATTTCACTTGGTAACTTATAAACCTGTGGAGACTTATCCCCATCTTCATATTTATAAAGACCATTATTACTATAAACCCAGAGTTTACCACCATTGGTATCACTTACTAAAGCCTTTATGCTTTTACTTCCTTGTCCATGCTTCTTTTGTTTAGTACCAGATACGTCCCCCATCATGGACAAATATATTAACTGATGGTCTTGGAACATGTTCAATGTTACTAACTTGACCTTATCGAGAACTGAACCAACCTCTTTTTTAAGAGTTGCATACTCCTCGGGGTAAGTTTTTTCATAAGATGTTAAAAACCATGTTTTCTCTACGACTGTTCTAGGTATACCTACACCACTATCATAAATACATAAATAAAGCTGATCACCAATTACATCGCAAATCATCCACCAATTTTTTTCTTTATTATCTAATCCTGGATATGCATGTCTTCCAACATTATTTAAAGTTTCAGATAAAGCATCGCCAATTTTGAACTCGATTTCAGGATCCATTTCATCTTTATAATACCGACGCTGAATAAAGTCCATAATTTGGGCATAATGTTGAATTCCAACTCCATTAACTACGGGCAATGATCTAACACTAGAGAGGTTTTCTATAGGGTTACCTGTTCGGCATAATTTAGGTAAGCCAGATCTCTTGATTATCCTATTTACGTACTTCGATTCTTTGGACCAAGCTAATTCAATCTTATACTTGCTAAGGTTTTTTATTGATTGTATTTGAGCAAAGAGGTAGACCATTGCCCCCGCAGTAAATGATTTTGTGTTACTAAAATCAATAATACAATTATGTGAACCAATTGTTTTTATTAAGTTGTTTTTGAAAGCTAAAGTTTCTTTAAATGGATGAAAAGTTTTATATTTTTCATCTACAGAGTATATAGATAAAAAGTCTGGGGCTTTAATGATCCTAGTGTTACCAATATTGTGAATCTGTTTATTTCTGACTTCAACATACTTTTTATCTTTCCGAGATAAAGTGTTGGCAGCTCTAGAACTATAAATAGAGTGCTTGTATTTGTGTGCAAATTGCATATTTCTTTTCAAGTTTATTTCCTTATAGTTCAAACTGCGTTAATGAAAAATAATAACTGAATTTTCACTGACAACCTATATATATCAATAGGTTACTTTTATCTTAAAAGTAAGATTATTTAAAGCTTTAGTTAATCACCCAACCGCTAACTTCCCTGCATTATGCCACATTTCACTTGGCATGGGGTTGGTTAATTCCCACGTTATATTCATTGGCTGGCTGCCGTTGTGGCTTAAATATTTAACCTCGCCGTAGTTTACAAAGCCCATAGTTCGGCCGTTTTCGTCTTTGCCTTGCTCGCGCACAAATAACAGGATGGTTTTGCCTGTTTGCTGGTGCTGAATATAACCTAGGCCGCGGCCGTGTTCTGGGCGGGCGCTGTTTTGCGTTTGCCAATGAAACAGAGTGGGGCTGATTGCGTAGTCGTGATACAGCGTGGTGGGCGAGTAGGTTTTTTCACACTTGTTGAGTGTTACAAATAGTAGCTCTAGGTTTTGTTTTTTAAATTCTAAAACACCTTCTCGGGCGGTCGATTTTTTATCAAACGAGTGCGCCCCAAACGCGGCGAGTATTTGTTGACGTGTGTAGCGGCTGTGTAATTTTATTGCATGATTAGGTAAGCACGTTAAATCACTTTCTTGTTGGTGAATACGGTTTATTAAAAGCGTGATCACTTGAGCAAGCTCCTGCTGTAGCTCTTTGTGTTTAAGTGCCTCTAAGCTTTGCTCAAGCGTTTTAAACCCTAAACTTGTGCCTGTGTTATCCCAAAAGTTGTAATGGGCCATAAGCGGGTACTGTTGGTTTTGCGCTGTTGGGGTAAAGCCAAAATCGTTATTACATAAATCACGTAAAAAGCATAAATAACTGAGTGAGTCGCAGCCGAGTAATTGAGTGTTTATAGCGCGGTAATATGCGGCATAAACATCGGCTTGTTCTACTGGTACTTCATCGCCTTTTAACCAGTGCCAGCCGCCGAGCTTTTTATCTTTTGGTTTGTAAATATCTTCAAGCGTGACTTGCGGGTTTATGCGTAAAAAGCTACTTAGCGTGAGTGCCTCATTAGTGTGTTGCGAGTAGCTATTTATCAGCTGTTGTAAACGGCGTTTAGAGTTTATAGCTTGCTGAATATTTTTTAATATTGTTTGTTGTGTGCGCTTTTGTAGCTCTATACGGCAACCCAACGGCAAATGTGGGAAGTTGTTTTCAATCTCAGTTTTTATTGGTTGATTACTTTTACCAATAAGCGCGCGGAATTTACTGGCAAAGTCGTATTCTGGGCGGGCATTGCCTACAAAGTCGAGTACCGTACAGCATTGCTTTTGGCTGTTGTCGGGCAGGCGTAGGCCACGGCCGAGTTGCTGTAAAAACAGCGTTAGGCTTTCAGTTGGGCGTAAAAATAGTAAGGTATCGACCTCTGGGATATCGACCCCTTCGTTAAAAATATCAACCACACAAAGTATTTGTATTTCGCCTTGGCGTAGTGCTTGCTGTTTAGCCGCGCGCTCATTGGTGTTTTTGCTGGTCAGTACATCGGCGCTTATGCCTGCTAAGTTAAACTTTTTAGCCATAAACTCCGCGTGCTTTTGGCTTACACAAAATGCCAACGCTTTTATATCGTGAACATTGGTCACTATATCAGCAAGGCTGGATATAATTTTGTTAGCGCGGCTGTTTTCCCCTGTATAAAGATTACTTAGCTCGGTTATATCGTAACGGCCGCCGCGCCATGTTATTTGGCTTAAGTCGGTGTCGTCATCCAATCCAAAGTATTGAAATGGGCATAAATGGCGTTGATTGATTGCCTGTGGCAAGCGAATTTCGGCGGCTATTACACCGCAAAAGTCATCGAGTATATTGGCACCATCTTGTCGCTCTGGTGTAGCGGTTAAGCCAAGTAATATAGTGGGCGCAAAGTGATTTAATATAGCGCGATAACTCGCTGCGCTTACGTGGTGTACTTCGTCTATCACTATGTAGTCGTAGTAATCATGCGTTAAATTAAGCGATCCAATTTGGCTGTTTAATGTTTGTATTGATGCAAATAACTGGTTGTAGCGCTGCGGTTTGTAGTTACCTACCCACAGCTCACCAAAGTCGTTATTTTTAAGCATGCCACGGTAAGCGCTTTGCGCTTGTTTTAGTATTTCTTCTCGGTGGGCTACAAACAAAAAGTGTGCGTTTGGGTTTTTATCGTAAACGGTTTTAAAATCGAACGCCGATATAATGGTTTTACCCGTGCCTGTTGCGGCTACCACTAGGTTTTTAAAACGATTATGCACGCTACGTTCAACGCTTAGTTTTTCTAAAATAGCTAGCTGGTGTGTTTTTGGTGTTATATCAAAATAAAACTGGCTGCTTGATTGCCCAACACCGCGTTGCTCGTTAAGTGAACTTATGAGCTTTTCTTTACATTCAGCTTTGCCTGTAAATAGCTCGAAATCTGGCGATTGCCAGTAGGTTTCAAACGTGCTTTTGGTTTTGGCTATTATGTGTGGGATTTCTTGCGCGGTAATTTTTAAGTTCCACTCTAGGCCGCTGGTAAGCGCTGAATGCGATAAATTAGACGAACCAATATACCCAGTATGAAAACCCGTGTTACGCATAAATAAGTAAGATTTAGCGTGTAGGCGTTCTTGCTGATTGTTGTAACTTAGCTTTACCTCGGTATTTGGTAGATTTGCTAAAAACTCAACGGCTTTAGCATCCGTTGCCCCCATGTACGAAGTAGTAATTACTTTGAGTTTATTACCGCTTTTGGTAAAGGCTTCAAGCTCATTTTTAAATATACGCAGCCCCGTCCATTTTATAAATGAGACCAGCCAGTAAATAGTGTCGGACGATTTAATCTCGCGCTTTAGCTCAGTTTCGAGCGATATACCTGCATTAGCACCGCTAAATAATTCACTTTGTGTAAGCCCTGTAAGTGGAAATATATCGCTTGAGTAATCTTTAAGGTTGGCCGCAATCGGGTTTTGGGTATTAAACAGCGCAGTAAGTATTCGGCCTTGGCTGTCGATAAGGTTTTCGTTGATCAGTTCATCATCTCGAATATGATCTTTAAGCCAAAGGACAAGGCTATTAGCTAGGCTAATTTGCTCCTGCAAACGCTCTTTAGAGTTGGGAATAGCATTTATGGCATGTTCAACAAGTTTACCCAAAAAGCGTGAAAGCCATGTTGCGGCCTCTGCCGATTCTAGTTGGCGTTCGCCCACATAAAATTGATCACGATTTAAATTTTGCTCAATTACTTGCGTAATTAACTGCTCGTAAATACCAATTTGCTGCATTAAAACCACTCCCTGTTTGCGTGCAGTTAGTTTACTTAAAAGTGCATTGTAAACAAGCATTAACTCATTATTGAATTGAAGGCTGATGCTTAGGCCACTCCCCCGTGATCACACCCGAAATTGAATTAGTGATGAGTAATAGCAGCGCATGGATGCGCGTTAAGTGATGCTTACACACGGACGTGTTTCATCGCGTTTACGTTCATATCATTAATTTAAATTGAGGAGGTAGTGTGATCCTCGGGGCGCCGAGAGACTCCAAAGAGAAGTCGGCGGTTACTTCTCTTTGGTTGCCATCGCCAACGCGATATTTATGAACTGTTTGTATTATTTCAAAAGCTCTGCTTTTAGCGCGAGCAAGCTTCGCGCCTACGTCAAGTGCTAACGGCAAAGCTTGGTGTAACCTTGTAGACGCGCATTGCTTTCGTTTAAAAGCAGGGCTTTTACGGTGTTAATTTATTAAGTAATGAGAAGCTGCGCTTCTAACGTGAGCAAGGTCGTCTACAAGAAAAATTAAACATCGACCATTTAACTTGAGCCAACTCTGCGGCTAATTTCTCCTAAACCGTAAGTACTAATGAAGCAAAACAAGGGCAATATTTAATGCGCTACCAACCTTAAATAGGTACACTTATTTAAGATGTTATTTAAAGGAGTGAATAATGATTAAATGGATTTTAGTTTTGCTTAGTTTTATTTCAACGCACTCATATGCAGGCGAGGCCTACACGCAAAGTAAGTGCGAAAGCATAGAAAAGGAGCGTGAATCTATTCGCTCTCAATTTAGGCAGGGTTATAGCATTAAAAAAGGTGAGCGATTAACTGCTCGCGACAAAGTGTTATTTACCCAATTGGCAAAGCACTGTAATAAACTTAGAAAGAGTAATAACTCATACCGCCCACATGCTGCACATTCGGCAAACACCAACTGGTTACTTAATCAAAAGGTATCAAACATGACCTTGCACAGTACCAGCTATAAAAACAAAGCTAAGCTTGAGGCGTGGTCTAAATTTTATAGATTGCCTAAGCGGTGTCGTAAAAAAGGGATGGAGACAAGCGATTTTGTTTGGTGTAGCGAGTATAGAGTAGCGCAAAAGCAAGTATTTGAGACCCAATGGCAGGGGCGTCCGTAACTATGTTTAATACTAAGCTTCGCATAGTATTTATGTTTGTTGTAATGCTTATTGCCTCAGCGCTTATTGCTAATCATTTTACAGGGCGGGTGTTTAATTATCACGACCCGATAGGTGAAGTTAAGCGTATTTATAACGATTTAACCGTAACTCAGCCAAGTAAGCCTTTAGTTAAATCACAACCCGTAAATTCTATAAAAACGCCGGCGGGCAGCAGTTCTTTTGTGCCTACGCGTAATCACTTGCCTCAAGCAGATAAAACACAATGTACAGATGTATCATTAGGCGACGTAAAATATAAGCGTAACGGTGATATATACACTTGGACCGACAAGGCGGGTATTGCACATTTTAGCGATACCAAGCCTAGCTTTGCTGTTGCAACGTACGAGAGTAATTTTTCTGAGCCACTGGATTATTTTGACCTTAATTTAAACACGCCAAATTTACCGCCTTCATTTAACCAAAAGCTACAAGTAAAACTCAATACAGTATTTAAGGTGTATGGACAAATTATTGGTGCGCATGCTCTAAAAAAGGTAAAACTAAACTTAACTGTATTACCTAACCGTAGGGCTTATAACGCCGCTATTAGGAACAATGGCGGCAACCCAGAAAATACAGCAGGAATGTATTTTCATGCAACTAACTCTGCGTTTATTAATTTTAGTGGCGAACAAAACACCATGAGAACGGCAGTGCACGAAGCAGTGCATGCTATTAATAAAGCAGTTTTAGGGTACACGCCTAGGTGGTTAAATGAAGGGGTTGCTGAGTATTTTGAGTTTACCCATAACAATATGCAAACTGCTATTGTAGAGCCAAATCAAACCTGGGTACGTAATAATAAGCTTACTAAAAACGTGTTCAGACTTAATCGGTTAACCGGGTTAAATAATACGTGGCAAAAAGGCGACAGCAGTATACTTTACGCTAGTAGCTGGGCTGCAATTTATTTTTTAATGGATACCCAATCAGGCAGAGTATTACTTAAAAATATTATGCTGGCAGAGCAGACAAATCCCTGTAACAAGCTTTCGAAAGATCAATTAAACGCGATGTTATTTAAACAGTTTCCTGCGTTTAATCATGACTATTCAAAATGGTTAAAAACGCCATTTAAGCCACATAATTTTTAGCTTGTTTTGTTAGACGCGCATTGCTTTCGTTTAAAAGCTAGGCTTTTACGGTGTTAATTTATTAAGTTATGAGAAGCTGCGCTTCTAACGTGAGCAAGCTTCGCGCCTACGGTAAACTTGAATGCCGCTACCCAAAACTCATTACGTCTCAATTTAAATAATATTGCAATCATGATAAATACCGCTAAACTAATCATTAATGTGTTAATGACCGATTTGGTAGTCATTTATGAGATCTGAACAAGCATTAAAGCTGGCGCGTCGCTTGGGTGATTTAATTCGTCAGCATCGTACTTTACTGTATACCCAGAGCACGTTCGCTAAGATGGTTGGTGTATCTCGCTCTACGGTACAAAAGCTTGAACAAGGAGAGGTAGTAAAAAGCGATATATTGTTTGAAGCCCTTGTTGTTCTTCAATTGCAAGGCTCATTGCTGGATGAAATTAACGAGCTAGCCGCAGATGTGGGCGGTTATAATGCAAGACAGCGTAAAAGTAATAAAACTCAGGTGATTAACGATGACTTCTGAAGCTTATGTATTTATTGACGGTTTAGAAGACAGCCCCATAATTTGTGGTTTTTTTAAGTTAAATCCACAAACTGGCCGAGGTGAGTTTAATTATGGTAAAAGTTACCTTGCGCGCTCTGATGCGTTTGCGCCCCTTGGTTGCCAACGCCAACGCCAACGCCAACGCCAACGCCAACGCCATCACCAACGCGACATAGGGAACTAAAAATACAGAGCGCGAGCAAGCTCACGTCTACAAGCGCGATATAAAATCGCACCTACATGTTAGTGCCTTTCTTTATGTAATCTTTGCATCTTTTAGCAAATTAAAGCTGCTGTGTGCGGTTTTAATTATGCGGTTATTTACTTTGGGTAATTTTATTTAAGTTTTAGTAACAATAAACGCAAACTTTTTGATTGAGGTGTGGTCATAAAAAGAGCTGCTTTTTACAGCTTGTTACAAATAAATAACGTGCTGCTTGGTTGCAAAATGAGCGTAGAGCTATTGCCAGCATTATAATGTGGCGCGCTGAGCTTACCAGTGGTTCATTAAATATTAACATTGATAAAATTGTTCTTTTAATTTGCACTGTCTAGTATTAAAGATTGACAGTACACACCCAAACAAAACATAATATTAACATTGGCTACACTTAAAAAGCATTTCACTTAATTGTATTGCGTAAATTGGTTGAAGGAGGGAAGTATTATGAACAAATTACTCATTGCATGCGCTATCACTGCTGCAACTTTGTACGTGTTTAAAAACGATTTGACCGCCTTGGCTCAAAATAATCTACCCAACTCAATAACTAACACCACGGCTGTGCAGCCTGCTCAACCTCTGGTGGTAGATATACAAGCAATGCAAAGTAGCCACGATGTAACTAATAAAGAAGGCACTGCACTTACCGAGCAAATAGTGATTACTCCCCAAGAAGTGGGTGAATACTCTGAGCTAGAAAGCGCTGCTCAAATTCAAAGTACGCTTGATTTAGCACAGTCAGAGCAAGTGTTTTTAGATAAAGTGCAAAGCAGCTTTGCTGAAAAGTCGCTATTTTTATACAGCTTTGAGTGTAAGCAAAACGATTGTAATGCAGGCATTGTGGCAACAGATGGCCAACCTAAACACGAAGACATAGCCGGCGTGTTAGCGCATTTATCGGCGTCTGAAGAGTTTGCTAATCACTCTGTGCAATTAGCGGGTGTGGCGGTTAATAACGATGGTATTTTACAATACGATTTAAATATTAAAAACATGCCCCCCGAATAATACTAAGCGCAATAATAGTTAATTATTTTTAGCAGCCAAACTTGGCACTAGCTGTGTTACAAATACAAAGATGCTAAAAGTACAGCAATGTACAACTAGCTAGTTATAACAACTAAACAACGCATTTTTTGTAGCAATAAAACGTTTTCTCAGTTTTAAATCCATACTTAAAATAGCTCGCTTAATTAAGCGCATTAATACAATTCTATACTTTTAAACGACAAAGCGGCCGTGTGGCCGCTTTTTTGTGCTGGTAATTGAGTAATAGCAATTTTATCTTTAAATAGCGTACTTGCTGCGTTAAAAATTGTTTGTTTAGAGCAATAATATCAAGCTTATTTGCTCGGCTATTCTTTTGTTTGCATGTTTTTAGCGCGTTCTTCTGCCTCTATTAAGGCTTGTGATTTAGGCGCTTTCTTTTTTTCCTCAATCACGGGCTTTTTATCTGAGTTTGGGTCCCAGCTTTCATCTAGCGAAAGGTTTGCAAATGGGTTGCTAGAATCACTTTGCTTGGGCGTACTATCGGCCTCTGGTTGCGCTGGCTTTTCTTGGGCTGGCTGTGGTTCGTGAGCTGTTGATATTGGCGCATCTAACGTGGGTTCGTTATTTGGTTTTGCTGAAACTGTAGCTTGTGCAGGTTCTTTACTTGGTTTTAAAGGCGCATCTGGATTGTAGGTACGAATTTCGGGCTCTTTAAAGTCGTGTTCGCTATTTAACGTGGTTTGTTCAAGCTCACTGTTTTTATCGGCTGTATGCAGCTGCGCGCTGGTATTGGGCTCAGTGATAGGGTTACTAGGCGCAGCCGGTTCGTTTATAAGAGTAGACTCTTGTGGTTTTACTTCTTCAATGGGCTCTGCTTTTGGCTGTTCTACTGCGGCGGCTTTGTGTTTACGCGTGCGCTTAACCGAAGGTGCGTCTGGGTTAAACTCTCTTACCTCGGGCTCTGCAAAGCCTTTTGCATTTTGAATACGCGCTAATGTATTTTTTGCGGCAGCTTCAAACTCTGCGGTGTTTGGCTCTGGCGCTACTTTTTTAGGTTCAGGTGCTGGTGCATCTTCTTCTGGTTTAGCTTGTTCTGGCTCAGCCTCTGCGGCTTGCGTATCGGCAGGCAATGGCTCGTTAATTGCCTCGTTTTTTGGTGCATTAGAGCTTGCAGGCTCTGGCTCGCTCGAGGCCGAAACCGGTGGCACAACTGGTTTTGAAAGCTCATCACTTGGGGCTGGAGCCGTTTTGGGTGGTGCTGCTTGCTCTGCGCTTTTGTTGTTATTTTTTGGGGCTGTAGCCGGTGGAGCAACAGGCGGCTCGGGCTTATTTTGTTTAGCGCGGCGTAAACGTATAACCACCATGGCGCCAATTAATACCACAATAAGCAGTAGCAAACTTGGTAACAATAATGAACTTGGTGGCTCTGCAACTGGCGCAGGTATAAGTACAGGTGCGGGTTTGGGCGTTGTATTAACCGGTGGCTGCTCTATTTTAGGCGCTGCTTTTGGGGCTGTTTCAGTGGCCACCGGCTGCGCTTGGCTAGTTGTAGGTATTAACTCGCTGCTATTAGGCGCAAGTTCACCCTTAGGTGTGCTTGGCGCATCCTTTACTGTATTAATTGGCGCAGCCTCAGGCTCGTTAATTTCTGAGCTTTGCTGGCTTATTTGGTTTGTAGGCTGAGTACTTGTAGTTGCTTTGCTTGCGCTTTGTTTTATAGCTTTTTCGGCCGCAGTTATTTGCTCAAGCAGTTGTTGTTCTTGCTCGGGGGTAAGGGCAAGTGGTTGTGGCTCTTGTTCAACAACAGGCGGCTCTACTGGTTTTGGTTTTGTTTGTACTTGCTTGGGTTTATTACAGTTTCTTTTAAAATCGCGTGCGGCGCTGCGGTATTTGGCACTGGCTTTATTATTACTGTACTGCTGCATTTCTTGCTTAATTAAAATACACATGGCTTCGTTATAGGCAGCACTTTGGCTGCTGTAAAATAAAGCAAAGCAAAAAATAAGTTGAGAGAGTCTAATAATCATAAAACACGGCGCTTAAGTATCAATAGTCTGATTTTAAGCGCAAAATTAAAATATATCTAGGCACTAAGGGCGTGTTGACCTTTGTGGATTGAAAATTTGTTCAATCTAAGGGCGATTAAATCAAAAACCACCCAACAACACGCCCTCGTTAATCAATCACCATTAGGTTGCGGTACTCGTCGTAGGCAAACTGGTCGGTCATGCCACTTATGTAATCTTGAATTAGCCTACAGCGATAGTAAAACTCGTAAGCGGCAAAGTGGTCGGGCTCTTCTTGCATAGCATCTATGGCGTGCTGATAACTATTTAAGTGCTTTTTAGAGAGCTTTTTAACCAAACGCGATTCGATTAATAATCGTGAGTCGCCATTTAATGCGCGTTTAAAATCGTCGCTGTTAAGTTGTAGCAGTGGTTTATAACAATCGAGCAGGCCGTTAATTATGCGATAGCCTTGTAGTTCGAGTTTTTCTACCTCTTTGTGAGAAAACACATGCTTAAGCGCCACCTGTTTAAGGGTTTTAGTAACGGCGTGTAAGTGGCTGTTATCTTCTAATAGGGCTTGGTTAAAGTCGCCGTGGTAAATAGGCTCAATGTGCTCTATAAAACGCTTAGCGGCGTGGTTTACAAGCGGGTGAAGCAAGGCCACGCGCAGGTAAATAAAAAATTCGCTATTAAAGTTGTAAGGCTGCGCGTTGGCGCGCTCTAGTGCGTAATCTAGTGCTTTATCTACAAAATTTAGGTGTTCGGTGTCGTCAATGGTTAGGTTTATAAGGGCTTTTTTATATTCACTTTTTAGCTGCTGACAAAGTAGCTCGGTGGTTATTATGTCTTTTTCTACGGCGTCTTCTATGTCGGCTAAGCAATACGATATATCGTCGGCGGCTTCCATAATGTAACTTGCCGGATGGCGGCAGTATGGCTCTATAACCAGCTCGTTTTGCAGTGCCTCTACAAAGGTTTTTTCGCTGTAGTAGTAACCTACTTTTTTCATTAAGTAGTTTTTATTTTGTGGTATGTCTTGTGGGTTTAATCCCGCGGGGCGGGTGTACTTTAAAATGCCCGCGCTTTGGCAATAAGTTAAGTTTAACCCCAGTAGCGAATGAATTATGCGTATGCCTTGGGCGTTGCCTTCAAAATTACAAATATCGTGCGCTAGGTGCTTAAAAATAACCCCTATGCCGGTATTTTGCTCTTGGCAGCGCGCTGGTGTAACACTTGCTAAATTATTATTAAACCAGTGATTTATGGCAGCTTCGCCAAAATGTCCAAAGGGTGGGTTGCCTATATCGTGCATTAGGCAGGCCATTTCTACTAGGCTTTCTAGCGGGCGTTCTAGCCCTTTTAAGCCAAATTCGGTTTGTTGCTCAAAGCTTAAATTTGCAAAAATACGCTGTACTATAAAACGGCCAACTTGCTGTACTTCTAGTGAGTGAGTTAAGCGCGAGCGCACCGCTGCGTTTCGCTCTAGCGGAAAAACCTGAGTTTTTTGCTGCAACCTACGAATAGCTGCACTGTTAATTATACGACCGCGATCGCTTTCCATCGCCATTTGTAAATTTGCAGTCGTGCGATACATGCGCGCTGGGGTTATTTTTTTACTAAAGTCGATAGTCATCGGAGTCCTTGCTTAGTGGTGACGACTGGCAAAGTAAATGCGCGTTGTCATTCGTTTTAAATACTTACTTGTTAATATATACATCTAGACGAGTTAGGTACAGGTGCTTGTATCATTTAAGGCCTGGCAATTGTATTATAAAGCTATATTTTTCAGTATTTAACGCATTTTAATGTAGGCGAGTATTTGTAATGAAGTATGTATTTTTAAAGGCGATGATGTTGGCTCTTTTAGTGTTAACCAGCCAAGCGGCATATGCGGCAAAAGAGCAAACCGTTGTACTTATATCAATAGATGGCATGCGTTGGGATTATATAGAAAAACACGGCGCGCCTAATTTAAAAGCAATGGCTGCTAAAGGTGTACGCGCGCAAAAACTAATGCCTGTTTACCCAACAAAAACGTTTCCTAACCATATTTCTATTATTACAGGGTTGCTGCCGGTAAATCATGGCATTGTAGATAATAACTTTTGTGATAAAGCCCGTAAAAACGAGTGCTACAGCATGGGTAAAGGCATGCGCGATAGCACGTGGGTAAACGGCATTCCACTTTGGAATTTAGCAAAAATGCAGGGGCTAAAGTCGGCTACTTATTTTTGGCCAGAGTCGGATGCGCGCTTTAACGGTATGACGCCCGACTATTACTTTCATTATTCTAAATACAGTGAGTACCAAGGCCGTGTTGATCAAATAATACAGTGGCTAAGCTTACCTAAAGCGCAGCGCCCACGTTTTGTAGCAAGTTATTTTTCGCTTGTTGATAGCATGGGCCACGAGTTTGGGCCAGATGCACCGCAAACTCGCGATGCGGTAAAACAATTAGATGAACTAATGGGCCAATTACAAACCCGTTTAAGCAAGCTAGAGCAAGAGATTAACCTTGTTATTGTATCCGATCACGGTATGGCGCATATAAACCCAGAGCAAAGTATTGATGTATCTACATTGCCTAAAAACGATAATTTTATAGTTAAAAATACCGGCCCGCGTTTACTTATTTATGCAAAGCCTGCTGTAACAAGCGAGCAAATTGCAACTTACAAACAACGTTTGCAACAAGTAGCAAACGGGCGTTATACGGTATTAAACGACGAGCAATTAGCGGCATATCACTACAATAAAGGCACTCGTGTGGGCGATATTGTTGTGCAAACTAATGCGCCTGCGGTATTTACTAACGAAGGCAAAGCAATGTATTTAGGTACTCATGGCTATGCCTATACCGATGATATGGCGGCTACATTAATTGCAGTAGGGCCTGCTTTTAAACAAGGGCTAAGCCTTGAAAAGGTAAATAATCTTGATATTTACCCGGTACTTGCAAAAGTAATGGGGCTTAAGCTTTTAAGTAAAGTAGATGGCGACGGTAAAACGTTAATGCCTGCTATTAAACAAAAAATAGTAGTGCATTAATTAGCTGCGCACTTTTAGGCTTTTAGTGATTTAACCTTGAAAGCTCAACAGCCCCTAAGCTAAATAAAAAAGAGCGCAAATGCGCTCTAAAGGGAAATAATTATAAGTGGGCTAAATACAGCCTGCTTTAAATCACTTACTTAAAGTTAGCAATGCTTGTTTTAGTGTCGGTAACCGTACGAATAGCATACGCTTGGTTAGTTACACCAAAGGGTAAGCCATTTACGCTCCAATTAGGGTTAGAGAAGTAATCGTACTGCGTTGCGCTACCGTAAACGTGCGGGTAGGCCATAATGCTGGCAAATTCGTTTTGTACGCCGTGGCCCATTCCATCAACATATACGCCGCCCGAGGTATCGCCTTGTTTACGTGAGTGCGCCAGGCCTTGGTTATGACCAAGTTCGTGTACAAACGTAGTGGCGCCACAATCAATAGCAGTAATAGAGTACATACGGTCGCTCATTGAGCTGTATAAATTACCGTTAGTGCCTTGGCCAACCCAAGCTAAACCACACGAGATTAAACCATTACCCGCACTTTGGCCGGTACCAAGTACGGCAACCATGTCGGCTTTCCAGCTAGTGCGTAAACCATCTACGTAGCTGCTGTTAGTTACTGCATCTAACCAATCTTCAGACGGTGTAATTGCGTAATCGCCTAGGTTTTCTGTGCCCGCTAAACGCAGTGTAATGTCTACCCCATTTTGGCTATAAACCTGGTTACTAAAGGCGATCAGCTGGTTTATTTTAGTGTTTATATTACTCGTAGCTGCGGCCGATTGGTCGGTATATAAAATACCAATATCAATCGTTACCGCCTGTGCTGCACTGGTTGCAAATAGCGCGCTGGCAATGGCTGCCGTAGTGATTAGTTTTTTCATTTTTATATTTCCTTACTTATGTAGTGGTTGGAAGTTTTACTGCTGATTGATTTAGTTGGGTTACTGCGTGTTGGGTTGTTCAGTTTTTTTTGGGGCAAACATATCGATGGTTTTATCTGTTTTTGGTGTGGGCGCATCTACGTGATGCTCTATGTGGTTTTGGTACAAGTCGCGTTTTGCTGCAATCCAGCCATATTTACCCTTACTTTCAAAAACATAATTTCCGCTAGGTGCGGTAAATTGCCCATAAATTGCATCGTTTCCTACGGTCATAACCGTGGTGTGTAGTTGCCCGTTGGCACCAATAACTTGGCCAAATATGCTTTTATCGCCATTACTCGCCTCTGATAACGAGGTGATTTCGGCGCTGTAGGTTTCAACGGTTTGCGGGATTGAAATATCAAACGAGTCGCCAGCTTCAAGGGTTTGTAACGTATGTAGGTCGAACTCTATGTAGGCTTCGTTGTTTAAATCGCTTGGTAGTACGTTGGCGTTGGTAAGTACCTCTTTAGCTTTTGCAGATACCTTGTTTATAGCTTCAAACTGGTTGCTTTGCGCTGGTGCCTCAATGGTTTTAGGTTTTACGTTAACGGGATCTTTACTCATATCTATGGGCTGCGGTGCTTTTTTATTTGCTGCAAATTGAGAGTCAACGGGCACTATATCCACTGCAACAGGCGCCGTTACCTGCTGAGGTTTTTCGGTATTAAATAGCAGCTTATAAATAGCAAATGCAGATAGACCAAGGGCAACAATTATTAAAATAGCGCGTTTCATTTGTTTCTCTTACGGGGTTTTTAGTTAACTAATTGTTACGTTTTATATCATCTAGAGAATTAGATCAAGTTAGTTGGTATAGTATAAAAGTGCTAATTATTTACATTGTAAATGATTGTAAATAAACAATTTACCTATAATGGGTTTGGTTTTTTGAGCTAAAAAGGATGGGTTTTTATAGAGTTTTAGCGGGGTGTAAGCATAAGCGAATAATTGTTTTTGTTTTTAATTTGGCAATGAAAGGTGTGATCTTTATAGGTAAAAAAAATTTTAAAATAATGAATATTTTTCACGCTTAATAGCCTAAACGCTAATTGCAAAGCGTAAATAGGCAACGTATGTTGTGGGCTTAAAAATCTAAAATTAAGAGGGATTTTATGATGTTTTCCGATCAGCTGCTTAATCGAGCAACCGCAGGGTTGGTGGCTGTTATTATTGGTTTTTCAAGTTCCATTGCGCTTATTTATCAAGTTGTTATAACCCTTGGCGGCACGCCCGATTTAGTCGCAAGCTGGCTTTTAATGCTAGGGCTGGTAATGGGCATAACCACTATTGGGTTGTCGTATTATTATAAAGTGCCCGTTTTAATTGCATGGTCTACCACTGGGGCGGCTTTACTTATTTCCAGCGCGCAGGGCTACCATTTAGGCGAAGCCATTGGTGCATTTATGTTTGCCGCTACATTGGTTTTTGTGTCGGGGGTTACCGGTTGGTTTGAAAAAATAATGAACCGTATACCGAGCGAACTTGCCTGTGCCATGCTGGCAGGCGTATTGGTCACCTTTGGTATAGATGTATTTAATTTTATGAATGAGCTACCACTGGTTATAGGCCTAATGGTGCTTATGTATTTTTTAGGAAAACGATTTTTTGCGCGTTTTGCCATGCTTAGCGTTTTAGTTGCAGGCGTGCTACTGGCGTGGCAAATGGGGCATATTGATACTGGCGCTATTCATTGGAAAATAAGTGAGTTTACATACATAGCACCGGTGTTTAACTTGCAAGCGTGTATAAGTATTGGCTTACCGCTTTATATAGTGACCATGACCTCACAAAACTTACCGGGTATTGCTGTACTAAAGGCTCATAATTATAAAGCGCCCATCTCAGCTACGCTTAATGTAACTGGTTTTATTAATATTTTAACTGCGCCGTTTGGTACGTACTCTATTAATTTAGCCGCTATTACCGCTGCTATTTGTATGAGCGATGAGGCCGATAAAAATCCCGATAAACGCTATTGGGCAAGTATTGCCGCAGGCGTATTTTATATTGTTATGGCACTTTGCGCGGCAACGCTTGTTGGTTTAGTGGCAAGTTTACCGCAGGCATTAATTTTAGCCTTAGCGGGTATTGCGTTGTTTGGCACCATTGCTAATAGCTTGCAGCAAGCTTTAAGCTCAGCCCAATACACAGAGGCTGCAATAGTTACGTTTTTGGTAACCGCGTCTGATTTAACCATGCTTTCGGTGGGCTCTGCGTTTTGGGGAATAATTGCCGGCGTTTGTACGTTGATGATTACCCGTAAAAGTTAAGGAAAAGCGTTAACGAATAGGTTAAAACAGGTAAAAGCGTTGCTTTTAAAACGCCAGCAAGCTGCGCGTCTACAGGGTAATTTACCTCGGTGTTAACTTTGTCAGTATGCGCGAAGCTTGCTCGCGCAAAATGCTAATTATTTCTCTAAAAGCGAAGCGCCTCTTAACCTCTTTGTGATTAATTGATCTTTAATACAAAAATGCACAAAGAGAAGGGAATGAGGAGTAAATGAGAAGTGAAAGCTGTAGGCGCGAAGCTTGCTCGCGCAAAATGCTAATTAGTTCTCTAAAAGCGAAGCGTCTCTAAACCTCTTTGTGGTTTATTGATCTTTAATACAAAAATGCACAAAGAGAAGGGAATGAGGAGTAAATGAGAAGTGAAGTTTGTAGGCGCGAAGCTTGCTCGCGCAAGATGTTAGTTGCTTCTCTAAAAGCGAAGCGGCTCTTAACCTCTTTGTGGTTTATTGATCTTTAATACAAAAATGCACAAAGAGAAGGGAATGAGGATTAAATGAGAAGTGAAAGTTGTAGGCGCGAAGCTTGCTCGCGCAAGATGTTAGTTGCTTCTCTATAAGCGAAGCGCCTCTTAACCTATTTGTGAATGCGTTGGTTTTTATCTACGAGCTATTGCTCGCGTAAATAGTGGCTATGACATTTAATAAATGCTTACCTTACAATTAAAAAAGCGGTGTTAAATTTAACACCGCTTTTTTACGTTAAGGCAATAAAGATGTGTTTAAAGCATTGGTTTTAGCACATCATATAAAGCGTTAATGTGATCGTCTCTGTCGTTTAAAGCGGCTATGTAACGGTACTTTTCGCCGCCTGCATTTTCAAAAATTTCGCGGTTTTCTTCTTCAAGCTCTTCGAGTGTTTCTAAGCAATCGGCGCTAAAAGCAGGGCTTAAAATTGCAACGTCGGTAATGTTTTCATCAGGTAACGATGCAAGCGTGGCGTCGGTGTATGGCTTTAACCATTCGGCTTTACCAAAGCGGCTTTGAAAAGTGCTAATTACTTTATCTTTATCAAGGCCTAGTTTTTCAACCACTAAACGCGTGGTTTGCAAACATAGGCAGTGGTAAGGGTCGCCTCTATCTAAAAATAGCTTTGGCATACCGTGGTATGAAAAAACTAATTTTTGTGGCATGCCGTTTTTTTCTAAATCTTCACTAATGCTGCTAGCTAATGAATCAATGTATGCGGTGTTTTTGTGATAACCATTTACAAAGTGTAGCTCTGGCACCCAGCGCCATTTTTGCAATACTCTTGATACGGCATCAAATGTTGAGCCGGTGGTAGGGCTTGAATATTGCGGGTAAAGCGGTAGTACAATTATGCGCGTTAGGCCTTTATCGCGCAGCTCTTCCAGGCCCGCCTCTATTGAAGGGTTACCGTAACGCATGGCCATAACAACTTCGGTATTGGTGTAACCTTGCTCTTGGAGTAGCGCGTTTAGTTTGTCGCGTTGCAGGCGGGTAATATGTGTTAGCGGCGAGCCGTTTTCGGTCCAAATGCTTTCGTATAGTTTTGCTGAGCGCTTAGGGCGAATACGCAAAATTATACCGTGCAGTATTATCATCCACACTAAACGTGGAATTTCTACAATGCGCGGATCGGATAAAAATTCACGTAAGTAGGTACGCAGTGCCGCAGGGGTGGGCGCGTCTGGACTGCCTAAGTTGGTAAGTAAAATGCCCGTTTTTTGATTAAAACGTCCGTCGTGGGGATTGTCAGTGACTGCAGAAAATCGCGACACGCTGTGCTCCTTAAAGCAATGTGATACCAATTCGCGATAATACTTAATCATTTTGCGGGGCTAAACGTGTCGCTACCAGCGTTAAGCAATTCTCATTTAGAACAACTAAATAGCGAATTTTTTTGCCTAGCTATCTACACGTTTTTCCACCCTCAAAATAAATTACTTAATTAAGCGGATTGGTATTAAACAGTTTAAAATTTATACCCAGATTAACAGGTACCTGTTTGAATTAGTTTAGCTTATTTACGGTAATTGTAACGAAAAAAGCCACAGTTTAGATCACTCATTTAGCGCTTTTTACCATTATTCTAAATGGGGTCGGTTTTTTGGCTTCTAGTTGCTGTAGTTTTTCGATGGATTTTTTACCAAACACATGGCCTTTAGGTAACAACATAATACCGCTGTGGCTGTGTAACGTATGGCCTAAAATCATATTGGCTTTTAGCTCTTGAGCGCTGCATATAATAATAGAGCCGGCATTATTAAGTTGCTCATTTAATTTGCTATGGCTTGCTTCGAGTGCGCGCACAATTTTAGGGTGGTAAAAAGTGCCACTGTACATTTTAACGCTTTCGAGCGCATCGCTGTGGCGCTCTTTGTCTGTGGGGCTTTGGCTTTGTTCAAATGCGTTCCAATAATCGCGAGCAACGCTAAGCACCATAGCGCCAATAGGAATGTCGTTTGCTGCTAATCCTTTTGGTAAACCGTTGCCGTTAAAGCGCTCATATTGATGATAAATTGCATCAGATACATCATGTAAATGTATAGCAGGCATAAGCATTAATTGTGCTGTGCTAGGGTGCGTATAAAAGGCTTTGCGCTGTTGCTCGCTTAGCCGACTCACTGGCTTTTTATAGAGCTCTGGGTCCATAGCAAGCAAACCTATTTGCGCTAAGTAACCCGCCATGGGGGCTAAATCTATACTTTTTTGCGAGAGGTTTAAGTACAGTGCTATTTGGGTGCAGGTGTCGGCAATTTTTTGCGCTTTGTTGCCATCTAAGTATGGGTTGGCGTTTATAAAATTATAAAGTAGCTCCACGGTGGCTTTGTGTTCGTGTTTTTCGCGCTCGTTGGCATCTTCTAGCTGTTTAAGTACCTGCTTAATTTGCTTTGTACGCTTTTCTACTCGTTGCTCTAATGAGTTATTTAATTCGAGAAGCTCTTTGTTTTGCTGTTTTACTTGCAGCTCGAGTTGCTTGTTTTGTTTTTTTAGCTGAAATTTTTCGATGCTGTCGTTTATGCTGCGCAAAAGCATATCGTTTTGCCATGGCTTTTGTATGTAGCCGTTAATTTGCGCTAGGTTTACAGCTGCTAGGGTGGTTTCTATTTCGGCGTAACCGGTTAATAAAATACGTTGTGTTTCGGGGGCTTTGTTACGGGCTTGCTCTAAAAATTGCGCGCCATTCATGGTGGGCATTTTCATGTCGCTAATAATTAAGCTAAATTCGTGGCTGTTTAAAAGCTCAAGCGCTTGCACTGGGCTTTTGCAGGTCATAAAACTAAAGTTATTATTTTTTAATAAGGAGGTTAGTGAGCGCAGAACAATTTCGTCGTCATCAACACAAAGTACATCTACGGCAGTGATTGAATGTGCAGCGTCTGCTGGTTTGGTCATAGTGCTACCTTTTAAAATAATAAGCATAGCCTAAAAATTGCCCCTAGTTTGCATAATTACGTATGGCAAACTAAACGTTATACATGGATGCGTATTTATGGAGCGAATAGGATGAGCACTTTAACCGACGATTACAAACAAGCCTTTTTAGATGAGCAGCAAAAGCGTATAGCCGCAGAGCAACTGCTTGCCGATAAAAGCCAATTGTTAGTTGTGTTAAATGGCGAACTAACCAAAAACGTTGCTGAGCTGTCTTTGTATCAGCAAATGTTTGTTCAGGCCGACAAAATGGCAAGTGTGGGTGTTTTGTCTTGCAGTATTGCGCATGAAATAAATAACCCGCTTTCGTATGTAATTAGTAATATAGAAAGCTTGCAATATGTTAGCCCTCTTTTATCAAAATCTCTTCACTATAACGAGCAGTTTTTAAACGGCCAATTAAATGCAGGGCAATTTAAAAACGTGTTGGTTGATCTAAAAAAACAATACGAACTGGCATGGAATGGACACGAAATTTACTCGCAGTTGAGCGAAAGCCTAGATGGTTTAAAGCGCATAAAGCAAACCGTGCATAATTTATTAAACCTTAGCCAATTTACAAGTACCCATAACAAGCAATATTTAGATGTAAGCGAGGTTGCAGGCTCTGCTTTAGGCGTGTTGCAAGGGCAGCTTAAATACTGCGAAATAAAAACCAACTTTGAGCAAGTGCCGCTTATTTGGGGGGAGCTGTCGTCTATTCATCAAATTTTTGTTGAGCTGTTATTAAATGCTCAACAAGCGTGCGAACATGAATTAGAAAAAGGCACCATTATTGAACTAAGCGTAACGCAGCAAAATGAGGGGGTATGTATAAAAGTGAAAGATAACGGTTGTGGAATGGATGAAAATACCCAAGCGCACCTGTTTAAGCCTTTTTTTACTACACATAAAACAGCCCACTCATTAGGAATAGGAATGACCGTTGTTAACTTTATTTTGCAAGATCACGGCGGAAAAATAGAAGTTAGCAGTACTTTAGGAACAGGTACTACCATTTGTTGTTGGTTACCCGTAAAAGCACAAGAAAGCGTGATAAACCCATTGTAAATAAAGTGTTAATTTGATTCGGGGTTGAAATTAAAATCCTTAATTGTATGTGTTTTGAACAAGTTTAAGTGTTATTTTTTAGTATTTACATTTTTTTGCATAGTTAGACCTATTATTTAGTTTTTTTCATTTCTTTTTATTTGCATATGTTGCTAGGATGTTCCCCAGTGCGATGCGTTACATCGCAATAACAAATATTAAAGAACACACTAAACAGGGTCGTCACCATGTCAACATACCGTTTAAATACATTAGCTGCCGCTGTTGCGTTTGCCGTAAGCGCACCAAGCATCGTAAGCGCTCAAGAAGCACCTGTTGAGGCTGCACAAAATATCGAACAAATTTCTGTATTAGGGTCGCGCGTTTCTAACCGCACCTCTACTGAGTCTTCGTCACCTATTGATTTAATAGACGCTGATGATTTAAACAAAGGCGGCTTTACAGAACTAGGGCAGAGTCTGCAAGCTACTGCCCCGTCGTTTAACTTTTCTCGTACGCAAGTATCTGATGGCTCAGATTTATTTAGACCAGCAACGCTGCGCGGCTTACAGCCAGATCAAACGTTAGTGTTGGTTAACGGTAAGCGCCGCCATAATCAATCTATTTTTGGCCTTAACGGCACTGTAGGTGCAGGCGCAGCCGGCACCGACATGAACGCCATTCCGCTAACTGCGCTTAAAGGTGTAGAAGTACTACGCGATGGCGCAGCAGCTAAATATGGCTCTGACGCGATAGCTGGCGTAATTAACTTATCGCTTAATAATTCAACTGGCGTAACAACGGGTTACGTACAGTACGGCGGCACCAGTGAAGGCGACGGCGATACGCTTTCAGCAGGTTTAAACCGTGGTTTTGACTTAGGTAACGAAGGCGGCTTTATTAATTTATCGTTTGAGTATCGTGATGCCGATGGCACTAACCGTGCAGAGCGCGATACCGGTGGGTCGTTAAATGTTGAGCCAGGCACGCTGAGTGAAGATGTACGTTGGGGCCAAGGTAACTCAGAAAGTGAATTTACCTCGTTGTTTTACAACATGGCTTTGCCAATGGGCGACAGCGAATTGTACTCATTTGGTGGCTACTCTGAGCGCACCGCGCTGGGTAATGGTTTTTACCGTAACTTTAACGAAGCGTCTAAAAATGTAACGCAAGTATACAGCGATGGTTTTTTACCCCGCATTTATAACGAAGCTGAAGATATTTCAGTAGCGGTTGGTTTTAGAGGCGATATAAACCCAGATTGGGGATACGATGTATCGGCAGTGTATGGTGAAAACCAATACGACTTTACCTCACGTAATACTATAAATGCCTCTTATGCGGCGGAGTACGTATTTAACAACCCAGATGCAAGCGATGCCGATATAGCTGCAAATGCAGGCCCAAGCGGCGGTTACTCTGGTGGTTTTAGATTTGATCAAACAACAGTTAATGCTGATTTTAACGGCATCGTTGATATTGGCCGAAATGAGCCTTTATATGTAACTATTGGTGCAGAATACCGTAAAGAAAACTACGAAATAGTCCCTGGCGATGAAGCCTCTTACGCATGTGGTTTAGCAAATACCGATGCTTCGTACCCTTCAGTAAACGATCCTGATCAATTTGCTGAGTGTGGTTTTCAGGCTTATAACGGTTTGCGCCCAGAGGCAACAAACAAGAGCGATCGCCACAGCTACGCGTTTTATGTAGATGTAGAAACCATGGTCACTGATGCATGGAACGTAAGTGGTGCACTGCGCTATGAAGACTTTTCAGATGCGGGCGATGACTTAATTGGTAAATTAGCAACACGTTATGAATTTAACGATGACTTTGCAGTACGTGGTGCGGTTTCTACTGGTTTTAGAGCGCCATCGCTTCAGCAAAGTGGTTATACCGCATTTACAACTAACCTAGGCTCAGATGGCACACTTACGCAGTCGTTCACTGCAAATACGGGGACTGCTTTTCCAAGTGCGTTAGGTGTAGATAGCCTAGAGCTTGAAACCTCAACTAACTACAGTGCTGGTTTTGTTTACGATGTAACAAGTGAGCTTTCGTTAACGGTTGATTTTTACCGCGTAGAAATTAAAGACCGTATTACGCTTGGTAGTTTACTGTCTGCAGAGGATGTTGCCTTTAGCGATGAAGCCGTAGCCGCGCTTCAAGCAACCGGCGCTGTTCAAGCTAACTACTTTTCAAACTCTGTAGATTCAACTACACAAGGTGTTGATATTATTGCCTCTTACCGTACTGATGTAGAGGGCGGTAATTTTGGAGTAACCTTTGCGGGTAACTTAAACGACACTAAAATTGATAACGTGAACGCAGAAGAAGGTATTCCTGAGTCGGTGGCGTTTGATGATTTACAACGTAGCTTTTTTACCGACGGCCAGCCAGGTGAGCGCGCAACTTTAACGTTTGACTATGAGCGTGATGCGTATGAAACAACGCTTCGCTTTAATTACTTTGGCGAAACAGACGTTAAATACTTTGGTAATGACCACATCCCTTTACCAGGTGAGCTTTCGCCTACGGGGTCGTTTAAACCAACTAGTACAGTTGAATCAGCAGTACTAGTGGATTTAAACGTTAGCTACCAAATTAACGAAATATTTAACGTATCGGTAGGGGCTGATAATATTTTTGATGAAACCCCAGATGAGCTAGGTGATGACGAAGTGCTTAACTTTATTACCAACGGCGCGTTTAAATACCCTGTACGTGCATTGCCTTACGGCTTTGACGGGCGTACTTATTATGCAAAAGTAAGCTTTGAATTTTAATTAATTGAGCTAAACCTATTTAACCTGAATTCTGGTTAAGAGATATACCAACATATTTTATTATCCAGCGTTCAGGTTACTCAGCGCAGTTATTTACTGCGCTTTTTTATGTTTAGTTATTATGAAAAAGAGCGTTAAAACACTTGCAAGGTTGAAAATTAGGCATACAATCGCCACTTCTTAAGGTTCTTATTGTTATAAATAGTTAGGAAATAAAATGGCTAAAAAATCGAAAACCAAAGCCGCAAATAATAGTGCGGTAGACACCGGCCGAGGTGTTATTAATCATAATGCGCTGGCGGCGCTAGTAACCTCTAAAGTGTTTAAACCTCAAGTGGTTAAAGCTAAAAAAGGGAAAGGCTCGTTTAAGCGCAATAACAAACACGTAGGACGAGAGTCTTATTTAATCGCGGCTTAAATAGCACCGATTAAATAAGACTTTTAACTACCTACTTTTTGCCAAGCATACGCGTAAGGGTGTTGTCTTTATCAATAATATGGTGCTTTAAAGCGCCCACAATATGTAAACCTAACGCGATAAGAAGCGCATTTGCTGTAATACCGTGAACGGTTTTTCCTATCTCAGCTAAGCCTTGGTTAAAAGCGAGGCTTTTTTGTGGGTTTTCTGGGTTGGGGTTGTGCGGTATAAGCTCTAGCCCGAACACATCCACGCCGTGCCCACCAAAGCCCGACATAATCAGCCCCGAAATAGGCATAAGTAACATGCTTATTATAAGAACGTAATGCACAATTTTAGCTAACACTTGCTCATAATTTGGGTGTTTAACATCGTGCTTTGGCCAACCATTTACAATGCGCCATGTTACTCTTAATAACGCAAAAGCAAGCAGCATTACGCCAAATGACTTGTGCCAACTCATTAGAAAAAACGCTTTAAAGTTTTCCATATATAGGCCTGAGCCTAATAACCCAATAATTAAAATAGCTACAATCCAATGCAGGCTTATGGTGGTTTTGCTTAACGTACTTGTTGTATCTTTTGTAAGTTTCATTGTGGTTATTCCTAACTTAAAAAGTGGCGCTTAGTTGCGTGTACAATTGAATAATCTACATTAATGCAGCTAGCTTAAACTACAGAGGGTTAAAGTAGGGTTAACGAAACTTATTTTTTAAATTTAAAAGGATAAACCCGCAACGTGAAGTGAAAGTTGTAGGCGCGAAGCTTGCTCGCGCAAGATGCTAGTTACTTCTCTAAAAGTGAAGCGCCTCTTAACCTCTTTGTGATTAATTGAGCTTTAATACAAAAATGCACAAAGAGAAGGGATAGAGAAGTAAATGAGAAGTGAAAGTGGTAGGCGCGAAACTTGCTCTCGCAAGATGTTAGTTACTTCTCTAAAAGCGAAGCGCCTCTGAGCCTCTTTGTGATTAATTGATCTTTAATACAAAAATGCACAAAGAGAAGGGAATGAGGAGAAAATGAGAAGTGAAAATTGTAGGCGCGAAGCTTGCTCGCGCAAGATGATAGTTACTTTTCTAAAAGCGACGCGCCTCTAAGCCTCTTTGTGATTAATTGAGCTTTAATACAAAAATGCACAAAGAGAAGGGATAGAGAAGTAAATGAGAAGTGAAAGTTGTAGGCGCGAAGCTTGCTCGCGCCAGACATTAGTTGCTTTTCTAAAAGCGAAGCGCCTCTAAGCCTCTTTGTGATTAATTGATCTTTAATACAAAAATGCACAAAGAGAAGGGAATGAGGAGTAAATGAGAAGTGAAAGTTGTAGGCGCGAAACTTGCTCTCGCAAGATGTTAGTTACTTCTCTAAAAGCGAAGCTTACTCACGCGCGATGCTAAGCATCTAAAAATCTAGGCCACTTTCTTTTAAATTATTGGCGATGGTTTGAGAGGGGTTTTCACCAAATAACTGCGTGTAATCTTTAGTAAATTGCCCTGCGTGCCAAAACCCCCAATTGGCCGCTATGATTGATATAGGCTTAGTTTGTCCAACCACTTTAAGCTCGCGCCTTACATTGTTAAGTCGAGTTAAACGTAAAAACCTAAGCGGGTTAATACCTAAAATGCTTTCGAAACTGTACTGCAACGTGCGCCTACTAACAAAAGTAAGCTCGCAAAGTTCGGTTATGGTTATTGTTTTTTGTGGGTTGGCTGCCACGTACTCTTTTACTTTATCGACCACCGCTTTACGGTGTTTGTAGCTTGGGGCTATGTTTTGCTGCGGGTTATCGGCTTGCAATAAGTGTAGTGCTAACATACTAAGCATATCTTGCTGTGACTCTGGTTTAAGCCCAAAGCCTTTGTTTATAACCATACTGTTAATAATTTGCCTTGCTGTTTGCAGCGATGAGTCACTAACCGTTAAACGAGCAGATTGTGCAGATGATAGGTTTTTAATTGTTACGCCTTGTAACTGCGCCATGTACTCAATGGAATGCCAATCAATAACCAAACCGTAAATATCAAATTGCTCAGGGGTAATTAGCTCAAAGTCACTGCTGCTGGTACGGCACATAAATTGATTGCTCGCTACATCAAGGCCATTAATTTTGCTTTGTTGCGACTGACTCGGTATGCCAAGCCAAATAGAGTTAGGAGCTATGTTGCATTGCTGGCGCAGCGCACGCTCGGTGTACTCTTTAAAAGCATGAATATCGTTGTAATTTACGCCTTCTATACAGCCATAAAAGCGGCCATCGCTTACTTGGTCGTACTTTTGCTGCCATTGAGTGAGGTTATGGGCTTGCTCGTCAATATCGTGCGTGTATACCTTGCTCTTTTGTGGTGCGTTGTTGCTGCCTTGCTGCGCCATATAGGTGATGCTCTTTTAAAGTAAACATATTTTTAGTTTAAGTGAATGCCAAATAAAGGCATTAACTTACTGAAATAAAATAATAAAACGTGATTTGCCAAAATTCGATAGCCACTTGGTACAAATTAAGCCTTCTTGTGACTATTCAAAATTGATTTATAGCTTATATGAGGCAAGACCTATACCAAGGTTTGTAATATTAGTTATGCGGAGTAAATCATGGGGCATACGTACAGTTATACTTTAGGAACACATACTTATCAATTCAAGAGCTTAGCGCAGTTAATGGCTAAAGCTACGCCACAGCGCTCGGGTGATAGGTTAGCGGGAGTTATTGCACAATCGGCACAAGAGCGCGCTGTAGCGCAGATGACATTGGCCGAAGTACCGCTAAAAACATTTTTAAACGATGTACTTATTCCCTACGAGCAAGACGAAATTACACGCCTTATTATTGATGAGCACGATGCAAACGCTTTTAAGCTTATATCGCACTTAACCGTGGGAGATTTTAGAAACTGGTTATTAAGTGATTTTGCAACGCCTGCGGTACTTGCAAGTGTTAGGCAAGCCATTACCCCTGAAATGGCCGCTGCGGTAAGTAAAATAATGCGTAATCAAGATCTCATACTTGTTGCTAAAAAGTGCCACGTAAAAAGCGCGTTTAGAAACACCATAGGTTTGCCTGGGCATTTATCAACCCGCTTGCAACCTAACCACCCAACCGATGACATAAATGGTATAGCTGCCTGCATGCTCGATGGCCTTTTATACGGCAATGGCGATGCGGTAATTGGCATTAATCCCGCCACCGACAACGTAGCGCAAGCCATTAAGTTAATGACGCTGATGGATGATGTAATTCAAAAATACGAAATTCCAACACAAAGCTGCGTGCTTACCCATGTGACTAACACCATAGAATGCATAGAAGCAGGTGCGCCCGTTGATTTAGTGTTTCAGTCTATAGGCGGTACAGAGGCTACAAATTCAAGCTTTGGTTTTAATTTAAATACACTAGCAGAGGCGCAAGATGCTGCGCTGAGCTTAAAGCGTGGCACGGTTGGCAATAATGTAATGTATTTTGAAACCGGGCAAGGCAGCTCGCTTTCGGCTAATGCACACCATGGGCTTGACCAACAAACCTGTGAGGCGCGTGCTTATGCTGTAGCACGCAAGTTTAACCCTTTATTAGTTAATACCGTTGTAGGCTTTATTGGCCCCGAGTATTTATTTGATGGTAAAGAAATTACCCGCGCAGGGCTTGAAGATCACTTTTGTGCCAAGCTTTTAGGCATACCTATGGGGTGCGATGTGTGTTACACCAACCACGCCGAGGCCGACCAAAACGATATGGATAACTTACTCACCTTATTAGGCGTGGCGGGTTGCTCGTTTGTAATGGGGATTCCAGGCTCGGACGATATTATGCTTAATTACCAAACTACCTCATTTCATGATGCCTTATATGTGCGCCGAGTTTTAGGCTCGCGCCCAGCGCCCGAGTTTGAAGCGTGGCTTAGCAAAATGAAAATTATGGAAAATACCGCCGAGACTATTTTATCAAACACCTTACCAACTGCCTTTGCTAAGCCATTAAAAGCAGTACAAGGAGGGATGTAATGAAAGCGGTTAAAAGCATAAACACGCAAAGCAGCCACGATCACGATAATGGCAAAGTGGTTGAAAACCCATGGAGCGATTTACGTCGTTTTACCGATGCCCGTATAGGCCTTGGCCGCGCAGGCATTAGTTTACCTACATCTGAAATGCTAGCGTTTCAGCTATCGCATGCTCAGGCGCGCGATGCGGTTAACTTTCCGTTAGATATTAGCGAAATGACAAAAACACTCAGTGCTATTGATGCGCTTAGCGAGGTTGAAAAACCGCTAAGTGTACAAAGTGAGGCTGTTGATCGTGTTACTTATTTACAGCGCCCCGATTTAGGACGAAAGCTAAACCAAGCAGGGCGTACAACGCTTTTAAACACTATGCAAAATAGGCAAAACAGTACTCAGGCGCAATACGATTTAGCCATTGTAGTAGTTGATGGGCTTTCGTCGTTGGCGGTACAAAAAAACGCAGAGCCATTTATAAGCGAGCTTTTAAAGCAGCTTCCTACTGAGCCCTCACCTTACAAAATTGCGCCAATTACCCTAGTAGAGCAAGGCCGCGTAGCGATTGGTGATGATATTGGCGAGCTGCTAAATGCACAAGTGGTAATGGTATTAATTGGTGAGCGCCCGGGGCTTAGCTCCCCCGACAGTCTTGGCCTTTACTTAACGTGGGAGCCAAAAACAGGGCTTAACGATGCGTGCCGTAATTGTATTTCTAATATTCGCCCTGCAGGGCTTAGCTACTTTGAGGCTGCCCGAAGAGCCGTATATTTACTGCAAGAGGCCAAAAAGTGCGGGCTTACTGGGGTTAACTTAAAAGACAGAACACAAGACGATGTAATAGAGCATCAGGTTCAAACCACAAATTTTTTAATCGCGGAATAAAACCATAAAAAGAGGTCAATATGTCTAATAACAATAAAGAGTATCTTGCACAAAGGCAGTTAAAAAGTGGTACTGCGGGCTGGTTATTGCTTGCAGGGCTAGGGGTGTCGTATGTAATTTCGGGCGACTTTGCAGGCTGGAACTTTGGCATAGCCGAAGCCGGTTGGGGCGGATTTGCCATTGCTGCGGTGTTAATGGCAATAATGTATTTAACGCTGGTGTTATCGCTTGCTGAAATGTCGGCAGCAATTCCTGCTGCGGGTGGCGGTTACAGTTTTGCGCGTCAAGCGATGGGCCCTGCTGGGGGTTATTTAACTGGTCTTGCGGTATTAATTGAATATGCATTAGCCCCCGCCGCCATTGTTATATTTATTGGCTCGGCGGTTGAGGCGTTAACGGGTTTTAATGGCCCGTGGGTATATGCACTGTTTTACTTAACGTTTGTAGGTATTCACTTAGCGGGTGTGGGTGAAGCGCTAAAAGTAATGATGGTGATAAGTGGCTTAGCAGTATTGGCTATTATTGCCACCGCCGTGGCGTTAATTGCTAATTTTGACGCGGCTAATTTATTTGATGTTGCGGTAACTAATGCTGCAGGTGCAAATGAATTTTTACCACTTGGTTGGTATGGTGTGTGGGCTGCATTGCCTTTTGCTATGTGGTTATTCTTAGCAGTAGAAGGCGTGCCGCTTGCTGCCGAAGAAGCTAAAAATCCGGCTAAAGATGTACCTAAAGGCATTATTGGCGCTATGTTATTTTTACTGTTTACCGCTTTACTTGTTGTGGTATTAGTTCCAGCTGCTGGTGGTGCAAACGCAATGGGCGCCAGTGCAATTCCTTTAGTTGATGCGCTTAACGCCACGGGGAATACAAGCTTAGCCACTGTGGTAAATATTTTAGGCTTAGCGGGATTGGTCGCGTCGTTCTTTTCGATTATTTATGGTTATAGCCGTTTAGTGTTTGCGCTTTCGCGTGCGGGCTATTTACCGCGTTCGTTATCAATTACTACAGAGCGCAAAGTACCCGCGCGTGCGTTAATTGTACCCGCTATTTTTGGATTTATTGCCTCACTGAGTGGCGAGGGCGATTTAATGTTAGCTATGGCGGTGGTAGGTGCAACGGTATCGTATGCGTTAATGGCGCTGAGCCATATTATGTTGCGTATTAAGCAACCTAATTTAGCTCGCCCGTATAAAACGCCAGGTGGCGTGGTTACATCGGGTATTGCGTTAGTGTTATCGCTTATTGCATTAACGGGTGTGTATGCGTTTGACCCTCGTGCATTTTTATACACCGTAGTGCTATTTGTGATTGGTGCAGCTTATTACTTTGGCTATAGCGCTAAGCATTTAGTCGCTAAAAGTGCGGATGAAGAGTTTGCCATGCTTGCCGATGCTGAAGCGGACTTAGCCGCCTCAAATTAAGGGGATTAACACTAGGGTAAAAGCGTTGCTTTTAAAACGCCAGCAAGCTGCGCGTCTACAGGGTAATTTACCTCGGTGTTAATTTTGTCGGTAGGCGCGAAGCTTGCTCGCGTAAAATGCTCGTTACTTCTCTAAAAGTGAAGCGCCTCTAAGCCTCTTTGTGGTTTATTGATCTTTAATACAATATGCACAAAGAGAAGAGAGAGAAGTAAACGAGCAGCCAAAGTAAATTAGTATAAGTTATCTGTATATCACCACCGAGTACACCGAGGCGCTTCGCGCTACACACAGAAAACACGCGTAACGTTTAGTCACTTCTCTAGGTATTCTCCTTCGCTTCTCGGTGGTTCCCAGTTAAAGCGTTGCTTTTAAACGCCAGCAAGCTGCGCACCTACAGCCCATTTAACTTATGCGGGTTACTTTTACTTTTATTTTTCCTGCATTGGCGCCGTAAAATCGGCTTAAGTCATTGGCAAATGGGCTAAATTCACCTGATTTAGTAATGGTTACTGTAGCGCCATTGGCTATTTCAAATAAATATTCGTCGTTATTGTTAATTGCGCCAACCAAAGAGAACCACTGCGCTCTTGGAAGTCGTCTAAATGGTTCAAGCAATGCCATGGGGATTTCTTTAACCCCTAATTGCACATTATCGCGGTGCCAGCCGCTTGAGGTGCATTTTATACCGTCGTCATACCAAAATTGATTGGGATAGGGTTCAAACTTATAAGTTGCGCCTTCAACTAACATAAGCCCTGTATTGTTATGTGCCTCGCTGGCAAACACTATTACATCTTGGCTTTGCGAAACTTGTAATACGCTCATGTTTTGGTTTTCAAGGGCAATGTGTTGGCTTAAACCAGTAAAGCTTAATGTGCTGTTATCGTTATACCTAATTTTGTAATGCAGGTTTTTAAGCGATTCTGGGCGATAGCTAGTTAGTTTATTAATTCGTGTAGCTACGCTTTGATGTATATGTGGTTCTAAGTTGCTGGCTTCGTTATCAATAAGTACATAGCACTCCCTATCCACCAATTTAAAAAAGGGATTAAACCAAAAGTAATTTTGCTGATGGCTTAAAGCCAGAGGATCGGGCGTTACGGTTACATCGTCTTGGTCAACTAATTTACTGCCAGGCAATAAGGTTTCGTAGTCAATGTCGTGGCTGGTTAATAAGCTAATATTAAGTGGTTGCTCAATTAACCATTCAAGCGCATAGCGCAGGCAAATATCAGCTAGGCCATCGCGGTAATAACCGCCGCCAATATCTGAATGCGCCCCTGCAAACCAAAGCTCGGTAATATTATTTTGATGGTTCATTAGGGTGGGTTCAAACGCACGGCGTTTTTCATCAAGCGCTACGCAGTGTAGTGCCTGCGAAATATTATTAGCAATGGTGTGGTTTTCAAATATTACATGCTCGGCACCGCGCGTTGCTTTACTGACTTTCGATAAACCAATTGAGGCCACAGTATCAAATACACATACGTAAACATTATCGCTAATTAAAGGTTCTAGGATTTTTGCAAAACGCCTAGCGAGTGCGCCGCCTCGGCTAAAGCCGGTAAGTAAAAGGGTATCGCCTAGTTGGTAATGCGCTTTAAAATCACCCATGGCTTGATTTAAAATACTAGCAACATCGTCACCACGTGGCGCTAAAGTTTGGTTTAAAATACGTTTTAAGCGGCTACCTTTAGTGCCAATACCTTGATAATAAAAGCTAAGCTGGTTTGTAAATGGAGTGGTGGGGGAGTCATCGAGTTTGCCGCCTAATAATAAATGCAGCTTAAGAATATTAGAAATACTACTGTCTTCTTTAAAATGGTCTGAGCTAAATTGCTCTGCATCGCGAGGCTCGCCCCCAGTACCATCAAAATTAAAAATTAGCGTTTTACCCGTCATAGCCCTAATCCTTTAATTGTTTTAAATACTCTACACAGGCAATGTTAAATATTAAAGACATTAATTTTTCAAATAGCACGCTAAGAGGCGTTAGCGTGCTTAGCGGGTTATTTAGTGATTATCAAACATATAATGATTTAGCTCTGTGCCCTGGGCAGGCTTAAGCGCTGGGTTTAGCTGAATTAACTGCTGATAAACCTCAGGGTAAAACATTTTTAATCGTGCTACGCGGGCTAAGTGGTTTGGCTCAAATTTTTCCACAAGCTGCAAAGCTAAAGGAATCATTGGGCTTAACTCCCCTTTGGTGTAACTTTGCTCTAGTGCTAAGTCGAGTATATCTACGCCAAGCTTACTTGGATCAGCCGGTATTTTATTATCAATTAAAAATTGTACTGCCTCAGAAGAAGACGATGCAGCTTGTGTATAAACGTCGCGCCCATGTATATCGGTAATCGAAAAATCAAAACCCGCCTGTGCGAGTGCTTGCCAATGATTTAGCGAAAAGCGGCTTAATCGTGTTAACTCACGCGGTGGCTTAGGGTTTATGCGGTTTTGCCAAGTAGTGATTAAATCATCAGGGTTTAAGAGTAATAAAGAAAAAAGCGTATCGGTTTCGGCTTGAGTTAATACCGTACTGAGGCTGTATTCATAAGCCTTTTGATATTCTTTCTTAGATAAATATTCGTTAAATGTGCTTTGGCTTCTATCGTTTGAAAGCTGGTTACTCAGACTACTCCACCAATAATTGACTAAAACAGGGTCTATATCGTGCAAAACACGTACAAAGTTAGATCCGTGCTTATTTTTAACCTGTTGAACTTTGTCATAAGCTTGCATTACTGTGTGCAGCTGCTCTGTATCTTTTAACTGTTGTTGTAACAGCTCACAGTTTTGCCTTTTATTGTTTAGCTGCGCTTTTTGCTGCTTTAAATCTACTAAAAAAAGGGCAACATCAGAATTATCAGGCTCAGTTATTTGGGGTAACGCGTTATTGTTAATTTTACTAATAGGGCTAAAGTAAGCGTATTGCGCTGGGTTGTCCTGCTTATTAATATAGGCCCCTTGCTGGTAAATAAAGTCATTTACAAAAAATACCCCTTTGCTATTTAGGTCTTCATTCGCATTGCCGCTATGTGCTTTGTAACCACGCTTTTTAAGATAATCTAAAAGCTGGGTGTGCTTAGTATCTAATGGGGCTAGGGTTAAGTTACCGCTTTTAGGCAGGTTTACAATAGCCACGTCTAAACCTGTAAATAGGCCTGGCTCGTTGGTTGGCGTAATCCCTTTTGTTTGCAGTGCTTTTACAAGAGGTAAATTAAATTTACTGACCGCAATATCGGCTAAGTTATATAAAACAGTGTTTTTTTCGTATAACGGCATGGCATCTAGCACGGGAACTTGCTGTAAAAGCGCAATAATATACTCATTAGGAATATCGTTTTTTATAGCGGTAGCCACTTCATTCACTGTAAATTGGTTAGATGAAATAGCCTGCTCAAACTCTTTTGGCGTAAATTTATTTGCATTAAGCACAAACAATGTCGCTGGAGAAATTACCTCACTGCCTTCAAGTTTAATAAAGGTTTTAGAGTAAGTGGTAAATGTATCGGTGTTGTTTAATAAAGCATAAAGGGTTTCTTTTTGTACATTTTCATCAAGGGGTACACTCAGAGTAAGTCCTGGAGGGTTATGCTTATTATCTCCAAGCTGTTGAATCATTTCTTTTACTTTATCATTGGTGAAGCCCTTAATTGCCTCAATACCTTGCCAATTAGCTAACTCGTTTAAAGAGCTAGTAATGTTAAGTTGCTGCTTTTGCTCTGCAATAATGGCATCTTTTAAAAGGGCAATGTATGTACGCTGATTGATTTTTGATAAATCTGTATACTTTAAAAGCGTGGATACCGATGTCCCTTTTTTAAGTTCACTTACAAAAAATGAAACAAGCGATTGATTCAATGTTTGTACTTTATTGCTTTGTTGTTGTGACTGATCTCTACACAGGCTAATCTGTTTTTTTAGTTTATTAACTACCTGTAGCGGTGAGTCCTCATTTGGCTGCTTTTTATTAACTACGCTGGTCTGAGAGGTGGTTGGTTTAACTTGTTCTGCTTGCTCTACAGCTACAGAGTGCGGTTGAGTTTGAAAAAAATAAACAGCTAAAGCAGTGATTATTACAATCCCAAAAAGTACTTTTTTCATTAGCGTCAATCCCTTGAATTACAATTACATCTAACTGCATGGTACTATTTTAGATACGCATAAAGCAAAAAAGCTTTAAAAGATAATTTACATTACCTATTAAAGCTTCTTGACTATTTAGCTGCTGTTTATGTTCTAGTGCAGTTTCATTTTAGGGCGTACTACGCGCAGTACTTTTTCGCTTATCCATAACGCAAAGGTTTTTGCGCTGCCGTGTATGGCGCGCTGGTGCATGCGATACAGTGATATATACATAAAGCGAGCAATTTTACCTTCTATAAAAAAGGTATTGCTGGTTAAGTTACCCATTAAATTACCTACCGTACTGTAGCGCGATAAGTTAACGAGAGAGCCATGGTCGCTATATTTAAAGCCGCATAATGGCTGTTGTTTTAACGTGGCAATGAGGTTTTTTTCTACACATAGCGCCATTTGATGCGCCGATTGCGCACGCGGTGGAACGAGCTTTCCGTCTTCTTGGGTAAAGGCGCAGCAATCACCAATAACAAAAATGCTTTCATCTACGGTGCTTTGTAAAAACTCGTTTACTTGAATTTGGTTGCTACGAGTAAGCTCAAAAATACCTAAATCTTTAATAAAATCTGGCGCTTTTACACCTGCAGCCCATACCATTATATCGGCGTCTATGTGTTCTTCGTCTTTTGTGATAAACCCTTGTTCGGTGGCTTCTTTTACCAGTGTTTGCTCTCGTACGTTTACGCCGAGTTTTAATAACTCGCGCTTTGCGCTATCGGCTATGCGCTCGGGTAGGGCGGGCAAAATACGGGGCCCCGCTTCTATTAAATGAATATGTAAACGCTTAGACGACATATTTGTAAGGCCGTAAAGCTTTAATAATTCAGATACATGGTAAAGCTCTGCCGAGAGCTCAACACCGGTTGCGCCGCCGCCCACAATGGCAATATTTAATGATTGCTGTTGGTTATCGTCTTGGTGAAGGCGAGTAAAGCTGTCGAGTAATGAATGCTGAAAGCGCTCAGCTTGCTGGTTTGAGTCTAAAAAGTAGCAATGATCTTTTATGCCTGGGGTATTAAAGTCGTTGCTTACGCTGCCAATGGCAATAACAAGGTGGTCGTAGCGTACGCTGCGCTGTGGCAAAATAGTGTGGCCTAGCTCATCAAGGTGCGGTGCAAGGGTAATGGTTTTATTGCTTTGGTCTATATCGCAAAATGTACCAAGCTGAAAATTATAATGATGTTTTGCAGCGTGGGCTGAATACACAACGCCATCTAAATCAGGGTCAATAGAGCCTGTCGCTACTTCGTGTAGTAACGGCTTCCATATGTGGGTGCGGTTTTTATCGATTAAAAGAATTTCGGCTTGTTTTTTCTTCCCTAATTTATGCCCTAATTGTGTTGCCAGCTCTAGTCCGCCTGCGCCACCGCCAATAACGACGATTTTAGGTTTAGTTATATTCATAGCAATGCCCTTAAAAAATAATATACCCAAATAATCTGCTTATAACGCTTATAAAAAATCACTTGGGTATACAAAATTAGCTTGGCTGTTAGCACCATTGAGCATCTGCTGCGTATTTTGCGCCTAAATAAAACATATGTCAGCAATTGATAAGCTTATTTGTTGTATACTAAGGTCTAAATTGCCTCAATATGAAAAATTTAGCGCTTTACAAGGCCCTAATATAAAGGCGTTATTTTACATAAAAGGCAGCTTGCTTTTAATAGGGTGTAACGCTGATATTAAAAGCTTTTAAATCTTTTAATCTATTGATTTAAAATAGGTTTTAGTGCTTTGTTGATTGTTGCAATAAAGCCGCTAATACTTACAATCTATGCTTTATCTAAATTGCTTTTAATGCCAACAGACACTCTTATATTGAGATGCTTTGGGGTATATGCAAATATTTCATTTACGTTGCACTTTTGCTGTTAAAGCCCATTCCCTAGCCAAAAAGGATATTTATGACCACGCCATTAATTAAATCACTTGAGCAGCATTTTGGTTTTAGCCAATTTAGAGCAGGGCAACAGCAAACCATTGAGCAGCTTTTAAATGGGCAATCGTCACTGGCTATATTTCCTACGGGGTCGGGTAAGTCGTTGTGTTATCAGCTAACAGCTATGCATTTACCAAACTTAACCTTGGTGGTGTCGCCTTTACTTGCATTGATGAAAGATCAAATTAGCTTTTTAAATAGCAAAGGTATTTACGCAGCAAGCCTTGATTCTAGCCAAGACCAAATGCAAAGCAGCACCGTAATGAACGATGTACGAAATGGTAAAATTAAAGTATTAATGGTGTCGGTTGAGCGTTTTAAAAACGAGCGTTTTAGAGAGTTTATAAGCCAAGTTGCGCTGTCTATGCTGGTGGTAGACGAAGCGCACTGTATATCTGAATGGGGCCAT
The DNA here is from genome assembly GCF_028599215.1 of Pseudoalteromonas sp. Angola-30. Classification (NCBI taxonomy): domain Bacteria; kingdom Pseudomonadati; phylum Pseudomonadota; class Gammaproteobacteria; order Alteromonadales; family Pseudoalteromonadaceae; genus Pseudoalteromonas; species Pseudoalteromonas sp. Angola-30. The sequence continues at coordinate 195,497 of NZ_JAQREI010000001.1, forward strand.
AACTTTAGACCCGACTACCTTAAACTACCGCGATACCGCGAAGAGCTAAATATTCCACTGGTACTATTACTCACCGCCACAGCCACTAAAAAAGTAAAACGCGACATGAGCGAGCGTTTTAATATTGCCCCAGAGTGCATTGTACAAACCGGCTTTTACCGCGCTAACCTCGATTTAAGTGTGCTAAGTGTAAAAACGGCTGATAAAAACACTGAGCTTACAAACATAGTGCGTGCGCAAAATGGCCCAGGTATTGTTTATGTAACGCTTCAGCAAAGTGCCGAGCAAGTGGCTAATACGCTAAGTGCGCAAGGTATTCAAGCGGTTGCGTATCATGCAGGGCTTGAAGATACACTAAGGTGGCAAATTCAAGATGATTTTATGGCGGGTAAAATTAACGTTGTTGTGGCAACAATAGCCTTTGGTATGGGCGTTGATAAATCAGATATTCGCTTTGTTATTCATTACGATTTACCAAAATCAATTGAAAACTACAGCCAAGAAATTGGCCGCGCAGGGCGCGATGGCAACCCATCAAACTGCTACACCTTGGCTAATTTAGATGGCCTAAACACAGTAGAAAACTTTGTGTATGGCGACACCCCTGAGCTGAGCGGCATTGAATACGTAATTAACGATATTAAAGCCCAGCCGCAGCAATGGGAAATGCAAGAGTACAGCTTATCGAGCGAAAGTAACATTCGCCAATTAGCGCTTAAAACCTTGCTGGTACAACTAGAAATGCAAGGAGCAATAACGCCGCAGTACGCCTATTACGCCGATTTTAAATACAAGTTTTTGGTTGATAAAAACGAACTACTTAGCCAGTTTGACGAGCAACGCCAAGCTTTTTTAACGCAAATATTTAGCCACACCGATTTTAAAAAAATATGGGGCACGCTTAATTTTGACACCCTTACCCAAGCCGCCCAAGTTGACCGTAAACGCGTAGTGGCCGCGCTTGACTACCTAGCCGAAAAAAACCTAATAACCCTTGAAACCAAACGTATTACCCAAGTTTACAAAGTGCATAGTGAGGTTATAAATAACCCTGAACTTGCAAAACAATTACACAGTTATTTTATCGAAAAAGAACAAGCTGAGATTAAACGTATAGCTGCATTGGTACGCTTTTTTGAGCTACAAAGTTGCTTAAGCTATAATTTGGCGCGCTATTTTGACGATCAAAATGCGCCAGCGCAATGCGGGCATTGTAGTGTATGCCGTGGTAATGCTGTAAAGCTTGAGTATTCAATAGAGCCTGCTCACATTGCCGATGACGTTGTTTATCAAAAAGTGGATGAGTTTTTAGCGCACATGGCAACAAAAGGTATTCACAGTGTAGGTATTGAAACCCAGTGCCGCTTTTTAGCGGGCATGAGCGTGCCATTATTTGCACGTAATAAAGTGCGCCAACTGAGTGGTTTTGCGCTTTGTGAGCAGATGCGTTACAGCGATATAAAAGCAAAACTACTAGCGCGTTAAATTAGTTACTGTATCCTAGTGGCTTATTAAAAAAAGTAAGTCACTATGCCTAATACTGTTATTCCAAGTAAAACTATTTCCTCTACACCTGAGCCCATAACCTGCGCTAATTGCCAGGCATGTTGCTGCCAATTAGAAGTGCGCATAGTGACCGACACGGGCGTGCCTTTTCAGTACATTGATTACGACAAATGGGGCAGCGAAGTAATGAAACGCGCAGACGACGGCTGGTGCCAAGCACTCGACCGTAACACGCTAATGTGTACTATTTACGAAAACCGCCCACTTACGTGTCGCGAGTTCGAAATGGCCTCAAATGAGTGTATTACTGAGCGCGAAATAGCGGGTATTTAATAAAAACATATGCACTAAAAAAGGGGCTCAAAAAGCCCCTTTGGTTTACCTGTGTTTTGTACTAATTAATCGTATTTAGCTTCTAGCTCATTAGCTGTATGAAACTTCTCATGGCTTTGTAATAGCTCATCGTATTTTACAAGGTGTTTAAAGTGGACAAGCTGGCCTGAGTTTTTAACTATTTCTACAATAAACGACATCATAATATCGGCACCGGTTAACGTGTCGCCGACTAAATAACGTTTACCTTGGAGTCGGTCGTTAAAGTAGCTAATTACTTTTACGGTTTCTGCATCGGCGTAATTTTCTAAAAACTCTGTTTTAGCGCCATCTTTTAAAACAAACATTTTAAGCAACAGCGGTAAAATAGCAGAGCTTTCGGCAAAGTGAAGCCATTGTTGATACTCAACATATTCGGCAGTGCCAGCTTTTGGTGCAAATTTACCGTTACCGTATTTAGTAATTAAATAATCGGTGATCGCGCCAGATTCGGTAACAATTAGGCCATCGTCTTCAATTACTGGTGACTTACCTAATTGGTGTACTTTTTTAAGTTCGTCAGGCGCTAAAAAGGTCTCTGTGTTGCGCTGGTAGGCAACAATTTCGTAATCAACATCAAGCTCTTCTAAAAGCCAAATAATACGTTTTGAGCGCGATTTATTTAAATGGTGTAGTTTAATCATGTCAGTCCTTGTTGGCGTTACTGCATGTGCAGTAACGCTTTGTAAAATTTAAAGTGGCTCGTTAATTTTAACAACGGTTTTACCAAAGTTTTTACCATTTAGCATATTGTTAAATGCGCTAATGGTGTTTTCAATACCTTCTACCATGTGTTCGCGGTATTGTACTTTGCCATCTTGTAGCCATTTTTGCATGTCTTGTGCAAATTCGTCGTAGCGGTGGCCGTAGTCGTCAAAAATTATAAAGCCTTGCATTTTAATACGTTTAGTAAGCAACTGCCCCATTAGCATTCCCATACGATCAGGCCCATCAGGAAGGCTGGTAGAATTATATTGCGACACTAAACCACACAGAGGAACACGGGCTGCGGTATTAAGTAGAGGTAATACGGCATCAAACACTTTACCGCCCACATTTTCGTAATAAACATCTATGCCGTTATCACAGGCTTTTTCTAGCTGCTCTGCAAAGTCATCGGCTTTGTGATCAATACAGGCATCAAAGCCCAGATTTTCAACGGCATGTGTACATTTTTCGCTGCCACCAGCAACGCCTACCACTTTACAGCCTTTAATTTTAGCTATTTGGCCAACCGTTGCGCCAACCGGCCCTGTTGCTGCGGCTACCACAACGGTTTCGCCTTCTTTAGGTGCGCCAATATCAAGTAAGCCCATGTAGGCTGTAAAGCCTGGCATACCCATAATACCGAGTGCGTACGATGGGTTTTCTGGCTCTTTACCTAATTGCATAAGGCCTTCGCCGTTAGTAATGGCGTAATCTTGCCAACCGGTGTAAGCAAGTACCCATTCGCCTTCGCTGAATTTATCGTTTTTAGACTCTTCTACTTGGCATACGGTAGCGCCTACCATTACATCGCCCACATTTACCGGATCGGCATACGACTTTGCATCGCTCATGCGGCCACGCATGTATGGGTCAAGTGATAGGTAAATAGTGCGCAGCAGCACCTCGCCATCTTTAAGCGCTGGTAAATCTACTGTTTTAAGTTCAAAGTTTTCATCGGTAGGGGCACCGTGCGGGCGTGATGCTAAAGTAAGTTGACGACTAGTTGCAGACATAAAAATCTCCTCTTAAGAGTGAATTTACTTAGCGAATGTTTACGCGTTTAAAACCAGGTTGAGCCTAAACAATAATGCGCGCTAAGTTTTACGAAAATAAAAATTTGTACCTTAATACACGAGCTTTGGGCGCGAGGCTGGTAATTCAAGCTTTGCAGAGTATTTATTCTAAACGGTTTATTTTAGCTTGCTAAAAATATGGCTATCGTAAAACACACCATGTTTATAAATGGCCTGTTTGAGAACGGCTTCAGCTATAAAGCCGCATTTAGTGAGTGCCTTTACAGAGCCTGTATTGCCAGCAAATACAGCGCCAAAAATTCTATTTAGGTTTGAGCTTTTAAATGCGTCATCGCAAATTTGCGAAATAGCATGAGTCATTACTCCTTGCCCCCAAAAGTGGCTATTAAGCCAATAGCCTATTTCGCCACTGCGGCTATATTCAAATTCTCCGGGGGTGATACCAATACACCCCGCAAATTGCTCATCTACAACAATGGCCTTAACTATTCCACTTTTAGAGCCTTGGTTTATCCACCAGTCGGCGTCGGCTTGAGTATACGGAAATGGAATTTTAGAGGATAAAAAGCGCGTAACCTGTTCATCATTTAAGGTATTAATAATGTGTGGCGCGTCTTTTGGTTTAAAGTCTCTTAGGGTGATCATTGTTTTAATTAAGTGTCTGTTGCATACGGGTCAACTTAGCAAGCAATTAGAGATTGCACAATCACAAAGATTAACCGTTTACGGCTATAACTTTGTTTTAAAGTACTCTAATATAAGCAAAATATGATACCTGTTTAAGATACCTTTATGCACCCACATATAGCCGCCCTTTATAATAGTGCCCAAAAGCCAAGCCGTTTAATTATAGGTTTAATGAGCGGGACCTCGTTAGATGGGCTCGATGTAGCACTGTGTAAGGTAACGGGCGCAGGTATAAATACGCAAATTGAAGTGCTTAACTTTACCACCGTTGACTATAACAACGAGTATAAAAGTAAAATAAAGCAGGTATTTGCCAAACGAGAGTGTGATTTAGAACTTGTTACCTTACTGCATTCATGGGTTGGTAAACTCCATGGCGATATGGTTAATCAGTGCTTACATACTTGGCAGGTAAATCCAGCAAGTATTGATGTAATAGCCAGTCATGGGCAAACCATTTACCACTGCCCACAGTCGCAGCATAATCATAAAAGCTTTACTAATGGCACATTACAAATTGGCGACAGCGACCAAATAGCCGTTACTACCGGCATTACAACGATTGGTGACTTTAGGCAAAAACACATAGCCGCAGGAGGGGAAGGTGCACCGCTTGCGGTATATGGCGATTACTTATTTTTTGCAAACCACAATGAGAACCGCATTTTATTAAACATGGGTGGTATTGCTAATTTAACGTTTTTACCTAAAAGCGGTGATGCAAATAGCGTATTTAGTAGCGACATAGGCCCAGGTAACACCATTATGGATGCGTACGTACAGCAGAATTTTAAAGGTATGCACTTTGATGATGGCGCTAAAATAGCTAAAGCTGGCAAGGTTAATTCACTCTTATTAAATGCATTGTGTAGCAACACTTTTTTTGAGCTTGCGCTGCCTAAAACAACAGGGCCTGAAGTATTTAATTTAGCGTATTTGCATGCCGCTCAGCTGCAAACAAATACACAGCACTTAAGCCATGAAGATGTAATGGCAACTTTAAATATGTTTAGCGCAAGGGTAATTGCAAATGCGTTAAATGAATGCGGGCAAAGTGCTAAAGAGTGTGTGGTATACGCAAGTGGTGGCGGTATTCATAACCCATTATTAATGGCGCACCTTAATGCGCTGTGCCCGACTATTAAAGCGTTTAAAAATACCGACGATTTAGGCATAAACCCCGATGCCAAAGAAGCCGTACTATTTGCCATTTTAGCCAACGAATGCCTAGCAGGTGAGCAGCAGCACCTAAATAATACTGCACAGGGTATTGCAGGGGTCACTATGGGTAAAGTGAGTTTTGCTGATTAAGTTTTTATAAATTTGTATACCAACACATTAAAAAAACGAAAATAAACTTGAGCTCATATTACGAAAGTATTTTTTAACGCCATGTGGCTTAGTTTGGCTTTTTAGTGCTTGCTGATTTTTATAACCAGCCTCAAACGCATTTACTTGCATATCAAACTGTAAACTATTTTTTAAAGTGGCATTTAAGCCATGCAGCATCAATTGCATTACTAAGCAGTGGCTTTGGGTAATTTTACTTAATGTTAAATACACATAACCACGCTCTAAGTCGGCGTTAGTGAGTACTTTTTCAGTAAAGTATTGCGCATCACGGGCACTGGGATACGTTGCGCTCAGCGAAATAATATCGTTTTCGTGGGCGTCGTCAGGCAATACGCATTGCAGCGTTATTTCATGCATAGCACTGGCTTGCAAGGTTAACTGCTCGTATTCCATTGTGTGGCCCATAGCCGCAGAGAGAGGATCTTCAAACGATTGTAACGCAAATGTGAGTTGCGTCATTGGTGTGCTCATTTACTTCAACTTCTAGATTATAAAAAATACAGTTCGAGTTTAAATTATCACCTATTTTGATTGCAGTTTTATGACAAATTGCACTTAATCGGATAATCGCTGTATTTTGATCAAAAAAGATCGCTATATGTTCTTTCTCATTCAACTTTGGAATAGTTTGTCACACATCTAGAATAAAGAGCCTTATGTGGCAAGGCTTGTAGCGATGGTGTTGTTGTTCCTTATTTGAGTTTTTCTCATAGGCTTCTCTTCATAGGGAATAGAATTTGGTTTTTAGGCTTTACCTAATCAAAGCATTAAATAGAGATTCCAAATTAAAATTTCATACTTATCTTTTTTGATTTAATACGGTATGCATTGCGGTTGAATGTTGTAGCCCGTATTAAAAGAGTGCCCGCACAAGCCAAGCTATCTTATGCTAAAAATGTAGTAAGGCCTTTATGAGCGATAACAGGTCATTGAGATTGGCTAAATATCGTCGTTAATTGATTGGTTAAACTGCACTTTGCGCATATATTCATGAAAATGAGCGCTGCGCGCAAATTGGATTATTTAAGTTTACCTAAAAACTTTAGAAAACTTAGTGATAGTAATACCTTAGGTAATTTGTTAAAACTATATAAAGTAGATAAATGAGCGCTAAGTCGGTAGAAATATGCGCGACGAGCGCACTATTAAATTGTTATGTGTTTCTCATATTAAGGATAAATATGTCTAATGTAATGGATACAATTAATCATCAAGATAAAAAGCGTGACTTCAAAATGGTCATGGTTTTAGCATTCGTATTAGTGGCTATTTCTTTTTTTGCAATTGGCTTTATTTATGCAATTGCCCCACAGTTAAATATCTTAGCTACATTACTTGTCATATTTGGTGGTATAAATTCATTTCTAATTTATTATTTGATTAAAAAATTAGAAAGCGTAACAACCACATAACAAGCAATTAAACAGAGACAAATAACGCTTGGCTTTGTTCCTTCGTCACAAATTATAGCCAAGCAACAATTTGCCCGTTAATGTGGGCGTTATGTGTATCTCAGGTGTATTTAAAAATGGATGAATGGCTACAAGAAACAGAAGAATCTCTTTTATCTGCAATTACAGCCGTAAGTAGTGGTGAGATCCCTAAAGAAAATATGTATAAATTAGCTCCACTATTTTTTGCAGAAAGGCAAAATATAAAAAGAGTCAGTTTACTTGAGGAAATGTCTGAAGCTAATGAACAACAAGTTCAAACAGATTGCTCTTTCGATCCTAATTCTATTAAACAATATAAATTTAATTATGTTTCTTCTTATCTATTTTGTTTTGTTGTTGCAGGTAAGATTGACGAATTTAAATACGATGAAATAATGGAACACGTCAATCAAAAAATAGATTTGTTTTAAATACACATAACAAGCTGTTCAAGCGGGACTTTTTACAGTTTGCCGAGTTTCACTTCGCTACACAATTATGGCAAACTAATAAAAAGCCCCTTAACGAGGGCGTTAGCAGTACAAGGATGCATATGAGCACTATCGATTATTCTAAATACTCTATAAATGAGTTATTTGAAGTTAAAGATAAAATTTCACCTGAATCTAGTAATTATGATTCATTCCTGACAGAGCTCGAAATTAGAAAAGACGAAATAGCTATAGTAATGGCTAACTCCCAAACTGAAGCTTTTTCGTTAGCTGAAAATAGAGTTAAGATCATCGGTTATTTCCAACTTACAGCAGCCGTATTTATTATATTGTATTATTTGAGCTCTATTGCCGATGGTTCAGTTTCAATACTTAGTACGGTGATTACGCTTCCACTTATAGTACTTAATATTTTAGCTGGCTATACTGCATTAAAAGAAAACCATAAATACTACTGGCTTTCTATCTTAAATCAGTCACTTCAAATCCCTAGCATTGCTATCGGTAGTATTTCAACTACTTATTCTGGGTTAGGTGGTGCTTATGTTTACCTGAGTTGGGGGACTGAGTTTTCATTTGGGGCAACAGCATCATTTTTGCCTGGCTTCTCTTTTAATCAATTTACTTCAAGTTTACCTATGCAGTCGTTCTCAATTGATATTATTGCAATAATATTCATTGGTGCTCTTCTAACTGTAAGCAAGGTTAAAAGTACTGCTAACAAGCCAATTAATCAGGACAAATAACAGTTGGTTTTTGCTCCTACGTCGCTTATTTTAACCAACTGATATTCGCCCATTATTGGGGCGTTAGGTTCCTATGAGATTACTCACGATTCTTGCTGTTGGATTTTTAGTGCTGGGGTGTTCTGACGAGTATAATCCTTTCAAAAACAGGGTAGAAAAAAGAGCAGAAGGCTTTTTGTCGAAACATCATAGTAGCTTAGAACATTTGATTAAGTTGGCTGAGAAAGAAAAATTTGAGCTTGTTCAGTGGATAGATGAAGATGATGGTAAAAACCTGCCGGTAAATGTCGTTTCAATAAAAGGGACTAAAAAGAAAGTAGAAGTTTCTGATGGCCGACTTGACGAATTCATTTCATTCGCTAAAAGTAAAGGAATCAAATTAATTTGGTTTCAGTACTTTGATGGTGTTTGGTTTGTCATGAAGGCATTTTCTTATGAAGACAGCGGAAAGCGTCGAGAAGGCTATTTTTCTTTTGGTAATCCATCAAAAACAAGAATTTGCCATTTCGGCGAAGAAAATATGGGGTTCGCTATGCTTAACGAAAGCGAAAAGAATTGGTTTATGATCAAATGTAACATCCCTAAAACCGGAACCTAACAAGTTGCCAAAGTTCGCCGCAAAAAGCGCGGCTGGGACAAATACTCACTGGGCTTCGCCCAACAACGTTCGCATTTGCCCCTTGGCAAAGCGTTAGCTGCTTTGAGGTCAATCATTAGTAAGGTGTCATAGTGAGAATTTTAGTAACAGGCTCTGCCGGTAGAGTCGGGCGTGCAATCTATATTAAATTAATGCGCACCCATGACGTGGTCGGCATTGATAAAACGCCTTGCTCAACAGCCGATTACATTGGTGATATTCTTGATAGTGATCTGATTGATCGGGCTCTTAAAAATGTTGATGTCATCATTCATACAGCGGCTCTTCACGCTCCACATGTTGGTTTAGTACCTGATTCAGAGTTTCAGTCTATCAACGTAGACGCGACCGAGAAACTCGCTCTGGCTGGATTAAAAGCAGGTATTAAGCACTTTATTTTTACCAGCACTACTGCATTGTACGGCTATGCTTCAACACCTAAAGGTATTGCAGGTTGGATAAATGAAGACGTCACACCTCAACCCAAGTCGATTTATCATAAAAGTAAAATTGCGGCTGAAGCTAAGCTAGAAGAAATTTCAAAGTTGTTTCAGCTTCCAGTTACTGTGCTGCAAATGTCGAGATGTTTTCCTGAACCTGCGGATTTAATGGCAGTATTTCGCCTTACTCGTGGCATAGATGCTCGTGATGTAGCAAACGCTCATTTATGTTCTGTGGAAAAACGCTTAAGTGGTTTTAATCGTTTTATAATCTCAGGCGCTACACCTTTTCAACTTTCTGATTGTGAAGCTCTATATACTGATGCTGCATCTGTCATCGAGCGTCAATGTCCTGACATCGCGCTAGCATTTAAACAAAGAGATTGGCAACTACCTCAAAGCTTAGATCGCGTATATGATTCATCATCTGCATGTGACAAATTAGGGTGGTCACCTATACATGGTTTTAAAAGCGTTTTGGAAATGCTAGATACTGAAATACCTGAAGTATTGCCAATTTTGAAACGCAGCTAACAAAGTAATTAAGAGTGATTCGGCATGGGCAGCGTTTTTACTATGCATTGCTTTTAACATTAGGCAAAGCGAGTTCGCCCTCAGTACACTCTTTTTTAAAAGTTTCATACTTTGTGCCTAAACTCGTTTGCAAGTTTAGTTTTCCGATAGCTGCCTGTATTAGCCCTTGTCCATCTTTTGTTCACTAAATGCTGGTGTTCATTTTTATTGAACGATATTAATTAGTGAACAGGTAAACTTAAATCCCCTACTGTAATTAGTGGAATAAGTACAAGCCTGATAAGTAACCTTTAGGAGTTTATAACAGCTCAATTAAAAAGCCTTGTGTTAAACGTTACGTTTAACACAGGGCTTTATAGTTTTAGGCTAACCGGCTTAACATGCAAAGCGCATTAAAACGAATACTGCAGCCTTAATGAGATTGCATTGCCCGATGTGATAGTACCGCCTGCTTCAAAGTAGTCGGCTTTAATGTAGTCGGCCATAAACTTTATGCTTTTGTTTACGGTGTAGTTAACACCAAGGGCGTAGGTTTTTGCGTCTTGGTTTTCTTGCTTGAGCTTAAGTAGGCTGTAGCGGCCTGTAATTTCCCAGCCTGGCTCTGAGCTTGCGCCTAGTTTTGCGTTTTTATACTTACGGTATCCGCCCGATAGTTGATAACCAAATTGCAAATAGCCGCCTTCGTAATCGTTAGTTGTATTTTCAATACTGGTTACTTGTGCTTGTTGCCACTCGGCCATCATGGTAAATCTGTCTTTTAGCCATAACAGCTCTATACCTTGTTGCGTGAGGCTATCTGCATTAATTTTATCGCCTTCTATTAATGAGTCGGCGGTATAAACTTCAAGAGGTTCATTCACTCTAAATTTGTTGCCATCGTACTGCCTTTCACTAAATGCGACGCCTAGGTGTAAAAGGTTGGAGTTTTGCTGCCATGGCACCCAGGCTACGCGCCCTGTAATAGCAGACGTTGCTTCGTCTTCATCGGGCTCGTAATAACCTAGTTGCCAATTTACTGAGGCTATGTCTCCCGATAGGCTAATACCTAAGCTACGCCCTGGTGAAAATGCTTCGCTTATCATGCTGCGCTCAAGCATTAGTAATTTACGCGAGCTGGTTAGTTTTTCTAGGCCAAAACCTTCTTTTTGTTGGCCTATGGTTAAATCGGCATATTTCCAGCCAGAGTATTCTAAATAGGCGTCTTTTATTTCGGTTTCGCCATCGGCAAAGCCAAGCTGAAATTTACTTTTCCAATCTTTGCTTATGTCTGATTTAAAACTTAGGCGTGCGCGGCGTATTTCAGAGGTACTTTCTGAGCTGCTGCTGTCGTATTGCCCCTCTAACAAAGAGGTATCAAACTTGTTGTAGTCGAGCATGATATAGCCGCTTAGGTCTATATTGTCGTTAATTTTGGCAAAGCTTGCGTTACTAACAAGGCAAAGCGCTGAAAGTGCCGCATAGGTAATCGTTTGTTTAGAGGTCATGTTAGGCTGCCTTTGTTTGTTTTTCGGCTAAGTAACTTACTTTTAGTTGCGCTACGTCTCTTAAAAAGTCGATGTGTTCTATATCTACGGCAACGACGTTTAGGCCTGTGCGCTGTTTTAAATCATTGATGAGAATGGCTTGGTTTTGTGGGGTTATGTTTTCTATGCGCTCGTAGCAAACGCTTTGTACTTCGTAGCGTTTTACAAATACGCTTGAGTCAATCAAAAAGGCAATTAAGCAAATAATGCCATTAAGAATACTTAGCTCAATTAGGCTCATTTGCCCTACAGAGGTCAGTAAAGCAATGGCAGTAACAAGGAATAAGTAGGTCATTTCTTTAATCGAAATAGACTCAGTGCGGTACCTGAGCATGGTAAATACGGCAAATAGGCCAAATGCAAACTCCATCGACATATCAACGCCGTGCAGCAAAAAGGTAATAATAAAAACGCCTACGCCAAATAAAATAAACGAGCCTGCTACCACTGCATTTTTACTTACGCGAAAATAACAGCCATAGCAAAGTACAGCCAGCGATAGGATGTTTACTAAAAAGCGGGAAAGAAAAATAAGATCTAATTTGGTCATTTTAATTATTCTCTAAAGGTAAAAGGGGGTTAGTGCGGTTAAGGTGTTTTAAACGGGCTAAAACAGGTTTAAAGCGGTTTACTTTTAAGCGCTCGGGGTAGAGCAAAGCACAGCCAATGCAGTATTTACTAAACGAGGCAGGGGATATGTGGTGTTTGCTCATAAGTTTATAAAATGGCGAGCGTTTTGTTTTTTTACTTTGTTTAAGCTCGGCAATAAAAAAGCCCGGTAAGGTTATTTTGTTATCGCCTTTTGGGGTGTTGTACCACAGGTTAAAATCAAGCGTTAAACGCTCGGCTTTTTCTTCGTTAGCTAGGGCTATGCGGTTATAGCCGCTTTGCTGGGTTACATTTAAATGTGCAAAGCTGTTTTTCATTTGCTCTTTAATAAACGCCGTGCTGTTAGCTTGCTGGTTGTTAGTTTGCGCGAGCTTTATACGTGTTTTTACTGTGCGGCTTTGGTTGTTTTTTAGTTTTATTTCTAGGTATTCGGTGGCTGTATCAACGTAGCGCCTTTGGCGTACTTTGTAGCGATTAAGCTTACCGTTATGGTGAGCTTTATATAAATCAAGTTCGGGTGTGTCAAAGTACTGATTATAGTAAGAGAATAAACGCTTACCTTGTATATCAAGTACACGGTACTGGCCTTGTATATGAGTAAGTAGCTCAGGTAAAAAAGACAGTGGCAGCATAAACTTGCTGTCTACACGGTTCATTAAATTAGCGTTATTAAGATCGTTTAACCCGTAACCTTCAAACGGGGCGAGCAACTCGTTAATTAAGCTTGTTAATGAGCCTCGCGCATCTGGCTTTTCAGGCTGAGCCTGCTTATTTTTAGTGTTTATTGCAGTAATTGCTACTGGTGAGATTGAAGTATCCTTTTCAAAAAGTTCATCCTTAAAACGTGCTTGAATTGTCATAATTTTCTCAGATTATTAAATTGCAAAGTAATAGAGTGCAGTGCCAGCGTGCTGACACCGCATCAAGGATGGGTTGTTTATCTAGAGCAAAATCCGCTGCCATCACCCGCTGAGGGCAATGTGCCATCAAGCTGCGCGGCCATATTTGCTACGCGGTACTCCATAAACGAGGTTAAGCCGTAAAACTGCCCCGTGGTAGAGGTTAGGTTTTGCTCAAAGTAGGTTGAGCCATAAAAGCTAGTTGGGTCGTTTTGTACGTGCTCACGAATTAAATCGGCTATTTCATTTACGCGTGCGTTAAATGTGTCGCTTGAAAGTGAGCCATTAATAAGCTGTGTTAAGTAACTGTGGTACGTATCGAGGTTGCTTTGCTCGGCAAATACATTAGCAATTAATGGGCGCTCGCTTAATGCCCCGCTTACAGGCTCATCAATGTAGAGCTCTCTTACATCTACGCTATTACAATCCATGTTAAATGTGCCGAATGACTCGTTAAAATCCCACGGCAAAATGCTAAATACGCCATCGTCATCGTAAATATAATAGTTATGTGCGAGTGGGCCGTGGTAGCTATCTAAATTAGACAGTGAAGTACTTACCGACATATAACGCAGCAGCGTGTCTATATCTATGGCGCTGGTTTCGCCTTTATCGAGCGATTCTACAAAGTTAATAAATGCGCCGTTATCTGTGGTGTCTTCGTTGGTTTGCAGATTTATATCGGTGTAGCTTTGTATGTCGTCACCTAGCCATAATAAATCGCTGCCTGTGCCATCTGGCTTGTATAAATCGCCGTTACTGTTGGCAAAGTGTTTTTCAACAAATTCGCCATCTACGGCTTCTACCATTAAATACAAACCAAATAGTTCGCCGTTTACATAAAAGTTAACGTAAGCATGCTCAGGCGTTGGTACGCCCATTTCATCCATTAGCTCGTAGGCGATTACTTCACGCATGTACGACGGGTCGTTAAACGAGTTTTGTAGTGTGAATTTTTTTAGCCCAAAAAACTTTTGCCCCGACACATATTCGTTAATATCAACCTTAAAGCTGTAACGGTCGCTGCTTGAGTTGGCAACGCTGCTTAAGCTTGAGCCGCCTTTAGTGCGAATAGCCACGCTATCGAGTGTTACCCCATTAAAGGTAATAGCGGTTTCGTGGTACTGCTCATCAAGTGGGTTATCTAGAATGTCTTGCCAGTTTTCATCGGTAATTGTAATAGAAAGCGTATTAACGGCCGTAGGTGTAAAGGCGGTTGCAACTGTATTTTCACTACTTGGGGTAGGTGTTAAAAACGCATGAGTAAAGCCTGTACTGCTACTTAGGCCGTAGCTAAAGCCTGTGGCTACATCACTTTCGTCCCAGTCAATGTAGTCAATTACTTCATCGTTGAGTATTAAGCTTAGCTCGTCTTCTTTGCCTAGTTTAAACGGGACGTAGTAAGTGCCTGGGTCTTCATCGGTGGCATAAATAGTAATGTATTCACCTGCGTATAAATCTATGTCGGGCAGGGTTACGGGGTCTATGTCGTCGCTTTCATCAATAACGTGGTAGTTGGCTAAGTTAATTGTATTTTCGCTGTTATTGTATAGCTCAAACCAGTCGTTGCCATCATCTGCGGCGCTTGCCACCACTTCGTTAATAACGAGTGACCCGTGGGTTGCTTGGCTGTTTGAGCTAAGCTCTGTTGGAGTGAGTACTGTAGTTGCATCGCTGCCATCTGGGTAGCGGCCATAGCTGTAACCACTTAGCGCTTGGCCTTTATTCCACGATAACTGCTCTATAATTACATTGTTACTGTAAAGGCTTACGGTATCGCTTGCGCCTAATTTAAACGCTACGCTTGGCAGGTCGCCTAAATCATCGGTGCTTGCGTAAATACGGTAAAACTCACCAGGCGATAACGTAATATCAGGTAGAGCAAATTGCTCGTTATTGTCATCACTTAGTGTGTAGTCGGCTAAATAAACATCGCTACTGCTTGTTACATAAAGCTCTATCCAGTCCTCGCCGCCGCTGCTGTCTTTTGCTACTACTTCGTTTATACGAAGTGGTGCATCTTCAGCAATTAAGGTTGTTACAAGTGTAGAGGTATCGGCTGTTTGGTTAGCTGCGCCCTCTGTGGGCGTTAGGGTTTGCGCGGTGCCTGTACCATCGGAGTATAAGCCGTAACTAAAACCTTCAGCGGCTTCGCCTTCTTCCCAATCAAGTACAGAGATAGCAGTGCCGTCCTCGTATAACGTAACCGCATCGTCGCTCCCTAGTTTAAAGGTAACGTAATAACCGTTATCGGGCGGGGTGTCGGTTTCATCAATGGCTTGAATAACAATAAACTCACCTTGCGAAAGTGATACAGCAGGTAAAGCTTGAGGCTCTCTGTCGGCGTTATCATCAACAAGCGAAAATACCGATAGGTCGGCTATATCTTCAGTGGCGTATAGCTCAATCCAGTCGTAGGTGGTATCGCTTGGGCTTGCGACAATTTCGTTAATAACTAAGCCCGTGGAGGTGGTTGTTGATGATGAATCAGTTTGCTCTGTGCTGCTATCGGTTGTTTGCTCAGTACCGCCACAGCCATATAAAAATGTAGTAGAGGCGATAACTGAATAAAATATAAAAGGTTTTATATTCATGTATGCACGCTTATTATTTTATTAAAGTGGGCAAACTATAAAAATAGAAGGTGCAAACAATGTGTAAACATTCAGTAATATTCAGTATAGTGAGCTTAATTACTCACTTTAAAAGTTACTTTAACCTTATGTTTAAACAATTAATTTTATTGTGCGCGTTAAGCATGCCGCTTGTAAGTAATGCCGCTACTGCGCCATTTTCGGGCGATATTACAACTGATGTACTATTAAACGATTACGATAAGTTTAATAAGCAGTACAACGCATTTACGCCAACCGAGCAAGATATAGCCTTAATGCAAAAGCTAGAAGGCAAGGCATTAGTTGTATTATTTGGCACTTGGTGTCACGACAGCCAACGCGAAGTACCAAAGCTTATTAAGTTACTTGATGCGTCTAAGGTAAAACTTGCAAGCGTTAAATATGTGGCCGTGGGTTACAACAAGCAAGACGACGCCGGAATAGCACTAGCGCACGACTTGCAATACACGCCAACGTTTATAGTAAAAGATAATGGCAAAGAGTTAGTACGCGTAATTGAAAAGCCAACGGGCACACTGGCACAAGATTTAACGCAGGGTTTGTGAATTCAGCTTGGGGGTATAAGAGCTTACGGATTTAGCTAATAGATTTATGGGTAGCTGGTGAACTGCTATGAGTGATCTCTTAAAATTACAATGCGTGAAGTCGGGTTTGATCCATTTGGTTTTTTCGTGATAGGTGTTATCTCGCGAACAAAAGAGAAGTTGAATATAGCAGGCATCGATTGGAAATTTGCTCGCTGGCATTAGTGCGCTATGTTAGAACCCTCTTAGTATGATATGTAGCCTATTGGTAATATTTAAAGTAAACTAGAATCACGGAACATTATTTTGGGGGCATTATGAAAGCTTTGTTAGGTAGTTTAGCTAAGAAAATTAAAGGCGATCCATTAGGGAGCGAACAGTTGAGAGCTTTTATTTCTAGTGGCTCAAAAGACAGTGAAGTTATTACTTTGTCAAATGGTAAGAAGTATCGTGTTTCTACTTCTCCTAAAGATAAAGCAGTGGCATGAATATAGCTTTTCCTGCTTTTTTTATTTTAGTATTAATAATTCCAGGTTTTATATTCCAAAACTCTTATGAAAAAGTAGAAAATACTAGCATAGAAAAAAAGCCATTTGATGTATCTTCATCTTTGGCTTTTTTTTATGCTTTAATTTTACATATTTTTCTAATTTATCTTTTAGTACCTTTATTTGGAAACGAAATTAATTATGAAATTTGCCTAAAATTATTAACGGGCTCTAAATCTGTGTCGGAATCTGATTTAAAAATTGTAAGTGCTAGTATCCCTAAAATCATTTTATATTTTTCAAGTTCATTTCTCCTTGCATATATTTTGGGAAAAATATTTCAAAAGCTAATTTTTCACTTTAACCCATACAAATCCTCAAGATATGCCTTCGATACTCCATGGTATTACGAATTAACAGGAAAATTATCTGAAACTCAGAATGCAGAGTTAATTAAGTTATCTTGTTTAGTAGAGTCTAAAAATATTTCCTTTTTATATTATGGTGTTCTTGAAGATTTTTACCTTGACTCTAGTGGGCAGTTAGATCGTGTTGTTTTATCCGATGCCATGAGAAGACCTATAGAGTTAGATAAGCCTTTATCTACAGATTCCTCAGTGGCTCGTTTTTACGAGATTAAAGGAGATCGGCTTATTCTCAAGTATGAAGATATAAAAAATATTAATATTGAATATCTTTATATTATTGAAGAAGAGTAGACAACGACACAAATGCGATTTATATATCGTATTTAGACTTAATCACATAACCTCTATTCACTAAACAAGCTTTTTTCGAACGCTTGCGCAGCATGCGAAGACGGTCTGTCTTTATAATGCAGTTGGTATAGCGGCCGAGAGAGTTGCTCGTTATTTTTTTGGCTCAGGCGTGTTAATTTACCTAACTGCACTAAATCTTCTGTGACTACGTTTGGCAATAAAGCGACCCCCATACCTTGAGCAACGGCCCTAGCTATGGCTTCGTTGCTGCCTAATTGCATACTTTGCTCAGCCTGTACGCCATGTTGTGCTAATAACTTTACCGACATTTCTAACGTGCCAGAGCCTGGCTCACGTAATAACCAAAACTGCTTATTTAACCATGCTGTTAAGTCTTTAGTGGGCTTAAAGTTGCTCGGTATAACCACACTCATTAAATCATTTTGCCAGTGCTTACTAATAATGTGCGGCTCGGTAGGTGTGCCTTCAACCAGTGCTAAATCTATAGTGCATTCTAGCAATGCGTGCTCAATTTGCGCGGTATTAGCCACTTGTACTTCTACTTTTATATGCGGGTACTGCGCACAAAATTTGGCTAAATAAGGCGGTAGCCAGTAACTGGCAATGGTGGTGCTGGTGCCTATAACTAATGTACCGCGCTTAAGCCCTGTGCGCGATTTAATATCTTCAATGGCGGCTTTTTCGATAGAAAAAATACTGCGGGCGTGATCAAAAAGTGCTTGTCCACCTTCACTTAAGGTGAGCTTTTTACCCTTAGATGCACGTTCAATAAGTTGAATATTTAACTGATACTCCAGCTCTTTTAGCGCTTTAGAAACAGCGGGCTGGCTTATAAAAAGCGCTTCGGCTGCGCCTGAAAAGCTACCCAATTTAGCCACTGTATAAAACACCCTAAGCGCATGTAAGTTCATTGTATAACCTTAAATTGCATAACTCTAAATTGTATAACTTTAAGTTATCAAATCATGATTTTAATATATTGGAGTTATATTTTGAGCTTTCTTACAATTAAGTCAACACATCAACTTGGTTTAAGTGAGGGAATATTATGCTTAGCGCTATTAAAAATAGTTTTCAGCCTATAGGTATTAATACTAAGCAATACGGCGATACGCGCTGGTGGTTAGGTATGCTGCTGGTGGTTGTGTTAGCGGGGGCATCTGTTGCATTAAGTAAGTTACCTATAATGCAAAGTGCGCAATTTAGCTCCTTAACAATTGGTATTGTGCTTGGCATTATTGTAGGCAACAGCGTGTTTGCGCACATTGCTACGCGTACAGATGTAGGCGTTGATTACGCTAAAAGTATATTACTTAAAGCGGGCGTTATTTTATTTGGGTTTAGAATTACTTTTGCGCAAGTAGCGGGTGTAGGCTGGCATGGCCTATTAACCGATGTGGTAATGCTGCTTGGTACGTTTATATTAGCAGTACAGCTAGGTAAGCGCGTTTTTAAGCTTGATGAACAAACAACCATACTAATAGGTGCGGGTAGCTCTATTTGTGGCGCCGCAGCGGTAATGGCAACTGAGCCAGTTATAAAAGCACAAGCGCATAAAGTATCGGTAGCGGTGGCAACGGTTGTGGTGTTTGGCACGTTAAGTATGTTTGCCTACCCAATTATGTTTGAATATATGGGTGTGAGTGAGCATGCGTACGGTATTTTTGTTGGTTCAACTATTCATGAAGTTGCTCAAGTGGTAGCAGCAGGGACTGCGGTAAGTGCCAATGCGGCTGACACCGCCGTGATAGAAAAAATGCTACGCGTAATGATGCTTGCGCCATTTTTAGTAGGCTTATCGTTTTGGCAAAGTAAAAAGCATGCAAACATAAACGCACATGGCGGCGAGCAAAAATCAGGAATTACAATCCCTTGGTTTGCAGTGTTATTTATAGTGGCAAGTGGCGTGCATTCGTTATCGGTTATTCCGCAAGGAACTACAAACGCTATTATATGGTTTGATAATATATTGCTCACCATTGCCATGGTCGCACTTGGGCTGCGTACACATGTTGGCGCTATTCGCCAAGCGGGTATAAAACCACTGTTATTAGCAGGCTGTTTATTTTTGTTTTTAACCATAGCTGGTTTTGCCATTAATGTAGGCATTGCGCAGCTGTTTTAAATATAACCTGGTGGAGGGAGATTGGCTTAAATAGGCCAATCTACTTCGTTTAAGTGATCGAGCTGCTGTGTTTTATTACTGTGCCCGTGCCATTTATTGGTGTAATTACCATTTGGATCAAACTGCGCCGTTTGCTTTTGTATATTAAAGTGGCGGCCGCCACGCGGGTCCACGCCCACACCGGCTATGTACTGCCAGTTTCCCCAGTTTGCTGCTACATCGTAATCAATAAGTTGCTGCTCAAAATAGGCTGCGCCGTATCGCCAATCAAGGCCAAGCTCGTTTACTAAACAGCTTGCTGCAATTTGCCGTGCTCGGTTTGAAATGTAACCCGTAGTGTTTAGTTCTTCCATAATGGCATTTACAAGCGGGTAAGGCGTTGTGCCGTTACACCAAGCAGCAAAGCGTGTAGATGTAAAAGTAGTAAGCGGTTTAGTTTGTTTTTG
Source organism: Pseudoalteromonas sp. Angola-30 (assembly GCF_028599215.1). Lineage (NCBI taxonomy): Bacteria > Pseudomonadati > Pseudomonadota > Gammaproteobacteria > Alteromonadales > Pseudoalteromonadaceae > Pseudoalteromonas > Pseudoalteromonas sp. Angola-30. The sequence continues at coordinate 215,389 of NZ_JAQREI010000001.1, forward strand.
CCCTTTAAAGCTAAACAGGCTGTTACCTGCTTTAAGTGCGTGCCATTTAAAATACTCTCGCCACAGCAGTTCAAATTTAATCCAATAAGTAGACTCGTTTGCCGTATTGCATTGCTCGTAATTTTCTACTGCTTTGTAAACTTGTTTTGCACTTATACAGCCAAAGGCAAGCCAAGTACTAAATTTGGTGGTGTTGTTAAAGCCATCAAGCTCGTTGCGAGTCGTTTTATAAGTACTTGGCATTGTGCCTGCAAAGTATTGCTTTAAATGAGCTTGCGCACTGTTAAACCCGCCATGCATTACGCCTTTATTTGTTATACGTTCTATAGGTTTTTTTGCGCATAAAGTTATTGGCTTAGGGAGCAAACCGTTTGGCAAAGTTGTTGATGTAATAGGGCTATTAGCGGCCTCTACCTTTTTACGAAACGGGGTAAAGTGTTTAGGTAATTCGCTTAAATCAAAGGGGAGGTCACTTTGCTTAAATAGCGTGTCTTGCTGCGACCCTGTAAATTGTGTATTGGGGCAATGTGCTTTGAGTAAGTTTATTTGGCGTTGCTCGTACAGGCCAAATTGTTCGCTGTATACAACTTCATCAATATTTTGCTCATTAATACGCGCTTTTAAAAGCGATACGGGTTCTCCCTCAAGCACATGCAGGGTTTGCCCGCGTTCAATAAGTGCTTGTTGTAGTTCGTACAAGCTTTGCATTAAAAACTGCTGCTTATGTATGCCGTAAGGTTTTTGTTGGTAGTTATTATTTTTAAACCAGTGCGGGTTAATAACAAATACAATATCAAGCGCGCATTGCTGCAACATAAGGTCACTAAAAATTGGGTTATCGGTTAGGCGTAAATCGTTTTGTAGCCAATATAAAATGCGTTTGCTCATACTTATGCTCTGGTTTTTGTAATCATTAAGTTTACGAAGCAAAAGCGGGTAGGGATTGATTTTCACTTGTATTTAATTAAGAAAGGATGAGCAAGTGTGACTTGCTCATCTAGGTTTACTTAAGAGATTGAGTGGCTTGGCGTATATTTTCAGATATATAGGCAATTAAATAAACAAAAACAGTGAGTGGTAAACCAAATATAAATAAGGCAATTTTGTACTTATTAGCAACAGTTGATTTAGGTAATGTAATTGCAAAGCAAACGCTCATGGCTAACCAAAATAAAGCTAAAAGTGGTGATATGTTTGATTGAGGGTTAGATAAATCACACGTGCCAAATGAAATACTGGCAATAGATGCGTTACCTATTTCTATACACTCGTTGCTGTTAATAAGGCTTAATGTAATTACTGTTATGATTAATACTAGTAATAGAGGTAATAAGTGTTTCATATTTTCTTCCTTAACTATTTAATTTTATGGGTCGCTCTATAGCGCCTAGACAAATTAAAACGATTGGCAAAAAATAACGATAACAAAGCCATTAACTAGTTATTATAAAGTTATAACCATGGTATTACCTTGGTTATAACTTTTATAAGTCATTACTATTCAATAGGTTGTGTTTTTACTTTAGCTATAAGCTGATAACCTCGCTTCATTACAGACTTTATATATTTGGGGTTTTTTGTGTCGTTATCGTTAAGGGCTACACGTAGTTTGCTAATAACTCGTCTAACTGCGGTATCGGTTACTATTTGATTCTCCCATACATTGTTGTGTAACTCTTCAAGGCTAACTATTCTTGGCTGTTGTTCTATTAAATAGCTAAGTACCTGCATGCATTTAGGCTCTAATGTGTAGAGGTTATCTTCTTTAATTAAGGACTGCTGCAGACTGTCAAAAGTGTACTCGCCAATTGTTAGCTGATTAACACTCGGCTTTTCAATAACAGGTTCTGCGCAAACATGGTTAGCTTGGGTTTTATTTGCTGCTGGGCTTGAATATTTTTTATAAACGCGAGATACCATCATTCCAGTTAAATTCATTAAAAGCACTAGCGGGCTGAGTGGAAATGCACATAGGAAAAGTAAATACTTAAACCCCACGTGTACATTTGGTTTATTAAGCATTTGCCCAAATAACACATTTAAAAGCATCCATATAATAAAATAAGGCGTAAGGGAAATTGAATCTGTTTGCTCCCCACAAACGCCATATTTTACGCCCTCTATGTAGTTTGATGCTTCTAAACAAAACGCATTAGCTTGGCTGCTAAATAAAATGAATGATATAAAAATAAGTAGGTGTTTCATTAAAAAGTCCGTTTAGAAAGAGGCGGAAAATAATACCGCCTTCATTAATGTTAAATAGCCGATTTTTGTTTTTCTATCCAATCGTTTATAACGTCTTCAAGCACTGCCATAGGCAATGAGCCTTGGCCAATAACAGTGTCGTGAAAGCTGCGTATATCAAATTGAGCGCCGAGTTGTTTTTCGGCTTTTGCGCGCAGCTCTCGTATTTTTATTTCGCCCATTTTGTAAGAGAGCGCTTGGCCTGGCCATGAAATATAACGATCTATCTGATCTTCCACCGCACTTTGTGGTAAAGCAGTGTGACTGGCTAAGTAATCAATTGCTTTTTGGCGGCTCCAGCCAAAGGCATGAATACCGGTATCAACAACAAGCCTCACTGCACGCCACATTTCGTAGCCTAAACGGCCAAAATCGCTGTACGGGCTTTGATAAAAACCAGCTTCTTTGCCTAAGCGTTCTGTGTATAGTGCCCAACCTTCGCCAAATGCAGAGTGGCTAAGTGTGCGCCTAAATTCGGATACATTTAGCTCCATAGCAATGGCGTTTTGTAAATGGTGCCCGGGTATGGCTTCGTGCAGACTAAGTGCTTCTAAATTATATAAAGGCTGCAGTTTAGGTGTTGAGGCTAAAAAATAAGTGCCTGGTGAGCGGTTATCTGGTGGTGGCATATAAAACGCACCACGACTTGCTGAGCCCTTAATAGTAAAGGTGTTACGCGGTAAGTGGCCAAAGTAAGTGGGCAATTTGCCATACATTTTTTGCGTTATAAACGCGGTTTTTTCTAGCAAGTCTTGCGCGTCTTTTGCGTAAAATTGCTCATCGGTTGCTAAAAATTCTAAAAACTCACTATAGGTGCCATCAAAGCCTACTTCATCAATAATATTTTGCATTTGCGCCTTAATACGCGCGACTTCTTTAAGGCCTAGTTGGTGTATTTGTTTAGGTGTGGCGTTTGTTGTGGTGTAGTAATTAACCGTGTACTTGTAGTAATCAAGCCCGCCTTTAACGCTTGCTATGCCCGGCTGCGCTCTACAATGTGGCATATAGTCATTTTCAAAAAAGTCGTAAAAATGCTGATACGCAGGAATTACTTTATTTTTAATTACGGCTTGGGCTTCTTGTTTTAAGTTTGATTTTTGCGATGCACTAAAGGTATTAGGTATACGCGTAAAGGGCTCGTAAAGGGCGCTGTTTTCGGGGTTTTTAACTATGTGCGCGCTAATGCTTTGGCTGTAATTTTCAAAGGTTTTACAGTAATGGGTAAATCCTGTTTTTATCCCTTCTTTCATTAAATCAATATTTTGCTGATTAAAGCGCGGGTAGTCGGCAAGGCTGATTAAAAATGCGTTGTAATCATCAGCTGTTAAAAAAGCCATATTAGCGGGTGCTTCTGCAAAGTAGGTATGCCAGCCACTTAAAAAATTTACCGGAAAATACTTATCTTGATAAAGGTAGCTTTGCTGCTCGGTTTCTCGCTCATATTTAAATAAGCGGTAGTTCATTAGCTGCTCGTTGTTGAGCGTTTTTGGATCAATGTTGGCTAAGCTTTTTAGTACGCTGTTGTTATAAGCTTGGCGCTTTGCAATGGCTTGCTCGCTCCAATTTGGTAATGTGCCATTTGGTTTCCAACCGTCTGGATCGGTCCGAAAAAATATTTTTTCAGCTTTGGCATTTTGCCAGTGGTTATCAATAATGGTTTTTAAATCGCTGTTACTGTCGGCAAGGCTTGGTAGCGAGGTGGCTGCTAAGCAAATAGCTAAAATACGTTTTTTAAACATAGTGATCCGTTATTGGCGAGTTAGTCGCGCTTTTTTATTTTAATTTGTGCTCAATATAGTACCAAGTTAACTTAATCAATGCGCTTACTTTTATAACTTGTACCTCTAGGCTTTACTTTTATAACTTGTACCTCTAGGCTTTACTTTTTGATTGAACAAATTTCACTGCGTAACTGAGTGGCGCACTAGTTTATTGTTTTATCAGCGTTTAGAATGATTAAAACTTATTATAAAAAAATGACCGTCATGTTTAATAAAGTAATCGCCTTAATTGATGAAGCAAACAACCAAGACCCAAACAGTGAGCAATTTAATGGGGAGAGTGTCCCTAAAGAGTATTTATACTCACAACGTATGAGCGAAATGCTAACTCGCTTTAAGCCTGATGCCGATGAACTCATGCAAATTGCAGTGCGTGGGCAGCATATACAACGTTGGAAGTCGCCGCGTAGCGACTTTGCAATGAACAAGCAGGGCTATCATCAATGGCGCAGTGCGCTTTATATATTTCATGCCAGTAGCGTTGTTGCGCTTATGCAGCAAGCTGGGTACAGCGATGCTGAGCAAAACAGAGTGTACGATGCAGTTGCTAAAAAAAATATTAAACGTAACCCAGACAGCCAATTAGTAGAAGACGTAGCAAGCCTGGTATTTATTGAGCATTACATGCTCGGGTTTGCTAATAGTAAGCCTGATTACGATGAGCAAAAATGGATAGGTATTATTCGCCGTACATGGCAAAAAATGTCAGATGACGCGCATGAGTTTGTACTTGCAGGTAATATTACATTGCCAGCGCCGCTTGTTGGGCTTATTCATAAAGCGCTTGAGTAAAAGAACATAAATAAATAAAAAGGAATTTTAAATGTATTGTCCTCGTAGTAATACGCCACTTGAACCTTTACTTGTTGGCGGCATTACTGTTTTTACGTCAGCGCAAGGCGGCGTATTTTTTGATAACAGCCAAATTTTTAAGTTTAGCTCGCCTGAGTTAAAGCATGGTCAGGTTCTAATTAAGTATTTGAGTAATTACATTGAAGGTGAGGGCGATGTATCATCGCGAGTAAATTGCCCAAAGTGCCCAAGCATAGTAATGATGCGCCGGTTTTTTTCGCCGCTCAAAGTGGTTGAGATAGACGAGTGCCCAGGTTGCGCTGGCATATGGCTTGATAGCGGCGAGCTTGCAAAAATACATGAAAACCACCTAACACCCAAAGAGCGAAAGCTGTTAGCGCACGAAATGGCCACCAATCATGGGTTTATAACTATTAAGTCGCCAAAATCTAAGTATTACCCCAAAGCGCCTAAAAATAGCCAAGACACCACCGTTGAACGGCTGGTGCAATTGGCATTACTTAATCTTTAATACCAAGCCTCAAAATAGATCACTTAATTAAGCTAATTGGTATAAAGCATAAAAAACGGCGTACTAAAAAGTACGCCGTTTTTTGTAGTAAATTAACTCTAACGAATTTATTTATTACGGTTTTCTTTGGCAAAGGCACGTATTTTACGCTTTTGCGAAAGCGTTACTTTGTTAGTACGCCCTGCAAATGGGTTATCACCTTCTCTAAATTCAATTTTGATTGGGGTGCCCATAATTTTAAGTGCTTTACGGTAGTAGTTCATCAGGTAGCGTTTGTAGCTATCTGGTAAATCGTGAACTTGGTTACCGTGAATTACAATACGTGGCGGGTTATAACCACCGGCATGCGCATATTTAAGCTTAACACGACGACCACGAACAAGTGGCGGTTGATGATCGGCCTGTGCCATGTCCATAATACGGCGAAGCATTGCGGTGCTAATACGTTTAGTTGCTGACTCGTACGCTTCGTCAACCGATTCAAATAAATGGCCAACACCTGTACCGTGAAGTGCAGATATAAAGTGCAAGCGTGCAAAATCAATAAAACCTAAACGGCGATCAAGCTCTGTTTTAATGCGATCTTTAACGTAATCATCAAGCCCATCCCATTTGTTCACGGCAATAACCAATGAACGACCTGAGTTAAGCGCAAAACCTAATAAGCTTAAGTCTTGATCAGAAATACCATCGCGAGCATCAACAACCAGTAATACAACGTTTGCATCTTCAATGGCTTGAAGCGTTTTAATTACTGAGAACTTTTCAACTACGTCGCTTACTTTTTTACGCTTACGAACACCTGCGGTATCTATTAAAATATATTCTTTGTCGTTACGGGTCATCGGAATATAAATAGAGTCGCGGGTGGTGCCTGGCATATCGTATACAATTACACGTTCTTCACCGAGTATACGGTTTGTAAGTGTAGACTTACCTACGTTAGGACGACCAATAATAGCCAGTTTTACTGGTTTATCGGCAAACGCTTGATGGTCTGTATCGTCGCCTTCAGCTTCTTGATAAAGGTCGATTAACTCTTCATCGTCATCGGCTACATCTTCATCAAGAGCAGCAAGCTCTGCAATTACAGGCTGTAAAGTGTGCTCTAAAAGCTGTGTAATACCACGCCCATGTGCTGCTGCAATATGGTGAATATTACCTAATGATAATTGATAAAATTCTGCACAGTTTGAGTCGGCGTCAATGCCATCTGTTTTGTTGGCAACTACAAAGCTTTTTTTCTCTTGCTTGCGCAAGTGATTAGCAATGGCTTGGTCAGCAACGGTCATGCCTACGCGGGCATCAACCAAAAACAACACAATATCGGCTTCTTCAATGGCAAGTAACGACTGGTCGGCCATTTCGGTTTCGATGCCTTCTTCAGAGCCATCAATACCACCCGTGTCTACCACGATAAATTCATAGCCATCGTAATTAGCTTGGCCATATTTTCTATCTCGTGTTAAACCTGGAAAATCGGCTACGAGTGCATCACGAGTACGTGTTAAACGGTTAAATAATGTGGATTTGCCCACATTGGGTCGCCCAACTAGAGCGATCACGGGAAGCATAAACTACCTCTTTAAAAAACAACAAAAGGCTTCGCAGTGCGAAGCCTTACAAAAAACCTTTAAGTGTTAGCTAGTTAGTTAGGGGTGTTTACCACACTAACTTCACCATCACGGGTGTATAAAATTAGCTTGTCGTCGGCTACAACCGGCTCAACAAAAAAGCCTGAGCTGTCAAATTCTTCACGAGATACTAACTCGCCAGTGTCTTTGTTTAGCCAATGCAGGTTACCTTCTTGGTCACCTAAAGCTAAGTGGCTACCTGCAACTGCAGGGCCTGTTAGGTACCATCCACGTAGAGCGGGTTGGCTCCAACGTTCAATACCTGAATTTTTATCTAATGCGTAAATTACGCCTTCGCTATCTACTAGGTAAATAGTTTGTGCATCCATCGCTATTTCGCGGTAGCTGCTGTATTCACGTTTCCATACAACATTGCCTGAGCGAATATCTACCGCTGCTAGGTTACCGTTGTATGCAATAGCATAAGCGTAAGGGCCGCTAATAATTGGTTGTGTGTCTACATCAACCAAACGCTCAAATTCTGATGCGCCTTTAGCAACGGCAATTTCTGCACTCCATGCTGAATAACCGCTCTCAGAAATGAGTACACTTAATTTACCTGTTTCTAAGCCTACTAACACACCACCGTTTGCAACAGTTGGCGAGCTTTGGCCACGCAATGTAAGCGGTGGTACTTCTTGTTCAAAGTTCCAGCGTTCTTCGCCTGTATCTGGGTGCAGCGCTAATAGTTTACCCGAACCTAAATTAACAAAAATTAGGCCATCGCCCGCAGCTGGTTTTGATAACGCTTCGCCTGGCACATTTTTACGCCATACTTCTTCACCCGTTTCGCGGTCAAGGGCAATAATAAATCCGTGCTCAGAGCCTACGTAAATTTTACCATAAGCTTGTAATATACCGCCTGATAATTTAGCTGTGCCGTTATCTGACCATGGCCAAAACGATAAATCTTCACGTACGTCGGTTTCCCATAACGTGTCGCCATTGGTAAGCGAAAGCGCTTCAATTTGGCCTTCGCGGCTAGCTACATAAATAGTGTCTTTGTATACAGCAGGCGATAAGCGAGAAAAATAATGTTCTACACCACTGCCAACCGACTCTTGCCACACTACGTCTGTTTCAAATTGATTAACAATTTCAGGAAGTACTAACTCGTCTTCGTCATCACTTGATGAACAACCCATTAGCGTTGCCATGCACAGTGCGAGAGTTGCTGTTGTTATTTTTTTCATACCTAAAACCTTATGCTGCTGGGCTAATTACTGCTAGGTCGTCTAATTTAATTTGTAATAAAGGGTTTGTTGTTAAACCGCCTGCATCGGCAGCTGCTTGATACGCAGTGCGAGCTTGGTCTTTATTACCTTGTGCAATGTAAATATCGCCTTTTAGCTCAGCTACATTGGCGTTATATGCCTCTGGTAGTGGCGAGTTTAATGTACTTAGGGCTTCGTCAAATTTACTTTGCGCAAGTTGAATACGTGCTAAACGCGTAATGGCAATGGCTTTAAGCTCTTCGCTTTGGGCGTTTGTCACAATCCAGCTAAGCTTTTCGCTAGCAAGGTCTAATTTTTTTGCATCAACAGCGTCTTTTGCCGCAACAAAAGCGGCTAAAGTTGCATAGCTTGTGTCTTGGTTGTTTTTAATGAATGTATCGGCTGCGCCAAGTACATCGTCACTTTGAACAAGTGTTGTATATTCGTCAGACGCTTGCTCAGCAGTTGTAATTTGGTTTTGGTTGTATGCTTTCCAACCGTATAAGCCGCCTAAACCTACAATTACACCTAGCGCAAGTGAAATACCGTTTTCGCGAAAAAAGCGCTTAATGGCTTCTGCTTGTTGTTCTTCTGTTGAATAAATGTCCATTATTACCTCTTAAGTTAGCTTAGCTATTGATAAGCTCAGCTAATAGCGCTTTAGCTTGTTCTAATTCTAGTGTGACTTGCTCTTTACGCTCACGTAAATATTTTATGGTCACAACGCCTTTTTCTAATTCATCTTCGCCAATAATAACGGCCACTAGTGCATCGCTTTTATCAGCTCGTTTTAGTTGTTTTTTAAAGTTACCGCCACCGGCATGCACCATAACGCGTAAACCGGGTACGTCGCAACGCAGTTGCGCTGCAATGGCTGGGGCTTGTACGCTGGCTTTGTCGCCCATTGCCGCTAAATATACATCAGCATTGCGGCGAATGTCACCTACACACTCAAGTGCTTGGAGTAACAGTACTAAGCGCTCTAGACCCATAGCGAAACCAACTGCGGGCGTTGCTTTGCCGCCAAGTTGCTCAACTAAGCCATCGTAGCGTCCGCCAGCACACACTGTACCTTGTGCACCTAGGCTATCTGTTACCCATTCAAATACGGTGCGGTTGTAGTAGTCTAAACCACGTACTAACTTTTCATTAACCGTGTATATGACGCCAGCTGCGTCTAAACGTTCACATAAATTTGCAAAATGTTCTTTTGATTCAGCATCTAAATGCTCAGACAATTTAGGCGCATCCACTAAGATTGCTTGCACGTCTGGGTTTTTGCTATCAAGTACACGTAATGGGTTTGAGTACATACGGCGCTTTGAATCTTCATCAAGCACGTCGGTATGCTGTTCAAGGTAGGCAACGAGTGCATCGCGGTAATCAGCACGTGCTTCGTTAGAGCCTAACGAGTTAAGCTCTAAACGTACGTGTTCGTTAATGCCAAATGCTTTCCATAATTGCGCGGTAAGTAAAATAACTTCTGCGTCTATGTCGGCTGTGGCAATACCAAATGTTTCTAAACCAAATTGGTGAAACTGACGGTAGCGGCCTTTTTGAGGGCGCTCATGACGAAACATCGGGCCCATGTACCACAGGCGCTGTTCTTGGTTATAAAGCAAGCCATTTTGGTTACCTGCACGTACACACACTGCGGTGCCTTCTGGGCGAAGGGTTAGCATGTCGCCGTTACGATCGGCAAAGGTGTACATTTCTTTTTCTACTATATCGGTTACTTCACCAATAGAGCGTTTAAATAAGTCGGTTGATTCTACAATAGGAAAACGAATTTCTTGATAACCGAACGATGCTACTGTCTCGCGTAAAATGTTTTCTACTTTCTGCCAAACTTGCGTGTCGCCCGGCAGACAATCGTTCATACCGCGAACTGCCTGAATTTGTTTTGCCACTGATAAATCCTAATTACTGTTTATGTGTAATAAAAAAATGCTTACACAACAAGAATGCTAAAAATTGACCCGTCATTATATACCCAAATGACCCCATGATGCGAGCGTCGTTGGAATTAAAAGCGATTTAGGCAAGGCATTGATTGAAAGTAATAGAGGTTCTATTGTTAAAATCAATAACGCAGTATAAATCGCTTTTAAACCAACCCATTGGGCGCTTCACAGACACTTACTCTCATCGTTGTTACTTTTTAAAAGGGATTGCCATTCTTGCAAAGTAACGCCTTGATATTAAGAGCCTGTGAAACGCTGAATTCTGTATCTTGGGGTCGTTTGGGTATCCTCTAGCTATAAAGGTAAACGCCAAACAGCGTGGTTTGGCGCTTTATACGGTATTTATTCGACTATTTTAATGTCGATAGGTGTTTGCTGCTCTTTTTGAGCAATAAAGTCGCGCACGTAACCTTCAAGCTGGTCAACAATGTTGTTGTTATCAATACGCGCTTTTTGACGCTCGCCATTAATGTATAAACCTGAGCGGCGGTTTGCACCGGCAAGGCCAATATCACTAACTAGGGCTTCGCCTGGGCCGTTAACGACACAACCAATTACCGAAACAGACATTGGCTCAACAACATCTTCTAGGCGCTCTTCAAGCTGGTTCATGGTGCTCACTACATCAAACTCTTGACGTGAGCAGCTAGGGCAGGCAATAAAGTTAATTCCGCGAGAGCGTATACGCAGCGATTTTAAAATATCAAAACCTACTTTGATTTCTTGAACTGGGTCGGCAGCAAGTGATACACGTAGCGTATCGCCAATACCTTCGGCAAGTAACATGCCCAAGCCTACAGCCGATTTAACCGAACCTGAGCGCATGCCGCCGGCTTCGGTGATCCCTAAATGTAGGGGTTGATCTATTTCTTTAGCAAGTAAACGATAAGCGCCTACAGCTAAAAATACGTCTGATGCTTTTACCGATATTTTAAATTGGTCAAAATCAAGGCGGCGTAATATATCTACATGGCGCATTGCTGATTCAAGTAATGCCTCGGGAGTTGGCTCGCCGTATTTTTCTTGTAGGTCGCGCTCTAATGAGCCGCCATTTACACCAATACGAATAGGAATATTATGCTCGCGCGCTGAGTCTACAACGGCTCTAATGCGCTCTTCACTGCCTATATTCCCTGGATTTATACGTAGGCAATCCACGCCGTATTTTGCCACTTTTAACGCTATGCGGTAATCAAAGTGAATATCGGCTACAAGCGGTATACTAACTTGCTCTTTTATACTTTTAAACGCTTCTGCTGCATCCATAGTTGGTACAGATACACGCACTATATCGGCGCCGGCATCTTGTATTGCTTGGATTTGCGCTACCGTGGCATCTATATCCATGGTGTCGGTATTGGTCATCGACTGCACGGCAATAGGGGCACCGTCACCAATAGGCACGTTGCCTACATTGATGCGGGTTGATTTTCTGCGTTTAATTGGAGATTCTGAAAACATAGCGACTACTCTGCTAATGGTAATTTAAATTTGGCTAAACGATTTTTAGGATAACCAGAAATATCAACTGGTTCGCCGTTTAGAGAAACACTAACTACGTCGTGCTTACCCAGCACAACTGAAAAAGGCGGGGTACCGCTTACAGCCATTTTATAGCCTGCTTTTTTTACGCCAAATGCAATGCGTTCACCTTCGCCATCGTGTATTTCTACCCAGCTCTCATCGTTAAACACCATGTTAATTGTACTGATGTTACTTTGCGTGTCGGGCTCGTTAGTGGCTGTTTGGGTGCTAGCGGCAATAGGCGCCGTGGCATTAACGGCTTCACTTAAGGGGACTTGTTCAGCGCTTATAGGCATTACAGCCGGTGTGCGCTCAACTGCCTGTGTTGCTTGCATTTGCGAGGTGTTCTCGCTTTCGTTATTTAGCGCGTTGTTATTTTGCTGGTTATCTAAAATTGAATTTTCAATATTGATTGTGCTTGTTTGCTCATCGATAGGCGTAGCATTTTGCCAAAACCATAAGGCAGATGAGCCAATAACAATGGCTAAAATAATGTAGCTCACCAGCATTAGGCGGCTGTCGTGGGCTTCTTTTTCTGTGCGGCGCGAAAAGCTTTGCATGTTAGCCGGCTTAGTAGGCTCGGGCGGTGCAGGCAATTTAGCTAATATAGGGGCGCTATCGACGTGTAGTTCACGGCAATAGTTTTTAATGTAGCCTTTTACAAAGGTAATTGGGCCTAACGTTTGGTACTGATCGCTTTCTAAGCGTTGCAGCTGAGAAATAGAAAGCTTAAGTGGGCCAGTAAGTGACTCTAAGCTTACATTAGCCTGCTCTCTATGCGCTTTTAATAGTTGCCCAACACTTGGCTCATCGCTTTGTTGCGTAGTTTCTTCTGTCATAATAGGTACGAATTTGGATCCACTAGTAATAGTCTGTGCCCAGGTGTAAGTTCTATATCTGGGCTTAATTTATTCCATCGCATTAATTCATCAATTAATACATGCCGCTGGGTAGCTATGTCGTAAAGGGTATCGCCAGCTTTAATCTCGTAATAAATATTAGGATCGTTTAAGTAAATTTTACTTCCGTTGATAACACGATCCGACTCCTTTAGACCATTCCACTGCAGGAGTTTTTGTAGTTTAACATTGTATCGCACTGAAATGCTAAATAGGTTTTCACCAAACTCAATAATATGAAAAGGCACCTTTAAAGGGGGGACTTTTGGATTAAGCATGGGAGGCTCTTGTTTTACACTTGGTTGGTAGTTTTTTAGTGTAATGTCGTTACTGTCGCTGTATGGGTTATTACTAAATACCGCACTGTCTTTTTTAGCCTCATAAAATACTACCGAATTATTTAAGCCCGTATTTTGTGGGCCATTTGCAGCAGGGCGTGTATTTTGTGAGGTGTTAAAGTTAGCTTGTTTTGGCGCACCAAATGAAATTATTTTTACTTCGTCATCATCTTGGGCTGCTTGTTTAGCGACGGCTTTTGGCGGCTCAGCTGTGGGAGTAGACGTTTGTTGCGCTTGGTGATCCGTTGTTAAAGCCAAAAGCACCGCTGCGGTATCTGTATTAGATTCTGCAGGCGCAGATGTTGTAGTTGTAGTTGCTACTTGGGCAGTATTTGTTACGGTTGGAGCCGCTGCCGCAGCTGGCACTACTGCTTTTGTTGTTGTCGCTACTTTAGCCTGCGTTGGTTGAGCCGCTGGCGTGAAAGTGGCAGCGTCATCATTTTGCTCAGCTACGGTTTTTTGTTTGTTTGCTGCGGCAATGGTTGCCTGTGCTTTTGCCGTCTCATTTAATACTGGGCTTGAAGGCTCAACCCCTGGAGAAATTAAGCTGGTCGAATTATCGGTAGTTGGGCGCTTTTTACGGATAATTTTAATTTTTGGTTGCTCAACACTGATTTGCTCTTCGCCATACTGCTCTTGAAGCTCTTCGAGCTGCGCTTTACGGTATTTTTCGCGCAGTATTTCAAACTCAGTTTGTTTAGTACGATTATCGCGAATGGCATAGGCTTGCTTACTGGTTGGGTAAGTTTGCATTATGGTGGCGGCAATTTTTTCTGCTTCTTCTATTCTGCCCATGCGCTGCTTAATTAAATAACCAAGCAATAAAGCCCGTGCAGACACTCGGCCGGTGTCGTCATGACGCTTTAATACTTCGCTGGCTTTATGTAAATCGCTTTTAGCATAAAAAAGGGCGGCTAAGCTTATTAGGGTCGATGTACGTTGCGAGCTGTGATTAAGTGCTTGTTTAAAGTAACTCTCTGCATTTTCAAAGTCGTTAAATTCTATGGCACATAATGCAAGGTTTTCGTAGCTTTCGGCAACGCGAATATAGCTTGGAATATCAATTGCTTTTAAAAACTGATCGGTCGCGCGGTCATACTCTTCAATACTACATAAAAACACACCGTAGTTATTAAGCGTGTTCGGATCGTCAGGCTTAATTGCTAATGCTTTTTGATAGGCTTTATCGGCACGCTCTTTTTCGCCTACTTGTTGGTAATAATAAGCAAGAGAGTAATGTACTTCAGGTAGATTTGGGGCAAATTCTATAGCTCGCTCAAGGTTATACTTTGCTTGCGAGTTGTTGCCAGTTTCTAAGTATTGTAAAGCGAGGGCGATACGAGTGCGTGCTGCGCCTGCATTATTGATTTTGTTTTCGACGACGGGTTTGTCACTGCCGTTATAACTACTTTCACTTACGCACCCTGTAAGGGCAAGTGTTGAAAGTGTTAAAGCAAGTAAAGATCGCATTACCTTGTCTCTGTTTTTCTATCCATAGCGCCTATCTTACCTAAAACCCTTAGTGTTGCATCATTTATTTAAAAATAAACAACTTAACCACCCTGCATAGGAAATATACGCAGGGTGGTTACAGGCTTATGCTTGCTGGATATTTACGCTAATTGCGTTATCGTCGCGCATTTTCTTTTTCGCCATACGTTTAGTACGGTCAACAACATCGCCGGCTAGTTGCCCACAGGCGGCGTCAATATCGTCACCACGAGTACGGCGCACAATACACGTAATCCCCGCGGCTTGTAAAACCTTAGAAAAACGGTCAATACGGCTGTTGCTAGAGCGCGTGTATTCGTTACCCGGGAACGGGTTAAACGGAATAAGGTTAACTTTAGAAGGTGTACCTTTAAGCGTTTTAACCAGCTCATGTGCTTGGTCGGTGCTGTCGTTAACGCCATTTAGCATAACGTATTCAATGGTCACGTCTTTATTTGCTTTAGAGCCATCGATATAACGACGACACGCGGCTAAAAATTCTTCAATTGGGTACTTTTTATTAATTGGTACAAGTACGTCACGCAGAGCGTTATCGGGTGCGTGAAGAGAAATAGCAAGTGCTACGTCTATTTTTTCTTTTAATAAATCAAGGGCAGGTACAACCCCTGAGGTACTTAATGTTACGCGGCGCTTAGATAAGCCAAAGCCCCAATCGTCCATCATAAGTTCCATTGCCGGCACTACGTTTTTAATATTAAGTAGAGGCTCGCCCATACCCATCATTACAACGTTGGTAACTGGGCGTTTTTCGCTGTTGCCATCAAGGCCTATGTCTTTAGCTACACGCCAAACTTGGCCAATAATTTCAGACACTTTAAGGTTACGGTTAAAGCCTTGTTGCGCAGTTGAACAAAACGTGCACTCAAGGGCACAACCCACTTGCGAAGATACACACAAAGTGGCGCGGTCTTTTTCTGGGATCCATACAGCTTCAACTTCTTGGCCGCCATCAAGCACTAATGCGTACTTAATTGTGCCGTCGCTTGCTTGTTGGCGTACAGAGATTTCTGGCGCAACAATTTCGCATTCGTTTTTAAGCTTTTCTTTAAGCTTTTTATTAACGTTGCTCATGTCGTCAAAGTTATCAACGCCAAAATGATAAATCCATTTCATCACCTGGTCGCCACGAAATGGCTTTTCACCGAATGATACAAATAGCTCGCGCATTGCATCTCGGTTTAAATCTAATAAGTTAATCTTTTTTTGCTCGGTCATGAAACAACCTCAATCGGTGACGGTGGAGATAAAATTTACAAGGGCGAATTGTACACAATTCACCCACTTTAATCATTAAGTAAAATATCAAAAATGCATTTAAGGATACTTTACGTAATGACTAAAAAAGGGCTCGAAAGCCCTTTTCTTACTTTGCATTACAGCGTTAACTGTAAAACTCGAATTAACGAGTACGTGGGCAAAGCTCTTCGTCAGCGAAGAAGTACGCGATTTCGCGAGCAGCAGATTCAACAGCGTCAGAACCGTGAACAGCGTTTTCGTCGATGCTATCAGCGTAGTCTGCACGTAAAGTACCAGCTAGTGCTTCAGCAGGGTTAGTAGCGCCCATGATTTCACGGTTTTTAAGAACAGCGTTTTCGCCTTCAAGAACGGTAACCATTACTGGACCAGATGTCATGAAAGATACTAAAGCACCGAAGAAAGGACGCTCGCTGTGCTCTGCGTAGAAACCTTCAGCTTTCTCTTTTGAAAGGTGAACCATTTTAGCTGCAACGATTTTAAGACCCGCAGTTTCGAAACGGTTGTAGATTGCGCCGATGTGGTTTTTTGCTACTGCATCAGGTTTTACGATTGAGAAAGTACGCTCTAAAGCCATCTTTATGCTCCAATAATTTTTAAATAAAAGTGTGAATATTTACGGGCGCGAATTATACGCGTTTTAATTGAAAAAACCTAATTTTATTAAAAACCAGTTTGGTTGCAGTTTTATGATCTTGATCAAAAGCACAATGTTTAGCGCATTTATAATGCCGCGCTTGTAAATTAATTAATCATGTAACCGACGTGTACTCGGTTAGCTGTACGGAGCGCATATGCCAGCTGTTTCTTCTGTAACTTCTTTTATTCCCGAACTGTTATGCCCTGCGGGGAGCTTAAAAAACATGCGCTACGCCTTTGCATATGGAGCCGATGCTGTTTACGCCGGCCAGCCTCGCTACAGTTTGCGGGTACGTAATAATGAGTTTGATTTAGAGACATTACAAATAGGGATTAATGAAGCCCATGCGCAAAATAAAAAGTTTTATGTGGTCTCAAATATTGCTCCGCATAACGCAAAGGTTAAATCGTATTTACGTGATATAGAACCTGTGATTGCTATGGGACCCGATGCGCTGATTATGTCAGATCCGGGGTTAATTATGCTGGTACGTGAAAAGTGGCCAGCCATGCCTATTCACTTATCGGTGCAAGCAAATGCAGTTAATTATGCAAGTGTTCAATTTTGGGCAAAACAAGGTATTGAGCGAGTTATTTTATCCCGCGAGCTATCACTTGAAGAAATAAAAGAAATACGTACGCTTTGCCCAAATACTGAGCTTGAGGTGTTTGTACATGGGGCGTTATGTATGGCGTATTCTGGGCGCTGTTTGCTCTCGGGTTATATTAACAAGCGCGACCCTAACCAAGGCACTTGCACGAATGCTTGTCGTTGGAGTTACGATGTAAAATCAGGGGTTGAAAACGAAACGGGTGAGATGGTGCATAAAATTGATCCTAAACAGGTTATTCCTACCCTTGGTGAAGGTGCGCCAACAAATAATATTTACATGCTTGAAGAGCAAGGGCGCCCAGGGGAGTATATGCCAGCCTTTGAGGACGAACACGGCACCTATATTATGAACTCAAAAGATTTACGCGCCGTGCAATACGTAGAGCAGCTTACAAAAATGGGCGTACATAGTTTAAAAATAGAAGGGCGGACTAAATCGTTTTATTACGTAGCGCGCACCGCGCAAGTATACCGTAAAGCCATAGACGATGCGGCTTCGGGTAAACCATTCGATACTCACTTATTTAAAACACTTGAGAACTTAGCGCATAGAGGCTACACCGAGGGCTTTTTAAAGCGCCATGCCCATCAAGATTATCAAAACTACGAATACGGTCACTCTGTATCAACTAAGCAGCAATTTGTTGGGGAAGTAATAGGGCGCCATGCTGATGGTTTAGTTGAAATAGAGGTAAAAAATAAATTCTGCGTTGGGCATTCTTTAGAGCTTATGACACCACAAGGGAACATTATTTTTGAACTTGAATATATGCAAAACAAAAAGGGCGAAAGTATTACCGATGCCAAAGGCTCTGGGCATCACGTTAAAATTCGATTAGATACACGCATTAATTTAGAGCACGCAATATTAATGCGAAATTTAGATGAGCACCAAGATACCCGCAACCCCTATAAAAAAGTAGCAAGTGAGTAAGCGCTAGCATGGCACTATTTATAAATAATAAATGCATTAACTGCGATGTATGTGTAGATGAGTGCCCCAACAGCGCGATTTTTATGGGGTCAAAAATTTATCAAATAGACCCAGATAAGTGCACTGAATGTGTGGGGCATTACGATAAACCAACGTGTGTCATAGTGTGCCCTATTAATTGCATTAAAAGCGATCCTTTAAATAGGGAGTCACTTGAGCAGCTCGCACAAAAGTATGTAAACCTAGTTGAAAGTGAAGGCTGAACACATAAAAAGGAACATATGCTTACAAATTTAGCAAAAAATTAGCTTAAACTACTTATTAATTATCGCGTTATCATTAATACCTCCTATACTGGAAGTAACTTGATTTAGTGTTTTTTGGTAGGGAAATTAATGTTTTTTTCAAAAGGTAAGCAAAACGAAATAGCCGCTTTAAAAGCCCAGTTGTACCCTTTAGAGCAAGTGTGGGAAGGGCTTTACAAAGAAATGCTGGTACTTAATGTACTTTATGATGGGCGAATTTCGCATGCTAACGATAACTTTTTAAACGCATTAGGTTATAACGAAGATAATTTAACAAATAATCAGCTAGGCGATTTTATTGCTGATCAGTCGCGGCTATCACCTGAATACGCAGAACTTGAAAAAGCATTCCAAAAAGAAGGCCACTGGAGTGGGGCTATTGAATTTGTTCGCCAAGATGGCAATGCAGAGTGGCTAAGATTAATTGTGCACCCAGTGGTGGGTGAGCAAAATCAGTTATTATATTTTTCGGTGTTTGGCACCGTACTTACTAAAACCATTACAACCTCTCGTGAACAAAGCGACACAATAAAAGCGATTTATCGCTCTATGGCTGTGATTGAATTTGATTTGCAGGGGCATGTGTTGACGGCAAACGATCAGTTTTTGTCAGCCATGGGGTACAGTGAATCAGAAATACTTGGCCAGCATCACCGCGTGTTTTGTGAAACCGAAGAAGCTAATTCGGCTGAATACCAACAGTTTTGGAGCAAGCTTAGGCAAGGCCAATTTATTGCCGACAGGTTTAAACGCATAGATAAATATGGCAATGTAATTTGGTTAGAAGCCACCTACAACCCTATATCGAATGATGCGGATCAGCTTTATAAAGTAATGAAATTTGCCACCGTAATTACTGAGCAAGTAAACCGTGAAATTGCTATTTCGCAAGCAGCCGAAATAGCCTATGGCACCTCTACAGAAACAGATAAAACCGCAGAGCGTGGCAGCTGCGTATTACAAGAAACCGTATCTGTTATGAACGAGCTGGCTGTAAATATGGAACAAGCAGCTAACGAAATTTCGGCGCTGGATCAACAATCTCAACAAATAGCCAGCATAGTGCAAAGCATAAGTAGTATTGCCGAGCAAACAAACTTACTTGCACTCAATGCTGCAATAGAGGCTGCGCGTGCAGGAGAGCAAGGGCGCGGGTTTGCTGTGGTTGCTGATGAAGTAAGGCATTTAGCGTCAAGAACATCAAAAGCAACAGAAGAAATTGTGGAAGTGGTACAGCGTAATCAGTCACAAACCCAAAGTACGGTAGCGGTTATTGAGCAAGGCAAAGAAAAAGCAGAGCAAGGTTTAGCGCTTTCTAAAGAGTCGGGTGAGGTTATGGCAGAAATTCAAGATGGAGCCCAAAAAGTGGTAAACGCGGTAGGGCAATTTACCAGCCAATTAAACTCTAATAACTGATTGAGTAAATACGTTAAAACAACAAGCATAAAATAAAACCGCGAAAGCGGTTTTTTGCTTTAACAAGAATGCGTACCGGCACATATTAAGTAATTTGAACTGTGGATAATAAACCTATCTCTGGTTAGAGAAAATAAATTTAACTATCTCTGTAATTTAATTTGTTAGTAAGTCTCTTAACCAGAGTTTAGGTGAAGTAAAGCGGCGGGTAATATTTTTATAACAAGGTGTTATTTTCACCTTAGGTAGCATTAAATAGCTTAAAAACGGGTGCATAAACCCTAATAAGGTTAAATAGTGAGGTGTGAGTTATTTTTTAACCACAGTTGAGGCTAAATTAAGCCAGGTGTTAACAATACATTAAGTTTCGCCATGTAAACTTTGCAGCAATTTGCCATTACGTACTGCAATACGCTAATGGATCACTGATTTGCTTAGCCTAAGCAATGTAAATGGAATAGCTGTAAAAATGATTAATTGCCTACGTCATTACCCTTTATCTAAAGTATATAAATCTTTATTTTGCGCATCACTTATTACCTCAAGCCCATTTAGCTTAGCTGATGATGCTGCCTCACAAAATGCTAAAACACTGCTTAAAAAAAATATGGAAGTAATTGAAGTACGGGGTATACGTTCAAGCATGGCTGAGAACTTAGATGTTAAGCGTATGTCTGGCTCTGTGGTGGATGCAATTACTGCCGAAGATATTGGCAAATTTCCTGATAAAAATGTAGCGGATTCGTTGCAGCGAGTACCTGGCGTTGTTATTGAACGCGATGGCGGAGAAGGGGCATCGGTGAGTATTCGTGGTTTATCATCTGAGCTTACATTTACTCAGCTTAATGGCAATTTTATAGCCTCATCACCCGGGGAGCCTTCTCGCTCGTTCGATTACACTTTACTGCCCTCTGCCATGATAGAAAGCGTAGAAGTGTATAAATCGCCAGAAGCGCGTTTAGATGAAGGCGGCGTGGGCGGCACAGTATTAATGCATAGCCGCAAGCCTTTAAGCATGGAGGCAAACTCAGGTGTATTTAACGTTGAATCTACTTACGCCGATGTGACAAAAGAGTACGAGCCGCAATTTAGTGGCTTATATTCGTGGAAAAATGACGACGACACCTTTGGCGTATTGGTGGGTTATACCTATCAAGAGCGTACTAATCGCACTTTAACAGGCAGCACCGATGCAAATGTATGGCGTTACACGGGTGGCGGTCAACCTACTGATATTAATGGTAATGCCGTTGATAACAATAACGGTTGGGATACGATAAGTGATGCCAGCGGTAATCGTTATGATGACGTGTGGTTTCCGCAAGTTGTACGTGGCTCTGTGCTTAATGAAAAACGTGAGCGTGAAGGTATTCAATTTAGTACACAATGGCGCCCAACTAATCGCTTAGAACTAGGATTTAACTACTTTGGTTTTACACTTGGACAAGACAGAACCGAATCAGTCATTGATATTCCTGAGTGGTCACTCAATCCTGACTTTTTAAGCGCAGTAAACCTGGATGAAACAGGCACCATTGCAACGGGTATGCAATACAATGCCAGTGCTAGCGGTGTTGAAAACGATATGCAATTTCCGTGGATGCGTGGCAGCTATGTACGAGAAGAGTCTACCTCCGATACTATCGATTTTAATTTAACCTATGAAGGCGATAGCTTTAAAGCCCGCTTTGTTATTGGTAACACCCAATCTGAGGGCGGCCCTGAAGAAAGCTGGGAAGCCGCTTATAAAAGCTCAAACGCCGGTGAAAACGAAACCGTTATTCAAAACGCATCGCAAAGCGCTGCGTGGTCTTTAAATGAAAATAATGTATCGCTGAGTATTGATCCCAACACATTAGCTAACTTGCAAAGTGGCTTAGGCGGCGGGCGTGATGCTGGTTCGTCAAATTCAAGCTTTGTGCGCAGCGAACTCGAAGAGGATTATTATCAAGCCGACATCGACTTTTATGTTGATTGGGGATTTTTAAAAACGATTAGAACCGGGGCTAAATATCGCCATGCCAACTTACACCGCGAGACCGGTAATACGTTTTTTTTAGATCCTAACTTTGATATTGCTGAAGGTGAAGCGAGTGAGCAAGGTATAACGCAATTTGATAGCTACCAATGGAATGGCGGTATGCCACTTGCCGAGGATGTGTTTATTAATCAAACCAATATAGTTGGCGGGTTTAATATAAACCAAATGCCCAGCATAGATTGGGATAAATACCGAGATTTAGTAACCGACAACTACACGCCTTATACCCGCATAGAAGATAACTTTGTATACGATATTGAAGAAAAAATATCAGCGTTTTACATTCAAGGCGATTTTGAATTTAGTGAAGTAAGAGGTAATTTAGGTGTGCGCGTAGTACAAACTAAAACCTTAACCTCTTCTACCGATTTATATACTTATCAACTTGATCACACCAATGATGAAACAGGCGAGCCGGTAACTGGCGATGCGCGTTTTGTAGAAGATTATCAGTTGGTTACACAAAAAAACACCGACACACAAATTCTACCAAGCTTTAACATAGCGTGGGATGCCACCGACGATTTAGTGATTAGAGGCGCTATTGCTAAAGTGATGGCACGACCAGATTACAGCGATTTAGGCTCGCAGCAGCGTATTACGTTTGTATCAAATGAATGGGCAGAAGACAGAGCCGCATTCAACGAACTTGCAGGTTTTAGTGGCAGTGGCGGTAATAAAAATTTAAAACCTTTTGAATCAGTGCAGGCCGATTTATCTATTGAATATTATTACGCCGAGGGCTCTGCATTGGGGTTAGCGTTGTTTCATAAAAAGGTTGATAACTTTGTTGTGCCGCTGGTAATAGATATGCAGCAAGAGTTTGCAGGCAAAGACAATATAGTAGAGCGCGGTTTCATTACCGTTGCGCCATACAGCACAGTGGGTAACGGCACCGATGCGGTATCAAAAGGGGCCGAAGTATTTATTCAACATGCATTTGCAGGTGGTTTTGGTTTTTATGCTAATTACACCTATAACAAAACCAATAAAGCCGATGTAAGTGTAAATGGTGAAGAATTTGGCCAATCGCCATTAATTGGAAGCGCTAAATACCAGTACAACACCTCTGCTTATTACGAAGGCGAGTACTTTACTCTTCGCGCGTCGTACAATAAACGCGGCGAAACAGTACTTGGCTTAAATAGCGGTTTAAATGTATACCAAGACCCTTACGAGCAAGTTGATGTAAATGCCGCCATTAATATTTCTGATGGCTTAAGTTTAACAGCCTCTGTTATTAACTTAACTAAATCGGAAACTGTTACGCGTTTAGGTGATGATAGCGAAGCGCGTTTATTAAGTTCAAGTTACTCAGGTAGACGCTACTACGCGGGTATAAATTATAGTTTTTAAATAAAAGCCCACTATACGTTTTTAGCACACTAACCTTGTTAATGAATAGCATGACTATTATGATGAAATTATTATAAAAGGATGAAGAAAATAAATTAATGAGTTACCAACCGTTTATAGATGATTCTGCTTCGCTAATCGAGTTTACGCGTGTGTATTTAGCGCTTTTTTATACGTTTGTGGCGGGGTTTTACACCGTTAGAATTATTTATAAAAATCGTTCAACGCCTGCGGGTGTTATTTTTCCTGGCGCTAAGTTTTGTACTAGCTGGTGGAATCATATGGCGTTTAAGTTTTTTAGAGCTGCTATATGGTTTGTGTGTGTGCTGCGTGTGTTTTTGCCTGCCACCGATAACTACTTAGGTATGTTTTATACCTTAAATGGGTGGCCGGGTGTTATGTTTGGCAATATTATGCTCACGGCGGGCTTTGTGCTCAGTATGGTTGTTCATTTTCATATGGCGTCACTTTGGCGCTCGGGTATAGACCCAAATGGGCCTCAAACGCTTAAAACTACAGGGTTATATAGTTTTTCGCGCAATCCTATGTATGTTGGTGTGGCAACTGCTCAGTTGGGGTTCTTTTTAGCATTACCAAGCTTATTTAGCTTAATTTGCCTTGCTGTGGGCTTATATGCGCTTTATAAACAAATAGCCGTTGAAGAAGCGCATTTAGTCACGCGTTTTAATAATGACTACCTAAAATATAAGCAAACCGTACCGCGCTGGTTGTAGGTTATTCAACGGTTGCTTTTATTTGCAGATGGCTATTTATAAAATCTTGCTTTGAAAGCGGCTTTGAATATAAATAGCCTTGAATGTAATCACAGCCCAACGCGATTAATTGTGCTTGTTGGGTTGGTGTTTCTACCCCTTCGGCGACCACTTCTACCCCTAAGTTATGCGCCATGGTAATTATGGCTTTAATTAGCGCTATACTGCTGCTATTGGCTTCAATATTTTGTATAAACGATTGATCTATTTTAAGTATATCAATGTCTAACTGCTGCAAGTACGCAAGCGATGAGTACCCAACACCAAAATCATCAATGGCAATGTCTATATCAAGCGCATTAAGGCGTTTTAAATGGTGCTGAATCGCGTTATCTGGGTCCATTAAGCTGTTTTCAGTTATTTCAATTAAGATAGTATGAGGTGGCAAATTATACAGTTTGCACGCCTCTACCCATTGGGTAACCCAAATACCGTCGCGATCAATTTCTAAAGGCGAGGTATTTACACTAATTTGCACCGGTGTATAGCTTAGTTTATTAAACTGCACCGCATCGCGAACAGCTTGCGATTTAACCCATTCGCCTAGCTCTTTTATCAAGCCATTTTGCTCTGCTATATCGATAAACTCAACAGGGCCAATAATGCCTCGCTCTGGGTGGTTCCAACGGATCAGCGCTTCAGCTTTTTTTAGCGTACGTGAATGGGGGTCCCATATTGGCTGATAGTAAAGTTCAAATTGATTGTTATTTAAGCCAATGCGTATTTCTTCTATAAGGCGGCGCTTTTCAATCGCCAGTTCTTCCATTTCGTATGAGAAAAACTCAAACCTGTTTCGCCCCTTACTTTTTGACAAATACATCGCTTGGTCGGCTCGTTTAACTAAGGTTTCGACCGATATGCCGTCATGCGGAAAAAACGCCACGCCTATACTCGCAGTTACCTGCACATGTTCGTTTTTTATGGTTATTGTTCGGGTCAGGCTTTTCATTACATCGTGTGCAATGTGCGAAACCGCTGTTGTATCGCTTATTCCTTTTAGTATTAGGGTAAACTCATCACCGCCTAAGCGCGCCACTATGTCTTGCTGTTTTAAGCAGCGGCGAAGTCGCTTAGCCACTTCGTGAAGTAATAAATCACCAAAGTCGTGGCCTAAGCTATCGTTTACTTCTTTAAAGCCATCTAAATCAATAAATACCAAAGAAAATGGTTGTTCAGGTGTGCTTACAAGCTGTTGCAGGTGCTCATAAAAATAACGGCGGTTAGGTAGGTCGGTTAAGCCATCTTGATAGGCATATTGATGCAACTGAACATTGGCATTTTCGAGCTCTTTTGTTCTGCGTTTTACTTGGTTTTCTAGCAGGTTGTCGCGTTGTTCTATAGTTTGCAGCATGGTATTAAAACAGCTTGTTAGCTTACCCACTTCGTCCTTTGAAAGCTCTTTAGCACGTAGGCTATAGTCGTTAGATGAGGTAATTTTCTCTGCTGTTTGTGCTAAATATAAAATGGGGTTTAAAAAACGTTTTCTGAGCATTAGCGATACAAGCAAACTTAAAATAAAGCTAAAAATCATTAATACAATAATAAACCGGCCATAAAAAGCGGCTCTGTCGTTTAGGTCACTGTCGTCTGCGCGCACAATCAGCGTACCGTAGCGTTGAGCGTCAATTGTTAATGGTGTTTTTACTTCTATTGTATGCGGGGCTGAGCTTTCTTGGCTGTATTTAGGCGACGTTACGCTTGCAAGTTGTTGGCTAAAATTGTTTATCACTTCTACCGATACAATATCGGAGCGCATTAATAGCGGCTCAATCAGCTCTTTTATTGCGGCGGTGTCGTAAAATATTAAAGCAGTACTAATATTGGGGGCTAATATTTGCGAGAGTGATTTTAGGCTTTGTGTTTGTTCTTGTTTTGCGGTTTTTAGCTCATACGCGCTAAAAACAGCAGTAACGGTAGCGGTAGAAATAAGCGCAACGCTCATTAAAATAAACAGCAGCTTTTTACTCATTGAGTTGAGTGAGAAGTAGTTTTTCATTATTTACCCCTCAACTACACGTGCTAGGCGCAGCACTTTTGAACTCATAGTAATGCCTGCTTTTTTAAGCTTGCTTGGGGCAACTTCAAAGCGCACCTTACTACTTGAAAGGAAAAATCGAATATGGCCCTGTGCGGCTATAAAGCCATCGGATTCGCCAACTATCATTGTATTTTTTAAATTAAGCGCGGGGTGGGCATCTAACCACATGTTATAGGTATTATCAGTAATAAATACTATATCACAGCCCTCAAGTGCAGTTGCCTCGAGGGGAGTTAGTTTATTTCGTAAGTGGCGTTTATGTACTTTTCTGTTTTCTAGGGCGGCATTTGCTATTGCTATAAATTGGCTGTCGGGGCTACAAATTAAAAAGTCGGAGCCGTTTTCGGGTGCAGATTGCCATTGCCCTAAGCGGGCAAAGTTATATAAAAAGCCTGCTTTAAGCACATATTCTTTTTGCACCGCAAACGCGCTTGAGCTTGTACAAAGCGCAAGGCAAAAAAATAGGTAAAGCAATCGATTTAAAGGCTTAAGCATTGGCTCTCTTAAAATGTTGCACTAACAGAAAACGTAACACACTCGTCTATGTAATTAGGAACCGTAAATGTTTCGCGAGTATTGGCGTATTCTATGTGTGAGCCTGCAAATAAATTTTTGCCTGATACTGCTGTGGCCCAGTTATTGTTTATTTTCCAGTTCCATGTAAGGTCTACAGCGGTGTAGTTATCTGTATTGTAAGTGCTTGAGTTTTCGGCTCTTAGCGTGGCAAAAATAGAATGCTGCTCAGTTAATTGGTAATTCAGTTTAGTAAATAATTGTCTGTTTACTGAGTCGTAGCCAATAGTAGGGCGCGTTGCATTAGGTAAGTCGTAATCTATTTTTGTATAGCTGTAGCCAACTTCGCTGCTTAAGTCGTCCATTAGTTGCATCGAGAACAATAAATCACCGCCGGTTGTGGTGGTTTCACCTACCGAAACAAAGTCGTAATCTAAGCTTGTTGTTTGAAGCGCCGCAAATGCTTGTGACACTTCCCCGGCTAAGTAAAAGTTTAATGCAGGTATAAATTGTTCTACATGAGGGTTTAAACTAATTACGGCCACATCATCCGCTTGCGTATTAAATGCAGAAACATCTAAAGACCACTCCGCCTTTGATATACGGTAGCCTAGCTCGTACGAGATATAATTTTCGGCTTTTACGTTATCGTTACCATTTAAAAATGTAGCTATATGGTATTGATCTATTTCAGCAATACCCGACTGCATGCCAATAACGTCTGAGATTTTTTGGCCATTTACTCTAAAGTTATCGTTAAATTCAATTAGTGTAGGAATACGTACGCTTCGTGAAATTGAACCCCATGCTAGGTGCTCGCTATTTGGCTGATAGGTAAAGCGGGCAAGGGGTTGATTTTCCCAACCGGTTAAATCGTTATGCTCTATTTTTGTGCCTACAATGAGGTTTAACGTATCAGGAATAACACTGTATTGCGCTTGCAGCATAGCACCGTATTGATGAAGGTCTTCTAGGTCTTTATCGCTATTAATAAAAATGCTGTCTTGAAAAGAAATATCATTAAATCGATAATTAAGCCCCCAATCTACCTGGAGTGCACCGGTAATAAAGTTCATTTGATAATCAACGTCAATCGATTCAAAATCTTCATTTATATAGGGTTGTTCACCATGTTGTTTAAGCCACGACATTTGCAGCATTTGGTTTGCATTATCTGAAAGACGATGCTCAACACGGGTCATTAATCGTGTATCGCGCCTATCTGCAATAGTTGGAAACTGCTGACTGCGGTTAGACGCATCTACTACCCCAGTAAGGTTTTGGCCGTGCTCTGTGTGGGTATGATCCCCTTGCAGGAGGATTGACCACTCATCGCTTGGCGTAAAATCAGCTCTAAAGCCGCCAGCGTGCTGTTTAGTAAAGTCATTAGGTTTAATGCGGCTGCCTTTTTTAGAAGGTGCGGTATTTTTAGTATTATAGTAGCCCCTGTAACTACCAATATCAGAAATATCACCACCATGGCGAAGGCTTATGTCGGCATTTATTTGATTACCTGTAATTGCTTTAGCGTAAGTGTTGCGTGTATCTAAGCTATTTTTAGTAATGATATTGATCACGCCGTTATTTGCGTTATTACCCCATAACAACCCGCCCTGACCACGAATAACCTCAATGCGTTCAATATCGTATAAAGGCACATGCAACGACTCCCAATACACAGCCGCAAATTTGGGGGTATATAGGCTTTGCCCATCTATCATTACTAATAATTTGCTGGAATACCGTGAAGCAACACCGCGTGCAGAAATAGCCCATTGATTGTTATCAAGTTGTCTTACGGCAAGGCCTGGCACCATTTTTAATGCCTCAGGAATAGAGGTAGCGCCCGAGCTTGTAATTTGCTCTTCGCTTAGCACATAAATAGAAGAGGCGGTGCTAAAGGCCGATTGTGCTCGTTTCATTGCAGAAGTTGCTTGAACATCCATCCCCATTAACGCGTCAAGGTCTAAGTCATCGTCGTTTAATGGTTCTGCAGCAAGTATTGGTGAGGCAATAATAAGTGAGCACAATAACTTTTTAGGTATTTTCACCTAGGTTTCTCCACAGGGATCAAAAATCAAAAACAGGATATATTTTTGTAAAACATTTGTTACCACAAAATATTAGCATACTTTATATTGCTAAAAGTACACTTTCTTAGGCTAACTAGCATAAATTACTAAGTAGTAAGGATGTTTTAAAACTTAACGCTAAATTATTAAAGTTTTGTAGTTTTTAAATAAAATTAACAAATAAAGCCTCAAAATCAAGTAATAAAGCGTGTAAATTAGGCGCTGCTTGTAAATTCGCTTATCTAATTTAGCTCGCTGGCTATATCATTAATTATTAGATGGTATGTAAAACGCAGCACACCTAAACACACGCATTAATAAGGTAAATTACTTATAGTTAGCTGGTTCATGCAGGTAAAATAATTTACCCTTAGTGTATTAGTCACTTTTATATTATTTGTTTTTATGAGCCTTCTTTTTTCTATTGCGCTAGCAAGCCTTCCTGCTTTACCCGAACCCGTTGCAAACAATGCCGTAGCTAAGGTTACTGTTGAAAACCAACGCTATTTTTTGAGTTTTATGGGGCTTGGTAAAAACAAACAACATAGCGATGTACACAATAAGGTATTTTCACTAAAACTGGGCGACAGCGCATGGCAGCAACAAGCGAGTGTGCCTTCAAGTTTGCCATTAAAGGGGCGCTTAGCTAGTACTGCTGTTGGCTTAGGTGAATACGCTTATATTTTTGGTGGCTACACGGTAGATAGCGATCATACTGAAATTTCAAGCCCCGATGTGTACCGTTTCGATATAAAAAACAATACATATAAGCACCTTGCAAGTATGCCTGTACCGGTTGATGACAGCGTAGCGCTAAGCTACAAAGAGCGTTACATATACCTTATTAGCGGCTGGCATAACGATGGCAATGTAAATTTAGTGCAAGTTTACGATACTAAAAACAATACATGGCAGCAGGCGTCGCCTTTTTTAGGTGAGCCAGTATTTGGCCAAGCGGCTGCTATTAGTGGTAATACCATTGTTATTTGCGATGGCGTTAAAACCCAAGCAAATTCAGATTCTCGCCGCTCGTTTGCAGGTGTTGCTCAGTGTTTAAAAGGCACAATAAATGCCAACAATCCGCTAAAAATAGATTGGCGTACTTTGCCCCACCCTACGGGGGAGTCGCATTACCGTATGGCTGCTACTAGCTACAATAACAATATTTACATGCTGGGCGGCTCTAATAACCCCTATAACTACAACGGGATTGGTTACAATAAACAGCCCGCCCCGGCGAGCAACCATGTGTGGCGTTTTAATATAAAGCAAAACACGTGGCAGGTATTACCTAATGTAGCTGTTGGCAGTATGGATCACCGTGGCCTACTTGAGCACAATGGGGCTTTATATCGTATTGGCGGTATGAACAACCAACAACAAGTAATAAACGATGTACTAGGGTACGAGGTAGCACAGTGAATACACTTTATATTACCGGTGCAGGGGTAAGTGCTGCTAGTGGCATACCTACATTTAGAGGCGAAGATGGCTTTTGGACTATAGGCAGTAAAAACTATACGCCTGTGGAAATGGCCACGCGTGCTATGTATCAAAATAATCCACGCGAGTTTTTAGCTTGGTATTACAATCGTTTTGCAGCCTATCGTAACCATGGCCCGAATGAAGTACACCATTGGCTGAGCGATAAAAACTTAATAACCCAAAATATAGATGGTCTTGATGGCAAAGCCGGTAACAAAAATTACATTGCTATACACGGTAGGCTCGATCAAATGACGTTATTTCATGAGCAAGGCGAAGCCGTTAAACCGCTTATGACTCCGTGGGATAGTGTAGATGAAAGTCGCCTGCATGAGTCTCTTTTTGAGCTATTTAATATTCAAAACCAAACACCGGAGCTTAATCATTCGTTTAAGCCTTTTGTGTTGTTGTTCGATGAATTTTACACCAAGCTTTACAGAATAACCGAAGCACAACAGCGTATGCTCAACGCCGATAAAATTGTATTTATGGGCACCTCGTTTAGTGTAAATATCACCCAAATGGCATTAGAAATAGCCCGTAATTACGACATACCTGTAGAAGTGGTAGACCCTAACCCTGTTCACATAATGCACAGCAAGGTAACGTACAAAAAAATGAATGCATTAGAATACATCCAATCTAATTAGAAAGTGCTATATTTTAAAGAGATTGCTAATGTTTTCTTAAATATTACAATCTCTTTATATAATATTAACGAGTCAATAATGTTATTATTATCCTCATTATAACAATACCAAAGAGACTTGAATGAGCGACCTAACTGCAATAGCAAACTTGTCCATTTTACTTGTAGAGCCTTCAGAGGTTCAGCAAAAAATAATAATAAAATCGCTTGCAGAAAGTGGTGTTAAACAAGTAGAAACTGCGGCTACTCAAGCGCAGGTTTTATCGTTACTTGAAAGTTACCACCCAGACCTAGTAATAAGCTCGATGTACTTATCAGACGGCACCGCCGACTCATTATTGCAAAAAATAAGACTTAACCCCGCCACTGAACATCAACCTTTTATGCTTATATCGAGCGAGCGTAATAAAAAGTACCTTGAGCAACTACGCCAGTCGGGTGTGTTGGCTATTTTACCTAAGCCTTTTAGCGCAAAAGCCATTACTCGCGCACTCAAAGCAACTCTCGATATAATAAGCGAAGAAGAAGTAGATCTTGATCATTTTGATGTAACGCTACTTCGCGTACTTGTAGTAGACGACAGCCGCTTTGCTCGTAAACACATAATACGCGTACTTGCTGGCATGGGGATCCCCGAACCCGTAGAAGCCGAAAACGGAAAAGAAGCCATAGCGCACCTTAGTGAGCAATCGTTCGATTTAATCGTTACCGATTACAACATGCCAGAAATGGATGGTCGCGAACTAACCGAAACTGTACGTGGCTCAAATGCTTACTCGCATATTCCTATTTTAATGGTGAGCTCAGAGGCAAACGACACTCACCTAGCTAATATTGCGCAAGCAGGAGTTGATGCCATTTGCGATAAACCGTTTGAACCGGCCACAGTGCGAGAATTACTTTATAAAATAATGTCTTAGTCTTTTAAAAAATGGCTAACAACAGCGGTAGTTAAATACATAACTACCGCTGTTTTGGCTTATGGGCTTGGCACGTTATATAACTGAAACGCTACAAAACATAAAATAACCGCAATACAGCTATCAAATACGCGCCATCTAAACGGGGAGCTTAAAACCTTTTTTAATTTTGGCGCAAACAACACTAAGCTACTAAACCAAATAACAGAGGCCACACAAGCACCAATAGCAAAGTGCATAGGCGCGGGTTGTAATGCGCCAATGCTGCCAAGCAGTAATACGGTGTCTAAATAAACATGTGGATTTAGCAAGCTTATAGCAAAGGCCGCAAGGGCCGTTTTCCACCAGCTCACTTTTATTACCTGAGTTACTTTTAACCCCGATGTGCCTTTAATTGCGCTGCGCGCAGAGCCAAATGCTAAGTAAAGTAACATAGCTATACCACCCCAGGTTAACCACGGTAATAACCCCGGCAGCCATAGCTTTAACTCATTAGCGGCAAATACACCTACAATAATTAGCGTGGCGTCGCAAAGTATACAAACCGCAGCTAAAACAAAACGGTTAGCGCCCGCCATACATTGGCTTAAAATCCAAATATTTTGCGCCCCAATGGCAATAATTAAACTTAGCCCTAACATCACACCCGACAAAAACGACATACTTCTAATCCACTCAAATAAAACCAGTTACCCAATGCCTTGCAGGGTAGGGGGTATTCTGTTACAAATCCAATGAATATATTTATTGTTATATGCGTAAAACTCATGATTGATTACCAGTTACTCAATGCGCTTAGTGCCGTTATAAGTGAAGGCGGATTTGAAAAGGCCTCAAAAAAATTATTTATTACCCAATCGGCGGTGAGTAGGCGTATTCATCAGCTTGAGGCCAAACTAGGCGAACCCGTATTAATAAGAACCCAGCCGCCATCGCCAACAGCATTAGGCAAGCGCTTACTTAATCATTTACAGCAAGTATTACAGCTAGAAGTGGCCCTTAATGTAGAGGCACTTAACGAGCACACAGATTTAAACACCCCGCTTAGCGTAAAGCTTGCTGCTAATGCGGATTCGCTTGCCACCTGGCTGCCCGAAGCACTCGCCGTATTAGATACAGAGCTTGCGTGCAAATTACGCTTTGAAGTCATTAGTGAAGATCAATCCATTGCCCATAAAAGAATGAAAGACGGCGAGGTTATGGTGTGTATTAGCTCATCCCCCGAGCCCGTTAATGGCGGCCTAGTTAGCCCACTTGGCGCCATACGCTACAAAGCCATTGCAAGCCCCGATTTTATAAAACAACATAAGCTTACTGAGCTTTCGCAATTAGCGCATTTACCGTGCTTGGTATTTAGTGAGTATGACAAGCTACAACACCAATTTTTAGAAGATATTAATGGCTCAGCCCCACTGTTTACACATATTTACCCTTCGTCAGAGGGATTTAAACAAGCCATGATAGCAGGCCTAGGTTATGGGCTATTACCTACATTACAGCTAGGAGACTCGCTGGTAAAAGGGGAGTTAGTCGATTTATTCCCAGAATATTATATTGATACACCTTTGTACTGGCACTATTGGCAAACCGAAAGCCCGCAGCTTAAAACGTTGCGTAAGTTTGCATTGCAAGTAGCAGGCAAACGGTTAGAGCCTATTAGCCCATAAAGGCTAAGCCTGCGTTTATAACTGCCCTAATCTGTAAATAAGCAGTGCTGTTTTAGCGGTGTTTTTATTAAGTGAGGTTAAATCGGCGGTTTCGTTTTTAGTGTGTGCGCCACTGCCCATTAGGCCTAGGCCATCAAGCGCCATATCAACATGGTTTGCAGCAAACGAAATATCAGCAGCACCGGCATTACGTGGGTTTGCAGCCTCCACTTTGTTATAGCCTAAGTCTTGGCTTGCTTGGCTATACAGTGCAAGCAGCTTTTTATTACCCTTGGTGAGCCCCATTGGTGGGTAGCCGTCTTCAAAAATAAGCTCAGCTTGGCTGCCATTTAAGCTTTTAGCCACTATTTGCTGCATCACTTTTTTAGCGCCTTCTACCTGCTTTGACGAAAGCGCTCGTAAATCACCCGCTACATGCACGGTTTGCGCAATTACGTTACTTTTACCAAACGCCGTGGCTGACGAGTTAGCACTGTCGTAATCGGCATTTGTACCGCCCACAATAAGCCCAGGGTTAAAGGTTAAATTAGGTTGTGTAGCTAGTTGCTCTCTAAAGTCATTTAAAATACGCGACGCCTCGTAAATAGCGCCATAGCCCACATTGTCACTAAATATTTGCGATGAATGTGCAGCATTGGCCGTTATATTTAACGTCCAGCCGGTATAACCACGGCGCGCCGCCATAGCGGTTTTAATATTGTTATCGCCGTTCTCAAAACCTAGTGCTACGTCAGCCCAAATTGCTGCATCAACAATCGCCTTTTTAGATAAACTAAGTGGACGACCGCTGCTTTCTTCATCGCCGGTAAGCAGTACTTTTACGCTTACGTTTTCAAGTAAATTAAGCGCTTGTAGGCTTTTAAGCGCGGTAATTATAATAGTATTACCACCTTTCATATCGGCTACCCCTGGGCCGCTCGCGGTGTGTTCATCAATTTGTTTATAGGTAGTAAAGTTATCGTGTTTGGCAAACACCGTATCAAGATGGCCGATCATCAGTATTTTTATTGCATCGGGGTTTTTACTTTTGTGCGCAGCTAATACATGCCCTGCACGGTTAAACGCGCTGCCATCTAACCACTCAACCTCAAAACCAATGGCTTTTAGTTGCTCGCTTGCAAGCGCGCCCACCTTTTTTACGCCTTCAATATTAAGCGAGTCGCTATTAATGTTTACCGCTTGTTCTATTTCTTTGAGCGCTTGCGGCATGTTTTGCTCAACTTGTTTTACTATTTCACGCTCGTTTTTATTAAGCGCCGCGTGGCTTGTAAGCGGTAGGGTACTCGCAAGGGTAAAAATAAGTGCTTGGCTAAATTTTAAAAGTGACATAACAGCCTCATAATTGAAGAAAAGAGTTAGGGCGTGTTTATTTTTGATGGTTGAATTTGCAGCAGTGTGTTTGGTTTTTAGGCAAGGCAGAGCCTATGTAGTGTGGTTACTCCCCATAAATAGGCGATAACGTAGCATAAATGCCAAACATGCGCTGCCCGTTGGGTTCTTTCTAGGGACGATAAACTCTTTGTTGCTCGGTTTTTACTTAGCCCACTAGGTTACAAACCTCGCGCCGCGATTTAATCGCCCCTAGATTGAACAAATTTCAATCCGCAAAGGTCAACACGCCCCAATATGAAGTAAAAATACAAAGGTTTCAATAGAAGTAGATTGTGATTTTTAACTAATTTTATAAGCAACAATGAGTTACAAGGTTAAGGGTTAATGGGTGTATGCGTTATTGGTTTAAACTCAGGTATTTAAAATATGATTTGTTAATTAATAATCAACTAGTACAACTACACAGCTATATGTCTGATATTACTGATCTCCACCATTTTGGGGTTTTGCTACATTTAGGAAAAGTAAGGTGAAGCTAACTATTTGTTTACAGGTATTTATTTTATAGCTAGGATAAAATCACTGTAATATATGGACATTTGTCGGTTTGTAAAACGACAAATGTCGTAGACTAAAATGTTATGCGTATCGGAGAATAAGAAATCAGCTCATTTTTCAAATCTCAATTTTTTGACCGTTTTTGGAGAAATTCAGTTTTTATCCTGTTTACACTAGTTCTATTAGTGGTAATAAAGGTCACATTCGGGGGGAGTTGGGAATTAGTAACACCATCAACTATTCTCAATGCATCGCTATTATTAGTTTTGTTTTCAGTTTGCATTGGATTACTGATAGCTCTTTGGGAAAAATGTAATGGTTACTCAAAAACGTAATAAATTTAGTGGCTGGACCATTTAACTAAAAGGTGGTTTGGTGTTTTTACGCATAACAACCCAATCAACACGCTCACTGCGTTCGCTGGGACGCATACACGCGGGGCGGCTTCGCCATTATGCCCCACATGTCTGCGCCCGTTATTGAAAAGTTAGGTAGCAAGATGGAATTTGAAACTTGGGAATCTCCTTTTGAAGAAGGCACTGCTTGGATCATTGATGTATCGTGGAGTATCGATAAATGGTCACTGACAAAATCTTCTGGCGCAAAAGTTGAAATTCTCGGCAATCCCAAACATAAGGACATCGATTTGATCGCTCGTGTTTTCCATGAAGAAACCGAAGCGCTTTACGAGTTAGCCTTTGAAACGGTTAATGCATATCGTTTATTAGATGAGCATGGTCTTCTCTATCTGTGGTCATCTGAACGCCCCAAAAAGAATACTTTTAAGCTAAAAGGTCACCCATGGCATGAAGAGAGTCCGCTTTCATTCGCTATGGGAAATAATCAGGAGTGGTCACATATGCTGGTAACAAACGATGAATGCTTGGAAGTCATTTGTAGTGAAAGCCCTAAAATTACGAAGGTTGAAAATGTTCGTTTTTCCGGCAATGCTACCTAACAAAAAAATTAAGCCACTCACTGCGTTCGCTGGGACGCATACACGTGGGCTGCTTCGCATTATAGCCCACGCGTCTGCGCCCCTTATTTAAAAGTTAACTTACCCCCAAAAAACCAGCAAAAATTATAAAAAGTTGATAAAAATGGATTTAAAAATAAAGCTAACAAGTAAACCAGACAGACTTTCAACCGCTACTCTCAGTGCGTTAATCTCAAATTTTACTACTACTATTGAGCGAAGTGTTTTTGAAAGCATGTGTTCTATGAATATAAATACGAGTAGAACCCAAATAAGTAAAAGTGTTTATGGAAATATTCACTTAGACGTAGAGCGTGTAGAAAAAGGCTCGTTTATTCTTTTTGTGACTGGGGCTATTGCAGGAACAATAGCATCTTGCTTTTATGATGCAGTAAAGAAAAAAGTAATAAGTAGATTATCTAAGGAAGAAGTGACTGAAGTCGTAAATAGACATACCCCTGTTATCGCTAAAAACTTAGAAAGAGATTTAAAATCAAAAAAGCGATTTGGTTCACTTTACGTTGATGAAATCGATATATCTATGAATCAGGACAGAAAGTTTCCTGAAATGATTATAGATATAACTTTAGGACTTCCTGAAAAAGAACACATGCCAATAGACTCTGAATCACAAATTGAATATGTAATCCGTTTACAAGAAATAAAAAGAAACCGGAAGGATGGATAGATGATAGATAAATGGATAGCTCCGATTGTAATTGGAATAGTTGTTGCCTTTGTTTCATTGTTTGGTTCTGATGTTAAGGAGTTTTTCCTACCTAACTTTGAAATAACCTATCAAGTTACTGAGTCTAAAAAGCTTCTAGGGCCGCAAGATGTAGGCAGAAAACAAGTTCCCATACTAGGTAAAAAAGTAGCTGATGTTTATGTATCTCAAGTTGAGTTAAAAAATACAGGTAAAAAAGCAATAAACGATATTGAATTTTTATTAGATGTTAATGCCGTTTCTAAGCCAGAACTATATAGAGTATTTTACGTAACTCAACCAAAAGAAATGTTTGGTTCTGTCAGTTTTTCAGATTACAAAGCAAAGCTATCAAAAAAAGTGAAATTAAAGGAATTTGTAGAGGGTAACTCCATAACCATCTCTTTAATTTCTTCGGAAGTATTAAACATCAATTTTGAAGCTAACAAGACTGAAGTAAACTTCACAGAATTCAAAGACGAAGCTAGTCTCAATGACCATACTTATGTAGCATTTATATCTGCTTTATCTGTCATTGTTGGCCGGTTCTTAATAGACTTCTTGCGCTTCCTAATTCGTTTATACCGAAATCGACCACCTCGGGTAAGTTAACAAGGCCTTAAAGTCGGATGCGTAATAGTTGGCTCGGTTCCGCTTCGCTTCACATTATAGCCAGCTATTACTCACCGCTTAAGGCGGCGTTATGTGTTTCGTAAAGTATGAGTTTCAAAAATAGCGACTAAGGTTTCGAATGTGAAACAGTACAAAATCATAATAAACTAGACAGATAGTTTTATTTTCGCACTTTGATGAGCTACGTATCAGGCTTTAATTAGTGAAGAAATAAGTAAAGTATTACATAACAATCGTAAATTAATTAAGTGCTCACCTACTTTAATTTTTTCACAGTGAGGTTCAATGAACTTAAATCAAATTACATTACCCGTTACTGATATGGAAATTTCGACTAAATTTTATCGCGACTTAGGTTTTACTCAAATTGTAGATACCCCACATTATGCTCGCTTTGAATGTCCAGATGGGGATTCAACTTTCTCATTGTCTTTAGATCGAGGTGAGTTTGATTGTGGCATGGTAATATATTTTGAACATGAACAATTAGATGAACTGGTTGAGACTTTAAAAGTTAAAGGTTTTGTATTTATACAAGAACCTACAGACCAGAGTTATCTATGGCGAGAGGCCGTACTGCATGATCCGTCAGGTCATAAAATTAAGCTATAT
This sequence comes from Pseudoalteromonas sp. Angola-30, assembly GCF_028599215.1. Taxonomy (NCBI): domain Bacteria; kingdom Pseudomonadati; phylum Pseudomonadota; class Gammaproteobacteria; order Alteromonadales; family Pseudoalteromonadaceae; genus Pseudoalteromonas; species Pseudoalteromonas sp. Angola-30. The sequence continues at coordinate 253,315 of NZ_JAQREI010000001.1, forward strand.
TGGGCGGGTGTTAATAGAGTTAACCCACCTTGGCGTGTAGAAATACGCAGCTAATCAGACCTTTAATTATGCAGTGTTCAACCTTACGCTATTAAAATCTAACCTCAAAATACAAACAACCATCAGGTTTAACGCCATTGGCATTAAACCTGAAAGCTCAAATTCAACCAATCATCGTTAATTAGTCGGCATTAAATATATCTCGCGCACGTTGTTGCGCTGGTTTGCTTCAATGACAAATAGTACGGCGTCGGCCACATCTTGTGGGTCGAGTTTGCCGGGTTTTGCTTCATCAAAAAATGGAGTGTTTACCATGCCAGGGGCTATGGTGGTACAGCGGCCGTTCCACTCGCTCATTTCCTCAGCTAAGTTTTGCCCAAACCCGTAAGCAAACCATTTAGTTGCACCGTAAATAGAGCCTTTTATTGGCTTACGGCCAGCGGCTGAGCTGGTTAATATAAAGTGCTTTTGTTTTAGCCCGCATGTCTGTGCGCTTTATTTAGAAATTTGCTACCACAACAAAGTAATGCACAGTATCCTGTACATGTAATAATTTTCCAGCTAAACTTGTCTTATATAATGTACAAGTGAGGTGCAAAATGAGAATAGTGTCTTTTACCGAAGCCCGAAATAGTCTAAAAACCGTTTTGGATAATGTAATTAATGATGCAGATACGACAGTAATCACTCGTCGTGACACTGAAGATGCGGTTGTAATGTCATTAGATTACTACAACAGCCTTATGGAAACTGTTCATTTACTTCGCTCTCCAGCGAACGCTGAACATTTAAACCGTTCAATTGCGCAGTTTAAAGCGGGCAAAACGACCCCACGAGAACTTATTGATGAGTAGTAGGTTATTATCATGGACTGATGAAGCTTGGAATAGTTACGTCTACTGGCAGACTCAAGATAAGAAAACCTTGAAACGTATAAATAAGCTAATTGTCGATGTTAAGCGTTCTCCATTTGATGGGGTTGGAAAACCGGAACCCCTCAAAGAAAATCTTTCAGGCTTTTGGTCTCGCAGAATAGATGATACAAATCGTTTGGTATATGCCTTGGATAATACAGCAATTACAGTTATCTCGTGTCGTTACAATTACTAAATAAACAAGATAAATAAACAAGATAAATAAACAAGACACCCTCTGAAATTATTCATACTATCCAGCCAGTATTTATCAAAAACAACCATCAGGTTTAACGCCATTGGCATTAAACCTGACAGCTCAAACTTAACCAATCAGCGTTAATTAGTCGGCATTAAATATATCTCGCGCACGTTGTTGCGCTGGTTTGCTTCAATGGCAAACAGTACGGCGTCGGCTACATCTTGCGGGTCGAGTTTGTCGGGCTTAGCTTCATCAAAAAATGGGGTGTTTACCATGCCAGGGGCTATAGTGGTACAGCGGCCGTTCCACTCGCTCATTTCTTCAGCTAAGTTTTGCCCAAACCCGTAAGCAAACCATTTAGTTGCACCGTAAATAGAGCCTTTTATTGGCTTACGGCCAGCGGCTGAGCTGGTTAATATAAAGTGGCCTTTGTTTTGGCGTAAATGGGGCAGGGTTGCTTTTGCCGTCCACAGCAGGGCTTTAATGTTTATATCTATCATGGTTGACCATTCATCGGGGTCGCCTTTTTCAGTGCCTGCGGTTGAAACGCCCATACCTGCGTTGGCAAATGCAGCATCTAGTCGGCCAAATTTTTTAAGCCCTTTTGTTACTACGTTTTCAAGTTCGGTAAAGTCGGTGGCATCTGCGGGTACACTCAGTGCGTTATCTTCACCTAACGACTCAACTAGTTCAGCTAATTTATCTTCACTTCTGGCGGTAAGAATGACTTTATGGCCGTTATTAACCAATGTTTTTGCACTCGCTTCACCTATGCCACTAGAGGCACCTGTAATTAGAACTACTTTTTCTTTCGCCATGATTATTTCTCCTATGTTTACATATTCAAAATGATAAGAACGGTTTAACTAATACGTGCTATTAACTGTACCAGTTCTGGGTTAACGGGGCTTGAATGCAGGTCACTTTACGAATGAAGTATTTGGATGATGTTAGATGAGTGGCTTTAATGGGTTTTTGCAAAGGTGGAGTGTTCGTTTTTGTTATACTTTTTATAAAAAAAGCGCACCTTAAAGTGCGCTATACGTTTATTGTGTTATGTCAAAGCTAACTGAAAGGTCTTCAGTTTGCGGTACACTAATTTGCTTAAGTTGATAAACAGTGAAATCAGTATCTTCTAGCTCTGCATCGTCTATATGTGCGGTGCACGTATAGCCAAGTTGGTAGTCTCCCGGTGTAATGAAAGCAAGCTCAAACTCATATTGGTTATCGTCTTGGTCAAATACAACATTTGCGGTTGCAAGTGGGGCATCTTCTGGGGTTTGCTCATCTATTTCGTATATATCTTTAGGTGTTTGAGCATCTGATGAATATAAATATACGGCGTGTCCAAACGTTGAATCTGCAGCAGCAGTGGCGATATTGTCTGTTTCACAGTTATTAATAAGCGCTTGGCTTACTGTGCCTTCAATTTCTTGTGACTCAGAAAGATTTTGTAATCGTACGCCTCTAGGTTTTAAAAAGATCTCCTCATTATTTTGGGGATCGACCAGCGATTTTTTTAGGTCAAATTCTAAAACAAAGTCGTTATCAGTTTGGTTAAGTGTAAAGCCATCGAGTTGTATTTCGCCTACGCCATCATTCCCTTTTCTTTTAACCACGAGCGGAGCAATGCTGTCGTCTTCGTATACTACGTGAGATGTAAAACTAAGGTTATTAGTATCGCCATTTATAACTTGAGCGCGGATCCACGAGTATTCGCCTGCTGGCACTTCTTGATCGTCAAGCAGCTCAAAAACATCGTCCCCGGTGTAATCGAGCAAATTAACCATTTGTGGTTGAGATGCGTCAGCTTCACTTCGGGTTTCAAAACTAAATTCTTCATCGCCTTGTGTTTTAATAGTGATTGAATCAAACACGACGTTAACCGCTTTTAAACCACTAACTGGCGCATCTGACACACCAAGGCTAAAGGTTGACTTGTCGCTAGATTGTGGCGGTGTTGTGTCATTGTCATCACTTGAAGAGCCACACCCGGCTAATGCAAAAAGAACGGCGCTGCTGACTAATGTTGATTTAAAATTCATGATTTACTCCTTTAGTTTATAAAGCGGATTGTAGAAGGGCTAAGCTGAATTTAGATTGAACTGGTTTTTAGAATAGTTACTTGAAGTTAATCTTTATTTTACTTTGCGCATTTTTGAACAAAAGTATGTACGCCATAGGTTAACTAGTTTGTGAGCACTAAGGCTTTAAGTGTGAAAATTTAAGCGAAAAAAGAAAAACTTTGCTAAATTAATTTGCTGATATAGGCACACCTTCCACTTATTTTAATGCTATCGCTTTAAAATTTTTACTATATACTCCCGCCACTTCTTTTGAAGTGTATAGATTTAATTCTTGCTGATAATCAGCCCATAGTTGGAATATGTATGAAAGATAAACTTATTGTGTTTTGGCAAAGCCATTCAGAAACTATCATCACTTTAGGTTACAAAGTGGTATTAGCCTTGGCTATTTTAGTTGCGAGTGCACTTATTGCACGCTCAGTTAAAAAAGCGATTAAAAATTCTAAGTCGCCATTAAAAAAAGTAGACGAAACGCTACTGCCGCTTTTATCGAGCATTGCGGGGTATTTAGTTTACATAATTGCTGGGCTGTTTATATTAGATATTTTTGGCGTTAATACGGCAAGCTTAATAGCGCTAATGGGCGCGGCGGGTTTAGCGATTGGTTTGGCGCTTAAAAACACTTTAAGTAATATTGCAGCCGGCATTATGTTATTAATACTTAGGCCATTTAAAATAGGCGACTTTGTAGATGCGAGCGGCACGCTTGGCACAGTGAACGAAATAAACTTATTTACGACCATTTTTAAAACCACCGACGGCCTTTATATCGCATCGCCTAACGGTAAAGTGTGGGGCGGCAACATTAAAAACTTTACCCGCAACGGTAAAAGGCGCATGGATATAGTGGTGGGTATTTCGTACGCCGACTCTATTGATGTAGGCTTAAATGTACTTAAAGAATTAGCTGCATCAGAAAGCCGATTACTCGCAGAGCCAGCGCCTAAAGTAATGGTTACCTCAATAGGCGAAAGCGCAGTAAATATTCAATTACGTGCATGGGCTGTAAATGGCGATTACTGGCAAACCGTGTGGGATTTAAATAAACGCGTTAAAGAAGCCATAGAAGGCGCGGGGCTGAGTATTCCGTTTCCGCAGCGTACGTTGCATATATCTGAGTCGATGGCATCGGCAGTAACGGTTAATAACGGTTAATAAAGACCTTTAAACACTATTAGCATAAGCACAAATAAAAATAGCGAGCCAAGGCTCGCTATTTTTGTATCAGCTTTTTGCTGACGAGTATTAACCTTCTAATTGAAAGTCGTATACCGAGCCTAAGTTAAGCAGTTGGGTGAGTTCATCCAGTGCTTGGTAGCTTTCGGTAAGTAGAGCTGAATCGGCAAAGTCGCTTGCGCCTAACTTATCGCGGTAGTTACGTTTTGCCCAGTCACAAAGCTGAGTGTATTTAGTATCGGTTAAAATAACCTCAGGGTTTACTGCGCTTAGCTCTTGTTGGTTAAGGGCTACACGTAAACGCAGGCAGGCAGGGCCGCCGCCATTTTGCATACTTTGGCGCAGGTCAAAAAACTGCACTTGGTTTACTGGGTTATCGGCTAAAATCATTTCTTCAATGTAGGCGTTTACTGCGCTATTACGTTGACACTCTTGTGGCGCTACTAATAGCATTGAGCCATCATCTAGGCTTACTAATTGGCTATTAAATAAGTAACTGCTTACTGCATCGCTAATGCTTACTTTATCAGTAGGTACTTCAATTATGTATAGCTGTTTGTTGCCGGTGTAGGCATCGCGAATTTCTTGCAGGGCATCGTGTTGGTTTAAAAATGCTTGCTGGTGGCAAAGCAATACGTTTGCGTTACCTACTGCAATTACATCGTTATGAAACACGCCTTGATCTATAACATCTGGATTTTGCTGCAGTAAAATTTGGCTCGATTCTTTTAAGTTATGTAATCGGCAAATGGCTTCAGAGGCTTCAAGTGTTTGCCTTGCAGGAAACTTAGCCGGTTTTGGTAATTGGCTGTTAAAGGCACTTGCACCAAATACAAACATTTCTAGGCCTTGCTCGCCGTGGCTGTCGCAAAGTCGGGTGTGGTTAGCCGCGCCTTCGTCGCCAAAAAAGCCCTGATCGGGTAAATGCGTGTGGTGTGCAAAATAGCTATCGTTATTAAACATGGCTTTTAGTAAGCGGGTAGTTGTAGCAGGCTCTAGCGAGCGGTGAAACTTATTGTTTAAATTAGCTGAGGTAAAGTGCACTTTGCCATCGAGGGTGTCTGGCGAAGGTGAAACAGTGGCTGCATTGGCAGTCCACATTGCAGAGGCCGAGTAACAGGCGCGCAATAAAATAGGGTCTGCTTTAAATGCTTTATGAATAACTTGCGAGTCGTTGCCGGTAAAACCTAAGCGACGTAGTACGTTTAAATCGGGGCGTGCATGGGGCGCAAACACACCTTGTGTTAGGCCTTTGTCGTGCATGGCTTTCATTTTTTCAAGGCCCTGTAACACAGCTTCTTGAGGGTTTGAAAAACTTGCCGCATTATTTAACGAGGCAACGTTACCATACGATAAACCCGCATAGTTGTGAGTAGGGCCAACTAAGCCATCAAAATTTACTTCTAAGGCGTGCATACACGTTCCAATCATATTGTTTTTAGTTACTTAACAATACAACGCAATGGCCGCGCTTGCAAAGCCTATAAATACGAAATTTATCGGCTGTAAACTCGCTCTTTATCGCACGTAGTATGGGTATTACTCGGATCGTTTACCTGCCATACGCTAATATCTAAACGCCATAGTAGGTAAAGGGTGTGGTATAGGTTAGCCATGGTATTTTCCTTGAAAGTTTCACTGAACACATCTGTACTTTGAAAGAATTATGCCAACTGTTAATTGAATATTTTATGAATACAAATCAGATATTTATTAAAACACTAAAAATAACTTTTGAGCGCTTAGCACCACTTTGGGGCTAAAAGGGTTAAAAGTTGCACCAAAAAGCCACGCAGCGGGTGCGTGGCGTATGGTTTATACGCTGTATTTAGCGCCCTACTTTACCCTTTACTAGTGGGTCGAACGACAGCACACTAAATTTTCCTTGGCTGGCGTTTTTACCGTTATTTAATACTGGCGAGCGATGTAGCTCATCTACGGTAAAATATATTTTATGATCGGCGCCATAACTAAAGCCATCAGGCCAGCTTAAGCGCTCGTCTTTAAATAATACCTGGTATTTACCGCTTGGTTTTACTACACCAATTGCGCCGTTGGTTATGTCGGTAACATACACATTACCGCCGCCATCAACAATAATGCCATCTGAAATGGGTTTAGTGCCGTAACGCGTTACTTTACTTTCAAGGGCGCTTGCGCTCAGGCTTTTATTGTTAATATCGCTTGTGGCAATACGATAAACCGATGTGCCAGACATAGAGCCAAAGTAAAGCCACTGTTCGCTTGGGTCGAGTGTGATTGGGTTTACGCCTAAACGTGCTGGTTGGCCGCCTAGTTTCATGGTGCGCCCTTCAATGACCATGTCGATGTTTTCGGCTGTGGTGTATGGACTATTTTGTAATACTCTGCGCGCCTCACCTGTTTTTAAATTTACAGTAATAATAGCGGCTTGGCTGCCTTGTGCGGTGTCGGCAATGTATACAACGCCGTGTTTATTATCGATAACTAAATCGTTTAAAAACGAGGTGTCGGTAATGGTGGGTTTAGCTAAATAAATTATTTTATGCAGCTGCTCTTTGTTGGTATCCCAACCGACTAAACGCCCAGCATGATCAGGGCCTGATGTATCAAGCATCCATAACACGCCATCGGCAGATACATTTATGCCAAGTACGTCGTAAAACCCTTTACCGTTTTTGTACGCGTATGCCCATTCTTCATTAGGGTAGGGTTTGGTGGTGCCATCGCTTAATAGCTCCATAATTTTTTGTTTTTGGCCGTAAAAACCATGTACCGATAAAAACTTACGACCCGATGGCGTAATAGCAATATTACCTGGTGGGTGCTGCGCGTCGAATGTAGCAACTGTTTTTAAATCGGTGTGCGTAGGTTGGGTATCCGCAAACACACTGCTGGTTAAAAACGCAGTGCTACAGGCTGCAACTAAAAGTATTTTTTTAATCTGGTTCATGCTTAAAAGCCTTCTAAAACAAGTTTACCGCGTGATGTGTGCGATTCTAAAATTTGATGTGCTTTATATAAATTAGCGGCGTTAATTAATCCTAAATTTTGCCCAAGCGTGGTTTTAAGTGTACCTGAGTCTATCAGCTCACTAATTTCATTAAGTAAGGTGTGCTGCGCTGTTATATCGGCGGTAGTAAATAGCGAGCGGGTAAACATAAACTCCCAATGCACCGATATACACTTACGCTTAAATTTTAAAATATCGAACGATGAAGGGTCATCTATTAGCGCAAATTTACCTTGGGGTTTAATACACTCTACTATTTGATCTTGGTATTGGTCGGTATGGGTTAAGCTAATAACGTAATCAAACTCAGCTAAACCAAGCTCTAGGCGCTGCTCGTTTAAATTTTTAGTATGATTGAGCACATGATCCGCTCCTAACTCTTTAAGCCAGGTTACGCTTTGCTCGCGTGATGCAGTACCTACCACATTTAGCCCAGTAAGTTGCTTGGCAAGCTGTACTAAAATAGAGCCAACGCCACCTGCGGCGCCAATAACTAAAATAGATTGCTGAGTATTTTGCTTATTTTTAGGCACTTGTAAGCGCTCAAACAGCATTTCGTAAGCGGTAATACTGGTTAGCGGCAGCGCTGCGGCTTGTGCGTCGGTTAATGTTTTAGGCGCATGGCCTACAATACGCTCATCAACTAATTGAAATTGCGCATTACTACCTTGGCGCGATAAATCGCCGGCGTAAAATACACGATCCCCCACATTAAATAACGAAACCGACTCGCCAACGGCTTTTACTATGCCTACGCCGTCCCAACCTAATACTTTGTAGCCTTGCTCTGGTGCTACATTTGCACGTATTTTTGTATCTACAGGGTTTACCGAAATAGCCTTTACTTCAATAAGTAGGTCGTGCCCGGTGGCGCTTGGGGTATCAAGCTCAATTGCTTGTATAGAGCTTGCTGTAAGCGTTTTAGTGTTTTTGGTGTAGCCAAATGCTTTCATGTGAATTCCTGATGATTTTAACCAAGTGTTTTTAACTTATAAGCACTATAGCTCAGTTGAAAAATAGAAAAAGACATGAAAAACTAAAGCACTTTCAAATTTTAATTGAAAATATGCGATCATTTAACGATATTCAAACTTTTATAGATGTAGCCAGTTGCGCCAGTATTTCGGAAGCTGCACGACAAAACGAGCAAACACCAGCGGCGGTAAGTGCAGCTATTAAGCGCCTAGAAAAAGATTTAGGAAACGTGCTGTTTATTCGCTCTACCCGAAGCTTACGCTTAAGTGTGGCAGGGGAGCAGTTTTTAAGTTACGCCAAAGACTCCCTTTCGCTTATTCAACAAGGGGTAGCTGCAGTACAAACCGCAGTGGGCGAAGTAACGGGAACGCTACAGGTATCGGCTCCGTGCGACTTAGGGCGCAATAAACTAAGTGAATGGCTTAATGAGTTTTTAGCACACTACCCGCATGTAAAACTTAAACTACACTTAAGTGACGAAGTAAGCGACATTTACAGCCAATCAATTGATATTGCGCTGCGCTTTGGTGTACCAAAAGATTCGCAGTTAATTGCAGCGCCGCTTTTTTTAAATAATGCGCGTATTTTAGTGGCCTCACCTGAATATGTGGCAAACAATGGGTTGCTTACACATCCACTTAACTTAACGCAGCACACCACCATTACCTTTATGCGCTTTGGCGAGGTGTTTAAAGAGTGGCGATTTTATAAAAATGGCGCAGTGCAAAAAGTGCAGCTAAATTGCCAACACATAGTTAACGATGGCGAAATGGTTAGGCGCTGGGCGCTAGAGGGCAAAGGCATTGCGTATAAGTCGTACTTAGATGTAATTGATGATTTAGCAAGCGGGCAGCTCGTTCATTTATGCCCCGAGTGGCAAAGCGATCCGCTACCGCTTTATATGATGTACGCCGATCGGCGCCAAATGACCCCAGTGATCAGCGCATTTAGGGCGTTTATTCAACAAAAAATAACCGCGTTAGTTGGCTAACTCATCATCGTTTTTAGTTGTTAAATCGCTTATTACTAAATCAAGCAGCTGCATTAGCTGTTTGGCTTGTGTGGGCTCTACACTTTCAAACTTACATAATATATTTTTTGGAATATCAGCAGCTTCGTTTTTAAGGGCTTGCCCACTTTGGGTAAGCTGAATTAGGCGCTTACGCTTATCGTGCTCATCTTTAATAACAGCCAGTAGAGACTTTTCGGTCATTTTTTTGAGTATTTGAGTCATAGCACCGCCATCAATAGCGGTTTTATCTATTAGCTGCGCTATGGTTATTTTGTCTTGCTCCCACAGCGCCATCATTACTACATACTGCGGATACGTTAAATTAAGTGCAGCTAAAGGCTCACGGTAAGCACGTGCAATGCTATTTGATGCCATATATAACCTATGACACAGCTGATTTTTTAATTTTAATTGCTCAAATGACATACCTAACTCCTAGTGCGTTAATACCTTCAACTCAAAAAACATTTTAATTTGCATGCAAAGTATTTGCAATCTCTAATTACTTGACCTATTATTTTGTACGCAAACTAAATTGATAAACTTTGGAGTTCACTATGAATGTATTACAAAATGTTGCCTACACAGCAAAAGCAACTGCAACCGGTGGCCGTGAAGGTGTAGCTAAATCTGACGATGGCCGTTTAAATGTAAACTTATCAACCCCAAAAGGGCTAGGTGGTGACGACGGACAAGGCACAAACCCAGAGCAATTATTTGCAGCTGGTTATGCAGCATGCTTTATTGGTGCACTAAAATTTGTAGCCGGTAGCGAAAAAATTGCGTTACCAAGTGATACACACATTAACTCTGAAGTATCTATTGGCGCGATTGAAGGCGGGTTTGGCATTGCAGTTAAATTAGCTGTATCACTCGGTGATATGGATAAAACAGCAGCGCAAGAGCTGGTAAATAAAGCACACCAAGTATGCCCATACTCAAACGCTACACGCGGTAATATTGAAGTAGAGCTTTCGGTTATTTAATTAACTGATCACTTAGCATTGTAATAGCCCAGTGGTTTGCCACTGGGCTTTTTTGTAAGCAAAGTTTATTAAATAACGTTATAAATATATAAAAACAGCATGATTAAATTAACCCATGTACCATCAATTGACACAGCTGTATTTGTCTTGCAGTGATTAAGTAAGCAGCTCTTTAATGCTGAAAAATGTTGGGAGGATGAAAAGAGTTAAGGCGTTCTGCATGAACGCCGATAGAGGGCTGGCTTTATCGTCTGTATCGCCTGTATTGGGTGTGCTTACAACCCTAACTCCGATAACCCTGGGTGATCGTCGGGGCGGCGTCCTTGAGGCCAGTGAAATTTGCGCTCTGATTCTTTGATGGGTAAGTCGTTGATGCATGCGAAGCGGTTTTGCATTAAGCCGTTTTCATCGAATTCCCAGTTTTCGTTGCCGTAGGAGCGAAACCAGTTGCCGCTGTCGTCGTGCCACTCATACGCGTAACGCACGGCAATACGATTTTCAGTGAAAGCCCATAACTCTTTTATCAGCCTATATTCCAATTCTTTTTCCCATTTTCCCGTTAAAAATGCAGCGGCTTCTTCGCGGCTGTTCACGAAAGAGCTGCGATTACGCCATTTGGTATCCACTGTATAAGCAAGTGATACCTTTTCAGCGTTACGGCTGTTCCAACCATCTTCTGCTAGACGCACTTTTTCGATGGCGCTTTCGCGGGTAAAAGGGGGCAGTGGTGGGCGTGTATTCATGTTTAAATCCTCTTTGGGTAAAGTAACGTTGAATAACTTGTATAGGTTTCATCAATAAGTGACTTTGAATATTAGCCTGATTAATTGAGCTACAAATCTAATATAACAGTGTCGCAATCTTTCGCTGGCACAGCGCAGCATAACAATACGTCTGATGCGTCAATATGCGCACTTGGCTTGGTGCGATACGTTACAGCACCACTTTTTAGTTTAACCGCACATGAGCCACATTGGCCGCTGCGGCAACTGTATGGTGGCGTAAGTCCTTTGCTTTCGGCCACCTCTAGCAAGGGGCTATCACCTTTATTCCAGCTTTGTTCAATACCTGAGTGGGCAAACTTTATCACGGCAGATTCGGCCTCTAGCTCAGTGTGCTTGCTGGTATCTGTTGATTGGCGTGCTAAAGACGATGGCCCAAACGCTTCGGCATGAATATCTTGATCTTTTACCCCAATGCCGATCAGTAAGTCATACATACTTTGCATAAAACCTTGAGGGCCACACAGATAAAAGTCTTTGTCGAACAGCGATGGGAAATCGACGCTATGCTCTGTGGCCATTGCATTAAGTACGTCCATTAACAAGCTTTGGCTAATTCGTCCTTGGGAAGTGTAATTGTTCGACGCCGCAGAACTCTCTGTCTGAGCGTAGTGAATATCACTTAATACAGAATAATACTGAATACGCCCAGCGCTGCGCTTTGCAATGTTGCTCAGCTCTGCATAAAAAGCGCGTTGCTCACTATTTTTGGCCGCTTGAATAACTGCCATTGGGCGGATATAGCGAGTGCGTATACCTTCATTAACTGCATCATTTGCCATGGCCACCATTGGTGTAATGCCCACACCTGCACCTATTAAAATGGCTGGGCGCTGATGTGTGTTATCGATAAAAAAATGGCCGCTTGGTGCTTTAATCTGTATTTCACTGCCAATCGATATTCGAGAATGCAAGGTACTTGATACCAGACCATACTCTTCACGTTTTACTGAAATACGATAACCACTTTGCGATGGGGCACTGGATACAGTGTAATTGCGCACAAGCCAGTTTTCAGTATTTTGCTGTTTAATACGCAGGGTTAAATGTTGCCCTGGGGAAAATGGCAGTACGGGAGAGTCATCTTTTGGCTGTAAATAAAATGACCGGATTGTACTGCTCTCGTCTTCGATTTTACTGACGGTAAATGCGCGCCACTGGTTGCGCTGTGCTTGTGCTTTAACGATTGCTTCTGCCTGTGACCAAGTACCCGTTGCTTCAGAATTGGGAGAATAGCTGTCGAATTGAGCGCGAAATGGCAGTGCCGCTTTTAATGTCACCCCTTGGGTTAGGGTAAATTGCCAGCCGCGCTGCGCTCCTTGAAACCCTTTGATTATCGGTGAGTCACTCGTCAGCAAGGTAACCGTGCCGGTTAACATGAAAACATCGCCGCTGGTAAAATCAACAAACAGTAAACCCGCTTTGGGGTTTAATACGAAATTACCCAGCGTATTGAAGAAGTTATTTCCTGCATAATCAGGAATGGTGAGGGTGTTTTCGTCAACCTTTATAAAACCTGGCATGCCACCACGGTGTGACACATCAACCCCCATAGCATTATGGGCAGATACCTGACGGTTTACTTCGTTTGCAGGTTCGTGACCCGCAGAACTGGCAACAAAAAACGTATCCGCTTGGCGGATAAAGGCCTTTAGGCTATCACTTAGTTCAAAAAACGTTTCAGCGCGCGGAGCCCTGTATGGCGCATCTGGCGAACGGATAAAGTGAAGGTCGCGAGTTTGAATATACTGCGGACAATTGCCAAAAGATTGCTCAACCTCTAAAGCAAAATGGTTATTCGCTGCGCAGGTAACACAAGCGTTGACGCGGTTTCTACGCCGGGTCGACATTTCTAACCCCAATAAACCCAATCGAGCACCTTGTGTGATTGCTGCGGCTAATGGATCACCTGATAAAATTGGGGTGTTTACTGTGAGCTGAGTCGGGGAAGGGGACTGCACGAAGCCCGGCTTTCCAGGCAAAATTGACGCCCAAAGTTGCCCCTTATCTGATGTACTACCCAGCACCATAAACGGCAGTTGTTGGAAAAACTGCCTATGCTGATCTGGCATAAATTCGCGGATCGCGCGGCGGCCAATAGTACGCATTTTTTCGTAACTTCCGGCACGTCTTTGCATTTGCTGTTCACCTTCGTGAAAAGCACTTGAAGTAATGTGTGTGTTCATAATGACTCCATGAGCGCAGTGCGCCGGAAAAGCATTTGCCAAAAATATTAAACTGGTGATGCAAAAGAATGTCGGGCTCAAACCTATTCATTGAAAGGCAGAGCCGCTAAAACAAACACTTACTTTACCAGCCCCGCTTTTGTAGCCTGCATAGGAACGAAACCGCTTAACCCTTCTACGTTAGATAACCAGCGACGTATATTTGGATATGGGTCAAGAGATACATCCCCCTCGGGAGCGTGGGCGACATAGCTGTATATCGCAAAGTCAGCCAAGCTCACTTTATTTGCCACTAAGAAGTCATTGCCATCGAGTTGCTGTTCCAATTTTGTTAAGGCTTTTGCTGCTGTTTCTTTAGCGAAAACAGGGTCAACCGGCGAGTTGAAAACATTAATTAACCTCGCTGCACCAGGACCGTAGGATATCTCTCCTGCAGACATGGCAAGAAAACGATGCATCTCAGCTTCGTTGGCAAGATCTTCTGGAATATATGAAGGTGCGTATTTGCGTGCCAAGTAAATCAAAATTGATATTGAATCGTGGATTACCACGTCTGAATCCTCAATTACTGGTACTACACCTAATGGATTGAGAGCCAAAAAGGGGGCTTGTTTATGCTCCCCCGCGGGTAAGTCTACATAAATAACTTCATGGGCTATGCCTGCAACACTTGAAAATAACTCTACTCGGTGGGCATGGCCGGATAATGGAAAACCGTGAATTTTAATGGCGTTTGACATGATATTTACCTTATTTAATCGTTAACTGATGACTTTTGCTGTTAGCCACTGACCTGTTGTGGCATGGGTAAATATTAGGCGTTGCGTTTCTTATGAACAATATGTTGATTTATGGAATCACTATGTACAAAATGTTCATGAATAGGGCGAAGCATTACACGGAGCAATATAGGGAGCTCTTATGGATACACTTGACGGCATGCGCACGTTTATTGCGGTGGCAAAGCAAAAATCTTTCACAGGTGGTGCTAAGCAACTAGGCATAAGCACTAAACTGGCGAGTAAATACATTGCTCAGCTGGAGCAAAAACACGCTGCTTTGTTGTTCCACCGAACTACGCGCAGTGTTACCTTGACCGAAACTGGGCAGGCGTATTTTGTGCGATGCGTTCCTTTGCTGGAACAATTTGAAGAGCTAGAAGATGTCATTCAGCATCGGCAGTCTGATCTGTCTGGCACGGTTCGCTTAACCGCACCTACCGCATTTGGCAGTACTAAATTAGTCGATGCACTGGCCCCATTTTTAGCCAAGCATCCGAAAATTAATGTTGAGTTGAACCTGTCTGATCAGTATGTGGCTATCATCGATGAAGGTGTGGATGTTGCTGTGAGGTTTGGGCCGTTGAAGGATTCAACGCTGATCGCAAAAAAATTGATGGATATGCGTATTGTTTTTTTTGCCTCTCCTGAGTATTTAAATCGCAATGGTAAACCAAGCCATCCCCGTGCGCTGGCAACACACAATTGTTTATTGCAAACTTCTCAAAACGACCCTGAAAACTGGAAGTTCAAGGAAGATGGCAATACGTTCACCGTTAATGTTAGCGGCGATTTTGCTTCTAACTCCCCCAGAGCAGTAACCCACATGGCTTCTCAAGGGCTGGGAATAGGCATGGGCCCGCAATACGTGACAGAGCCTTACGTAAAAGACGGCTCATTGCAGTTACTGTTCGAACCCTACGAAGCAAGCATATTGGAATTAAACGCAGTGTATGCTTCAAACCGCCACTTACCGGCAAGAATACGAGCATTACTTGATCATCTTGCGCTTTCTTTTGCAACTTAGTGGTAATTACCTCAATAGCTACTGTGCAGGCACAATGTATAACGTATCTGCTTATTGATTTAGACTTTGCTTGTGAAGTAGAGCAAAGCGTAGGGCATCTTTTTATTGCACAGACCTGCGTAAATACTTTGTTAGCATAAGGCTTTAAATGGCAGCAGCGATAAAGCACACCAAGTATGCCCATACTAAAACGCTACAAAAGCCCAGTGGTTTGCCACTGGGCTTTTTTGTGCGCTGCAATTTACTAGAAATCACATTAATTGAAGCGGGCTTTTAAATAAATATACGAAAAATCGTATATTCACTATTTCATATATCCTTATTTTGTTTTATTGTATGCACACTAACTAAACGAGGATGCTATGGAACAACTCAACCCACTACAATTTTACAAATGCTTAGCCGACGATACACGCTTAAAAGCCATGTTATTAATTAGCCATGAGCAAGAGCTGTGTGTGTGTGAGCTTGTTGCTGCGCTTGAACTGAGCCAACCTAAAGTGTCGCGCCATTTAGCGCAGCTTAGGCAATGTGGCCTATTGAGCGACCGTAAGCAAAATCAATGGGTGTATTACAGTATTAATAAAGCCCTGCCGGAGTGGGCTCTTAGCGTAATAGCACAAACCAAAAACGAAAATTTTGCGTTTTATAACGACGATTTAAATCGACTCAATGCAATGGGTAATCGCCCTGAGCGTGCAGCAAGCTGCTGTTAATTAAGCAAATTGATATAACTTTACTAAAGGTATTTATTATGACAATTAAAGTAGGTATTAACGGCTTTGGCCGTATGGGACGTTTAACACTGCGCGCAGCACTAGAGTGGCCAGAAGTAGAATTTATTAAAGTAAACGATGTAGCGGGCGATGCTAAAACACATGCCCATTTATTAGAGTTTGACTCAGTGCACGGGCGTTTAGCGCACAGCGTTACAGCAAACGAGAATAGCTTTAGTGTAGGCAAACACACTATTGCCGTTACCAATAATAAAACCATTAGCGATACCGATTGGTCTGATTGCGATGTAGTGATAGAAGCCAGCGGTAAAATGAAAACCACTGAGCTGTTAAATCAATATTTAGCACAAGGTGTTAAGCGCGTTGTGGTAACCGCTCCGGTAAAAGAAGACGGCATTTTAAATGTGGTTATGGGCGTTAACGATAATTTATATAACCCAGATGAGCACAAAATTGTGACTGCGGCTTCGTGTACGACTAACTGTTTAGCGCCTATTGTAAAAGTACTGCAAGAAAAAGTAGGCATTAAGCACGGCTCAATGACCACTATTCACGATATTACCAATACCCAAACTATTATTGATGCGCCACATAAAGACTTACGCCGTGCTCGTTCGTGCGGGACAAGTCTAATACCTACCACAACCGGTAGTGCAACAGCCATTACGCATATATTCCCTGAGCTAAAAGGTAAGTTAAATGGCCATGCCGTGCGCGTACCTTTAACTAACGCATCGATTACTGACTGTGTATTTGAGCTTGAGCGTGGTGTAACTGCCGCTGAGGTGAATGAATGGTTTGCTCAGGCGTCTAAAAACGAGCTTGCTGGCGTATTAGGTTACGAAGAAAAACCGCTGGTATCGATTGATTACAAAACCGATCCACGCAGTAGCATTATTGATGCGCTCTCTACCATGGTTATTAATAATACCCAGCTTAAATTATACGCTTGGTACGATAACGAATGGGGCTACGCTAATCGTACTGCCGAGCTTATGCTTAAAGTTGCTAAAAGTGACTTGGTTTAACCATTAATTAAAGGTTTTAAGGGCGTTAACCATGTTTGAGCAACTCGCTAATTTACCTACAGCAATAAAACAGTATTTAATAATTACCGGTAATTACTGGGCATTTACCTTAACCGATGGCGCACTACGTATGCTGGTGGTGCTGCATTTTCATCAGTTAGGGTATGGTGCACTGGCCATTGCCATGCTGTTTTTGTTTTACGAAATTTTTGGTGTGATAACCAATTTAGTGGGCGGTTGGCTAGGGGCTCATTTAGGCCTTAATAAAACCATGAACTTTGGCTTGGCGCTGCAAATAATGGCGCTTGCCATGTTATGTGCGCCAAGTGAATGGCTCACCGTGGCTTATGTTATGGCGGCGCAAGCGCTTAGCGGCATAGCAAAAGATTTAAATAAAATGAGCGCCAAAAGCGCCATTAAACACTTAGTGCCCGAGGGAGAAAGCGGTCAAGGCCAGCTCTATAAATGGGTGGCTATTTTAACGGGCTCAAAAAATGCGTTAAAAGGGGTCGGTTTCTTTTTAGGTGGTTTACTCCTTACGGTACTGGGTTTTGTAGGTGCTTTAAAAGCCCTAATTTTATTACTCACTATTGCTTGGATTATTAGCGTTGTATTTTTAAAAGGCGACATGGGCAAGGCTAAAAATAAGCCTAAGTTTAAAGAGCTATTTTCTAAATCCCGTGCAATAAATTTATTAAGTGCAGCACGATTATGCTTGTTTGCCGCGCGTGATGTATGGTTTGTAGTGGCTTTACCTATTTATTTAGCCCAGCAGTTTAACTGGAACTTTTGGTGGGTAAGTGGCTTTATGGCACTTTGGGTAATTGGCTACGGTGGTGTGCAATCACAAGCGCCGCGTATTACCGGCACCAGTAACTCAAGTGTTGATACCGTTAAACATGCCTATTTATGGGTGTTGCTGCTAAGTGGTGTAACAGCACTATTAGCACTTTTTATGCAACTTGATGTGGCCGTGCATGCCACGCTGATTATAGGTTTGCTTATTTTTGGCGGTGTATTTGCCGTTAATTCATCTGTGCATAGTTACCTAATTGTCAGCTTTGCTAAAAGCGATGGTGTATCGCTTGATGTTGGCTTTTATTATATGGCCAATGCCATGGGGCGTTTACTGGGCACGGTGCTTTCGGGGTGGGTGTTTCAGGTTTATGGCTTTGTAGCGTGTTTGTGGGTGAGCGTTGCTTTACTCATAGGTGCCACGATAACCACTGCTATTTTGGCCAAGCGTTAGGCCTAATTGTTCAAAAAACTTAAATTATTTTATGTTATTGATGGCTTGATGCAGTTTGTATATTAAACTGTAGGGGTGTTTTAACAAAAGGTAATTTAAGTGCGAGAACTCACGTTAGCAAAAAAGTTATTATGGATAACTGTAGGGAGTACATTTTTAACAGTATTAGTACTTTCTGGGGTTTTATGGTGGCAAATGTCATCAAACAGCGAGGCGCTCGCTAAAGAATCAGAAGATTATATCGTGGCCGAAGTTGAGCAAAAGCTTAACGCAAACGCGGCTGCTTACGGCGAAAAAATTGCCGGATTTATCAACGAAGCTTACCGAATTCCAAACTCATTAGCTGCATTACTTGGTGATGCGGCTAATACTCAAACATTAAACCGCGACACGGTAGTGAGCATTAACCGCTCTATACTTGAAAAAAATCGGTTTTTATCGTCAATTTATTCGCAGTTTGAAGCCAATGCCTTTGATGGGCAAGACGCGCAATTTAAGCAAGGATATAAACACTCAGTTAATGGCGATGGCACGTTAGAAGTATATATAACGCGTGATCAAAACGGCATTATTGAGCAACAAAAAGTAGCTAACGCTGCCGATAAATACCTGACCTCGTTAAACGAATTTGGTATTCGTGAAGCGCATTGGTATTTATGCGCAAAAGATACACTTAAGCCCTGTATTATGGAACCTTACCTTTACGAAATACCTTCTGGCGATTCGGTTATGCTTACCTCTTTAACCGTACCTATTACTAAATCGGGCCGCTTTATTGGTTTAGCAGGCGTTGATTTAACGCTCCCTACGTTTCAGGGCTTAACCGAAAAGCTTTCGAGCGAACTTTATAACGGCCAAGCAAAAGTAACACTTTTAAGTGATATAGGTTTAATTGTAGGCAGCAGTCACTACAAATCTAAATTAGGCCGCCCCTTTAAAGAGGCGGTTAGTAGTAACACTTACAGTGAGCTGGTTAAATTTAAAGGGCAACATGGCCTTTTTAAAACACCTAGCGAGTATTTAGTTAACTACCCAATTAATATTAAGCTGGCTAACACTCAGTGGAGCCTACTTATTGAAGTGCCAAGTAATTTAGCGCTAGAGGGGCCTAATGCCTTAGCTAAAAACATGAGTGACTCGGCCAATCAGCTCGGTGTTGTTATTTTAATAACCGGTGCTGTTATTGCTTTAATTGCTTTTATTATTATGAAAGTGGTAGTGGGCACTGTGGTTGCACCCCTTGAGCAAATTCAACAGCGTGTAGATAACCTTGCCAGCTCAGAAGGTGACTTAACTCATACACTCCATGTAGATACCCACGCAGAGCTAATTGCGCTTGCGGGTGGTTTTAATGCCTTTTTAGCTAAGCTACGTGGCTTAATTGCAGAGCTTAAAGATGTATCGTCGCAAACAAAACAGCAAGGCGAAATAGCACAGCATATTGCTATTGATACAAAACATAATGTGCAATCGCAGTTTCAAGAAATTGAAAGTGTAGTGACCGCTATGAACGAAATGAGCGCCACCGCACTTGAAGTTGCCAGAGCCTCTGAGCAATCTGCTCAACAAGCGGATGAAATAAATGGTTTAGTGGTTAGCAGTGAGTCGAGCTTGTCATCGGCTATGAGCCAAGTGAAAACCATGTCTGAAGAAATAAAAGAAGCCAACCAAGCGGTTGAAAAAGTGGCTTCGCGTAGTAAAGATATTACGCAAATTTTAGATGTGATCAGAACCATTTCAGAGCAAACCAACTTACTTGCACTTAATGCCGCCATTGAAGCAGCACGCGCTGGCGAGCACGGCAGAGGCTTTGCCGTAGTTGCCGATGAAGTACGTGCACTGGCGTCTAAAACACGCTCATCTACCGATGATATTAGCCAACTTATAGATAGCTTATTGTTAGAAGTAGGTAATGCATCAACCGTAATTGAAAAAGGCGTAGTACGCGCGCAAAGCGCAGTAGACGAAACCTCAGTGGCGTTTGAAGCACTGCACAGTGTGGTAGTAAAAGTAGATGAAATTACTAATCAAATTACCCACATTGCCACCGCCGCCGAAGAGCAAAGCTTAGTAACTGAAGAGATAAATCGTAACCTTACGCTTATTTCTGATGCTGCATCGCAACTTGCTGATTTATCTACCAAAGCGGGCGATAGCAGTGAAGCGCTTAATGCACTGGTAGCGCAGCAAGATAGCGAGCTTAATAAACTTAAAACGTAAGTAAAGCTCAACCCTAGCAAATATAAAAAGCGGCTAATTCACACGAATTAGCCGCTTTTTTAGTTGAGACTTTTTAGAAGTTAGTAATGCGAAACGTTATAGTTTTTTGATCAAGGCAAACATTTGGTTGATCATTGGCTGCGCTAATTGCTCAACCCCTGGGCGGTTAAAATAGCCACGCAGCCCAGTAAATTGCACCTGAAAAAACTGCGCGTATTCAAGCGCGGTAAGGTTGCTGCTTAGCTCATTATTTTTAATGGCTTGAGCAAACAAGGTGGTTAAGTAGGCTTCAAACTTTGCCGATAGATCTAGGCTTAGCTCGTATAACGAGGCGTCTTTTTCTGCAAATTCGCTGTTTGCTTTTACCAACATACAAATAGCACTTGGGCTACAGTCTTTGGTTTTAATAATTACGTTTTCTACAAACGCACGCAAACCACCTAAAACAGAGTCAGAACTTGCTAAAAACCCATCAATTTGGCTTTTCATTTGTACTGTGTAGTCTTTTAAAGACTCGCTGTATAGGCCTTCTTTAGAGCCAAACGCCGCATATATACTGCCTGGGCGCATGTTAATGGCTTCTTGTAAATCGCGGGTTGAGGTGGCGTTAAACCCCTTTTCCCAAAACAATTGGCTTGCAACGCGAATTACATTATCGCGCTCAAATTTAACTTTGTTTGCCATTTTATTCTCAACTATTTTGAACGTATGCTCAATTTTAACTTGAACAGTCGCTCAAAATCAAATAGTATGTGTCTCGAAGTTACTTAACCTGACACCAGGTTACTCAAACACATTAATTTATTGGAGCAGAACATGGCAGAATTTACGTTATATACTCAAGACAACGCACCAGAAGAGTCAAAATCGCTTATGGCTGATTCAGTAGCAGCATTTGGCATGTTACCTAACCTTCATGCCGTAATGGCAGAAGCGCCTACGCTACTTAAAGGTTACCAAGTACTGCATGAGTTATTTCAAAACACCTCGTTTAACGCAGAAGAGCTAACGGTGGTATGGCAAACAATTAATGTTGAGCACGAGTGTCATTACTGTGTACCAGCACACAGCGCAATTGCCGCTTCAATGAATGTAGACCAAGATATTGTTGATGCTCTAGTAAACAAAACACCACTTGCAGATGCAAAACTTGAAACACTGCGTGAAACAACGCTTGCAATGACACGCGATCGCGGCGTAATTAGCGATGAGCAAATTGAGAAGTTTTTTGCAGCAGGTTACGGTAAACAGCAACTACTAGAAATTGTTGTAGGCTTATCGCAAAAAGTAATGAGCAACTACACTAACCACCTTGCTGATACACCAGTTGACGAACCATTTAAAAAGTTTGCTAAATAATAGCGGTTTTATAAATAACAAAGGCAGCTTAGGCTGCCTTTTTGTGTTTTAAGCGAATGGCCATTATTTAAATTTAACGGCTTTAGTGCTGCGTGTATAAGTACGCTGCTCGGGCTTAGTCCACTCACCCTTTTTTAAATAAGAAGTTGAAACTACAAACGTATCGTTTTTTAGTTCGCTGATCGAGCGCACTTTAGTAATACCTTCTTTACTGCCTGTTACCTCTTCATACGCTACAAATTGGGTAGGGCTGAGCACTTTCATGGTGCCTTTTGTGTAAAAACCTGCGGTAGTAAAATAGTAAAACACCAATGACTCTTTTTTACTGTCGTAAAAAATCATTGATTCCCCACCATACTCACCTTCATTAATAGAGTGCTTGGTATGTATAGCTTTACCATTTAATGCGCGCTCCCAGTGGCCAACATCTTGTACAGGTTTTGCACCTTTAGGTACGTCAAAATCGGCCTGCCATGTACCTAAATAAGGTTTAAATACAGCGAGTTCTTTATCAAGGTTGCTTGGGGTATCAGTGGCGTAACTATTAAAGGCGTATAAGCATAATACTAAAAATAGGGCTTTAAAGTATGTCATAATTTGGCTCTTATTATTTTGGTTTAACTCTTTTTAGTATAGGCGATCATGAATTGATAAAGAAAACATTAATCACCTTTGCACTGCTTTTTTTGGTCGCAGTATGGCAAGCTCATTGGCTTTATAATATGAGTATTTATATACCAAGCTACTTTACAGGTTTAAGCTTTTTTACTTTTATAATGTACGCATGGGATAAACGACAAGCTAAACAATCAGCGCATAAAAAAGTAAACCGCACACCCGAGCGCACGCTTCAGTTACTGTCGTTACTAGGCGGTTGGCCCGGCGCACTCATTGCACAGCAATGGCTTAGGCATAAATCGCAAAAACGTCGTTTTATAGTGGTGTTATGGCTGTGTATTTTTGGGAATGTGAGTGTAATAGGGGCTATTACATTTTTTGCAGAAAACATGAGAGTTATGCCTTTAAATTAATGTGTATTTAAAGGCATAAATACAATTTTACACGGTGTTTAGTTTGCAGCTTCAGTTTTGGCTACTTCATCTAACTCTACTGTAAGTATGGTTTTTTTATCAACCACAACCCACTTACGATAAGTTTGGTAACCTGGTTTGCTTACCTCAACATCGTATTCACCTTCTTTAAGTTCGATCGCGTCTTGGTATACCGGTTTGATATTCATAATACGTACGCGAGCGTCATTAGGGTTAGTAATTACGGTAAGTGAGATTGGAGCAACCACTTCGGCTACTTCAGCCTGAACATCGGCAACATTGTCTTCAACTTTTTGTTCAGTTTCATTCATATTTGAAGTGTTTGCACAGCCACTTAAGATGAGTAATGCTGCAAGTGCGGTTATTTTTTTCATTGGTACTCCATAAATCATTATAGTAATTAAAATTGCGAAATATCATGGAGGAGTACAAGCGTTAGCTTAACTCGTCGTCCTTGACTTTCGTCGGTAAAACTAAGTGTTCATCAACTTTTAAAGTGTATTGTAAAAGCAAAGCCACAATCGCTTTGCTTTACTGTTTATAAGTTACAATAAAACATTATCAAGTGATTGAGTAATGGCTTCACTTCGCTCTACTAGTTGTTCAGCAGTACGATACATTTTTCTCTTCATTAAGGTATTCGCCATTGTAATGTATCGTTTAGATAACTCTTGCTTTAAAGAAACCAAAAGCGAAAAGTCTGATGGTAAATCCACTGACTCCACGTTAATCTGCTCTTCAAATTCTAATAGTTCTTTGTATTGTTCAATGCCTTCCAGCTTTTCTGTGTAGCGATTAAAGCGTGGCTGATAAAATACAACAGCATCTGCAGTTGGAAATTGTGCTTGCTGGCCTTTATTTACTTTTTCCTGATACAAGGTGAGAGCATCGATTGCCGACTCTCTTTTGAGCAGCTCAGCAAATTGCAGCTCTTCTTTTTGCGTATTAGTAAAGATGGCTTTCCCTACGTTTAATAACGCTTTTTGTGCAATAACGTCGTCTTCTTGTATAGCTTTGTCGAGCGCTAGCTTGTAGTTATCAAAGTGAATTTGTGAAGGCTGATAGACGTACGTGTCATCGACCTGTTTTAAATCGATAATTAACTGAGGAATACTATTGTTATCAACTTCGTTATAACGAGATTGCTCTAAAAGTAAATTAATTCGCGATGTAATATCAAAAATAATAGATTGTCTTTCTCTTAAAATGCTTTCCAGTTGCACAGAAAGCTTTTCTGAATCTGGGTAGTATTCAAGTGCCTGAGTGTATACATCTATTGTTTCATCGAAGTTTTTAAACTTATCACCACTATTATTTAGCTGATTAGCCATACCATCGAAGCTTTGCAAAACACTCTCTTGATTTACACGCAATAAGCCTTGCTTTAAAACTTCGTATTGCGGCGGTATTTCAGAAAGCTTATCGAGTATGCTTGGGCCATTCCAAGACATCCACGTTTTTACTTGCTGATTTATCGCCTGAGCATTGTCTAATTTTGCTTCGAGCTGTTTTACATTGTTATCGTTAGATAAGTAATATTGCCCTGCTAATACTGTAGCAATCACTAAGCTTGCTACTAGTGCGATAGCTGGTTTGTAATTATGGTTTAATTTAGCAGTAATGGGGTCGAGTGAACTTAATCTATCAGAAGCGTTTAATGCAATTGCTTTATTTAAGCTACCCCACAACCATAATGGGCAGTTACTAGGGCGTTTGGCCGTGGCATCTTTTGCTAGCTTATCGGCTGCTACGCGGTTAAATGGATGTTTGCTGCTTAATAGTTCAAGGGCTATACATGCGTAAGAAAATACATCATCTTTAACTGATGCTTCTGCACCTTTAAGTTGCTCCGGGCTTGCATAGGTGGGGGTGTAACCACCTACAACTGCGGCATTTTGTTGGTTTTGAACAGCATAGGCATCTTCAATGGTTTTATGTTTCGCAATACCAAAATCAAGTACTTTTAAGTTGCCGTTAGAATCAAAAATAATATTCGATGGCTTTAAATCATTGTGGATAACACCGCGTGCATGCGCGTAAATCAGTGCATCAGCTAACTGCTCTAAAATCACTTTGGCTTTTTTAAACACCATGCCAGTGGGTTTATTTCTTTTTATTATTTGCTCAAGTGTTTCGCCTTCAACAAGCTCCATTGTTACATAGTGAAGATCGCCATCTGAACCTGCTGAATAGACTTTAACTATATTAGGGTGAGCTAACTGTTGTGTTTTAGTGGTTTCATCTTTTAGGAGAGTGATGGCCTCTTCTGATTGTGAAAACTCTTCGAGTAACACTTTTATCGCCACAAACACTTCAGGGCGGCTTGGGCTTTCTAAAAATAAATCCCTTGCGCGATAGATATAACACATACCGCCTTGGCCAATTAATTCTTCAACCAAGTAACGAGCAGATATTTTTTTGCCAATTAGATTGAGCTTATTTTTAGCTTGGGGTTTTTTGAGATTTGAATCAAGCGACGCTATCTGAGTTTTATCGTTAGAATTATTGATACCGCTCATTATAAATCCTTTTATTGTGTATATATAAATAATTGCAAAGGTGAATTTTTATCGTTTTTATCAATTCTCCCTTTGATAACGGCAGTATTTTTACAAAAAAAGATTACTTTAGCAATCTTTCTAGCGTAGAAGTTTCATACAAAATTAATTATGTCGCCTGTTTGAACTCACTTAAAATTTGTTTTTATTTTTAAACTTAAAAAATAACGTGCTTAAAAGGGCTGTAAAAGGCGTAAAAGGTACATTCATCGGTAATTTTTCACTTTATTTTGTTTGGGATTAAGTTTGTTGCAGTGTGCTGAAAAAGGAACATTCAAACGGTAATTTAATTATTGGATTTCATGTTTTTAGGTTTATTAAATTTATCATTGTCTTCAAAATTAAATATATGTGTATATTTTTATATATTAATTTCAATGTTGACAATAGTTTCGCTTCTACTTTATCCTAATAAAAATGTAGATTTATGGGACTAACTTATCAAATGGAACTGATACTAAATATAACTAGTTATCATAGACTCTCGCCTGAAATTGAAGCTTCTAAAACAACTAAACACTCTCTTATTTTTGGCCGCTCGGAAGCGTGCGATTGGCACTTGCCTGATCCTGAAAAAATAATTTCTAGCCGACACGGCCGTATTGAAAAAGAAGGGGATTCGTTTTACTTATACGATACCTCGACTAACGGAACGTTTGTTAATTTTGGCGTGTCTGCGCTTGGTCAAGGTAATAAACACCGTTTAGCGCACAGTGATGTGATTACTGTGGGGGACTTTCAAATTGAAGTCGAGTTAGCTGATTCTCAATCTACGACAGCATACACTGAAGCACGCCCAAATACGGATGACTTTGCACTAAGAAATAGTGCCCCGGCACCTGCAATAGATAATTTTTCTTCAAGTGACTTATTTTTAAATGAATCTATTTTAGATGAGTCAATGCCTGCTGTTTCAATGAAAGAAGAAAACATGGCACAGCCTGATAATCAAATTCCTGAAAATTGGGATGAGTTATCACATTTAATGAACCCTGATGTGTCAGTCTCACCGCAAAACCATTTTGATGATGTTGCAGTGGCAGAACAACCCGTTAAAGTTGAGCCACAAAAAACACCAGAACCCGTTAAGCAGCCAGTAAAACAAGCGCAAACACACGCTAGTACCGCAAGCGCTAATTCCGCTTTATCTGAGGCGTTTTTAAAAGGTTTAGGTGTTAAAACTGAGCTTCAAAATGCCCTTAATACACCAGAGTTGTGGTTTGAAATGGGGCAAAGTTTAAATTTATTATTAAACGAGCTGATGGAGTCATTAAGACAACGAGCATTGGTAAAAAATCAATTACGTTTGAATCAAACCATGTTTCAAACAAAGCAAAATAATCCTATAAAATTTTCTGCTGATATTGATGATGTTATTCAGAATTTATTCATAAGAAATAGTGCAAGCTTCCTGTCGTCTCGTGAGTCGATTAAAGAAAGTTTTACTGATACACGAAGACATGAACATGCTTTATTAGCAGGAGCTGATGGTGTACTTAAAGGGATTTTAGAGCAGGTTTCTCCCCAGCAGATCACCCAGCAAGTAAATGAAAACTCTAATGTATTAAAGATTATTCCAGGCCAGTCAGAAGCAAAATGTTGGAAGATATACCAAAGCCTTCATGAAGAGCTAGCGCATGATGTTAATGCGAAAGGCGCTATGGCGTTATCTGACGATTTTTTAAAGGCTTACAATGATAAAACTCAAGAAACGTTTTAGGAAGGAAAGTAAATAATGTCTAAACTTAAGCTCTTTTTTATGAGCATTAGCCTACTCTTTTTGACGGTTGGGTGTACCACCGTAAATAAAATAGTGCCGCCTTCAACTGATTTAATTATTAATGTTTCTAAAGATGTAAATCCAGACACATCAGAGAGACCGTCGCCAGTTGTTATGAAAATATTTGAACTTAGTTCACGAACAATTTTTGATACGCAGGACTTTTTTAGCTTATACGAAACGCCTGAAAAGCTACTGGGTCCAGATTTACTTAAAAAAGATGAGTTAGAGCTACAACCAAACTCAGTACAAAAATACAAAATGAGCCTTAACAGAAATACCCGTTATGTGGGTGTTGTTGTGGCCTATAGAGATATCGACCAAGCAAGGTGGAGAGCCGTTATTGAGGTTGATCCAACAGGCTATGACGATATAGATGTAAATGTTGAAGCAATTGCTACATACATGAGAGAGCGATAAAAAGGATTTGTAAAATGGGTGATAACACTCGTGTTGCGTGGACTGAAGGGATGTTCTTAAGGCCGCAACATTTTCAACAATCAGATAAGCATTTTTCTAACTTAATAAATCAATTATGCAAAGGGAATTTATCTGATCCGTGGGGCATACTTGATATAAGTATAGACACACAATTATTGAGCTCAGGGCAGTTTGCTCTTGAGTCTTTAAGTGCTATCACGCCTGATTTACTCCCAATTGAAATGCCGCAATCAACCCCTTTACCTGAGCCATTAGTGGTTAATAAAGACGTGTACGATGAGGTGGTATACCTTGCCATCCCTGCATTAAAAAGCAGTGGTATTAATATTTCAGCGCTGGATGAAAATATCGTCACGCGCTATAAGCTAAATGATCTAACAGTTAGTGATGACTCTTTGGGAGCTCAATCTCAAGAGGTAATTCAGGTTGCTAAAATTTATAGCAAACTTGTGCTTTCATCAGATGATCACGCTGGTTATATTTTGCTACCTGTGGCGCGCATTATTGAAGTAAGCAGCGAAGGCAGCATTAAGCTTGACACTAAATACATACCTGCCTCTTTAAAAGTAGGTCAATGCAAGCCGTTACTCGGTTTAGTAAGAGAAATAGGCTCTATGATAAAACAGCGCGCAGAGAGTATTTCTGTGCGTTTATGTCAAGGTTATGCAGGGAGTACCTCTGTTGCCGACTTTATCATGCTGCAAACACTTAATAAGTACGATGCTGTTTTTGACAATCTACTTAGCGTGAATAACCTCCACCCAAATGTATTTTATACCCGTCTTATTGAGCTTGCTGGCGAGCTATCTACTTTTAGTACTGCGAATAAAAGAGTACCAAAGCTGCCTAAGTACGATCATGAAAATTTGGGCAAAGTATTTTCTGAAGTAGTTAATTTCTTATATCAATCTTTAAGTCATGTTATTGAACAAACTGCGACAGAAATTAAATTAGAGCAAAGCAAGTTTGGTATTTCGTTTGGCGCACTAAAAGATAAATCTGTACTTAACTCGGCACAATTTGTTTTAGCAATCAAAGCAAGTGTACCGCACGAAGAGCTGCGCAAAATACTGCCCTCACAAATTAAGATCGGTAGTGTAGAAACCATACGTGACTTAGTTAATAACCAAATTCCTGGTATTACCATTAGTAACTTACCAACGGCACCGCGCCAAATCCCATACCATGCAGGTTTTCATTACTTTGAGTTAAACAAGCAGGGTGAACATTGGGAAAAACTTCGTTCAAGTGGTGGTATCGCTATCCACTTATCGGGCAATTACCCAGAGCTACAAATAAGCCTTTGGGCAATTAGAACCTAACTTTTAAAGGAAGAGTTTCAATGGACGAAACCATTATAAAACCTCGCCCTGGTAGACTAGGGCGTGACACTTCAAACACTCCTAATGTAGATAACGATGCTGATAAAACAGTGATGTCTGTTGAGCCTGTTGCCAGCAGTGTTGCTAATACGTCTAAAGTTTCAATTTTTAAAAACCCACTTTTAGAAGCGGCAACAGATTGCTTTTCAATTGTAATTTCGATTAGCCAAGCTAAAGAGATGACAAATATTGCTGCTTTAAAGCATCGCTGTGTTGAGGCTGTAAAGCGCTTTGAAGTTGAAGTGCGCAACCAGGGGCTTTCTAAAGATGTCATTACCAACTCGCGTTATTGCTTGTGCGCGATTTTAGATGAATCAGTTTTAAATTCTAAATGGAGCTCAATGGAGTGGGCTGATGAGAGTTTACTCTCGACGTTTCATAAAGAAACGTTTGGCGGTGAATACTTTTACACCCTGCTTGATAATGCACTGGCTCAACCTGAACAACACAAACAATTTATTGAGCTGCAGTACCATTGCTTAAACTTAGGCTTTAAAGGTAAATACAGGCTAGACAACGGTGGCGATACTAAAATAGAAGAATACCGCTCTCAAATGTATCATCTTTTAAATCAATTAGATGGCCCATTGAACAATAAACTTTCACCTAATTGGAAGCAGCGTGTTGCCGCTGGCGTAGAGCTTAGAAATCAAGTTCCGCTTTGGGTGATTTTTTCAGTGCTGGGCTTAGTGCTGTTAATGGTTTACTTATTTATCAACATGAAACTAAACGACGGCGTTACTTCACTTAACGATAAGCTGGCTGTTATTCATCCTATAGCGCAAAACGAAAGTGTAGATAAAAAAGATAAGCAACTATTAGTACTTGAGCAGTTACTGCAAACAGAAATTCAGATGGGGATTGTGACAGTAAAGAAAAACCTAGACCGCATAAGAATTTCAATAAACAGCGAAAGTCTATTTAATCAAGGCGATGCTAAATTATTACCGTCAATTCAACCCATCTTAGAAAAGCTAGCACTTAGTTTAGAAGGAACAAAAGGGCGTATTTTAATTACTGGGCATACCGACGATACGCCTATTCGGACTGATAAATACCCATCAAATTGGCACCTTTCTTTAGCCCGTGCAACGCAAGTTGCTAATTCTATGGCTAAAAGTACAAACCTAAGTGGCCGTTTATGGCCTGAAGGTAAAGGTGCTGCAGAGCCTATCGCCAGCAATTCAGATTCAGCTTCTCGGTCACTAAACCGACGAATTGAAATCGATTTATTATTTTAATGAGGCTGACATGAGTTTTTCACACAAAATAAAAAAAATTACTTACGTACTTACTTCTAAAACAGCCATGTTAATTATCGGCTTTTTGGCGTTATCTTTATTAATTTGGTTTGGTGGTCCGCTTATTGCGATTGCTGACTTTATCCCTTTAGAGAGTGTAGCAGCACGGCTGTTAACTATTTTGTTTGTTATTTTAGTGTTTGCTATCACCAAAATTTA
This sequence comes from Pseudoalteromonas sp. Angola-30, assembly GCF_028599215.1. Taxonomy (NCBI): domain Bacteria; kingdom Pseudomonadati; phylum Pseudomonadota; class Gammaproteobacteria; order Alteromonadales; family Pseudoalteromonadaceae; genus Pseudoalteromonas; species Pseudoalteromonas sp. Angola-30. The sequence goes on from NZ_JAQREI010000001.1 coordinate 283,699, forward strand.
TAGCTTAACACAACAAAGCAAACGCGATGAGAAAATGGCTGATGAGCTAATTGAAAGCGATGAGTCGAACAGTAACGAGGTGAATGAAGAGATCACCACGTTAAAAAATCGCATGAATGAGGCCATCAACTTACTCAAAGATGTAAAGCTATTTAAAGGTAAAAATATATATCAATTACCTTGGTATATTATGATTGGCCCGCCTGGTGCCGGTAAAACAACGGTTATTAATAACTCAGGCTTAGACTATCCGTTAAAAGATAAGTTAGGTGTTGATTTAGTCCACGGTGTAGGTGGTACACGAAATTGTGATTGGTGGTTCACTAATAAAGCCGTACTTATCGATACCGCAGGGCGATACACTACACAAAGTAGCCACGCAAAACATGACTCACGCGCATGGGAGGGCTTTTTAGGGCTTTTACGCAAGTACCGCCCTCTACGTCCTATTAACGGTGTAATGATCAGCATGGGTATTTCTGAGCTCATGAGTCAAACTAAAACAGAGCGTAACCTACATGCCCGCGCAATTAAACAGCGCTTACAAGAGTTACAAAATCAGTTGGGTATGACTTTTCCAGTGTACGTTATTCTTTCTAAAGTTGATTTAATTGAAGGGTTTAGAGAGTTTTTTGGCGAGCTTACAGAAGAGGAATGCGAGCAAGTTTGGGGTGTTACTTTTGAGCTAGACCTAGATAAAGACACTCAAGTTGAAGCGTTTAACAAAGAGTTTCACGCATTAATTTCAAAACTGACAGAAATGCTTAATCGTAGGCTGATTAACGAGCGTAATGAAGAAATACGAGCCAAAATTTTCGAATTTCCTAGACAACTTCGTGTGCTACAAGGTGTGGGCGATGCATTTTTAAAAGAAATTTTTACCCCTAACGCTTATGAAGAACTCCCTATGTTTAGGGGCGTATATTTGACCAGTGCAACTCAAGAAGGGAAGCCAGCTAGCTTTTTAAATGACGTAAACTCAGCAGATTCTAGTTATATAAATCAATCGAAAAGCTTCTTTATTAAAAATGTTTTAGAAGGTGTAATTTTCCCTGAGCAAAACCTAGCCAGCACTAACAAACATCACGATAAGCAAAACAAATGGCTCAGAGTAGGTAGTATTTCTTTAGCCAGTATTGCGGTAATTGGTTTTTCTATTTCGTGGTATTTTAGCTTTGCATGGAATAATAATTTAATGGCTGCTACAGATGAAGCCATTGAAACTTATCAGGAGCTAGATGCCGCCTCGTTTGATAGAAGCAACTTATTAGTATTAAACGACAGGCTCAATGCGCTAAGAAACTTACCAGCTAACAACCCTGCGTTAGTTGATGACGATGAATCTCAGTCAATAGGTTTTAATAAGCTTAGTGAAATTAAACAGTCATCTACACAAGCCTATAACAGGTCTCTACAAACGTATTTAGAACCCTATATCGCAAATACGTTAATTAAAGAAATGGAAGCGCACCCAGAGCACCTTAGCTATTTATACGAGACGCTAAAGTGCTATTTAATGCTATTCCAACCTGAGTACTTTGAAAGTGAAGATATTTCGGCTTGGTTTAATGCATACCTAGAAAGAAATCTACCGGGTGATAAAAATGCGCTAACTCGCGGCCAGTTAATGAACCACATTGCTGCCTTATTAGAGCTTGGTATTAGTCAAACCAAAATAGATAATCAAGCAGTGCGTATAGCTAGAGCTGAATTAACTAAGTTACCAATAGCCGAAAGGGCATACCAACGCCTACAAGCTGATTTTCTTGATAGCAGCATTCCGCCGTTTAGATTAACAGACATTATTAGTTTTGAAAGTGCGCAAAAATTCACATTCAGAAACAATGGCGAGCTGACTCGAAGTATCCCTGGTTTATATACCTTTAACGGTTTTCACGGCATTTTTAATGTTGAAAAAAGTAAAATGCTTGGAAATTTGATGGCAAGCAGCTGGGTATATGGCGAGGAAGCATCGGGCACTTATGATATTTCTAAAGAAGAGATTGAAAAGAAATTAGAGCAGCGTTATTTCCAAGATTATGTCTTCTTTTGGCAATCATTTATCGACGATTTAAGCCTTAATCAGTACAGCTCACCTGCTGAGGGGGTGAATATTACTGATGTACTTGCTGGTTCAGAAGCACCGATTAAAAACATTATTATGGCTGTGCAAAAAAATGTGCAACTAACCAAACTGCCGGTGTCAGAGAATCAAAAAGCAGCGGGTAAAGTTGCCGCTAATGCCGCTGAAATTGCAATGCAAACTAAAGCTAACAGAATTAAACGTTTTTTACCTGACGAAGCGCCTAAGTTTGACATTAAACTACCAGGTTATCAGGTTGAAGAAGCGTTTGAAGATGTTATAAATATTGATGCTCAGCAATTAGATAACATTCAGAAAAACCTCAGAGAGCTTAATGTATATCTAACTAAGCTTGATAGAGGTGATCAGTTAAAGTCATCAATAAAAGATCAAATCAGTGGAAAAAGTAAACCCAGTTTCATTCGCCAGCTTGAGTTCCAGAGCCGTGATCTACCTTACCCATTTAATAGCTGGTTATTAGATATAAGCAGAGATACCAGTAATATCACTAAAAATAGCGCTAACAGACACTTAAATGAGATTTGGAAAAGCCAAGTTTTACGTGAGTACAACGCAGCTATTGTGGGCCGATACCCTTTCTCTCCTTATGCACAAAAAGAAGTGAATATGAAAGACTTTACACGCTTCTTTGGACCCGATGGCACTATTGATAGCTTCTTCACTAACTATGTAGCGCCAAGTGTGGATATGAGTTCGAGTCCGTGGAAGTTTGAAAAAGACATTGGCATAAGCGCTGATACTTTAGCCATGTTTGAACTAGCCCATCAAATTCAAACGGTATTCTTCGATGGTGGAAGTGCAACACCTAGAATTGAGTTTGGATTAAGAACCGTTGAATTAGATCAAACTGTCTCTAAATTTAGAGTGGAAATAGATGGCCAGTCCATGTCATATCGTCATGGCCCAATCAAAATTACTAACTTTGTATGGCCAGGTTCATCAGGGCAAAGTACCACAAGAATTGAGTTTACGCCGCCAAGTGGTGGCCGCCCAATTAATACGACTTACCAAGGTGAATGGTCGCTTTATCGCATGCTAGATGAGCTAAGCGCTAAAAGAGCTAAAACACGTGAGGATTTAGAGTTACATTTTTCTCTCATGGGTAACAACGCAAAAGTTGAGCTATTGCCAAAATCAATTAGGCATCCATTTTGGAATAAAAGTGTAGAGAAGTTTTCATGTCCGACCCGATTATAAATATAGGCTACCTCGGCAAAGTCCCTAGCTTGGGGGACTTTGTTCAAGACAGCGTTTCGAAAGAATTTTCAGAGCACTGGGAGCAATGGCTGCAAGCAGCTATTGCTGTAAGCAAGGAACAGTTAGGCGACAATTGGCAAGATAACTACCTAACAGGTCCTGTATGGCATTTTGCTTTATCGCCGAATATTGTTGGCGATAAAGGCGTAATGGGAACCCTATTACCGAGTATGGATGCAGTAGGGCGCCATTACCCATTTACAGTGGCCAGTACATTAGAAGTTGCGCCGATAGAAGTATTAAATTCGGGCGTTTTCTCCTTAGAGTACGAAGACACTGTACTTAAAGTGCTCGATAGCTCTGTTGACCTTTTTACGTGGAGAAAAGACGTTGCTAAATCGATAAGCACCCTTATAGCGCCTAAAAAGCAGCTTAGTATTTCTCCCTCTAGTGACAAAAATAAAGAGGGTGAAGCATTTGAGTTCTCAGGTGATGAGCTATCAAGTGATGTTTTAAAAGACGCCCTACATGCACTTTTATATAAAAAGCATGGTGATTATAGTGTTTGGTGGACACACGGTTCATGCAATATAAAGCCTATGATGCTTGTTACTTCAGGACTGCCGCCTGTTAACCAAGTTGCTGCTATGTTAGATGGTCGATGGAAACATTGGGAATGGAATTACACACAGGTAAAAAATAGTGATTAGCAATTTAAGCACAAGTTACGCAATAACTCATCGCGGTGCAGTTAGGCAATTAAATGAAGACTCTCATGTTGAAATTAATAGCCATAACTTATGGGTAGTAGCTGATGGAATGGGTGGACATGAAGCGGGTGAAGTTGCAAGCCAACTAGTCGTAGATGTTATTAGAGCAAAAGTTGAAGAAAAGACACTAGCTACGCTTAGCGTTTCTCATATTGTTTCAGCTATTGAAGATGCAAATCGCCAATTAAATGATTACAGCGCTCAGTACTTAGGAAGTAAAACGGCGGGCAGTACAGTAACCGTCTTATTTATAAAAGATAATCAATATTACGTTTTGTGGGTAGGTGATAGCCGGGCATACATGCTGCGAAATGGCCAATTACAGCAAGTATCGCGGGATCATAGCCAAGTAAATGACCTTATCGATGAGGGCGTAATTTCAGTCGAGGAAGCAAAAACGCACCCTCTTTCGAATGTGATTACCCGTGCAGTGGGCGTTACAGACGAAGTTAAAGTAGATGTAGTACAAGGTGAAGTAAATACTAATGATATTTTCTTACTTTGTTCAGATGGCTTAACAGGCGAATTGTCTGATGAAGAAATATGTTTGTCATTAGAACCTAATAGTATTATTGATTCAGGTATGGCGCTAATGCATTCTTCTTTAGTTAGAGGTGCACGCGATAATGTTACCTGTATTATAATTAAATATGGCCATGAAAATTTTAGTAGCAAATCGGAAACATACAAAATTCAAGATGAAGCTACAATTCCACTTTTTACTAAATAATTATTTATTACTAATTATATAATTTTAAGTGTTAATTTATTTATATTGAAAGTTTATTGTTTATATATTTGCAATTATTTTGGTTTAAACACAATTGTAACTAGGCTTGTATTTTAATATAAAGAATGTAATATGAAATCCGCTCCGCTTTATTGGAGTTTTATGGATAATTATTAGGACGACGGAATGTTTGTATTTGAAGAGTATATTTCCCCTATTTCTGAAACTGAGATCGCAGGTTTAGACCCTCGCTCGGATGTTTCACCTACGTCGACTTATTACGCCTTAAAAGATTTAAGAAACCAACTTCGTGCCGCTGAAAGAAACGCGTTAGTAGACGAAGAAGGTATTTCATCACTTGCTCGCGACTGGTTACCTTTATTAGAGCAATGCAGTAGCGCAATTAAATCACAAAGCAAAGACATTGAGTATTTAGCATGGTTTATTGAAGCTTTATGCCGAATTCACGGTTTTAAAGGGCTTGCCTTTGGCTTTAAAGTGGCTAGCCACTTATTAGATAATTATTTCGACTCGCTATACCCTACCCTCGATGCAGACGATGAAATTTCAGACAAAGTATCGGCTCTTGGCGGATTAAATGGCTCCGCAGGTGAGGGGACTCTTATTATCCCCATCAAAAGCATACTGTTAACTGACAGTGTTAGCTTAGACCCTTTTACATTTTGGGAATATCAGCAAGGTTATGATATTTCAAGGTTAAATGATGAGAAAAGAGAGAAAAAACTAGCACAAGGCGCGGTCGATTTTGAATTAATTGAAAAAAGCGCTGCGGAGACAAGCACTGAATTTTTTGTCAACTTAAAGCAAGATATAGAAGAGGCAATTACTGAATTTGCCCAGCTTAGCGATGTGATGGATAAAGTGACGGGGCAGCCGCAACCTACCTCAAATATTAAACAAGCGCTTGAAGTAAGTTTGGCAGCCGTTAACCACATTGCAGCGGATAAACTTGTTGCAGCTGAACAGGCTCTCATCTCTGAGCAAACGCAAGAGCAACTCACTCAAAACGATGAAGAGCAAGATGCTATTGAAGCGCCTAAAAAGGCCATTAACCAAGCAATTGATTCTCGTGAGAATGCGATAAATAAGCTTAAAGAAATAGCGGCGTTTTTTAGAAAAACCGAACCGCATTCTCCAATGTCATACACGATAGAACAAGTGATTCGATGGAGCGAATTATCGCTGCCTGAATTATTAAATGAATTAATAACAGATAGTGATGCTAGGACCGGGTACTTTAAGTTGTCTGGCATTAAGATCAGCGAAACTGAAACATAAGTAAAAGGAGTTCTCTATGAGTATCCATGATAAATTAAAACGAGTACGTAAGCCTCGCGTTCACATCACTTATGATGTTGAAACTGAAGGGACTGCGGTAAAAAAAGAATTACCATTTGTTGTTGGTGTAATGGGTGATTTTTCAGGTGATAACACTGAAGCATTAAAACCATTAAAAGACAGACGCTTTATTCAAATTGACCGCGAAAACTTTAACGATGTTTTAAAACGCATGAGCCCTTCATTAAAACTTGTTGTAGAAAATACACTGAGCGATGATGACTCTGAGTTTGAAGTTAACCTTAGCTTTAAATCAATCGATGACTTTGAGCCTGCAGCAGTTGTTAATCAGGTAGAACCATTACGTAAGCTAATGGAAACACGTAATAAATTACGCGATTTAATGACTAAGATTGACCGTTCAGAAGAGCTTGAAAATGTTTTAGAAGAAGTATTAAGCAATACTTCAAGCCTTGATTCTATTGCTAAGGAACTTAAGCTAGAGGAGACTGAAAAATGAGTGCAGAGCAACTAAGTACTGAATTAGAGTCAACAGCTGAGGCAAGCTCATCGTTATTAGAGCAAGCAATTGGCGCCACTAAGCAAACTGATGCAAGTCGTGCAGAAGAACTACTTAAAACATTAACTGAAGAGGCATTAAAAGGCACAGTTCAATGGAATAAAAACATGACTGTGACGTTTAATGAAGCAATTCAATTAATCGATCAGAAAATCTCAAAGCAGCTTAGTGTTGTTATGCACAGCGAAGAGTTTCAAAAGTTAGAAGGTTCTTGGCGTGGTTTGCACCACCTTGTAATGAATTCTGAAACCAGCTCAACGCTTAAAATTCGTGTTTTAAACATGAAGAAAAAAGAACTACATAAAGATTTAAGCAAAGCAGTTGAGTTTGACCAAAGCCAAACATTTAAAAAGATTTACGAGTCTGAATTTGGTACTCCTGGTGGCGAACCTTATGGCACAATTGTGGGTGACTTTGAATTTACTAACCACCCAGAAGATGTGGAAACGTTAAGCCTAATGTCGAATGTGGCAGCAGCTGGTTTCTGTCCATTTATTGCCGCTTCTTCACCGTCTTTATTCGGGTTTGATAACTGGGAAGAGTTGACTAAACCTCGTGATTTAGAAAAAGTGTTTGAATCATTAGAGTACACAAAATGGCGCTCGTTCAGAGACAGCGATGATTCACGTTTTGTATCGCTAACTATGCCTCGCTTCTTATCACGTTTACCTTACGGTGCAGCTTCTAAACCTGTAGAAGAGTTTAACTATGAAGAGTTTGAAGTTGAACCAAAAGCAGGCCGTTCAGTAAGCACTGATAATAGCGACTACTGCTGGAGTAATGCAGCTTACGCAATGGCCACTAATATGACCAAAGCGTTTTCGCAATACGGTTTTTGTACTGCGATACGTGGTGCTGAAGGTGGCGGTAAAGTTGAAGGCCTACCAACGCATATTTTCACAAGTGATGATGGCGATCCGGATCTTAAATGCCCAACAGAAATTGGCATAACAGACCGTCGTGAAGCTGAGCTAAGTAAACTTGGTTTCTTACCTCTGTGTCATTACAAAAATACCGATTACGCTGTTTTCTTTGGTGGCCAAAGCTGTCAAAAACCACAAATATATTCAACGCCTGATGCAACAGCTAATGCTGCAATTTCAGCTCGCTTACCTTACTTAATGGCGACGTCTCGTTTTGCACATTACTTAAAAGTGATGGCGCGCGATAAAATTGGTAGCTTTATGGAAGCGGAAGATGTTGAGTCATGGTTAAACCGTTGGATTCTATCGTATGTAAATGCGACCGAGGGTGGTGGCCAAGATATTAGAGCACGTTACCCATTAGCCGATGCAAAAGTATCAGTTAAAGAAATACCAGGTCAGCCAGGCGCTTATAACGCAGTGGCATGGTTACGACCTTGGCTACAAATGGAAGAGCTTACCTCTTCATTACGTCTTGTAGCTAAAATTCCAGAGATTGGTTAATTAACTAGTCTTTAGCGTTAAGGATAATGCAGTAAAATGAATCACGAAGAGTTTTCATTTATAAATCAAGACTACGCTTTTCACCAAAAGTCGCAGTCTAGAATTAGCGATAATGATGCTTTGCTTGATAGGTTTTTGAACGAAAAAAACTTAGACAAGGCACTGTTATTGTGGCTTGAAGGCTCTTCTGATTCTCCTATCTCTTGGACAAAAGAATCGCTTGGTCCTTATTTACAACGAATTATTGTTGAACTTGATCAGCTAATTTCTCAACAGCTAAATGGCATTATTCATGCTACACGATTTCAAAAGTTAGAAGCCAGCTGGCGTAACTTATGGTGGTTGACCCTCCAAACAGAGCAATACGACAAAGAAAATAAAGTAAAAATAAAAGTATTAAACTGTGATTGGGCAACCCTCTCTAAAGATGTAAACAAAGCGATAGATTTCGACCAAAGTTACTTTTTTCAGTTACTCTATCAAAGTGAATTTGATAGTGCCGGTGGCGAGCCTTTTGGTGTAGTAATTGGCGATTACGAAATTAGTAATATGTCATCTAATGGCACTATTTATAACGATATTGATACTATTAAAGAAATCTCGCGCACTGCAGCTGCTGCATTCTCACCATTTATATGTTCAGCGTCTCCAAACCTTTTTGGCGCAGATAACTTTTCTGATCTAGGGTACTACGCAGATTTATTCAATCAATTTGAGCAACCTGAATATGTAAAATGGCAAAGCTTTAGAGCAATGGAAGAGGCACGCTTTGTTGGTTTAACGTTACCGCACGTTTTAGTCAGAGCACCCTACAGTAACGATGGTAAACGCCATCAAGACTTTTATTTTAAAGAACAAATAAAAAACCCCGAAACAGATATGTTATGGGGTAATGCTGCGTTTCAGTTTGTATCAACAATAATTAGGGCTTACTGTGATAGCGGATGGTTTGGGCACATTAGAGGGATAGAGCCTGGTAAAGTGTCAAAAGGGTTAGTCACAGGGCTTGCAAAAGACAGCTTTGCAAACGATACCTACCAAAAAGAAGCTAAACCGCCATTGGATTTATTAGTAACAAGTAAATTTGAAAAGCAGTTCTCTGAACTTGGATTTATTCCAACGTCATCAGTGACTAATACTGAACATATTGTTTTTTATAGTAATGCATCGGTACAAAAAGCAAAAAATTACGAATCCAGTGCAGCTAATATAAATGCACGCCTTTCATCTATGTTGCAATACATTTTATGTGTATCTCGCTTTGCACATTATTTAAAAATACTTGCCCGCGATAGAGTCGGTTCATACATAAATGCGCATGCGTGCGAGCGCGACTTACAGTCGTGGATCAATAATTATACAACGGCGTCAGACTCAGCATCTGAGCAAATCAGAAGTAAATATCCACTGAGTAATGCGCGCATAAAAGTAAGTGAAAACAAAGCAAATCCAGGTCACTTTTTTTCTGTTTTACAACTACAACCCCATTTTCAATTAGATCAAATGGTCTCGAGCATTAAATTAATAACAGAGCTCAGTCCTCACCACAAAATAAAGGAATAACCATGAAGAAAATACATAGCTTGATTCGCGAGGGAAAACTAACTGAAGCACTATCTTTGTGTGCTACAGAGCTTCAAGATGAGCCTTTAAATTTTGATATAAGAAGTATCTATTCAGAATTACTTTGCATAAATGGTGATCTAGAAAAAGCAGACAAACAACTCGACTTTATGGTTCAAAAAAATCCTGAGTTTGCTGTAGGTGCTGTAAATCTTAGACATTTGATCCGTGCTCAGCAATCACGAATAGACTTTTACCAAGGTAAAGGAATCCCTAAATTATTTCATGATGCTGATGAGATAGACACGCTGTTTTTAAAAATGCATGTGGCATTGCTAGAGGGCGAAATAGACGAAGCTGCTGAGCTTTCTGCGCAAATGGAAACGTTAAGAGTTACAACGTTAAGTGATGCAGAGTCAGTGGCACGCGATTTGGACGATACATTAAACCCTTATTTAGAAGTACTAGGCACAAATGGCGAATTTTACTTGGCAAATTTTGATGAAATTGAGTCGATAAAAGTAGAGCCTGTAAGTTCAGTATTAGAAAGCATTTGGCTACGCGTTGAAATAACGATTAAAGAAGGCCCTTCAGGCACTGCACATTTACCGCTTGTCTATGCCAATGCTGAATCGGATCTTGAAAAATTAGGTCAGGTTTCGGACTGGGTTGAACTCAAAGATGAATTCATTATTGGTAAAGGCAAGAAAATGTTGTTTGTAAATGATGAAGCCATCACAATTCCTAATTTAAAAATTAATGCTGTAGAAGCAGCATAATTTATATTTGAGCAATAATGATAGAACATAAGCAGCAGCTTCAAGCATCTATTTTAGATAGGCTCATTGATGATGAGCCTGACTTTCAAGATGCACCATCGCGTACCGAAGGGATCACTATAAGTGAGCTACGTAAAAATGTGCGCAGAGATATAGAAGCACTGCTTAACGCCCGAATTCAATGGCATACGTGGCCTACACAATATAGTGAGCTTGCTACATCGTGTTTATCGTACGGTTTACCCGATTTTTCAAGTATGTCGGTCAGTTCTCACGAAGGTCGAGCACTGCTATGCGAGACAGTTAGAAACACTATTTTAAAATTTGAGCCACGATTTTTAGAAGTTGAAGTATTTACTGATGAAGAAGTACCGGTTAATCGCGTTTTAAACTTGCGTATTAATGCGCTTTTATACGCTGATCCTGAGCCAGAATTTATAAGCTTTGATTCTGAGGTAGAGCCCGTAAATTTAGGTATGAAGATTATTGAGGCATCATTATGAACGATGAATTATTAAAATATTACAATCGTGAATTAGCATTTGTGCGTCATTTAGGTAAAGACTTTGCTGAGAAATACCCAAAAGTAGCTGGGCGTTTAAAGCTTAGTGAAGATCATGTTGAAGACCCTCATGTATCACGGCTTATTGAATCGTTTGCATTTTTAACAGCCAATATTAGACAAAAGCTAGATGACAGTTTTCCTGAATTAACGGATGCTTTATTAGGGCAGATGCTACCAGATTATCAGGCACCTATCCCTTCTATGTCGATTGTAAAATTAGAAGCCGAAAACCTTTCAACCGCGGGTGTTGTCATCCCAAGAGCAAGTGAAGTTGAAACTAACGTTGATTCTATGAAGCAATGTAAGTTTCAAACCTGTTACGAAACCTACCTTTGGCCCATTGAAATTACTAAAGCCCAGTTTGATAACAGCCCTTTTGTAGCGCCTAAGCCGCGTTGGCATGAAAAGGCAAAGTCTATATTTAAGTTAGAGCTAACCGGTGAATACAAGGGCGTTTCGCTTGGAGAAACTGGTTTAGAAAAACTTCGCGTATATATAAACGGGCAGTGGCACCATACTCTTAAAGTGTATGAACTGTTATTTAAACACAGCATTGGTATAGCCATAGATAATGGCGAAGAAGGCATTAAATACCTATCAAAAAACCAATTAAAAGCGGTCGGGTTTGAAACACACGAAGCGGTTGTGCCTTACTCTCAGCGCTCTGCTGCCGGTTATCGTTTATTGGTTGAAAACTTTACTTTTCCTGAAAAGTTTCGTTTTTTTGAACTTGAAGGTATACGCGGCGCATTACCTAAAAACTCCAACAAATGTGATATCTATATATACCTTGATATTGAGTCAAGTGAGCTTGAGAAACAGGTTGATGAGGATATGTTTTTACTCGGGTGCACGCCAATAATTAACTTATTTGAACAAGAACTTGAGCCAATTCGCCCTGAGATAAGTGAATACGAGTATCAACTTGCACCGCGTTATATGGACTCAGAAATTTCTGAAGTGATTGGTATTTCAGAGGTTATAGCGTTTGATCATAAAGGTAATAAACAAGTCGTTGCGCCATTTTATGGTCAAACTCATCCAAATTATCAAGGTCACGAAGACCTATTTTGGCATATAAGAAGAGAAACAGCGTCGTGGGCGGGCGGTTATGTAGAGTCTGGCACCGAGACATTTATGTCATTGGTAGATGCCAAATTTGAAAACAGCGCTATGGAATATGGTGAAGGTAACTCTGTACTCACTGTACGCGCACATTGTAGCAACCGTAATTTACCTGCGAGTATGCCATTTGGCGACGATGAGCTTGGATTACTAATGCCAGAGCGCGGCGATGTAATTAAAAAAATTCGTTGTTTAGCGCCTTTTACACATGCAGTTAGACCCGTATTAGCCGATGCAACGCGCTGGCAGCTTGTTAATCATTTAACACTCGATACGTTTAGCGGTGAAGATGCGTGTAATAAATTAAAAGAAGTACTTCGTCTGTATGACTTTAGAGCATCGCCTCAAACCAAAGGGCTAATAGATAATATATATCGCGTTAGTATTGAGCCTGCAACCGCGCGTGTTATTCAAAAAGGCAGGGTAAGTTTTGTAACTGGCAGCGAGATAGAAATTACTTTTGCTAACGATGATTTTTCGGGCAGTGGCATGTTCTTTTTTGCCGCAGTGTTGGATCATTTCTTTGCTCAGTTTGCCGCTATAAATAGTTACACACGTTTGAGCTTGCGTTTAAAAGAGCAAGAGCAAATATATTATCAGTGGCCTGCGCGCGTAGGTGATAGACCACTACTATGATAAAGCAACTGATTGCCCAAGCTTCTCAAGTCGATTTTTATAAAGCGGTTTTCATTATTGAAAACCAGCTTAAAAAGCGTGGCTTAGATTATCGCCACGTCGGTTACGATAGCAACCCAAAGCAAGAACTAATAAAATTTACGGCCACACAAAAGTTTGGCTACCCAGGAAATGCAATTACTAAGCTAGAAGAAACTGGCTTTGAAGATGGTCTGCACAAGGTCAATATGCAGGTTTCATTTATGGGGTTAACTGGCTGCTCTGGTGCATTACCGCAATTTTATAGTGAACTGGTTATGCAAAGGCTGCGCTATAAAGACACGACCATGCGCGATTTTTACGACATGTTTAATCATCGTCTGATCTCTTTGTATTACCGAGCTTGGAAAAAATATAAGCCTTCATTAAACCATGTAAACAATGACAAAAATAAAGACCCATATACCAAAATATTGGGGCTATTAAGTGGTGGCTATAATGAGCATCAGTTGCATTTTTCGGGTTTGTACAGTCGAAAAATTCGTAACGCATTTGATTTACAAAGTGTGCTTAGCTCATACCTAGGTTGCGAAGTAAAAATAAAACAAATGGTTGGTCAATGGCATGAACTTCACCAACAAGAGCAAACACGCCTTGCAAGCCAAGTATTATTTGAAGGTCAGCATGCGCAGCTAGGTGTAGATACCATGCTAGGTAAAAAGGTTTGGGATGTCTCTTCTAATATTGAAGTGCATATAAAATCATACGATCCAAAAAAAGCAAAACTTCTTTTACCCAAAGGGGCTTTGTTTGAACTCGCAAACAAAATTACTAAAGACTACGTTGGAAACTCAATTCAGTTCCGCTTAGTTATTGAAACTGACTTTCAGCATTTAGGCGCCGCTCAGCTGGCTAAGAATGACTGCCAATTAGGCGCAAATTCTTTTTTAGCGGTACAAAATAACAAATCAAAATCTAACCCTACTAAGTTATCGTTTAAGGGATAATTAAAATTAAAAGGAACACTGTATGTCTTCGATGACACTCAATAAATTAGTTGAAAAACTAAGCCCTGATTGCAGAAAAAGCCTAGAGGCGGCGGTTGCAATTTGTAATAGCAGAAGCCACTTTACAGTGGAGCTTGAACATTGGTTACTTGCCATGATTGAGCAGCAACTAGATGATGTTAGACTTATTTTTGGCTCTTTTGACATTGATATTGAAAAAGTAAAACAAGACTTAAATCAATCTTTAGAAGCGTTTAAAACCGGTAGTGAGTCATCACCTAGTTTATCTGTACATGTTACTAGCTTATTAAAGCAATCTTGGTTAAGTACCAGTATTGAGTATACAGATAATCAAATTCGCAGTGCCTACGTTATTTATACGCTTGTAAAAGACGATACCTTATCGAGCTTAGTAACCCGTTGCAGTAAGTTATTTAATAAAATAGAGCCAGGGCAGTTACTTCATGCGTGGCCGGAAATAGTTGCTCAATCGCAAGAGCGCAATCACTCAGTACAAAACACGCCTAGCCAATCGGCTACAAACTCTAAAACCCCGAGCCTTGACCAATTTACTGTTGATTTAACTGCTCAAGCAAAAGCCGGAAAAATAGATCCCATTTTAGGACGCGACTTCGAAATTCGCCAGATGGTGGATATTTTGACCAGGCGCCGTCAAAACAACCCTATTTTAACCGGTGAAGCGGGTGTAGGTAAAACAGCCGTAGTTGAAGGCTTAGCTTTAAGAATTGCACAAAAAGATGTACCGGCCGTGCTGCAGAATGTGAAAATTCACAGCTTAGATTTAGCACTATTACAAGCTGGCGCAGGTATGAAAGGCGAGTTTGAAAATCGTCTTAAATCATTAATTAACGAAGTGAAAAATTCAGTTAACCCGGTTATTTTATTTATTGATGAAGCTCATACAATGATTGGTAGCGGTGGAGCCGCAGGCCAAAACGATGCTGCTAACTTATTAAAACCGGCACTTGCTCGTGGCGAACTTAGAACCATTGCTGCTACAACGTGGGCTGAATATAAAAAGTTTTTTGAAAAAGATGCAGCTCTAACACGCCGCTTCCAAGTGGTAAAAGTAGAAGAGCCAACGCCAGAAAAAGCAGTGGCTATGTTACGTGGTTTAGTGCCCGTAATGGAAAAACACCACAAAGTATTTATTTCTGAACAAGCACTCGAAAGTGCAGTGCACTTATCGCATCGCTATATTACGGCAAGGCAACTACCCGATAAAGCGGTGGCATTATTAGATACAGCCTGCGCGCGGGTGGCAATGAGCCAAGCATCTACACCAAACACTATAGAGCAACTTGTAAATCGATTAAGCGAAATAGAAACACAAGTGCAGATGCTACACCGTGAACAAAAAACAGGTTTAGATCATTCAGTGCAACTAGATACACTTAAAACTGAACTTGTAACTATTGAAGAGCAGTTAGCGCCGTTAACTGAGCAATTTAAAGTAGAAAAAGAAATTGTAGCTGAGCTTAATCAGGCACTCGAGTCTATTAACTCAGAACAAGAAAATTCATCAGATGAAATTTTAGCCAATCTTAAGCAGAGTAAAGAAAAGTTAACTGCTTTTGAACATAATATGGTTCATTGGCAAGTGGATGAAGAGCTTATTGCACAGGTTATATCAGATTGGACTGGCATACCTGTAGGTAAAATGCACGAAGATGAAATACATGGCATTTTAAACCTTGCACAGCAAATGAAAAAACGTGTTGTAGGGCAAGACCATGGGTTAGATTTAATCGCTAAGGTAGTGCAAACATCTCGCGCCCAACTAGCAGATGAAAGCCGACCTAACGGCATTTTTATGTTGGCAGGTCCAAGTGGTGTAGGTAAAACCGAGACTGCACTTTCGCTTGCACAAGAAGTGTATGGCAGTGAAGAAAATGTCACCATTATTAATATGTCTGAGTTCAAAGAAGAGCACAAAGTATCACTACTGCTTGGTTCACCTCCTGGGTATGTAGGTTATGGCGAAGGTGGCATATTAACCGAAGCCGTAAGAAGAAAACCGTACAGCGTAGTATTGCTCGATGAAATGGAAAAAGCTCACCCTGGTGTACAAGATATTTTCTATCAAGTGTTTGATAAAGGTACAATTAAAGACGGTGAAGGCCGTGATATCGACTTCAAAAATACAATCATTATTATGACCTCTAATGTGGGAACTGATACCACCATGAGTTTATTTGAAGACGAAGAAAGTAAACCTAGTATCAAAGGTTTATTAAAAGCATTACAAGATGATTTACTCGCATCATTTAAACCTGCTTTTTTAGGGCGTATTAATGTAATACCTTACATTCCACTAAGTGACGATATTCTTACAGAAATTGCATCACTACAAATTGATAAAATAATTAAACGCGTTAATAAGCATTACGATGCTGAGCTTAAATATGAAAATGACGTAATAGAATATATTATTGATAATTGTCAAAATGCAGGGTCCGGTGCTAGGAACATTCATACCATTTTGCAAAATAAATTATTGCCTTTGTTGTCGGAAGTTTTACTTTCTAGCATGATTGATGACAAAAAAATAAATAGTATATCGCTATCGGTTAAAGATAATGAATTTAATATTGAGTTAAATTAAAGTTTATTTAATTTAACTTAGTATTAAGGTTGTTTCTTTATTTTTAGGGTATTATAATTTTGGTGCCTTAAATCACTACATGGAATTTTGAGACATTGTCTTCATCTAAGGAAAGGAATCTGAAGGCCTTTTCATTGCTGTATTAAAGATAATGATTTCAAAGGAATTTTTGGGAAACCAAAGTAAATAATCCAGTCTAAATGGATAACATTGTTTAATTAAAAGGAGCATTATCAAATGCAAGCAAATACATATTTAAAATACGGTTCAATCAAAGGCGAAACTACAGCTGAATCTTTCAAAGATTTAATCACAGTATTATCTTTAGATTGGAACGTAAGCCGTGAAATTAGCGCAGCAACTGGTACAGCAATGGACCGTGAGTCTAGCTCTACTCGTCTTGGCGACGTTACTATCACTAAACTTCAAGATAAAGCATCTCCGGATCTTTTCAAAGAAGCGACAATTGGTAAAGGCTTACCAGCTATTTTCCATATCACTAAACAAGGTGATAAAGTTGAAGAAATCATGAAAATCGAACTTACAGATGCGATGATTTCTAGCTATTCAGTGTCAGTACAAAACGATCGTCCTATCGAAACAATCACTATCAGCTACACAGAAATGATGATGACTGTTACTCCAACAGACGACAAAAATAACATTACTGCTCCACTTGTATACGGTTACAGCGGTGTTAAAGGTCAACAAATGTAATATTTGTTATCTTATAATGGCTCTGGGCTTTTGCTCAGAGCTTTTTTTGATCTTTAGGATGGGAAAGGCAAGGAATGCAAACAGCAACACAAAATAACAACGTAATTCAGATTAGCACCCCTGCTGGTAAAGATGCCCTCTATTTAACTCGTTTTGTTGCCCAAGAGGCAATGTCAGACTTATTTGTTATGTCTGCCAATATGTACACAATTGGCAAGCAAATAGCACATGAAGATTTGGTTGGAAAGCCAGTATCTATTAAGGTAAAAAATGCACAAGGCGGCGGTGAGCGTTACTATCATGGAATAGTAAGCCATTTGGTTTCAAACGGCAGCCGTACAGCTGATGTAGAAGAACAAAAAAACTATATAGATTACCAAGCAACTATCGTCCCGTTTGCAGCATCTATGCGCAACCGTAAAAACAGCCGAATATTCCAAAAGAAAACAATTAAAGAAATATTTGCTGACCTATTTGGCCAACACAATGTTGCCTTTAGCGATAAAACCAGCAAAACATACCCTAAATACGAGTACTGTGTTCAGTACCAAGAGTCAGACTTTGACTTTATTCAACGATTGCTTCAACAAGAAGGTATTTTTTACTTTTTTGAGCATACCAACAGCAACCATACCTTGGTATTAGCTGATGATATTACCGCTTATGAAGTGTGCGACGAAGCAAAGGTAGTTTACTCAACTGGCCATTTAAGCGAATCCCATGTATCACGTTGGCAGGGCGGTTTAAGTATTGCGCCAGGCAGCTTTAAACGCGTTGGTTACGATTTTAAACAGCCATCACGCTACCCAGATGGTGAGCAAGCTAATCCAGAGTTACCGACGCAATCAGTATCAGAAATTTTTGAATACACGGGCGAGCAAGAATGCCACCCGCGCGCAGCTAATTTAGCATCTGTTCAGCTTGAGTCATTACAGCGAGACATGAAGCTTTCTAGTGGTCGTAGTGATTGCCGCTCATTTACAGTGGGTAAACTCTTTAGCTTTAAAAAGCACGAAGACCCACGTCTTGAAGGTAAAACATTTGTTATTACCTCTATGATGACGTCTATAACGGTGCCTAATCAGTCTGGCTCTCAGCAGTCGTCAGTAGAAGAAGTGTACTCGAACCATTTTGAATGCGTACCCAAAGATATACCCTACAGAGCGCAAATAAATAAGAAAAAACCAGTTATAAACGGTGTGCAAACGGCAATCGTAACTGGCGACAGCGCCGATGAAATAATGATTGACCAATATGGTCGCGTAAAAGTGCAATTTGACTGGGACCGAGAAGGTAAAAAAGATTCAAAAAGTTCATGTTGGATCCGTGTTGCGCAAAACTGGGCAGGTAAAAAGTGGGGAGCGTTTTTCTTCCCTCGGGTAGGCCAAGAAGTACTTGTAGACTTTATAAATGGCGACCCAGACCAACCAATTATTAGCGGAGCAGTGTACAACGCAGATTTAATGCCTCCGTATGCACTACCTGGCGAAAAAACACAAAGTGGTATTAAAACACGCTCTACCAAAGAAGGCGGAGCCGATAACTTTAATGAGCTAAGGTTTGAGGATAAAAAAGGCAGCGAGCTGGTTTATATTCAAGCAGAAAAAGATAAGCAGCTTTACGTAAAAAATGACCAAAACGACAAAACAGATCACGACCATAATATTGAAATTGGCAACGATCGAAAAGTTGATATTGGCAATAATGAAACACTAAAAGTGGCTAAAAATCGCAGTGACGATATAGGTGAAAACGACACGTTAAAAGTGGGTAAAACACTTAATATTGAAGCTGGTGATGAAATAGTAATTAAAACAGGCTCTGCACAAATTAAAATGAGCAGCAGCGGTAATATAACTATAGAAGGCACTAATATAGACATTAAAGGCAGTAACGTTAAAGTTGATGGTAGCGCCATTACTTTATCTGCCGGCATGATTAAATTAAATTAGTGCAGTTATGGAAATAATAAATAGCTTTTATACAGGGCATAGAAATGGCATTAATAATAATGGTTACGTTGTATATTGCCGTTACGGTTTGCCGTATTTAATTTGTTTGCCAATAAACAGGCCAGATGATCCATTGCTAAATCCTGCATTAACGCATTTAAAAGCTATGGATGGTTATTATGCTAATCAGTTTTTAAGTAATTTACATAATGCTTTAAATAGTGAAGATACCATAGCTGCTTTATATCAGTACGCATTACAAAGCCCGGTATCAATTTCGGATTATAGTAAGGCAGAATTAGTTGATACCTTATCGGGTTTAGTTTCTCAAAGTAAATTATTAATTATTCCTTTATTTGATTAGTTTTATTGTCAAAAAGTAAATAAGACAAGGAGTCTTTATGGGTAAGCCCGCAGCTACAATTGGTCATATGCATGTATGCCCTAAAACCACAGGTACAGTCCCGCATGTTGGCGGCCCTGTTGTGGTAGGCTCAACTAATGTATTAATAGGTAGCATGCCCGCAGCACGTAAAGGCGATATGTTAGTGTGTGTTGGGCCACCCGACAGCATAAAGTCAGGCTCTGGTAGCGTAAAAATTAACGGTAAACCCGCAGCTCGAATGAGTGATGATAGCTCCCACGGCGGAAAAATTGTTGTTGGTAACCCTACTGTATTAATAGGTGGCTAACCTTGCTGTCTACTTACATAAGTAATCATCAAGCACAATTGCTCTGTATTAGTAAGGCGCAGTGCTGCCCGTTTACTTCTGTAGGTTATGTAAAAACACTTAAAAAAAAGCTGTTAGAAACAACGTGGCTAACCGCTAAAAAAAATAATACTCCTCAACACTTTACACAACCCGATTTAACTTTAATTAATACGTTAGTAACGAGTGAGCAAAGCCTTGATGTGACTGCGCAGGCATGTATAGAGGTTATGGCTAATTTACCGCAAACAATTAACCTGGCTTTTATAAACTCGTTGCTCAACAGCCCATCCCTGCATGACTTAGCAAAGGCTGTTATTTATAAAGTTTTATTACAGCAACACAGCTTTAATTTAATTGCATTAATTGACTTAAACACTATTTATTTTGCATTGGCTAATAGCACCGAACAAGAGGCAACACCAGCCGAAACAGTGGCGCTTATCAGCGCATTCAACCCTAATGCAAACATACAAATACTAAAACATGTGTTTGATGAGCTATGTAAAAGTAAGCTTGTTAATTCACCGTTAATGTCGCTTTTTTTATTATCACTAAGTTGGGAACAAGTAAACGCATTAAGTAATTACGCAAGCAATGTTTTAACACTAGATGACACGTTACATGTGCTATTACAAAGTGGCTATGTAAAGCTAGTGCCCTTAGCGTGTATGTCGTTAAACCAAGTTGAAAACCCATCAGCTATTATTGCCTTAATAAGGCGAATGCTCGGTGATAAGCTTGATTTACTCGTAAGCTATGACATTCAAGTAAATGCATTTAATGCTGAACAACAAGCACTAGTGGCTTTTAAACAGCAATTACAGCAAAACTGGCCTAAATACGAGGAAGAGCTTTGCTTACAAAGGTTTGTAGGTGGCAAATCTCTTAATAAAAGGTTAAACGCAATAGAAATGTCGGCAATGGACTGTTATAGCCAAGCAATATTTAATTTGTATACCTACTACAAATCGATGGCTAAAAATGTAAAAGCAGAGGCGCAAGCATGAAGGCGTTTAATGTAAACGTAAGCTGTTTTTCTACGCCTTTGTCGCAAGACATAGATACACTGCTATATGCAGATACCCCAACTCCACCTAACGGTATTACTTGGCAATCATGGAATGCCTGTATTTATGATTGCATAGTAAAAGCGAAAGAGCTTTTTGCTAAAGTAGAAGACTCAAACTTGCCACTTGTATGGTTATTGCCAGCACTTGCGTACCAAGATGAGCTAAAGCAGCTTTTAGCAAAAAGTTTTAAACAGTTGTTCCCTGAGCATGTAGAGCACTTATTATTTTATGGCGCTGTTGGTGCTAATACGTTAGTGCAGTTGGCGGTACAAAAAAAATGGCATAAGGCAAACGTGATTGCCATTGATGCTACCTATAAAGCCGATAAAAACAATGAGTGGGTATACTTAGGAGTAGGTGGTGCACTTGCGACAATTGAAACGGCTCAAATTGGCTGGATGCAAACTAGTCATGAATTTGCTCCTTCAATAGATTTTATAAAGCACGACCAACTAGGCGGTATATTTTCCAAAATCGCACAGGATAATAAAGACCATATAGATCTTATATTTGCTCCTGGCAACGGCATACATCAGCAAAGTGATGTTTGGCTGACTAATTTACAATTGCTCAGTAATTTAATTAATGAGCATACACATTATGAATTACCTAATTACAAATTAGGGAAAATTGGTGCGCTTGAAGGACTCGTCAATTTATATCAATTGACCTCAAGCCCGGCTATTGTAAATCACTTTAAACACGCGTTAGTGATTTCTCAAGAACAATCAAAATATCAGGCCGCAGCATCATACTTATGGATAAGTGAGGAAGTACACAACTAATGCAAAGTAATACGGTTGTTTTACAAGGAACGAGTTACCCCATTTGCCTAGTTGCTGGCAAAGGCCAAACGCCGTCAGGTTATGCGCCAACTGTGGCAAACACCCCTGAAACGGCTAAACAACAAATAGCTCAAATTGGTGGTGCGTTAACAGGTGACGCTGCCAAACGTCTTGATGTAATTAATTTATTAAATAGTGCTGGCGTTAACTGCCCACGCAGCGCATCAGCTCGCGAAACCGCAAGCGTACTTACCCAGGCCTTAGTAAGTGGCGCAGTAACGTGTTACCACCAAAAAGCAAAGTCTGCCATTCAAGTAAGCGATAATACTAATAGTGGCTCAGCGGGCAAAAAGTCGAGCAATAAATCAAGCTCAACTGCATCAGGTAAAAGCGCATCGCAAGCACCCGCAAAAAACACGGGTGGTGCAAGTAATAACACCGCAAGTGAAGAGCCCATTACAAATCAAGAGTGCCGATCAGATCCAGTTTCAATGCTCTCTGGCGAAGAAATTCTTCCGCTTATCGACTTTACCCTAGCAGGGAGTCGCCAATTAATATGGCGACGTTTGTATCGCTCATCTCATGCTGATGTGTGCACAACAATGGGTAATGGTTGGCGCCATGACTTTATGGCAAGCCTTACAGAGCATTATTTGCCGCCACCAAAAGTGGGTCCTAAACAAAAAGGCACTTACTGGTTAGAGTACCAAGACGAGCACGGCGCTAAACATAAATTTGAAAAGGTGAAACCTGGCCAATCAAGCTATCAGTTAAGTAGTAACCTTGCGCTACATTACCAAACAAATGGTAAGCAAGTACTTGTAACACCAGATGACCAACACCTTACATTTAAACCAGGCGAAAGCGCGTGGCTGCTTGAAAAAATAATTAACGAAAAAGGCCAAAGCATCGCGTTTTATTACGATGCTAAAGAGCGCCTACACCGTATAGAAGTAAACAAAGTACGTGGCTGTATAATTAGCTACAACGCGCAAGGTTTATTAAGCAAAATAGCAGCGTACTGCACCGATAAAAACAACAAACAGCAATTGCTATCACCATTGCTTGCAAGCTACGAGTACGACGAAAACAAAAACCTTGTTCAGTCTACTAATCAGCAAAACGAAACTGAGCGCTACGCCTACAACGCCGCTAACTTATTAACAAAGCGTACCCGAGCCAGTGGCTTTAGCCATCATTTTGAGTGGGATAGCTACTCACCCAGCGCTAAATGTATAAAGCAGTGGGGCGATAACAACACCTATACTTACCAGTTTGAATACAACCTTGAGCGCGGTGAAACAACCTGTATAGACTCTCGAGGCCACAAAGAGCACTTTGTACATAACGCACAAGGTAAATTGGTAAAACATACCGACCCTAACGGCAACGTTTGGCAATATACATACAATGCGCAAGGCCAAAAGCTCAGTGAAATAAAGCCCGATAGCAGCACAACGCGCTATAGCTATACACCTTATGGCCAATTAGAAACAATAACGCAGCCAGATGGTAGCCAAACCCATTTTGCTTACAACCAACTTGGGCAACGTGTATTAACTACCTTACCTGATGGCCAAACCATTACGCGTAAATACAGTGTGGCTGGCTTATTACAAAGCGAAACCTTTGGTGATGGCCGCACCACATTATACAGCTACGATAAGCTCGGCCAGTTAACCCAGCATATTAATAAAAATGGTCAAATCACCAAGTTTATTTGGAACGAGCAAGGCGAGCTTTTAGCAAAACACCATAACGATGAGTTAATACGTTACAGCTACGACAGCCTAGGCCGCGTAAATGCCACACTGAATAACGCAGGCTTACTCACCCAATATAAATACAATGAGCACGGCCAGCTTACACAAACAATTGCCTTTGATGAAAACGAGCCTGAAAATAAACAGCATCAATACTTTATCTACGACGAAGCAGGGCGGTTAATTAGCTCGCAAAACAGCAAAGGCGACACCACCGAGCAACACTTTGAAGGGCTAAGCCAACCGCATTGTGTTATTCAGCCCGATGGCAGCGCACTGCATTTAACGTACGACAAAGAGCGAAACTTAACAGCCATCGAGCGAAGCGACGGCCACGTATACCGCATAAGTTACGACGCGAACGAAAACCCAACACAAATAACAGGGTTTGATGGCACGCTACAGCAGTATAAATACGATGCCTGTAACCGCTTAGCCTCAGTAACACAAAGCAACAAACGCCATGTAAAAATAGAGCGCGACAGCCTTGGCCGCGTAACTGCGCAGCATGCAAGCCTTGCAAGCGACTCACATATCATTAATAACGCCAATTACTACAGCTATAACCTGCAAGGTAAAATTACTCGTGCGCATAATGCACAATCAACCTTAAAGCAGCAGTTTGATAAAGGCGGCAGGCTACTGTGCGCCGAGCAAGTTAATAACCAGCAACAAGCGCATACCTTAAAGTACAGCTACGATGAATACGGCAGAAGGCAAACCCTTACCCTGCCAGATTCAACCACACTTAAATACAGCTACAATCAGTTTGGCCAACTAAGCGGCATTAACTTATTGCAAACCAATAGCAAAGAGGTTGAGCTCGCAGAGCCGCTTGTAACATTAAGCTACGACAGCCAAGGTAATATTAAAACCCAGCAGTTTGGTAACAGCATTACCCTCAATCAACAGTTTGATGTATTTAACCGTTTAACGCAGCAGCAGCTTACTCACCCAGCGCAAGCATTATTCGATACCTGTACGTACAACTACGACAGTATAAACCAGCTGATTGCCCGTAAAAACGAAGGCGTAAGCAGCCAAAACATCAATTTTGAATACAACAGCTTGGGTCAGTTAATAAAACAAACATTGGCAAGCTCAGGTGCTGATACAATCACACACTACCAGTGGGATAGCTTTGGTAACCCGCAAAGCCAAACAGTTAAATCAAACACAAGCGATGCAGACCTTAGAGATACAGGCGAGCAGGGTATAGAACATGATGCAGCCAGTAATAAGCATACAGCCAGTTCTTCTATTGATTTAACACACGCCACGCATAGTGAATACAATGAGTTAGCACCAAACAGTAATGAAAGTAGTAGTAAAAGTAGTAGTAAAAGTAGTAGTAAAAATAGTAGCAACGCTGACTCAGTAGCAAACAATGAAAGTACTAACAACACCACAATAAACAGTGCCACCGACGCCGACCGCCTAATACAATTTGGCGACAGCGACTTTTACTACGACGAGTTTGGTAACCAAATACGCGAAACCGGCAAAGGCATAAAAACCCGCCGTGAATACAATGCATTTAACCAATTAAGTTGTTTTAATAATAACGGCACACTCACGCAATACGACTACGACCCATTAGGCCGCCGTATCGCAAAACACACCGAGCACGGCAAAATTGACTACATTTGGGATAACGACCAGTTAATCGGCGAATGCCAACACGGTGAATATACCTGGTATATCAACCTGCCAAATCAATTTCATCCAGTAGCGCTGATTAAACAAGGTGAGGTGTACTACTACCACCTAGACCAACTGAATACCCCACGTTTTGTAACCAATAACAAAGCAGAAGTCGTATGGGAAAACCAAGCCGATGTGTATGGTTATGAAGAACCAGAAGCCGACTTTAATACAAAAAGCAGCTTCACTCAGCCGATCCGTTTTCAAGGGCAATATTTAGATGAAGAGAGCGGCCTACATTACAATCGCTACCGCTACTACAGCCCCAAACAGCAACGCTTTATAAACCAAGATCCGATTGGTTTAGTGGGTGGAATAAACCATTATCAATATGCGCCAAATCCGGTGAATTGGGTGGATCCGTTTGGGTTGACATGTAAAGACGGTCAAAAGAAAAATGTATTTGCAGGACATGGTTCGATAGATGTTACAAAGCCTGCGACCGTTCCGATGGGAACTAGCTTAACAGTTTATTCATGGGACGGGGCTACAATTACCGATGACTTAGGTAGTAAAATTGAAGATGGTACTGTTTCTAGTGGTGTTTTTAAAAAAGTATACACTGAAGGCGATGTAATCCCAGGGTATATGCTGCATCCAAATTGTGGAAGTTTAAATATATCATCCAATTCAATTCAGGTTACTGAAAGTAAGCATATATCTGAACTGCTCGCTGAGAATATGGGTGAATACCACTGGGCTGCTTGTACTTATATTGATGGGCATGAAAATTCGAATATTATTCATGATGAAGAAGGCATATTTAAAGAAGAGTCAGGTCAGTACTCGCAGCTAAAAGATGGTAAATGGCAGAGCTTAGAGGATGAAGGAGGTAACGATAATACTAGAAATCCAAATAGGCTCTCTGATAATCTAAGAAATGCAGTACCTGCAAGCCTCCCTAAAGCTAAGAAAAAACGTAAAAAATCATTACGTCTGAAGTACCTAGGACGCACGCCTGGTAAAAAATCAAAAACAGGTAAAGAAGTAATTCAAAGACTACGCGATGAAGGTAAGATAAAAAATACGAGAAAAGGCGAGGTTTTCCAAGCAAGTAATAAGAAATGGTACCCTTTATCTGAAGCCGATATGGCGCATGAACCAATGGATGCAGTGAGATATTGGAATACAACTGGACGAAAACATGGAGCTAAATCTAAAGAAGTTCGAGAATGGATGTTGGATTCAAATCATTATACTCTAGACCATTACAGTTTAAATCGCTCCGCGGGAGCCAAATTAAAAGAAGGTTATAAACCCCCTTCAAAATAGGTTTTATATGAAAAGTTTACCGTCAGAATTACATGATGAGATTAATGAGTTATTTATTGAAGCATTTAAAAAGCTTGATGAAAATAAACTAAATGAAGCTCAAAGTATTGCTGAAAAGGCATGGCATTTACTGCCTGTTCCTAAATATGATTGGGATGTTACTATTAGTTTGGTTAGTGATATTTGTGATTTTTATAAGGAGTTAGGTGCTTATGAAAAGTCTCATAAGATTTTGGATGAGCTATTGAACTCAGATCATCTAGATGACTATGATGATGGACCTATATTCTTAAAGGGAGCCATTTATTTTGAGCAAGGTGAGCTAGAGCTAGCAAAAATGTGGTTTGATAAAGCGAATACAATATCTAAAGGGCGCTGCTTTGTTAGTCAGCCGAAGAAGTATAAAACTTTCTATAGTGAGTATAAATAATGGATATTCATGATCAAATAGAGCGGTATTGCGAACAAGGTAATGACTTGTTCGATGAAGATGATTTTTTAGGCGCTATAGCCATTTGGCAAAAAGCGCTTGATTTAATCATTGACCCTGATGAAGATTGGAATGAAGTACTATGGCTCAAAGTTTCGATTGGTGATAGTTTTTACATGATTGATGAATATGAAAAGTCTTTAGACTCTTTATTGGACGCCTTAAATTATCCTGAAGCAAATGAAAATGCATTTATCCACTTTAGAATAGGGCAATGTTATTACCAACTTGGGGATAAAGATAGTAGTAAAAATTCACTGTTAAAAGCTTATATGCTTGCAGGTAAAGAGATTTTTGATGAACATGAAGAAGAAGGGTTGTTTTTTTATGATTTTCTGTCTTCGGAAGTGAACTTATAGGCAAAGTGAGCTGTGCTTAGTGCATGGCTCGGTATTAACAAGGAGCTGTGAGTGATTTCACATAAGCCAAATGATCGTAAAATCAATTTAGATTTAATGAGTACTGAGTTTAAATCAAATTCAGAGAAAGAAACTTTTTTGAAGTGGTTTTTCGATGCTCTAGATAAGGCAGAGGTAATTAATAAAAGACGCCATATAGCAATTTGCCCTATATGTAATGAAAAAAACTTTTTATTACATAAGGAAAATAAAGTCATATCCAAGTATGAGTACAGAATACCCGATGGAGAAATAAATTTTATTGTGGACTCATCCATTCTGCACCTGGTTTCTGTTCACTCCTTAGTGCCGGATCGGTCGCTGATTAAAGCCCTAGAAAATTTGTATTGCAAGTCACCTGAAAGTTAGCTGTTCATTATGGTATGTATAAATATCACAAATTTAACACTCCAAGACGTTGCTTCGTTTACTTTAAAAAACAACCCCAGCAAGCAATTTAAAGGAAAGTGGGGTGATGACTACGTAAGTCGCGCAATGCAATTATGGCGTGGAGTTAAGGAATGTTATTCAAAAAGAGAAGTGTGTAATTTCACTGCGCAAGAGCTTTTATTTGCAATGAGCTACGAATATGCAGTTGCTCCCTACAGCTCTGAAAATAATGACGCTATTGAGTTCTATAAATGGTGTTTTGAAAACTTAAATAAAAAACAAGGATAGGTAATGAATAAAATAAACACGGATGTAAATTATAAAACAATGGCCGGTAATGCACGCTTAGTGATGCTTGGTGAATCTAGCCATAACCCAGCTATTTATAAATTTGAGGCTATTAAAGCACTTAGACAATTGAAAGCTTTTGGGTTTACTCACTTTGCAATCGAAATGCTACCAAGATCTATGCAGGAGAAAATAGATTTTTATCAACGCACTGGTAAAGGCTTTAATGTTATTCAGCAATATTTTAATGATAACTGGAGTTGGGGCTACGGCGTACCAAACAGTTATGGTGAACTAGTTAAAGCGGCTAGAGAGTTAGGATTAAAAATTATTGCTTTGGATTTAACTTTAGATGAAATGGATTTGATTGACGCTTCATGTAGTTACAATAATTCAGTCGCAGGAAATTGTTTTAATAGCCATACAATAAGAAATATGGTTTGGACACAAAATATTAGTAATATTTTAAATACGTCTAAGCAGAATAAAATTATTGCTTTTATGCATAGGTGGCATGCTGTGAGTTCTACTAATTATCAAGAAGGCCTAGACACACTGATAAAAGCGCAAGGTATTTTAAAAATTAAATTTATCGACTTTATTGGTGGGTCAGTTTGTTACTCACAAACTGATTGTAAGGGTTACTCTGATGAAAAAGAAGCGCTTAAGCAAAAGTACTTTTACCGAGAGGGCTTCCCGTTTAAATCAGCAGTAACAACTTATCAGGTTCACTTACCTGAAAATTCAGCTCATATGAAAGGGCTATAATGGTGAAAACAATAGCTACTTTTCTTTTTACTACCGTAATATGTTTTGGTGCGATGGCAGGAACTCTTTTTCCTAACCTTGATATTAATGATCCTAACTTATCGCGAGATAAAGTCATGCGCCAATGTCAAAAAAGCTTAATGTATGCACCTCAAGAGCTTGATGCTTGGTGTGATAAAGCATATAAAATGGGAAATTGGCAAGCTCTGGAGTTAGTAGGCCTTCATACAGGTGATGGAAGCCGCTATATTGCTGAGGCAAAAAAGCATGCTGCAGAAGGCGATCCTGATGGTATCTTAGCTTTAGCTTATGTATATAGCACTGGACGTTTTGTTACTAAAGACTTAGTACAGTCTATAAATCTTTATAATCGTTACCTCACTGAAAATAGCAATAAAGTTAAAGAAAAAATGAGAGTGCAAATGACTCATAAAGATCTTTATTTAATTTACACTGAGCTAGGCGACTTAGAAAAGGCTGCTGCACATAAACGCTTTTTAGATGAAAGTAACTATGAAAAAATCAGAAAAGAAATGTTTGAAAAGCAACTTAAGGATTCGGGCATTTCTTTAGATAATTAAGAAATGAGCATTTACTTAAACTATTTATAATTAGTACAAACCATTAAAGTTATTGCACTTTTAAAGGAGCTATAAACGCCTAAGCTAAGGCGCTATAGAAATGATATGGAACAACAAAACCAGCAAATACTAACTAACCTTGTTTACGATATATACGAAAACCCAACTTTAATAGAAGAGCATCAAGTGCTTATCATGCCCTTATTGAGCGATTTAGTTGCCACTGCACCAGCTGGCTTTGAGGGGATGGCGACGATGATTAATACCCATATTTCTAATGGGTTTAAATTCAAAAACCCTAAAATACAAAAATTTGAACTTGAGTCGGGGCTTTTAAAACTTAAAACATACTTTCAAAAAATAAACCTGTAATACCTACCTCTCTTTTTTATTGAACACCCACATTTTTAATTTTAATGCAGCACAAGTGCTGCATTCGTTTTTCTCATTAAGGATGATGTATGAGCCTTATTACCACGAGTATTTTAATGCTGTTTTTACAGCCTTTATTTGTATATTTAGCTCTTTTTAAAGAGTCTGAGCAAAGTGCCCGAAATCGTTCACTAGATAACGAAGATGCTATGTATCTATTTATAGCGCCAGGGTTAGCTGTATTTTATCCTGATGACTTTTGGCAGGCAGTACTTTATTTAGGAAGTGTATGCCTACTAGGTTTAATGCTTGCCATTATTGTAAAAAGCAAAGCTAAAAAACGATTAACAAGGGATGACGCTATCGGGTTTACAATTGCTAGTTTTTTATTTTTTTGGCTTATAAAATTAATTATCGGTGGGATAGGGTACCTTTTTAGCGAAAATGCCGCGAATGCTTCAGCGGCCGACATAGGCCAGCAAGCTTTTTCATCAACTTCAGGTGAGCTTTTAAACTGGGGGTATTTATATTATCAGTTTTGGCCAACGCTATACTTTTCACTATCTATGCTAACCACTTTAGTTATAAAAATAATTGAAAGCCGGTTTGATAAACATTCAATTTCAGGCTCGCTGTTAATTTTGGGTGCAGTTTTAGCTGGCGTATCACCGTTATTTGGCAATGCTTTTATTTTAGGTGTGATAGCTAACTTTTTTATATTTTTTGTTGTGTGTACGGCATGCATAGAAATTGATAAAAAGAGCGATCCTTCAGCCGGTGCTATTAGTATTATGTATGCTTTTTTGCTTATGGGCGGCATCATGTTTAGTGGCATTGGTAAATTAATATATACGCTATTTTATAATTAGATTAGTGATTGTTTTTTGATTAAAAAACATGCAGTATAATTGTACCTAATTAGACCCCTACTTTTTCAGTATAAATATGGCTGGTGTAATTAATTAGCCATATATATTAAGTAGTTTATAGCTAGGCCTTGGGAGAGAGTTTGCTTTGTTTTTATCGCGCTTAAAAATTTTTGTATTGGTAATAGTCTCTATTGCCGTTGTTTTTTTTACTACATCACAGGCTTGTGCAGATATGTTTGGCTTTTTTAATAAACAAGAATTTTATTTATCGGCTCCAGTAAAAGGGCAGTTATTAGATAATGGGCAGCCAGTTGCAAACACTAAAGTGATGCGCTCACTTACCTATGGCGATGAATACGTTGATGAAACCACAACAGATGAACAGGGTTATTTTACCTTCACAGAAAAAACAATAAAAACAGGTAAACCTTCTAATATGTTTGATAACGACTCGCTGGTTCAACATATTTATTTAGAAAACGGCACGCCAGAAGGGATTGTTTTGTGGTACACACTTGTTTCAATTCATGAAGATAGCGATACACTTAAATCACTTCTTGCGCACTTAGAGTGTGATATTGGCCAAGAACCACAAACTTACGATATTCCAATTAAAGAAGATACAAGCCACACTTTTGCGATATACACATCATGTAAACTTTAACTATTTATTTAAAGGGAACTTATATGAATACTTTGACACCCACTCAAGCCGTACAATTAGCAAACCTTGCTTATAAAGCAAAAAGTATTAAAACCACTAATTTACTCAATCGCACACTTCATGCCTCTTTGCGCGACAATTTTAACTTTTCTGTTAACCCTGGCGCAGTACAAGGGGTAACGGGCAGCTTTTTTTCTCATTTATTTAATTTAAGCACGGGCTTTGCTTTAGTAGGGCATGGGCTTGGCGCGTATGAGGGCGATTCGGTTATAACTATTCGGGGGACTAACTCGCTAAGAGATGGATTAACCGATGGGCACTTTGGTGTGAGTGGTGGGTCAAATGGCAGTATGGTGCATGCTGGTTTTAATAAGACCTTTAATAGTATGAAGCCTGCGCTGCAAGAGTTTATAGCAGCGAATATTCAAGATAAAGTGACGGGTTGCGTTCATTTAGTTGGCCACAGCTTGGGTGGTGCGTTAGCGACGCTTTCTGCTGATTGGATCAAAGCTGAGTATTCACTTCCTGTAAAATTATATACGTTTGGTTCGCCGCGTGTTGGGCTTGAAAACTTTTCTCGCGCAGCAACATCCAGAATCGATAAAATTTATCGCTGTACACATGGGGCTGACCCAGTGGCTAAAGTGCCTTTATGGCCTTTTTCGCATGCTCCGCACAATGGCCAAGAAATACGTTTAGATAGTGGACAAGGTTTAAAAGGTGCTGCTCATACTCTTGCTGGTACGCCTGGCTACTTAAACACTGCCAATAGCAATAATTGGAACAACTTAACTATACAAGCTAATCACTTTTTAAACATGCCTGTGCGTTTAAAATTTGAAGACAGAAATCAAGCATCATTTACCTCACATTGGGCAGATAAACTTGGTGCTGCATTAATTACCCTTTTAAAAGATGCAGGCTATTACAGCGCAGTTGCTGCCCAAGCAGCCATTGGAACCGGTCTCACTTTTTACGATATGTTGGCGCGAACGCTTGATAAAATAGCTAAAGCGTCAGCCTCGTTTGCAACACAAACCTTAGGTTTACTGGGGCATATGTTAGTGTTTGCAGGCAAAGTAATTAGTAAAGCGGTGGAGCTGACTTATAGCTTTATAAAATCTGTATTCGACTCAACCCTAGGCGCTTTATACAGAGCTGCAAGAGAAGGGCTTAGCGGCCTAGATTAACCTTAATTTAAATCTCAATCTCGCTCTAACAAAATAGCACCACTTTGGTTTTCGCCTAAGTGGTCGTTTTTGTTATAAATAGGGCACTTACTCATAGATAAACACCCACAACCAATACAGCCATCTACGCGGTCGCGTAGGCGCTGCATATACGCTATGCGCTCATCAAGCTGTGCTTGCCATTGCTTTGAAAGGGCTGACCAGTCTTTTTGTGTGGGAGTGCGCTGCTCAGGTAATGTGGCCAGGGTGTGTTTTATTTCATCAAGTGTTATTCCCATGGCTTGTGCGGCTTTTATTACCGCTATACGGCGCAGCACATCTTTTTTATAGCGGCGTTGGTTGCCGCTATTTCGCCAACTACGTATGAGTCCTTTTGTTTCGTAAAAGTGTAGGGTTGATACTTTTACGCCGCTGCGCTTAGCGACATAACCTACGGTTAGGTTAGCCTCGGTTAGTTTTTTTTGATCTATTGGCATTGTTTTAAATTTCCGGTTGACCTCAATATAAGTTGAGGTTTTAAGCTTCTTTCAACATTAAAAAAGGAGCTAACTAAATGCAACAAAAACTTAAACGTAGCACTGTTATTATTTACTCAAGCGCACGTAAAAATGGTAATACGCAGGCACACGTTAACAGCTTTGCTGAGCAAAACGATGTAAGGACAATATGTTTAGATGATTATAAAATAGCGCCGTACTGTTATAACAAAAACTATAAAAGCGATGACTTTTATGCTGTATTTGAAGCACTGTTAAAGTATGACCACTGGGTGTTTGCCTCACCCGTTTATTGGTACAGCACCACGGTACAAATGAAGTTATTTATTGATAGAATAACCGACTACATGGACGATGAAGCATTAAAACCAAAATTACGAACGCTGCGTAGTAAGCATTTTTCTGTGCTTTCTAATGCGTCATCAAGTGAAGCGCCTGCGTGTTTTGTAGAGCAATTTAAAAATACGTTTAGTTATTTAGGTATGCAGTTTATTAATCATCACCATAAAAGTACCCAAAAGGTTGCTTAAATTGCAGCCTTTTTTGGTTGTCTCTGGTAGTTTAGTAATACGCTTAAAAACACAGGATTGTTTTATGAAATATTTACTAGGGTTAGTGCTGCTTTTTAGCCCGTTTATTAATGCTAATGAGCAACCAATTAACGGGTTTGGTAATTATTATAATGTACCCGAGCATGACAAAATTAATAGCTCTACGGTATTTAAAATAGCATTTGATGTCGCCGATGGCGCTAAAAAAGGCGAGCAAAATAATTCAATAAATTCGCTAGCGCGTTTTATTAACATGCATGTAGCGCATGGTGTAAAGCTTAAAAACATTCAGCTTGCATTAGTTGTGCACGGCAGCGCTAGTGTTGATGTGTTAGCTAATAGCGAATATAAAAAACGCTTTAGTGATGACAATAAAAACCAAGCGTTAATTGAGCAGCTACTTGCTAATAACACTCAGGTGTATGTGTGTGGGCAATCGGCAACTCATTTTAAAGTAACGCCTGAGTTGCTTATTGATGGCGTAAAAATGTCGCTTTCTGCGATGACCGCGCACGCACAACTTCAACAACAAGGCTATACGATTAATCCATTTTAATGACGCAAATAACAAAAAATATACTCTGCTTTGGCGACTCTAATACGTGGGGTTTAAACCCCGAAACAGGTAAGCGCTATGATGAAAAGACCCGTTGGACGGCGCGGTTACAGCAACAGCTAGGCAGCGGCTTTACCGTAATAGAGTCGGGACAGCCAAACCGTACGCTTGTGAATAACCCGCCTTTTACGGGGGAGCTTAATGGTATTCGCTATTTAAAACCCGATTTGCAGCAACACGCTTTACACACGCTCATTATTGCACTTGGCACTAACGATTTAAAAAAGCGTTTTAACTTAGCCCCAACAGATATAGCCACCGGCCTTACGCATTTTATTGGCTCTATTAAACAATTTTACTCGCCTGCTAATTTACCGAACATAATTGTTATTGGTCCTTTATTTATTAACCCTCAGCATGGGTTAAGCCGTATTTATTTAAATTGTAATCAAAAGTTACAACCCTTAAACGCTCTCTTTAAACGTGTAGCACACGAGCACGCGCTTAATTACGTTGATATATCACACCTTAACGCCCCCCTAGGGAGTGATGGTATACATTTAAATAGCCAAGGCCATAAGCAGCTTAGCGATATACTCAGCCACCTGGTTTTGCAATTATAATGCAAACAAATCAATAAATTAAAAACGTAATTTGCTTTAATTATTTTACAAGCTTGATTGCTTTTATGCCCAGATATGCAATTATTATTGCACCTGACTCACACACAGCTTCTTTAAAAAGGTGTTATGAAACAATATCAACGTAGGTCTTTAATTGCAGTATTAAGCGGTGTCGTGGTTTTTATTATATGTGCTAGCACACTGATGTACTTTGCTGCACAAAAGCTAAGTAGGCAGTTAGCGCGAGATTCAAATTATATTGTTCAACACATAGATGCTGCCGCAACAGAACGTAGAAAAATTTTAACCCGCCTAAATAACGCAAACGCTAAACAATGTAATAACAATACATTGATAGAAATGCGCCGCGCGTTGTTTGATGCACAATACGTGATAGATATTGGCTTTTTTACAAATAATGAGCTGGTTTGCACCACCGGTGCAGGAAAGCTGGCAGCTACAATTACCGATAATCCTCCCGACTACATTCGAATTGATAAATACGATAATAAACCTGTGCGCGTAAGGTACGAACCGCAATTGTATTTGCTTTTGTTTAGTGGCCGAGCAATGGAAGTGATAATTGTAAGGCAAGGTAATTACAATTTAATAGTCGATACGCGCGCTTTTAACGATAAAGTAATTGTTTCTCCTCAGTGGGAAGTACTTTATAAAAACACGCTCGAGACGTTTCATTTAGCGGGGGCTAAAGGGGTTTATGAGCAGGTAAAAAATCACTCATTTTTACCTTATGAATCAATTATAAAATGCAGTACTAATAACCCCGGGTACTGCGCAGCCGCACAACTTCCGTGGAGCCAATTTTTTGCTGATAATCAATTTTTATTGATTATTTCGCTTATTTTAATTTCGTTAGCGGGTGTATCAAGTGGACTGTTAATTGACTATAGCTTAGCGGCTAGGCGCTCAACTATCACGCGTGTGCGCAAAGGCCTTAAAAAAGGCTCATTTTATTGGACCTACCAACCCATTATTTGTTTGCAAACAGGTAAAGTGGTTGGCTGTGAGGCGTTGGCCCGTTTTGAAGATAAATACGGGGTTTTATTTCCTGATCAATTTATTCCTATTATCAGAAAAACCAATTTAACGTGGCGCTTTACCCAAGCCATGATTGAAAAAGTACTTTATGAGCTAACCAGCGTTGAGGCATTACCGCGCAATTTTAAAATTTCTATTAATATTTTTCCCTACGATGTAGAAACAGGCAATATTGCGCTTTTAAAAGACATACCTGCACTCACCGATTCGCGCTTTATTATTTGTTTAGAAATAACAGAAGACGAATACTTAGACTCAACAGTTGCCCATACCCACTTTAAAAGGCTGGTTGAGGCGGGCTTTAATTTATCGATAGATGATTTTGGTACGGGTTACTCTAACTTAAAAAATCTACAAAACTTGAGCTTTCATCAGCTTAAAATTGACCGCACTTTTGTACAAGATATAACAACACAAGGCTTAAAGGCATCAATGATCCCTAATATTATGGCGTTGGTACGTAAGTTTAACTACACCTGTGTAGCAGAAGGCATAGAAACAAATGAGCAAGAAGCCATACTAAAACAAGCTGGCGTACATTATGGCCAAGGCTGGAAATATGCCAAGCCCATGGCACTTCGAGAGTTTAAAGCGTATTTAAAATTGCAAACGGTTTAAACGTGTTTTACCTCATACACGTATTAGTATGATATTTATAACAGTGTAAGGTTTTAAAATGATTAAAATAATAGCCAGCGCATTTATGGTGTTAATGCTTAGTGCGTGCTCAGCTCAATACCCAAATCAGCAAATTACCGGTAAGCAGTTTCCTACCATTAGCGGCCAAAGCCTAGATGAGAAAAGCGTAACCATACCGAGTAATTTTAAAGCCGATAAAACCTTGTTACTCATTGGCTATAAACAAGATAGCCAATTTGACATAGACCGTTGGTTAATTGGCTTAGACATGACAGGGGTTACATTACCCACTTACGAACTGCCTACCATAGCAGGTATGGCCCCGCGTATGTTTAGTACATTTATAGACAGCGGTATGCGCAAGGGTATACCAAAAGAGCTGTGGGGCGGGGTAATCACTATTTATGAAGATGGTGACACTGTGCAAAAATTTACAGGTAATAAAAACCCAAATAATACTCGCGTTGTTTTAATAGATAGCAAAGGTAAAATTTTACATTTTTACGATAGGGGCTTTTCGGTAGAGGCGCTTAATAAACTAAACGAAAAAATAAAATAAAGGGAGCCAAGCTCCCTTTAGTATTAAGTGTGTTTAAAACGCATAACTTACACTAAAGCGCGTAGTGCGTGGCATAATATAGCGGCCATTTGGGGCATCGGCATTACGTGGGTCGCCCTCTGTTATACCTTGCTCATCCGTTAAGTTATCAATGGCCAGTTGTAGTTTTATGCCTTCCATAGGTTCTAAAATTAGGCCTAAGTCTACTTTTTCGTAGCCATCAAGAGTCACCGTGTTTTCGTTGTTACCAAAGCGGTCATCAACAGCCGACAGTGTGCCATATAACGTGGCATACATACCTTGTAGCTCAAAGTCGTAGCTAGGTGTGATACGCACTTGCCACTTTGGCTGACGCTGAGATTCATTTCCTTCATTGGTTGGGCTTTGCGTTATTTCGGTTTCTTGTAGTGTGGTATTTAAATTAACCGAAAAACCCGACTGATGATTAAAGTTATAATCAAGCTCAACACCGTACGCTTCGTTTGTTAAAATTTCTGCAGGTACACCTGGGCGGCGTACAAATGTATCGCCCTTTACTTCGTTAACAAACAAGGTAGCGTAAAAGTCTGTAGAGTCAGAAATAAGCTTGTAGCCAAATTCGCCTTGGGTTACTTCTTTAATTAGCTTTTCGCCGCCTTCATAAGCGCTAAAGTTATCTCTAAAGTCGTCAAAGTAAGGCATTTTATAACCACGGTTTACGCGTGCAAATACACCCATGTCATCGTTTATTGAATAGTTAATCCCCGTGGTCCACGATGTTTTACTTTCATCATAGTTAACTGTTTTGGTAATAATTCCATCAAGGTCTTCATCAACACTGTATTCTACTTCATGACTTTCGTGGCGCACGCCTGCATCTAATGTAAAGTCATCGGCAAATTTGTATTGAGCTGTTACATAAAACGCATTGGTGCGCGCATCACCTGTTGAGCTAATATCGTAGTTAAAATCGCAGCCATCAGTGCTTTGATTACACTCAATGCCAGTTAGCGACTCGCCGCCGGCTTCTAGTACGTGGTAAGCCGTATTACCTAAACTCCACCAATCGTTTGCCGATGTACTGGCTGTGTAGTAACCAAACGTGGCTGATAAATCATCAAATTGCTTTGAAAACGCTAAATCGTTTGTAAATGAGCTAATTTCTTTAAGTACAACCCAGCGTCCAAGTTGTTGTATTGGGGTGTCGCTTGCGTACTCTGTATTGGTTACTGCACCAAATGCGGTTTGCCCATTATCGGCAACGTCTCCAACTGTGGTTGCTGAGCCACTTGGCACCAACCCGTATGTATTGGCATCCCCTTTAGTTATATTAAAGCGGTCAGAAAATTGCCAACCATTATCAAGCTCTAGTTTAATGCTACCGCCTGTTACATGGCCGTCCCAGCCTCGGCCATCCCCTAAGTCAATATCGTGTGCTTGTGCATCGGGGCCGGTAAAAATGGTTGCTTGGCGGTTTAACGTGCCAAGTTGGGTATATTCTGCGTCAATCCCTTCAATATTAAGGGGGGTTGGTAAGTACCATGCACCGTGGTCATCTGTTTGGCGAGTGTAAAAGTTAAGCTCGCCGTTATCTAAATCTTTAGTGATATTAATGGTAAATTGGCTGCCTTTCTCAGAGGTAAAACCTGCATCACGAATACCCGGAGAGCTTTTTACATAGCCGCCAACCATAAAGTATAAATCGTCAGTAATTTCACCACTAATAACAGCATCTACTCGTTGTAGGTCGTAATCAGATGTTGTGTATTTAAATAAGCCTTCGGTGTCTTCACCACCGCGCTTTAGCCTAAAGTTAGTTGTTAAACCCGGTTGGCCGTTTGATAAAACAGGGTTCGGCCCACCGCGTAAAGCCTCCATGGTCTCAATCGTTTCATCAATTCTAAAAAGTGAAGAGTTTTCTAAAAACGATAATGTAGGGGCTGGGTAAACGGGTGACCCTTCAATACTTAGGGTTAAAAATGGGGCGTCACCGCCGCCAGGAAAACCACGTACAAATACATTGGCACCAGATTCACCCCCTGAGCTTTCTACCCAAACCCCAGGTACGGCTTTAAACAGATCGGCAGTGCTTTTAGGTGAAAGTTTAATAATTTGTTGGCTATCAATATTTGTAACAGCGTAGCCTGCATCTATTTTTCTGATGCCGACCCCGGTAGGTGTGCCCGAAACAACAATTCGCTCTACCTTGGTTTCTTGTGCTTGCTCTTGTGCAAAGGTGGCGTGTGAGCTCAAGGCTAAAGTTATAGCGCACGCTAATGTACTTTTTGCTTTATTGAATGTCATGTGTGATCCCGTTTTTAGTGTGTTAAACAGTGTGTTTTTTACTGCGCTGTATACAAAGTTTTTATGTAAACAGGCTGTATATGATGAAACCTTAAAGATTAATGCAAACGTTTGCAATATTTATTTGTAAATTATTTATGAATTATATTTGTAGAAATATTGAGCGTAAAAGCCTAGGTATGGCTTTTTTAGCCTGTGAGGCAAGCCAGAAAAAATTAATAATGCTATATTGTCAGCTAGTTACATTAAACATTAGTTAATACAACGCGGCTCAGGGTTTTCATGGATAACAAAAAAATAAAATTAGCTGATTTAGCAAAGCTGGCAGGGGTGTCTACCTCTACGGTTTCGCGTGCTTTAAATGACAACCCGTTAATAAAACAAGAAACACGCGATAAATTAAAACAACTCGCTAAAGAGCATAATTTTAGTTTAAACACCGCTGCAAGCCGCTTGCGAACGCAAAAAACAAATGTTGTTGCTGTTATCATTAACTTAGATGAACAAACCGAACAATCGATTAGCGATCCATTTTTACTTAAAGTGGTTAGCGAAATTAATCTTGCACTTAATCAACAAGGGCTAGAGCTTTTATTGTCTAATTCAATAATGGCACAGCACGATTGGGCCAATTATTTTATTAATGGTCGAAGGGCCGATGGTATTATTGTGGTTGGGCAGGGTAAAGATCAGCGCAATATAGAGGCGGCTGCTAAAGCGGGGATCCCTTTGGTGGTGTGGGGAGACCCTAAAACACCCAGTAACTACCCTATTGTAGGCAGTGATAACTACCTAGGTGGAATGCAAGCCACTGCGCACTTAATCGAACACGGTGCAAAAAATATTTTATTTTTAGGCGACCCAGAGCACGGTGAAATTAGCGAAAGACACCGCGGTTATGTGGCTGCGCTATCTACGCATAAACTAGAGCAGCACGTTGTTTCTATTGATATTACGAGTAGTTCGGCGTATCAAGAAATTAATAGTCTATTACGCGAAAAAGGGCTCTACTTTGATGCAATAATGGCTTGTAGCGACATGGTTGCCTTAGGTGCAATGAAGGCGTTAAAAGAGCGCTATGTCAGTATCCCTAACGATGTTGCATTGGTTGGCTTTGACGATATAGCAATGGCAGATATTAGCCATCCGTCGCTTTCAACAATTAAACAAAATACTCAATTAGCGGCTGAACTTTTAGTTAAAAAGCTTATGCAACAATTTATGGGTCAAAAAGTTGAATCTCAAGTTATTGATATAGAATTAATAACTCGCCAATCGAGTAAACGCTGATTTATGAATGGTAGATACAAATTTTAAAACTTAAAATGCAAACGATTGCATTGATTTTTATTCTACACTAAACTCAACGTTCACTGACACAAACACACACGCTAATTACCCAAAGGTGTTAGCTTTAATCGTTATGGCGCACTGCGTTATAAGTAAGGCAAGCTATGAGTAAAACAAAAATCACACTAGCAATTGCTGCAAGCTATTTTATTTTCGCAATATTATTAAATAGCGTAGGAACAGTCATTTTGCAGGCAATAAATACATTGGGCGTTAGCAAAACTGAGGCGTCTGTTTTGGAAGGCTTTAAAGACTTATCAATTGCGATAATGTCTTTTGTTGTTGCCTCGTTCATTCCTAGGTTAGGGTATAAGCTCGCAATGTTAGGGGCTTTAGCGGTCGTTGCATTAGCGTGCTTAAGCACCGCACTGATCAGCGAATTTTATATGTTTAAAGTGCTATTTGCAGTGATAGGCTGTGGCTTTGCGGTAGTAAAAGTTTCTGTTTATTCGATTATTGGCCAAGTAACCGAAGATGCTAATAGTCACTCGTCACTTTTAAACACCATCGAAGGCATTTTTATGGTGGGTGTATTAAGTGGTTATTGGATTTTTACCGCCTTTATAGACCCAAGCCAAAACAATGCGTGGCTCAATGTTTATTACGCGTTGGCAGCGCTTACTTTAATTGTATTACTAAGTGTTGTTATTGCACCGATTGCGCCTGCAATTGATAAAAATAAAACTGACTCTAGTTTGAGTGACTTTATAGCCATGCTTAAATTAACGTATCAGCCCTTGGTGCTTATTTTTATTATAAGTGCATTTTTATATGTCCTTATTGAACAAGGCGTAGGTACTTGGCTGCCAACCTTTAATAACCAAGTTTTACAACTGCCTGTGGCTATAAGTATTCAGTTAGCGAGTATTTTTGCTGCGGCGTTAGCGTTTGGCCGTTTAGTTGCGGGGCAGGTGCTTAAGCACATTAATTGGTTTTTTGTACTGTGCGGATGCTTAGTCGCCATGGCGTTACTTATTATTGTAACGTTACCCCTAACTGAAAACCTGCCTAATACAGCAATCACTAGCCTATTTGATGCACCACTGGCTGCATTTGTTTTGCCCCTCATTGGTTTTTTTATGGCGCCAATTTATCCAGTGTTAAATTCGGTAATGCTCAGCGCGTTAGAAAAGCACCAACATGCAGCCATGACAGGATTAATCGTTGTGTTTTCAGCACTTGGAGGCACAACTGGTTCAATGATCACAGGCTACGTATTTGAGCATTTTAGTGGTCAGCACGCATTTTACCTGTCGTTAATTCCCATTAGCTTAATTTTTATAAGCGTGATTATTTTTAAACAGCGCACCCGCGCCATTTCTCAGCACGCTGCCAGCATATAATTGATTTAGGATTGTTATGAATTTTTTTGAGAGCCAGTTATTTAAAGATGTACAGACCCAACATATTTTTGATGACTGTAAAACATTTGCAGATGCAACTGCACGAACCAGCTGGCAAAGTGCGTGTAAAAACTATGAGCAAGTAGCACCGCTTAATCAAGCCCAATTAAAAGAGTTTGTAAATGCTCACTTTATTACGACCCCCTTACTACGTATGCAAAGTGAGCCAGATACCGCAAGCGTTAAGCACTATATTAACTCTTTGTGGCATGGTTTGAGACGAGCGGCTGATAAACCTAAAGCCGATTCTTTATTAGCATTAAAGCATAGCTACATTGTGCCTGGTGGGCGTTTTCAGGAAATATACTACTGGGATAGCTACTTTACAGCGCTCGGCTTAATTGATGCTAATAAACCTGAAATTGTTGAAGATATGCTGCAAAACTTTATCGACCTTATAAACGATTATGGGTGTATTCCAAATGGCAATCGCAGTTACTACTTATCGCGTTCACAGCCACCTATTTTAGCGCTTATGGTTGAATTGCTATGGCAGCACGAGCACAGTAAAACCAATAATGTAGCATGGCTTGAAAAATGTGTTAATGCGCTTGAAAAAGAGTATGCGTTTTGGATGCAAGGCGCAGAAGAGCTTACGAACGAGAAAACGGCACTAAGGCGAGTTGTAAAAATGCCATGCGGTGGCAAGTTAAATCGTTATTGGGACGATGAAGCAGCCCCTAGGGCAGAATCCCTGAGAGAAGATCTGGCACTCGCAGAGGGCTTAGCTGAGCATAAAAAGCCCGACTTTTATCGACATATACGTGCTGCATGTGAATCTGGCTGGGACTTTAGTTCTCGCTGGCTAGCTGAGCCTAATTCACTTAGCTCTATACAAACAACCGATATATTACCCATTGATCTTAATTGTTTGCTTTATAACCTAGAAAAACAGCTTAGTAAGTTTAATAAGCTGCTAGGTAATAACCAACAAGCCGATTTATTTAGCGACTACGCAGCAGCTCGCCGCACACTGATTAATAAATACATGTGGAGTGAGCAACAACACTTTTTTGTTGATTATAATCATCACAAAGCGAGTCAATCTAAGGTGTTAAGCGCTGCCGCAAGTACTGCATTATTTTTTAACTTAGCGTCTGAGCAACAAGCTCAACATATTGCCGAGCGACTAAGCAGCGACTTTTTAAAGGCCGGCGGCATAGTTACTACCGTTACCTCTACATCACAGCAATGGGATAGCCCTAATGGGTGGGCTCCGCTGCAGTGGTTTGCTGTTAAAGGGCTTGATAATTACGGTTTTAGTGATCTTAGTAAACGTATAATGCAAAACTGGCTAACAATGGTAGAAAACGACTTTTCTGTTAATCAGTGCCTACTAGAAAAATACAATGTGTGCGTGCCTCAATTAAAAGCAGGGGGCGGAGAATACGTAGTACAGCAAGGTTTTGGCTGGACTAACGGGGTTACCTCACGCTTTTATACGTTATGTGAGGACTGATCAGAGCAGTATTTTATATGAAAATAATTCATTCATTATCATTAAGTTATTGTAACTATTAGCTAAATATAATTGGTGATTGTTTTATGCCGTATATGAATAATACCAAGGGCGCATTGTAAGTTGTTAATAAATTCGGTAATGTGGTGTAAACATTTCAAGGAAGAAATCTATGCTACAACCACACGCCGTTTTTGTAAAAACCACGTTTCAATCTTCTTTTCACTGTGAAAGCTACACAACTATATTAAAAACCATGCAAGCCATTTTTGGCGATATTAAAATGGACGACGTGATCCCTAAAAACGAGAAAAGGGACAAGTTTGATTTATTTTTAATTGATGGCGCTAAAAATAACTGGTTAGATTTACTGCCTGCCGACTTAATTTGCCTCGCTAAAAAGCACAAAGTTGTCTTATTTAATGTAGAGCCCAATGCCGTGTGCGAA
Source organism: Pseudoalteromonas sp. Angola-30 (assembly GCF_028599215.1). NCBI lineage: Bacteria > Pseudomonadati > Pseudomonadota > Gammaproteobacteria > Alteromonadales > Pseudoalteromonadaceae > Pseudoalteromonas > Pseudoalteromonas sp. Angola-30. The sequence goes on from NZ_JAQREI010000001.1 coordinate 327,499, forward strand.
AAAAACCTACTGTTAAATCATTTTAATGGTGTGTTTTATAAATCAGATGCACCAGAAACTATTTTTAAAGGGCTAGTTAGAATAACCTCAGGCGAGTTATGGTTTACGCGAAAGGTTATATCAAAAGCGTTTTCAGATATTCTCTCGGTTGCCTCTTCGTTTAATAGCCTACAAGAAGATATCACCCTTAAAAAAGGGGATTATGCGCACCTTACTAAACGTGAAAAATCGGTTATTCACTTAATTGCTCAAGGGGCGAGCAATAACGCCATTGCCGATAAACTTAATATAAGTGACCACACCGTTAAAACGCATTTGTACAGTGCCTTTAAAAAAACCAATTCTCGTAACCGTGTTGAATTAGCAAATTGGGCTCAGCGTTACATATCGGTTTTATTACCTATGGCTAAGTAGTTATAGCAATTTTTTAAAACACGATTGTTGTATACACTCATATAAAAAAGGCTACGTCATGTAGCCTTTTTTGTTTTTAAATTATAGCCTTATACTAATTCGCTTAATTAAGTTTTATTGCGCATTGGTATTACGCTGCTTTTTGTGCCCACAACCCTTTATCAATTCCTTTTGTAATTAAGTCTGTGAGTGCTTTTTCAATGGCTTGGGTTACACATATGCTCATCGGTTCGTTATCACTAAAGCCGGCTTCGGCTTCGGCTAAGCGTTTGTAGCTTACGTACCTAAAAAATCCTGCACGCATTTCTTGGCTAAGTACTTTTTTGCTGGTGGCTACGCTAAGTAATACTTGGCCGGTGCGAACATCAACTGCGCGTAAATATATAGATATTGCATCTTCACGATATAACTCAGAGGCGCCAATACCAAAGTATTCCATTCCTAAACCGCCTGTTTTTACATTGGTATCGTAGCTAATAATACCGCCTTCTAAAATTATTTTAGCGGTTGTTAGGGGCGGTAAATCTGGTTGGTTAGGGTTATCAGATTGGCCAGCACGAATAATTTTTCGCTCTGTTAAAATATTTTGTAAGCCTTCTCGTTCAACCGGTGTAAACCAATCAGACTCGTGCAGTGCTTGCACTAAAATAGAGTTAGCGCCTTGCGTTACTGCCGTTGAAAACGAGCTAACATTAGTTTGCGGTTTGTATTGGCCTGTTTGATCTCTAAACGAATACACAGACACAGGGATACTGCCTACAGGTTTAGGTAAGTTTTTTAAATCACTAAATATTTCAGTGGGTTCTAGTGTGGTGGCGAGTTGCTGTGAGGGAGGTATTAAGTTTCCCATACTTGAACAACCAGTTATGGCTAATAGAGTTATTGTTATGAGTATTTTGCGCATTATCCAAACCTCGGAACTTCGATGATCACGACAGAGTCATCTAATATATTGGTTATTTTTACTGTAATAGTGTCGGTTGTGCTGGTGATGACTTCTATTTGATAATCGCCACTCATAAATATTGAGTCTTGGTCAAATAGGCTGTCTTCAATTTCTTCACCAAACGCCATATCGGTAATTTCTCTTACCATGCGGTTTAAATACGTGCGCTCTAATGAGTCTTGAAATTGCTCGGCGTAGCCTTTTTCGATGGTTGGGGCTTTGTGTTTGTTTTGCGCTTGCGCTTTACTAAGCAGCATCGTGGCATTGAGTGGGTTACCACCAAAGCTTGGGTTGATTGGGGTATAAATAATTTCAGTTGCCGAGGCTGAAAAACTAAGTGTTGTTATTATTATAAGTGCTATTTTTTTCATTTTACCATCCATTTACTGCCATATCGGGTGACGATGTTGCCATATTTGAGCGTGCCATCGCGTCTATTACAGTGTAAACAGCTTGCTCAACGCGTTCGTCGAGGGGCGCTAATCTACGTCCTAAATAGGTTACATACACGAGTTGGTTATTCATAATTAGCGAAAGCTTTGTGCCAGCTTTTGGTATTACTGTTTCTCTTATTTCTATATTAAAACCAGCGGTTGAAGGGAGATCTCGCCAGTAATTTGAAAATTCGTAATAAAATTGATGGCCAAAACGACTAATGCTTCTATCAAGCAGTAAGCCATCTATTTCTAGTTCTTGCGCAGCATTGCTTAGCGAAGAAAAAAACAGAAAAAAACTCAGTAGGTAGTAACGTAAGTGAAAATTTTTTTTCATAATAAAATGGGGAGGGTTAACCTCCCCACCTCAATAATTACATTTGCGTAATTGTTGCTGTATTGCCATCACCAATTTGCGTAACAGAAACCGTGCTGTCGTAGCCAATTACTGAGCCTTCAACAAGGTTATCGTTACCTACTTGAGTAACTGTAAACGATACGTTTTCACCGCCCACTAAAAAGGCTGACTGCTCAACGCCGCTTACCCAGTTACCTTCACCTTCTTGTGAAATATCTATACTGTGGCTACTACCTTCAACCATCATATCGACTAGGTTTAACATGCCATCTTGCGCAATATCGATTTGGTTATCGTTACTATCTAAAATACCCGCAAGCGTAACAACTGCCTCGTTTTGAGCACCACTTTGGGCAATATCAATATCGTTATTGTTTGATGTAAGCGATACATCAGGGTACGACGATTGCACCAGCATCACGTTTTCATCACCAGATTGAACTAAATCTACATCGTTATCTGTGCCGTTAAAGTTAGCAAGGTGAACAGAGTTTAAGTCGCCAACTTGAGAGGTTGAAAACTCATTATCAGAGCCAATTACACCCATGTAAGATTCGTTAAAGTCACCGTTTTGTAGTGAAGTTAGCTCGTTGTTATCGCCAATTAAATCGGCTGTCATTAAGTTTTCAGCGCCAACTTGCGTTGCTGTCACTTCGTTATTTGCGCCTTCAAATAAGTTTGATTCAATTGTATTTAATGAACCTTCTTGATCTAAATCTATTTGGTTATCATCGCCAACAACAGCTGCAAACGTTACTGCATTTGTTAAGCCATCTTGCTCAATTTCAATTTCATTTGCATCACCAGAAATTGAACTAAATGCTACAGCGTTACGGTCGCCGTTTTGTTCAACTTCAAGTTCATTTTCATTACCTTGTAAGCTACTTACTTTAAAGGTATCCCAGTAGCCGTCTTGAAGTAAATCAAGTGTATTTTCATCGCCTGAAAGCATAGTGATTTCTGCTTCATGCCATTCACCCTGTTGTAAAGACATGATTTCATTTGCATTACCTTGCATATCCATGTTGTAGAACCAGTGGCCGCCGCTACCTTGCTCTACATCAATAAGGTTGTCATCACCGGTTACGATGTTAATCGCTTCGTTATTTACGAAAAAGCCTTGGCCAAATTGGCTAACAAATAACATGTTGTTGTTACCTGTTACCTCAGAAATAAACCCATTAGCAACGCCATCTTGCGAGTACACTTGCGTGTTGTTATCGCCAGTTGTTGTTACTTCGGCATAATTACCAAATTGGCTTTGCACAACTTCAGTGTCGTTATTGTTACCTGTGGTGGTCACAAGCATGGTGTTGCTGTCGCCTTCTTGATAAAGAAACGCGTTATTTTCATTTGAAGTTTGGCTGAGAGTTAAGCTGTTTTCTAGACTCTCTGTAGATACCTGTGTACTTAGTTGCGAGCTAGACACTGATTTGTTTTGTGTATCTGCGTGTGATGCAAAGCTGGTACCGACTGCTAATGCAACAGCGCAGCTTAAAAGTGTTTTATTCAACTTCATTATTATTCTCCTTGAAATAGTAAAATCAAATACCTTAAGTGTTATAAATTTTAATAAGATATTTTCGCTCAGCATGCCGTGCTGAAATAATGGTGTGATCCACTGTTAATTTGATTTTGTAAATCGTTTGTTATTACAAATGCTAAGTTTAAGCCTGTCATTTTTATTAAACATAAAGTGGCTAAACTTTTTTGTAAGAACACCTTCACTGTATTCTCCCCGGCGAAGGACTTAAATCATCTTTTTTTACCAATTTTATTTTTTATGTATTTCATCGAGTTATAAAAAAGTATCTATATAGGAACAAAACTGGGAAGGAAAACTAGTAAAAATGTTTGGTCCTTAAAAAGGTAAAAATGGCGGGCGGTATTTCATAAAAATGACTGTGTTGTATGTTTTTTTGTTAATCAGTCTGGTTAAAAATGTTGATTTTTAGTTGTTTGTTATTTTTTGACTTGTGTAAATCCATATTTATTAGTTTTCTAGTTCTATGCCACGTGATCCTCTTGTATTTGAAGTTGTAAGTAAACTTACTTAGTACGGCTAAGTTAAACCAACTATGGATAGAACAATGAAAACAAAATTATCTATTATCACTCTTGCTTTACTCCCGTGTTTAGCTGCTGCAAAACTACCTGATGCAGGTGTTAAACACCCTGTTGTAGCAAGTAGTGATGCAGTAATTGTTAAATACAAAAAAAATGCATCAGCACAAATGCGTAAACAAGCGCGTTCGTTAGTTAAAGCAAAAATTTCAGATGTAAACGCTGATGAAATTGATGATAACTATAAGTCTTTACTTTCTGGGCGGTTAGCTAAGTTTAAAATTTCGGGCATGAGTACTAAAGAAGCCATTGCGCGCTTAAAATCTCACCAAGCGATTGAATATGCTGAGCCTGATTACCAAGTAAGCATTGCTCAAACGCCTGATGATCCGCGCTTTGATGAGTTATGGGGTTTAAATAACGACGGCCAAACAGGCGGTACTGCCGATGCTGATATTGATGCAGTAGAAGCATGGGATATTTCGACAGGTAGCCGCGATGTTGTGGTAGGTGTAATTGATACCGGTATTGACTATAGCCACAGCGATTTAGCTAGCAATATGTGGGTTAATAGCAGTGAAGTGCCTGGAGATGGCATCGATAATGACGGTAACGGCTTTGTAGATGACGTGCACGGTATTAATGCAATTACCAACAGTGGTGACCCTATGGATGATGAAGGCCATGGTACTCACGTATCGGGCACCATAGGCGCAAGCGGTAATAACGCAACAGGTGTTGTAGGCGTTAACCACGAAGTATCGCTGGTAGGGTGTAAGTTTTTAGATGCTGCAGGTAATGGCTCAACATCAGATGCAATTAAGTGTATTGATTACATGGTAGGACTTAAAAATGCCGGTGTTAACTTACGTGTTTTAAATAATAGCTGGGGCGGTGGCGGTTATAGCCAAGCATTAGCCGATGCAATTGCCTCAAGCGAAGCAGCCGATTTACTGTTTGTAGCGGCAGCGGGCAACGACACCATAGATAACGATGTAAACCCGCATTATCCTTCTAACTACGAAAACGCGAGCGTGTTATCTGTAGCAAGTACGGATCAAACCGATAATATTTCGTGGTTTTCGCATTATGGTTTAACTAGCGTTGATATGGGCGCCCCTGGTAGCGCAATTTTATCTACTACACCAGGTGAGAGCTATGCGTCTTACTCAGGCACATCAATGGCGACTCCTCATGTAGCTGGCGCTGCAGCATTAGTGCTATCTATTAACCCAGAACTTAACACGCAAGAGCTTAAAGAATTACTAATGAGCTCTGGCGATGCCAACACTGCACTGCAAGGTGTAACGGTGGCAGGTACGCGTCTTAATGTTAACCAAGCACTTATTGATGCAGATCCTACACCTGGCTTTAAAATTTCAGCCGATCCACTTACGCAACAAATTGTAGCGGGCCAAGCTACAAATTACACATTTACCATTGGCTCAATTGCCCAGTGGGATGAAGAAGTAACGCTTGAACTATCATCAACATTAAGCGGCGCTTATTTGTCGGCTAGCACGGCTCGCCCTGGTGATGAAGTAATGCTTAACGTTGAAACCGACACTGATACACAGTGGGGTGAATACGAGCTAACCGTTACTGCAACAGCGGATGAAATTGTTAAACAGCAGTCAGTTAAATTAATGATTCAACCGGTAGGCCTAAACGACTTTACCTACAGCAGTAATGCAAGTGTTGATATTCCTGATAACTCGCCAGTGGGCGCCGTATCAGTAATTAATGTACCTGATGATTTAACTGTGTTTGGTACAACAGCGGATGTTGATATTACGCATACTTACTCAGGCGACTTAGTGGTTAAGCTAGTATCAGCACAAGGCACGCAAGTAACGCTACAAAGCAACGTGGGTGGTTCAAGCGACGACATAGTGAGAAGCTTTACGTCTGAGTCATTTAACGGTGAAGTGGCAACAGGTGATTGGACGCTACACGTTGAAGATACCGCAGCAGCCGATACGGGTACCATTAATACGTGGTCTCTTACATTAAGCGCTATTGGTGAAGTTAGCCCACGACCACCGCGTGCGGGTTTTGATGTAGAAACACAAGGTTTAACCGTTAACTTTACTGATTCAAGTACGGATGCAAACAACGATATTACACAGTGGAGCTGGGAGTTTGGTGATGGTGCAACATCATCTGATCAAAACCCAATGCATGTGTATGCAGCCTCTGGTAATTACGATGTTGTACTAACCGTAACTGACAGCGAAGGCAATACAAGCACGTCAACGCAAACGGTTGTAGTAAGTGATGTAGAGCTTGAGCTTACCCTTAAACGCGCTAATAAATCTCGCCTTGATACTATGCGTGTAGATTTAAGTTGGGAGCGTGTTGGCGCTGAGTCATTAAGCGTATACCGTAACGGTGAGCTGGTTGATACCACATCAGACAACGGCCGTTACCGCGACTACGTACGTGGTGCTACATTACCATCGTACGATTACCAATTATGTGTAACTGAAAATGTATGTTCTAACATCATTACAGTGTCATTTAATTAACTACTCCTAAAGTGACCTTAAGCCCAGCACTGCTGGGCTTTTTTTGTTTTACGATAAATCTAATAAGCTCTTAGAGTTTAGTTTTAACGGTTCACATCTAGGCTTTATTATACCAATGCGCATAATTATATGATCTATTTTGAGGATGGATAAACGTGTTGATAGCAAGGCAAAAAATTCGCTATTTAGTTGTTCTAAATGAGAGTTTTTTAACGCAGATAGCGACACGTTTAGCCCCTGAAAATGATTAAGTACTATTGCGGATTGGTATTATACGGATGAGTTTTAAGCCAGTGCTCGGCGATTTGCTCGCGCGTGGCAAACCACACTTGCTCATGCGATTTAGCATATTCTAAAAACCGTGCAAGGGCTTTAATGCGCCCAGGGCGGCCAATTAAGCGACAATGCAGCCCTATAGACATCATTTTAGGGGCGTTTTCACCTTGGGGGTCGCCTTCCTCGTATAGCGTATCGAATGCATCTTTTAAATAATTATAAAACTGATCGCCGGCATTAAAGCCTTGCACTGCAGCAAAGCGCATGTCGTTTACATCAAGCGTATAGGGCACTATTAGCTGTGGCTTACCTTCTTTAATACTGTAAAAGGGTAAGTCGTCGCTGTAATCGTCGGCATCATATAAAAACGAGCCATTTTCTACCACAAGGGCTGCTGTGTTAGGGCTTGTGCGCCCGGTGTACCAGCCTGTGGGCTTTTTACCGGTAAGCGTTTGAATGATTTCAATGGCCTTTTGCATGTGCTCGCGCTCGGTTTGCTTATCTATATGTTGATAATTAATCCAGCGCAGGCCGTGGCTTGCAATTTCGTGCCCAGCTTCAACAAAGGCTTTAGCTACATCGGGGTGGCGCTCAAGGGCCATTGCCACAGCAAAAATGGTGACCGGTATATCGTATTTTTTAAAGAGTTTAAGTAAGCGCCACACGCCTGCGCGCGAGCCATATTCGTAAATAGACTCCATGCTTATGTGGCGGTCTTCTACATGGGGAGCGCTGACTATTTCAGATAAAAACGTTTCGGCTGCTGCATCACCATGCAGTACACAGTTTTCACCGCCTTCTTCGTAATTTAATACTACTTGCACGGCTATACGGGCTTTATTAGGCCAATTGGCATGCGGAGTGTGTGCACCATAACCAATAAGATCGCGCGGGTAGTGTTTAAATTGCTCGCTCATGTTATTGCTCCTTTTTTACTGCGCTGAGCCAAGTGCCAAGCATTTCACGCTCTGCATCAGTCATTTTTGTCATGTTAGCTAATGGCATATCTTTGGTAATAACGGCGCGAGTATGAATAAGTGCACTGGCTTTTTTTACATCAGCAAGTGAGTCGAGCTTAAAGCCGAGCGGCGCGGTTTGAAAAAGCTTTGATGTAGGTGTTTCACTATGGCACTGTGTGCAGTGTTTATTAATAATATCCCACGCTTGCGCATCGCTTATACTTGCTTGTAGATCATTTTGTGCGTTTACAGAACTACTTGGCCACGGTGCAATGGCTAGCATTAACGCAAAAAACGCGGCAATACCGCTTATTAGTACTGAAGGCTTATTAACACCTTGGTGCTTTAAATTAAAAAAGTGGCGTATCCACATACCAATAATAAAAAAAACAATAAGCACTAACCAACCAAACTCATGGCTATAGGTATACGAAAAATGGTTACTTAGCATAATAAAAATAACGGGTAGGGTGGCGTAGTTATTATGGACTGAGCACTGCTTTGCTTTTAAGCCCGGCGCTGAATCAGGAATGCGCCCAGCTTCTACTTCGCTTACCATGTAGCGCTGTGCAGGCATAATAATGTGATATACATTACCAGCCATACAGGTACCAATTAATGCACCAACATGAATATACACCGCGCGGTCACTAAATAGCTGATCAACCCCATACGTCCATAACGCTAAAAAGCCTACACCTAGGGCAATAAATGCCTTGCCGTTTTCAACAAGCGGGCTTTTACACAATAACCGATAAACACCATAGCCTAAGCCTATAAAACCAAGTGATGCACCAATAGCTGCAAACTTACTGAGCTCACTTTTACTGGCATCAAGTAAATACACATCTGCGCCCACATAATATAACAGCGTAAATAACAGCGCGCCGCTGATCCAGGTTGTGTAGGCCTCCCATTTAAACCAATGTAGGGTAGAGGGCATTTGTTCTGGGCCATTTTGATACTTAGCCACTTCGTAAAAGCCGCCGCCATGAATAGCCCATAAATCGCCTTTTATGCCTTTATCTTGTTTCCATTGTGGCGGTGTTTGTAAGTTGTTATCAAGCCACACAAAATAAAATGAGGCGCCTATCCACGCTATACCTGCTACCACGTGAAAGTATCTAAACACCAAATGAGCAAGCTCAAATAAATAGTTTTCCATCGGGTTATGCCTCTTCTAAATCGGGTGTGGGTGTGGCTGCAAACTGGGCTTGTTGGTCGCGTTTATACACGCTTTTACCCATAATGTAGGTTTGTTCAATACAGCGGTCGTCGCCTAGCATCATCATGGCAAAAAGCTGTTCGTGAAGGGTTTTGGCATGGCCAATTCTGAACTTTAAAAAGGAGGTGGCCGCGTAATCCATTACAATAAAGTCGGCCTCGCAGCCTTCATTAAAGTTACCTATGGTGCCTTCTAAATCAAGGGCACGCGCGCCGCCTAGGGTGGCTAAATAAAACCCTTTAAATGCTGAGAACTTTTGACCCTGTAGCTGCTGAATTTTGTACGCTTCGTTACCTGTTTGTAGCATAGAAAAACTTGTGCCTGCGCCAACATCGGTACCCATACCCACATTTATTCCATGCTCTTCACATCTCTTTAAATTTAAAAGGCCCGAGCCTAAAAATAAGTTAGAGGTAGGGCAGTGCGATATAGCCGCGTTGTTATCGGCAAGGCAGCACAGCTCGCGCTCAGATAAATGAATGCTATGGGCAAATACCGAGCGTTTACGCACCATTTTAGCTTGCTCGTACACGCCTAGGTAATCATCAGCCTCTGGGAATAACCCTTTTACCCATTCGCACTCGTCTTTGTTTTCAGATAAGTGGGTATGCAGGTAGGTGTCGGGGTATTCTTCTAATAATTGAGTACATTTTTGTAGTTGCTCTGGGGTAGATGTGGGCGCAAAACGTGGCGTTACTGCATAGCTTAACCTATCAACATTGTGCCATTTTTCTATAAGTGCTTTTGATTGTTCATAACTGGTTTGCGCGCAATCTGATAAGTCATCTGGGCAGTTTCTGTCCATCATTACCTTACCGGCAATCATGCGTAAATTACGTTTTTGAGATTCGTTAAAAAACGCATCTACCGATTGCGGGTGCACAGTGCCAAATACCAATGCGGTAGTGGTGCCATTACGCAGTAGCTCATCTAAAAAGCGATTAGATATATCTTTTGAATAATGCTCACAGGTAAACTTTTTTTCAGTGGGGAAGGCGTATTCGGTAAGCCAGCTTAAAAGCTGCTCGCCATACGCGCCGACCATTTCGGTTTGCGGCAAATGTATGTGCGTGTCTATCATGCCGGGCATTACTAATTTACCATCGTGGCGAATAATAGTGGCTGACTTATCAATGCTTGGCAGTATGTCTTGCTCGTAACCAAGGTTAACCACTTTGCCGTTTTGAATAACTAACGCGCCTTTTTCAAAATAGCGATGGGCGCTTTCGCCTGCTATGGCGGGGTCGTCAACAAAGTCGAGTATGTTGGCACACATTACGGTCATTTTATTATTGTTGTGGGTGCTCATAATTAGCTGCCTCTGTACGTTGAGTAGCCAAATGGGCTAAGCAATAACGGAATATGATGGTGTTTTTTATCTTGTAATCTAAAGGTAATTTGCGCCTCTGGGTAAAACGCAGGTGTTTCTTGGTTTTCATAATAGCTATCTAAGTCAAAAACCAGTTTATAGGTTGCAAATTCTACGTCTGTGTTGAGCCAGTCGGTAATTCGCCCGTCGCTATTTGTTTTTCCTTGAGCAATTAATTGCCACTCGTTATTAGTGAGTAAAAACAATTGTACAGCTACATTTTCAGCCGGTTTGCCTGTGCTGGTATCTAAAATATGGGTAGTGATAGGGCTTTTATTCATAGCAATGACTCCAATCTTATTTTTGTTATTTTGGCTTGTTCGCCCGCGGCTATATTAAGCTCTGTGCTGCGGGTGTTGTGTATGCGCTGCTCAATAAGTTCAAGCATTTGCTCAGCACTTTTACCACTGGCACACACAATAAATATAAAGCCAAATTTACTGAGGTATTGTTTATTTAGCGCAATCATTTTTTTAAGGGTTTGCTCGTTTGCTTTGCTCATTCCTGATTGTTCGTGCCCCGCTTTTTGTGCTGTAGCGGCGTACTTTTTACTTAATGTTGATAAATCGCCTATTTGCGGGTGGCCTTCAAAAGCGGCTAAATAATCGCTCTCACCTAGGCTATCCCATACGCTTTGCGCGCTGTTAAATAAGTGCTCTTTATTTTCAAATGGCATGATATTTATCATACCGCTTACCCAGTTAGGGGCGGCGCAGCAATGCTCTAATGCTTGATGCGCTTGCGCTGCATTTAGGTCGTTAATTTTTAAGCTACTCATGCGTTTTCTTCCTCGTGCGTGGTGCTAATTAAGGCATTTTTAAGTGCACGCCATTGCAGGCCTTGGCGTTTGGGCGCATGGGTTTGCATAGCCTGATAAAGGCCAATTAACTGCCCGCTAATTGATATTGCTACTTCCATAGGGAGCTTGCCCGTTACATTTTCAAGCCCGACAGGGCAGGTCATTTGCTTTATTTGCTCGGTGGTAAAATCGCGATGGGCTAAGCGCTGTTTAAAGCGTTTTGCTTTAGTATCTGAGCCAATTACACCAAGCCAATTAGCATCAGCGCGTTTAATAATGGCTTGTGTAAGTGCAAAGTCGAGCTGGTGGTTATGGGTTAATATTAAGTAATTATTAGCCTTTGGCGCACGTTTAACTTGCTCTGTTGGCTCTTCGTCAACCACTTTTATTACGTTATTAGGAATAACCTGCGGGAATACATCGGCGCGGCTATCTATCCAGCGTATGCGCATAGGTAGTTGCGCCAATATACCAATAAGCGCCTGTGCTACATGGCCTGCGCCGTATATGTCGAGGGTAAAGCGTTCGCATTGCATGCACTCAAGCATAACGGTGGCAGCTCCCCCGCAACATTGGCCTAAATTTGCGCCTAGGTTAAATTGCTCTATCACTTGCGCTGCCTCGCCCTTGGCAAGTAGCTCGCGGGCTTTTTCTATTACTACGTATTCAAGGTGTCCACCGCCAAGGGTGTCGTAAATGTGCTCGCCACTTATTACCATTTTAGAGCCTGTGCCACGTGGGGTTGAGCCATTGGTGCCAAGCACCGTGGCAATAACATAATTAATGCCGCTTTGTTCGTGCTCGTTTATAGCTTGCGCCCAATTTTGCGTATGAAAACCCTGAAACGACTCATTTAAATTAGCCATGTTGCTGCTCCTTAAACCAGCTAGCGGTTTGCTCAATTGCATTTAATACACGCTCAGGTGTAGCAGGTGTATCAAGTGGGGCGGTGTATTTGTAATCGGCCACACTGCTTATGGCATTACGAATAGCACTCCACACACTAAAGGCCAACATAAACGGCGGCTCGCCAACCGCTTTTGATCTAAATACCGTGGTTTCTGGATTGGCCGAGTTATATAAATTTACATTAAATTCGGCAGGGGTATCGCCAATTGCAGGAATTTTATAGTTAGCAGGGCCAAAGCTTGCAAGCTGGCCTTTATCATTCCATTGTAAGTCTTCGGTGGTAAGCCAGCCCATACCTTGCACAAAAGCCCCTTCAATTTGGCCTATATCAAGTGCAGGGTTAATTGAGCTGCCCACATCGTGCAGTATATCCACGCGGGTTACGGTGTTTTCACCTGTCAGCGTATCTACTTCTACTTCACTGAGTGCTACGCCGTGAGCGTAGTAAAAAAATGGCCGGCCTTCGCCTTTCGCTCTATCGTAATGAATTTTAGGCGTGGCGTAATAACCGGTTGATGAAAGCGATATACGATTCATGTAAGCAAGGTTTGCAAGTTCGCTAAAGCTAATTTCGCCGTTACTAAAAGTAATGAGGTTATCTTTAAATACAATACTTTGGCTGTCTACTTCAAAGTGCTCACTTATAAAGTTTATTAAACGCTCTTTTATGGTGTTTACCGCGTTTAGCGCCGCCATGCCATTTAGATCAGTCCCGCTTGATGCAGCAGTTGGCGAGGTGTTGGGTACTTTGTCGGTACGAGTAGCGCTTATGCTTACTTCGTCAAAATCAACGCCAAAGCCATGGGCTACTATTTGCGCTATTTTTGTATTAAGCCCTTGGCCCATTTCGGTGCCGCCATGGTTTAAATGAATTGATCCATCGCTATAAACATGTACGAGTGCACCCGCCTGGTTTAAGTGTTGTACGGTAAACGATATACCGTATTTAACCGGCGTCATCGCAAGGCCTTTTTTGATAATAGGCGATGATGCGTTAAAGGCTTTAATTGCCTTTTTTCGCGCCCAGTAATCACCTGACTCCTCAAGTTGGCTTATCATATCTTTTAAAATATGCTGCTCTACTGTTTGATGATACGGCGTAGTGTCGCGGCCTTTTTTGTATAAATTAAGTTTTCGGATCTCAAGCGGATCTTTACCTAATTTAGCGGCTATATCGTCCATTATCAGCTCGCCCATGATCATGCCTTGCGGGCCACCAAATCCTCTAAATGCAGTGTGGCTTACGGTGTTTACTTTACACCGATTCCCTTTAATGGTGGCAGCTGGGTAGTAATAAGCGTTATCAGCATGAAACATTGCGCGGTCGACAATAGCATCAGATAAATCAGGTGAATAACCACAAAACCCATTTACGGTTACATCAGCGCCTTCAATTAGGCCATTTTCGTCAAACCCTACATGGTATTGGTTATAAAATGGGTGGCGTTTACCGGTAAGTTTAAAGTCGTCGCTGCGGGCTAGGCGCATTTTAACGGCGCAGCCAAGGTAGTAAACTGCAAGCGCTGCAAGGCAAGCCCACGGCGCGCCTTGGGTTTCTTTACCGCCAAAGGCTCCGCCCATCCGGCGGGTTTCTACGTTTACAAAGCTAAATGGCTTTTTTAAAATTTTAGCAACTAAGTGCTGCACCTCTGTTGGGTGCTGCGTAGAACATTGAACATGAATACCGCCATCGTTGTCGGGCTGAGCAAGTGCTATTTGCCCCTCAAGGTAAAAGTGTTCCTGTCCGCCTATGTGTATTTCACCTTTAAGTTGGTGGGCTGCATTATTTATGGCTTGCTCGCTATTACCGCGGTTAAGTGAGTGTGGCGGCCTTACCCAGTGCTCTTTTTTAATCGCTTCTTTAATATCAAGTATGGGGGTGGTTTGCTCGCACTCTATAACCACTAGGCGAGCAGCGCGGCGCGCAATGGCGTAGCTTTTGGCAACCACTACCAGCACAGGTTGTCCGTGGTATTGAATTTCGTGATTGGTTAATAGCACATCCCCAGGGAATACTGGGCCAATATCAAGCTTACCGGGTACATCATCGGCCGATAAAATACGCTTAACGCCTGCCACTTCAAGCGCTTTACTTGTATCAATTGATTTAATAAAGCCGCTGGTAATGGGCGCAAGTACAGGGTAGGCGTGCAAGCAGCCATGGGGCTCTGGGTTATCGTCGGCGTAGTTTGCATTGCCACATACTTGTTTTATAGCGCTTTCGTGATACTTAGATTGGCCAACACTTCCGCCTTGGGCTTTTAGTTTATCCATTTCAAAGTGACGCATGTGAAATCCTCGTAATGGCAATGTTGTTATTATTTTTACTGCTTGGCTGTGCACCGCAAAACTCAATACCAATACGCTGTAGTAAGTTTTTGCTTACCGTAGTGCGGTAATGCGCGCTGCTGCGTACATCGCTCATGGGAGCAAAGTCATCATTTATAGCACTAGCGGCATCTATAAAGGTGCTTACTTGCAAGGGCTGAGCATTAAGCTTTTGCTCTATGTGCGCGGCGCGTTTTGGTATGGCAGCCATACCGCCCATGGCGCAGCGGGCATTGCTAATTACGCCTTGCGTTTGCTCTATAGCCAGCACTAAACACACAGTAGATATATCATCTTCAAAGCGTTTGGAAATTTTATGACACGCAAGCTTTAACGAGTCTGGGCGTTTAGGTACGGTAATTTTGCTAATTACTTCATCGCTTTTAATGACTGTCTTTTTGTAATCAACAAAGTAGTCGGCCACGTTTATTGTACGTGTGCCTGCTGCGCTTAATAAATCTAAAGTGGCATTAAGTGCAATGAGTAAAGGAGCTGGATCGCCAATAGGAGAGGCGTTTCCTATGCTGCCACCTAAGGTGCCACTGTTACGTACTTGGTTAGAGCCAAGGCGTTCAAACAGCTCTTTAGACTCAGGGTAGTAAGTGTAAAACGCTTCAATAAATTGGCTGTAAGGTAGTGCTGCACCAATATGTAGCTCGCCGCTGTTATCGGTTAAAGTGCAAAGTTCACTGGTTTGGCTAAGCGATATAATAATATCGGGCAATAGCATGTTTTGGCTAAGCTCAATGGCAAAGTCGGTGCCACCAGCAACCAAGTGTGCCTGTGGGTAACGCGCTTTAAGCTCAACAAGTTGCGCTGCACTTTGCGGTAAATAAAACGTACGAGGTCCATTTTTTAAACAAGGAATGTCATTACCTATATTTAGTGATGCCTTAAATTGTGCCGCCATGGCAGAGTAAGGCTCATTTTTACGCTCGTAGCTATAAGCTTTTTCAACTGCAAGTAAAACAGGGCTGTAACCCGTACAACGACATAAATTTCCCCCTAGCGCATGAATAGCGGCTTTTTTACCTGGGTAACTCGGGTTATTAATATAAAGCGCCAACATGCTCATTATTATACCTGGGGTACAAAAACCACATTGCGAACCATGGCACTCAACCAATGCGCGTTGCACTGGGTGTAAATCGTTAAGTGTAGGGTAAAGCCCTGTTGTTACAGCCTCTACGGTTACTATGTGTTTTGCGTGTGCATTACCTAATAAAAGCAGGCAGCTATTCATGGTTTTATAGTGCCAAACTGGCTCACCGTTTGAATTTAGTTTTTCTTCGCCAACTAAAATTGTGCATGCGCCACAATCGCCTGTTGCACACCCTTCTTTGGTGCCCATTTTCCCTTTTTTGGTGCGAAGCCAGTCCAAAATGGTGAGATTCGGCGCGCATTCTTCTACTTCTATTGGCGTGTCATTTAATAAAAACGTAATCACACAGACCCCCTTAACTTTTATAAAGCCCTGATATGTAAAGGCTTGGCGTATATTTTTTCTTGTTGTTTTTAAGCAGGTAAGAAAAAAACTTTTTCATCTTGGTAAGTTAATTGCAGATACCATGCCATTGTTGACCGTTTGGTCAGCTAAGTTTCTAGGCTAGCTTATTTAACCAACAAGCACAAAGAAAGGTTTAAATAATGGACAATAAATACCGCCTTACTATGCAGGGAATGACAAAGCACTACCCCGGATGTATAGCCAACGACGGCATAACAATAAAAATAAAACATGGTGAGGTGCATGCCCTGCTTGGTGAAAACGGCGCGGGTAAAAGCACGTTAATGAAAATGCTTTACGGTGTAGTTAAACCTGACCAAGGGGACATGTTTTTTAATGGCCGCAAAATGGACATAAAAGAACCCGCCGATGCCCGCGAATTAGGCATAGGTATGGTGTTTCAGCATTTTTCGTTATTTGAAACCCTAACAGTTGCGCAAAATATCGCGTTAGCGCTGGGCGATTTAGCAGGGCATAGCAGTACACTTGCCAGCAGAATTAGTAAAACATCGGCTAGGTACGGCATGCCGCTGGACCCGCATAGGTTGGTGTCTACGCTTTCAACGGGCGAGCGCCAACGAGTAGAAATAGTCAGGTGTTTATTATTAGATATTCAACTGCTTATTTTAGATGAACCCACCTCGGTACTCACTCCGCAAGAAGTAGACGCATTGTTTAAAACCCTTCATTCGCTTAAAAAAGAAGGCTGCTCGGTGTTGTTTATTAGCCATAAGTTGCATGAAGTTATTGCGCTTTGCGACAGCGCCACTATTTTGCGCGCTGGCAAGGTAAGCGGGCATTGCATTCCTAAAAACGAAACCAGCGAATCAATAGCTCGCTTAATGGTAGGCGATAGCACACCAATAAGTAACCAAACGCGCAGAGCGACTGGCACAGGTGATTTTTTAACAGTCGATAACTTATCAACCAGTGCGCAGGCGTTATTTGATATTGCGCTTAAAAATATTAACTTTGCCGTACAACAAGGCGAAATAGTCGGTATTGCAGGGGTTGCCGGTAATGGGCAAGAGGAGCTATTAAAAGCGCTTTCGGGAGAGGAGCCGCAAAAAAATAGCAACGCAATAAAATTTAAAAATACCGCTGTTGATGCGTTATGCCCTCTAAAAAGGCGCAGGCTCGGGCTTGCATGCGTACCAGAGGACAGGCTAGGGCGCGGCGCAGTCCCTGATATGGATTTAGCGCACAATGCACTCCTTACCAGTTTTGATAGTGGTTTAGTTAAAAAAGGCTTTTTAGTAAAACAAAAAATTAGCCAACTCGCCGACAAAATCATTAAAAAATACAACGTAAAAACCCCCAGCAACCGTACTCACGCAGCAAGCCTTTCGGGCGGTAATTTGCAAAAGTTTATTATTGGCCGAGAGGTTGAGCAAAACCCACAATTACTGGTTATGTCACACCCAACATGGGGTGTAGATATTGGCGCGCAAGTTGCCATTCACGAGGCAATTTTAACGCTGCGCGACGAAGGTTGTGCAGTACTGGTTATTTCAGAAGATTTAGACGAGCTCTATAAAATTTGTGACCGTATTGGGGCAATTTGTGATGGCAAACTCTCGCCTATTTTAAATACCGACTGTGTACCACTTGTGCAATTAGGACAGTGGATGGCGGGCGATTTTAATCACGACCTTAAAAACAACACAGCAAAAATAACACCGCAAGGAGCGCCGGCATGATAAAGCTTGAACCCCGCGTAGAGCGCTCAAACACATGGAGTTATCTTTCACCTGTTTTAGCCATTTTACTCACTTTAATAACAGGTTATGTGGTGTTTGCCTTATTAGGGCACGACCCGATTAATGCCTTATATACCTTACTCATAGCGCCTATTTCTGACTGGTACGGCGTTACCGAGCTATTAGTAATGACCATTCCAATTTTATTATGTGCCTATGGTTTAGCGCTGTGTTACAGGGCGTCGGTGTGGAATATAGGTGCTGAAGGGCAGCTAATGATTGGCGGCGTATGCGCCAGTGCCGTAGCTGTTAACTTTGTTGACTCTACAAGTTCCTTTGCATTAGGGCTTACATTACTTGCAGGTATTGCCGGTGGCATGCTGTGGGCAGGCTTAGCTGCCTTTATGAAATTACGTTTAAACACCAACGAAATTTTAGTCACCATTATGCTCAATTACATTGCCGTTAATGTGTTGCTGTGGTCAGTACACGGGCCATTAAAAGACCCATACGGTTATAACTTTCCTGAAAGCGCCTTATTTGGCGATAGCACCTTACTACCAGTTTTATTTGAGGGTACTCGCCTTCATTTAGGGCTTGCATTTGCGCTACTAGCGCTGTGTGCCACATGGGTGTTTATTAGTAAAACCTTTGTGGGTTTTCAAATTCAAGTACTTGGGCTTGATGCATCGGCGGCCAAAATGGCGGGCTATAAACGTGCGCTTTTAATTGCTGGTGTATTGGTAATAAGTGGCGGGTTAGCTGGGCTTGCAGGGGCTGGCGAAGTGGCTGGGCCTATAGGGCAATTAGTGCCGCAAATATCCCCCGGTTATGGTTACGCCGCAATTATTGTGGCCTTTTTAGGGCGCTTACATCCGCTTGGTATTACCTTAGCAGGGCTGTTAATGGGGCTTATTTATATGGGCGGCGAAATGGCGCAAATAGAAATTGGCCTACCCAATGCCATTACCGGTATTTTTCAGGGCTTAATGCTATTTTATTTACTCTCGTGCGATGTGCTTATTGGTTATCGCATTAAATTGTTACTGCCATTTACACAACAAAAAACGCAGCTAACACCCATCGCACAGGAATCTTAAACATGGAATTAGAGGTAATCACAAATATTTTATACGCCACTATTCGCACCGGCACGCCTTTATTGCTGGTGGCTCTAGGTGAAATGGTATGCGAGAAAAGCGGCACACTTAACCTTGGGCAAGAGGGCATGATGTTATTAGGCGCGGTGGCAGGGTTTATAACCATGTACCAATGCGACAACCTCTTTATAGGCTTTAGCGTGGCTGCGCTTGTGGGGGTTATGGCGTCGTTAGTATTTGCGTTTGTAGCACTTAATTTAAATGCTAGCCAAGTGGCTGCGGGGTTAGCGCTAACTATTTTTGGCACGGGCTTGTCGGCATTTTTAGGCGTTGATTACGAGGGTAAAACCATTAATGCCTTACCCACTTTAGCAATTGCAGGGTTTGAGCATATTCCGCTACTGGGCAAAGCATTGTTTTCGCAAGACGCCATTGTGTATTTAAGTTGGGCATTAGTACTTGGCGCTTATTTATTTTTTAAATACCACAAGGCAGGGCTTGCGGTACGCGCTATTGGTGAAAACCCAGGCGTTGGTAATAACTTAGGCTTGCCTGTAATGCGTACTCGCTATTTAGCGGTGATGTTTGGCGGCGCAATGGCGGGTATTGCAGGGGCGTACTTGTCGCTTGCTTACACACCCCTTTGGACACAAAACATGACCTCGGGACGTGGCTGGATAGCACTGGCTTTAGTGGTATTTGCAAGTTGGCGAATTGAGCGGGTAATGCTCGGCGCTTATTTATTTGGTTTTGCCAGCATTATGCACTTAGTGGCACAGGCGCTTGGCTTAGCGGTGGATTCTAATTTACTGGCCATGCTGCCTTATGGTGCAACGCTTATAGTACTGATTATGCTAAGTAAAAATAAACAAAAACTAAAAATGTACGAACCCATGTGGCTAGGTAAGCCTTGGCATAAGGGCCATTAAAAATTTTATACAAAGAGTAACAATAAGCCTTCAACAGGATATTAAAAATACAACACGGAGAATAACAATGAAAAAACTAATAACAGCGCTTGGCGTAGCACTTAGCTTAGGGTTAAGCGCGAGTGCAATGGCAAAAGACAGCGTAAAAGTAGGGTTTGTATATGTAAGCCCGATTGGCGAAGCTGGTTGGACTTACACCCACGATGTAAGCCGCCGCTACTTAGAGGATAAATTTGGCGAAAAAATAAAAACCACCTTTGTAGAAAGCGTGCCAGAGGGCGCCGATGCAGAGCGAGTTATTACACAACTAGCCAAAAGCGGGCACGATTTAATATTTACCACCTCGTTTGGCTACATGAACCCGACCATTAAAGTGGCTAAACGTTTTCCTAACGTAAAGTTTGAGCATGCAACAGGTTATAAACGCGCTAAAAATGTGGGCACTTATTTTGACCGTATTTACGAAGGGCGCTACTTAACCGGTGTTATTGCTGGGCACATGAGTAAATCTGACAGTATTGGCTATATTGCCGCGTTTCCTATTCCTGAGGTAATACGCGGTATTAACGCGTTTACTTTAGGCCTGCGCTCAGTAAAACCTAACGCAAAAGTAAAAGTAGTGTGGGTTAATAGCTGGTTTGATCCTGGTAAAGAGCGCGAAGCTGCCGACAGTTTAATCGACCAAGGTGTTGATATTATTACTCAACATACCGACTCGCCTGCGCCACTTCAAGCCGCAGAAGCCGCCGGAATATACGCCATTGGTTACCACTCAGATATGAGCGGCTATGGTAAAAAAGCGCACCTTACGGCGCCAGTGCATCATTGGGATGAGTTTTACGCCGAGCGCGTGCAGCAAGTACTTGACGATAAATGGCAATCGCAAAATGTATGGAAAGGCATAGATGCCGGTATGACCCGCTTAGCGCCGTTGAGTAAAGACATTCCTGCCAATGTTGTTGCCGAGGTAGAGGCGATTAAAACCAAAATTGCCAACGGCGAGTTTCATCCATTTAGTGGCCCAATTAACAATCAGCAAGGTGAGCTGGTAACTAAAGCGGGGCAAACAATTGATGATAAAACCTTACTGGGTATGGACTTTTATGTAGAGGGTGTTGAAGGGCAGCTTAAATAAGCGCCACTGTATTTAAATTAAAACCTGGGCAAGGCATTTATACCTTGCCCATATTAAAGCGCTAAAAGGATGTTGACTATGTCAAACCAAGAAGCAATCTCAGAAGACATAATTTACGCAGTAGATGATAAACCAGGGCTGACCGAATCTTTTTTCGCTGCCCTGCAACATGTACTGGCAAGTTTTGTAGGTATTATTACGCCCACGCTTATTATTGGTGGCGTGTTGGGGCTTGGTAGCGAAATACCGTATTTAATTAGTATGGCGTTGTTTGTATCGGGGGTTGGTACATTTATTCAGGCTCGCCGTGTGGGGCCAATTGGCTCAGGGCTTATTTGCGTACAAGGCACCAGTTTTGCGTTTTTAGGCACTATTTTGGCAACCGGTTTTACCGTAAAAGCCACTGGAGGCGGAAACGATGAAGTACTTGCCACCATTTTTGCTGTGTGTTTTTTAGCAGCCTTTGTAGAGATATTTATTAGCTTTTTTATAGAAAAACTTGGCAAAGTAATTAAGCCTGTAGTGACCGGTGTGGTGATCACCACCATTGGGGTTTACCTTATTAAAGTAGGTATGACCGACATAGGCGGCGGGCAATGGTTATTAACTAATATGCCTGAAAAGTTTGCCTCGCCAAGCAACTTAATTGTGGGTTTTTCGGTGGTGGCGCTGGTGGTATTACTAAATGCTAGCAAAAATCAGTGGGTAAGGCTTACCGCTGTAGTCGTTGCCATGTTAGTAGGGTGGTTACTTGCACTTATTTTAGGTATAGCCAAATTTAAAATGGGCGAATTTGATTTAATCGCCATGCCATTACCCTTTAAATATGGCTTTAACATTGATTTTGGCGCCATGATTGCCTTTAGCTTTTTATACCTAATTACCGCCATTGAATCCACAGGCGATATAACTGCTAACTGCGCAGTGTCTAAATTACCGGTAAAAGGCGCAAGCTATTTAGCGCGTATACGCGGAGGTATTTTAGGCGATGGGGTTAACTCAATGATTGCTGCCGCATTTAATACGTTTCCTAATACCACTTTTAGCCAAAATAACGGCGTTATTCAATTAACCGGTGTAGCAAGTAGATACATTGGCCTGTGGATTGGTGTAATTTTGATTATTTTAGGGTTATTTCCGGTGATTGGTGCCGTGCTACAAAATATTCCTAAACCAGTGCTAGGCGGTGCAACGCTTGTCATGTTTGGCACAGTAGCAGCCGCAGGGGTAAAAATTCTTGCAAGCGAAAAAATAAATCGTCGTAGCTTACTTATTATTGCGGTGAGCTTAGGTATGGGGCTAGGGGTTAGCTTTGTGCCCGAAATGTTTATAAATGCGCCTAAGCTGGTAACCGCTATTTTTGGCAGCGCTGTAACGGTATCGGGTTTAACAGCCATCGTTATGACGCTTGTTTTACCAGAAAATTATTCAGCAAGTACAGATCATCTTAACTAGACTAATAAAATTATAACAAAGGGATTAACAATGAAAATTACAACAATTAAAAAATTAGCCTTAGTCAGTGCTATCACGGTGTGTTCAAGTAGTGTGTCGGCAAAAGAGCTGTGGTCAGATTTTAGTATAACCGCCATGACCGGCGCCGATTACCTCGAGCCGTTCTCGGGGGAGGAAGATGACAGAAGCGTAGTAACCATTGAGCATGCATCGGGGCATACATGGGGCGGTACCTTCTTTTTTATGGATAGATTAAGCAACCCAGATGAAGTATACGGAGAGCTAAACATAAACCCAACGCTTTACAAGCCACAAAACAGCTTTGTTAAAGAGGTGTTTTTAGGCCTACAAACAGAATATGGCTCGGGCGATACCGATCAAAATAACTACTTATTAGGTGGCGGCGTATCGTTAGATGTACCAGGGTTCCAATATTTTAATGTGGCTTATTACCGTCGTTTTCAGGACGATATTGGCATAGAGCGTGAAGATAACAACCAAATAACCGTAACGTGGGGCTATAACAAGGGTAACTTTAGATACGATGGCTTTTTAGATATTGTTGACAGTACCGACACTATGTTTGGTAAAAGCGAAGGCGGTTTTAACTTTACCTCACAACTTAAATACAACATTGCTCCTATGCTTGGCCTAGACACAGGTCGCCTTGATGTAGGTATAGAATACGTATATTGGAAAAATAAGTTTGGTGTAGATGGTCAAACAGAGCACAACCCAAATTTGATGGTTAAATGGCATTTTTAAAACTTTAAGCGTTACAGAATACAAAAAAGGCTGCTAGTTAATGCAGCCTTTTTTGTACATTAAACGCAATAAAATTGGCTTATTGTTAATAATAGCACTGGAGTAACTGCAGCTTAATTGATTAAGTTTTATTGTAAATTAATGAAATGTTAATTGCCGAAGTTATTGATAATTGTTATCATTACGTAAAATAACTAATTAAATACCACGTAATGACTCTGAAAAACACTTTAGCTCTGCCTCTAATTGCTGTTGCGCCATTTTACACTTTGGCTAATGCTAACAATGATATAGAAACAATAGTAGTGACCGCCTCAGGCTTTGAACAAACCTTAGCGCAAGCGCCAGCTTCTATTACTTTAATTAGCAAAAAGCAGCTAGAAAACCGTGCTTATAAAGACTTAACCGATGCACTTAACGATGTTGCAGGGGTTACGGTTACCGGTGGTGGCTCGCGACAAGATATAAGCGTGCGTGGCATGCCAGCGCAGTACACTGCTATTTTGGTAGACGGTAAAAAGCAGTCAGGGCGTGAATCACAACCAAGCGGCAGCGGTGGCTTTGAGCAAGATTGGCTGCCACCACTAGATGCTATTGAACGTATTGAAGTTGTGCGTGGGCCTATGTCTACGTTGTATGGGTCGGATGCAATTGGCGGCGTTATTAATGTTATAACCCGTAAAAATTACGACAATTGGCATGCTAATGTTCGCCTAGAAACCACACAGCAAGAAAACAGTAATTCGGGTGATGAATACCAAGGGCAAATATATGCAGCGGGGCCATTAATAAAAGATTTATTAAGCGTTAACCTTTCGGCTCTTTACCAAGAGCGTGAAGAAGATGCAATTGAGCGCGGTTACGGTGAAAAAGAGCTGACAAGCTACAGTGGTACACTGCATTTAACAGCCACCCAGCACGATGTGATATCGCTTGAATACAGCGAACACGATCAAAAACGTATTTCTACCTCGGGGCTATCGTTACCTAGTCGAAATAGCTCTAGCGAAACGAACAATAACCGCAGCACGTGGTCGTTAGCACATAAAGGTAGCTATAGTTGGGGCGCTGCGCATTCGTATATTCAACAAGAGGCGGTTGAAAACGAAGGCCGTGAAATAACCATCGAAAATACCTTAGCAAATACGCAGTGGTCAATTGCACTTGAAAACCACCATGTAACATTAGGCGGCGCATTTGAACAAGAAAAGCTTGATGACAAAACAACAAACGCAGCCACTATTACTAAAATAGATAACAAACAATGGTCGCTATTTGCTGAAGATGAGTGGAGCTTACACCCCGATTTTACCCTTACCACGGGTTTACGAGTTGATGATAACGAGCAGTTTGATTCGCACTTGAGTCCACGCCTATACGGAGTTTGGAATATTAATGAGGCATGGACCTTTAAATCGGGCGTAGCTACCGGTTACCGAGCGCCAGATTTACGCGAGCTTAGCCCTAATTGGATCCAAAGCAGCCGCGGTGGCGATTTATATGGAAATGCTGACCTAGAGCCCGAAACATCCGTGAGTAAAGAAGCGGCTGTGTATTATGCTAACAGTGATTTTCAAACTAATGTCACGGTTTTTCATAATAGCTTTGAAGACAAAATTAACACCGTTTTATGTCCTATCACAGTGTGTGGTGATGAAACTGACCGCTATAACATCAATATTGATAAAGCGGTGACTTATGGGGCTGAGCTAAATATAGAAACAATGTTAAGTGCAGATATTACCCTTGCAACTAGCTACAGCTATACGTTTTCTGAGCAACGCAGTGGCGACAATAAAGGCCAGCCACTTACGCAAATACCTAAACATTTAGCAACGCTAAATATTAACTGGGATGTAAGCGATAATATTAATACGTGGGCACGTGCTAATTACCGCGGTAAAGAAACCGAAGCAGCCTCTATAACTAGCCGTTTAACCTCAGCCCCTTCTATTGCAACAGCAGATATAGGCAGTGCGTGGCAAGTAAACGGTAACGTTAAAGTTATGTTTGGTATTTACAATATATTTGATAAAGCAACCAGCTACGATGAATACGGCTATGTAGAAGATGGCCGACGCTACTGGCTAGCTATAGATACAAAACTATAAGGGGTGTTTATGCCAAAATTTATATTCTCTGCTGTGGTACTCAGCTTTTTAGCTACGCACCCAGCTATTGCGCAAAATACACAATTAACAGCGCAAGATTATGTCGAAAAAGGCATGCAGTACGCTGATGAGTTTCCGGGGTTAACAAGCCTATGCGATATACAAAACCCGTTACGTGATTTAACAAAGCGTGTTCGCACTAATAATGAAGGTAAAAAGCGCAGTAAAAAGTTGGGTAGTAAACGGCGCTCATCAACGATTGAACCTACACAAGTGTTTGACAACCTTTATTATGTAGGTACTGGTGGAGTGGCAAGTTGGGTAGTTAAAACATCACAAGGGCTTATTGTTATTGATGCGCTAAATAACAACGAACAAGCTAAAAATTACATTGAAAAAGGTTTGCTCACACTAGGCTTAAACCCCGAAGATATTAAGTATTTAATTATTAGCCATGGGCATGGTGATCATTACGGTGGGCAAGAGTACTTAGTTAATAAATACAAACCGCGTGTTGTAATGAGTGAGGTTGAGTGGCGACGCTTAGAACAACCAAAGCTTGATTTTGAAAGCCCACGTTGGGGCAAACGGCCAACAAGAGATATAAGCACAAAAGAGGCAGATACAATTACGCTTGGCGATACTAGCATTGGCGTTCATTTAACGCCTGGACACACCCCTGGCACTATTTCGTTGTTGTTCCCAGTATACGATAACGGCAAAAAACATATGCTAAGCCTGTGGGGAGGGACTGGGCTAAACTATGGGCCTGATATTGAGCGAATTAGCGCTTACAGTGTCGCCGCTAAACGTTTTGGCAATCTGGCAATGCAAGCCGGTGTAGATGTGTTTATATCAAACCACCCTAAACGCGATGGTTCGTTTGAGCGCATAAAGCAACTTAAAAATAGAGCCCCCGAGGCGGCGCATCCATTTGTAATAGGCCAAGAGCAAGCCTCGCATGGTTTTTCTATGTTAAGCGATTGCACATACGCGCAGGTTTTAAAAATTAAAGGAGAGTAAGGCACTTATTTGCAAAAGTTTTTAATATTAGGGGTTAACCATTTAACCAATGTGTTGTAATTTGGAGTATCTATATTTACTTTTAACGCCAGATTAAAAGGAAGAATGATGAAACCCCTCATTTTAATTTTATGCTTGTTTATAAGCTGCTCAGTGTGGGCCGAAACCACTAAAAATATGCCCGTAGCAATAAACTGGTTACAGTTAATTGATGCGGGTGAATACACAAAAAGTTGGCAACAAGCCGATGCGTTATTTAAATCGCAATTAAGTAAAGCAAACTGGAAAAGCGCCCTAAACACAGTGCGTGCGCCACTAGGTAAAGTGGCTACGCGAGAACAAATAAGTGCTAATGCTTACTCATCTTTACCTGGTGCCCCGCAAGGTAAATACCTTATTGTGCAATTTAAAACGCAATTTTCAGCAAGGCTTGCGGTTGAAACCCTTACATTAAGTAAAAGCAGTGGGCAATGGCGCGCGGTTGGCTATTTTATTAAATAACCAGCGTTCAATACCAATCCGTAATAATACATAATCATTTTCAGGGGCTAAACGTGTCGCTATCTGCTTTAAAAAATTCTCATTTACGACTGCATGGATGCAGAAGGTAGAGCAATGCAGGAGCAATTGCCGAGAACAACTAAATAGCGAATTTTTTGCCTTGCTATCATCACGTTTACCCATCCTCAAAATAGATCACTTAATTATGCGGATTGGTATAAGTTAAAAAACTATTTTGCGTATTTATTAATATTAGAAAAAGCCATTAACACATCGCGGGCATAATTAAGCCGCGGGTGGGCAAGCGCCCCTTTACGCCACGCTAAGTACAAATTGTTTTCCGGCCCTTGCGGACCAAGTTTAATTAATCTACCCGATTGAATATCGTCATGACATATATAATCAGGCAGCACGGTATAGCCTACACCGGTTCTTACTATGCCGGCGAGCGCGCGTATGTCGGGGCAGCGTGCAATTATTTTTGACGTACAGCTTTGTTTAAATACAATATCAAAATACTGGCGTATAAGCGGTAATTGACTGTCGTAACTGACCACCGGCAGCGTATTTAAAAGTGCTGGCGTAATGGTTTTCCCCTCTAAGCTTTGCGCTAATAAACGGTGCGCCACCAGTACTAGCTCTTCGCTGTCGAGCACTTCAAAGTCGTAAATTTTGTTATCGGGCAGGGAGGCTGTAATAGCCATATCGGCAACGCCGGTATCAAGCGCTGAATAAATTTGCTCACGATTACCAGGCAGCACGACCACATCAACATTGCCTGCTTGTAACAAATTTGCCAGCTGTGCTGAGGCAACATAACTAATACATTCGGCGGGTCCGGCTAGTGTAATCGTTCCGCTCACATCGTTTGAACGGGTGCGTACAGAGGCAACTTTTTGCTCTATAGCATCAAGGTGATTTGCCACTTGGCCTGCTAAATCGTGGGCGGCATTACTTGGTTCTACGCCTCGGTGACGCCGCTCAAATAACGATTTACCTACCACCGACTCCATTGTTTGTATATGCGCGGTTGCAGCTGGTTGCGACAGCCCCAAATTTTTAGCAGCCCGAGAGATGTTTTTACAACGATATACCTCAACAAAGGTGCGTAATTGTACAAAATAAGACATAAAACATTAGGTATCAGAAATCCGATGGGTAAAGCAAGATTAACTGAATTCTAGTTATTGTAAAGTGCGCGTACACTTGCGCTCGTTCAGTTAGACATTAACCGTTTTCATATTTAATTTATAAAATAGGTAATTAATTACTTGAAAGTTAACTATTAATTCCCATTTTATAAAGCAATGAGCACCAGGGGCTGTGCCCCGTAACCAAGTAGAGTACAAATATGTTAAATTTTGCATTTAAAAACCGCACCGAGATTTTATTCGGCAAAGATCAAATTAATGAGATCGCAAGCCGCGTACCAAGCCAAGGCAAGGTCATGTTTTTATACGGTGGCGGTTCGATCAAAAAGAACGGCGTATATGACGATGTAGTAAATGCACTTGAAGGTGTGGACTTTGTGGAGTTTTCGGGAGTTGAGCCAAACCCAACTTACGAAACACTTTCAAAAGCTGTAGAAATTGTGAAAGAGCAAAACGTTAGCTTTATATTAGCTGTAGGCGGCGGTAGTGTTATCGACGGCGCTAAATACGTAGCGGCAGCAGCAAAATACGAAGGCGACGGCTGGGATATTTTAGTTAATGGCGCAGAAGTAAAAAGTGCATTACCTATTGGCGCGGTATTAACGCTTCCGGCTACTGGCTCAGAAAGCAACGGTAACTCGGTTGTTACCCGTAAAGAAACCCAGCAAAAACGTGCCTTTGGTACGCCAATTGTACAACCGCAATTTGCCGTGCTTGATCCTACGTATACATTCTCACTGCCAACTCGCCAAATTTCTAACGGTGTAGTTGATGCGTTTGTACATGTTATTGAGCAATACTTAACGTACCCAGTTAATGCGCCACTGCAAGACCGTTTTGCAGAAGGCATTTTATCTACGCTAATTGAGCAAGGCCCTAAAGCCCTTGAAAACCCAGAAGATTACGATGTTCGTGCAAACGTAATGTGGTCGGCAACGATGGCACTAAATGGCTTAATTGGCCAAGGCGTACCGCAAGATTGGTCTACGCATATGATTGGCCACGAGCTAACAGCGCTTTATAGCTTAGATCACGCTGTAACACTTGCAATTGTATTACCGCCGCTTATGTTTGTTCAGCAAGAGCAAAAACGCGCTAAAATTATTCAGTTAGGTGAGCGTGTATTTGGCCTTGATATGCAAGACAAAAACGAGCTGATTGATGCAACCATTAAACATACTCAAGACTTTTTTGAGCAAATGGGCATTAAAACAAAACTTGGCGATTACGACCTAGGTGAAGACGCGGTTGAAGCCGTTGCCAACAACCTTGAGCGTAACGGCATGACAGCCCTTGGCGAACATGGCGATATTGACATAGCTAAAGCGAAGAAAATTTTAAGCCTAGCGCTTTAATTTAATTGTTTTTTGAATGGCGCTTTTTAGCGCCATTTTTTATGCTCAAAAAGCTAAATGTTGAACTAGATTTTTTACATAGATTATTGAATAAATTACTAAAGCTATGCTACTTTGGGTTAAATTACGTAAAGGAATACCCCAAGCATGGATACCCCAATAGACTTTTCTACCTACACATTAGATGAACTTTACTCCAGCGCAAAAGTCATTGACCGAGAACGCTTTCCTGAGCGCGCAAAAGAAATAGACGAGCTTATAAAAACCCGAGAAGCGCAAGAGCCCGCACACAATGCCGACCTAAAAATAGCGGGAGAAAAAGCATCACGCGGGGACAGGCTTGTTGCTGCTATTATTGACGGCCTATTAGGTATAGCATTTTTTATACCTGTAATAATGTATATCGGTTTTGATAACTTAAGCCAACCAAATCTGGGTTTATCTGCATTTTTATTTGTTTACGGTGTGTTTTCTACGTTAGTGCTTCATGCCTACCTTATGTATCAATGCGGACAAACTATTGGTAAATACTGTATGTCTATTCGTATAGAAAACCTAGACGGCACAAAAGCAAGTTTTATAACTATTTACTTTAAACGCATGTTACCTATGCAGCTGTTATCACTGGTCCCTTCGGTAGGTCAGTTCATTGCTGGTTTTGTTAATCCATCATTTATATTTGGAAAAGATAAACGCTGTTTACATGATCATTTAGCGGGAACAAAAGTGAGTAATATTTAGCAATAGTAATACTCAGCGAAGGATAATACTTTAAAGGGATTTATGAAAAAACTAACAAGGTACAAAAAAACACCCAGCGCAAAACTACTTTGGACGCTTGGTTTCAACACATTTATCGCAGTTATAGTTTTATTTTGGGTAGAGGTATTTATTGAACAGCCTTTGCTGCATCAATTTTTATACTTATTTGCATTTGTCCTATTGAGGGTATTTTTACAATGGCATTATATGAAAAAAGAGCAATGCCATGCGGTTGAAATTGTTGATGGCGAGCTTGAAGTATTAGGTATAACGATCAAAGTACATGAACTTGAAGAAGTACTGTACTGCCAAATTAAGCGTTTTGAGCATATTTTAAGATTTAAGTTTAAAAACGCGACATACCAAGATATTGAAATAACCGCCCCAGATTTAATTGACGACCTACGTTTTTACTATTTTATGGTAGATAACGGCCTGCCAGTAAAAATGACAGATGATAGTGGCCGTTTTTTTGACGAAGATTAACAGCGTAGCAAGGTGCAGTAATGAGCATACAGGCTTTAAGGTTTTTGATGCTAGCAAGTGTGCTCTTTAGTGGATATTCACATGCAGACTTACTTGAAGGATGTTATTCAAGGACAGACAAAATAACGAGCGCGATCCCTATGCTTAACGACGATGGAAGCAAAAGTAATGAGCGTTTTAAATTAAAAAGGAGCTATGTAAATGTATTTAAAAAAGAAGATAAATACTTTGCAGAAGGCCTTATCTGGGGCTTTAACTTTCATATTTGCACTATCACTGCCCCACTAGAGGGGACGAAAGAACCATTACCTTTAGCCCTAAAGGGTAAAAAATTGGTGTTTGAAGAGAAAGAGCCCGAATACGATATTAACTGTAAGTTTGAGTTAGAATTTGATGAGAATGGTTTAAATATTAAGGATGAAAACTACCATTGTTCTAACTATATTTTTTACTGTGGTGCACATGCAAGTGTGCATGACGTTCTGCTTGCTAAAACCAACAAAGGCTGTAATTAACTAAGCGAGTTTATTATTTAACTTAACGATACAGCTAACAGGGACTTACCATGCGCGGCTTGTTATTATTTATTGGTTACTCATCTTATATTGGCAGTGTGGGCGATGGCCTGCTTGGCTTGTATGCACTATGGGTTTTAATAAGTAATAATTTAGCATTTTTAAGCTTATCACTTAATGACTTTTTAGCGTAGTATGTAGAGTTTATACCAATCCGCTTAATTAAGTGATCTATTTTGAGGATAGAAAAACGTGTTGATAGCTAGGCAAAAAATTCGTTATTTAGTTATTCTAAATGAGAATTTTTTAACGCAGATAGCGACACGTTTAGCCCCTAAAAATGATTAAGTATTATTGCGGGTTGGTATTATATATTGGGTGAAGCAAGTTGCTTTTTATGTCATGCCGCAAAGCTTTGCTAATTGGTTATTCGGCATTCCAGCCGTTATTTACTTTCCCGTACGTATATTAATGAGCTTAGTAATTGACTAAAAAAGGCGACTCAGCTAAAAATAACAAATGTGTAAAAACTACTCACTTTTAAAATAATTACCTTTTTAAATATCGCATATCACAATAACCCATCATTAATTTTATCAAAAATTTATTAACCCATTGTTTTTAAATGTACTTTTAATCCTCGCTTTTGGCTTTTGCTAATTACATCTGGCATATAAATTGATACACCAATGTATAAAATTTAAAAGGGAATGCACATGACTGCTGAATACTTTATGGTGCTGGGGCTGCTCGGAGTGGCTTTTTTTGCGGTTGCAGGAGCACTGCTAGGCTACGAAAAAAACATAAGTGGTTTTGGGGTAGTGGTGGTCGCAACTGTTACAGCTTTAGGTGGCGGCACGCTAAGAGACATACTTTTAGATAAACCTATATTTTGGATAGCTACGCCTGAGTATTTATACTCAACTTACGCCGCTATTATTGCCACCATATTTTTTGTGCGTTACTTACCTCATGTAAATAACTATTACTTTTTATTAGTCGATGCTATAGGTATGGCATTATTTAATATTATGGGGATAGAAAAAGCCTTAATAAGCGGTACAGGTATGGTAATAGCGATAACAATGGGGATCACCACAGGGATTTTTGGCGGCCTAATACGAGATGTAATTTGCCGCGAAGTACCCTCAGTTATGCGAAACGAGCCCTATGCTTCAGCCTGTTTAGTAGGCGGCCTAGTTTATGCTGCGCTGTTTACCATAGAAGTCGATTACATTTGGTGTATTTTAGGCTCACTTTTTACCACTGTATTTTTAAGATTAGGCTCGCTTAAATGGGGCTGGCACCTAACCATTTTCAGAAAAAAAGATTTTAAAGATCAAAGAGAGTAGCTCTTAGTTATTTATAGGCTGGGTTTGCATATGGCACTCATAGTTATCTTCCCCAGTGACCTTAAAGCCTAGTCGAGTATAAAGTGCTTTAGCAGGATTGTTTTTAAGTACTGTTAGTCTGATAGGCTTTAACTTTGCAGTTTTAATTACTTGCTCAATAACGCCTCTGCCGTAGCCTTTATTTTGATGGTTGGGGTGTATTTGCAATTGCATTATTTCAATGTGGCTACCCCATATTTTGTACTTTAACGTACCTATGGTATTACCATTAAACTGTATGAGATGAGAGCAATCGTATTGCTCGTCAACCCTTTCATTATGCTGTTGCTCAGTTAAAAATAAGCCGGCCACCTCAAGGTGCTCTACCATAGTAAGTTTTCTAAGACATAATAAATAGCTGCGCTTTTCGGGCGTGGCTTTTGTAAACGTAAAAACCAAAATGTCCTTCCTTGTATTTAAAAATTTAATTTTAGTTGAATCACTTTTTGTAAAAATTAGGTCTTTATTAGCCATTACAGATTTAATGGGCACACAATGAACTTAACACACACAAATAACGCACTCACCTTTTTACTTACACTCAGCTTTGCATTACTTGGTGTATCGTTTGCTTTAGGTGCAAATCCAAACACACTCTCAGCTACCTTTAGTTTTTATGAACTTGATACCTTACTAAGTAACAATACATTAGGTTTGCTCACAGGCACCGCGATGATTGCGTTGGCAGTCACCACCTTAGCTGCGCATTTAAAATTAATAAAGCCGATGCCTGCACTTATACTCGCGTTAGTTGTTAGCATAGTGCCTTTACTTACCTTATTTGCCAGTAACCGCTGGATGGCACAGTTAGGCGGCTTTCCAATTATTGGCAGTGGGCAAGGCATAATTAAATACTTTGCTATCATCCCTTTGTATTTATTTTTGTTTTATAAAAATAAACTAACAGACAAACAACACGTACTTTTAAACTTTATACCGGTTGCTATGGTTTTACTGTGGATTGGCGGCATGAAATTTTATGAGTTTGAAGCCAAAGCCATTGTAGGCCTAGTAGAAACCTCACCGTTTATGTCGTGGTTATACACGGTATTTAGCGTACAAGGCGCATCAAATATCATTGGCGGGTTTGATGTATTATTTGCTGTGTTATTGGGCTTAGGGCTATTTTTAAATAATAAAAAGCTAATTATTATAAGTGGCTTAGCGTGTTTAAGTGTATTTTTAATGACCCAAACATTTTTAATAACCGCAACCGGTGCATTTAGCTCAAGCACATTATTAGAGCGTTTAGGGCAATTTGTAATTAAAGA
This sequence comes from Pseudoalteromonas sp. Angola-30, assembly GCF_028599215.1. Taxonomy (NCBI): domain Bacteria; kingdom Pseudomonadati; phylum Pseudomonadota; class Gammaproteobacteria; order Alteromonadales; family Pseudoalteromonadaceae; genus Pseudoalteromonas; species Pseudoalteromonas sp. Angola-30. Next base: position 361,265 of record NZ_JAQREI010000001.1, read on the forward strand.
TTTATGGTATGTAGGCAACTTAATTGTTATTGCCACTTTAATGCTACTTAAGCCAGCTAAATAATTTAAAGAGGACGTTATGATCAGTTGCCACCAATACGACTACATCGAAATTGCCTGTATGCACAGGCTGAATATTGAGCTTGTATTAAAAAATGGCGATGGTGTATGTGGCGTAGCAACTGATACAAAACGCAATGCACTCAAACAAGAGTGCATTGCCATTAATGTAAGTGGCGAGCTAAAGCTTATTGTGCTCACTACAATTAGTCTACTTAAAGCGCGTGAGAGTAATCCTTACTTTGATCATGTGAACTTTGATGTAAAGTAAATCACTAACCAATTCGTTTTATCATAAACACTTCAGCGAGCCTGTTTCATTATTATGTTAAGGCTCGCTTATCTCGCTAATGCTTTAACTCATACGTGCTAAATGCACAAAGGCAAAATTTACCTTTAGAGTAAACTGTGCATATAAACAGCTATTGTGACGTTGTCCAATAACATTATTAAAAGTCGTTTAGGTGCAAAATAACAAAGGCTTTTTCACTGCATGCCTAATTGGTTGTTTACATTGCAGTTATTTAGTGGAATTATTGAACAATCTAATATACGCCGTTTTGGGACGTTATAAATCCCCAAAGTGGTGTCAATAAGTTGTTATATTTACAAGGAGAGTTCAGTGAGTGAACCGCAAGAAGATTACGATGAAGATGAGATAAAGGAAGCTAAAGTTGCAGCTGATCTTATAAATAAAATAAAGTTACGATGTGATAAAGCTAAATTTGAATATGAGGATGCCTCATATAGTGAAGAATTTGGGGTGATTGATGTAGATTTAACTGTTTACATTCCATCAGGTCGTAAAAAAGTAGATATAAACTTATGGGACATAGTAGATCTAAGTGAGTTTAACAAAATTGAATTTGAGAAATACATTATTGTAGGTAACTACGCGGCTATATGTTGCTATGAAAATAATACTATAGAAGCAGCATTTACAGTTATTAATGAAAACTCCAAAATATCCGGTTTTAGAAAACGAAGACTCTTAAGTGCTTTTGGGGTCAAATATAACCGTGATGGTAAATTTCAAGATTCAGAAATTGAATCAAAAGATACACAGCAAAAAACGAAAATTTATATTAGCCAACTTAGTAACGAGCTAAAAATACTAACAAAAGTTGATAACTCATTGGGCACATCTATTGTAATAAAAGCCTCCAAATTAAAAAGTCATTCAGATGCAATTAAAATACTAGAAAAAGTAACTCACTCCATATTTTTTGGTATTGAAGTCCAGACTTCTCTCGCTCCAGTACTATCAAGAAGAATACAACGTAAGTTCAATAGGTTAATCGGTTCTCAAGACAAAAAAATTGAATTCCCTAAATATGAATATGATTCAGGCCCTATTTCATTGTACTGGTACGCGAGAAATGCAACTAATATGCCGTTGTTGCAGTTTTTAGCTTTTTATCAATCTATAGAGTTTTACTATCCTGTTTACTTTAAGTCTGAATTTAACCGTAAAGTTAGAACTATTCTGAAAGACCCATCCTTCAATATTGAAAGAGACTCCGATATTTCTAGAATCACAACTATTGCGAGTACAAAGACTGGGGGAACAGAGAGAGAACAGTTAAAAGCAACATTACATGGGTGTATTGAGCCTGAGGAACTTCAGAGCTTTATTGAAGGGAAAAAAGATAGAGCAGAATTTTTTAGTTCTAAACAAAAAGGGATTACATCATGTGTCTTGAATTTTAAGAATAGAAATATCGATATAATTAGCCAAGTTGCCGATAGAATTTACGATATTCGTTGTAAAGTTGTACATGTAAAAGCAGAAGATGGTGAAGCAGAGTTAGAGCTATTACTTCCTTATACAGAAGAAGCTGAAAAGCTTACATATGACATCGAACTTGTTCAATTTTTATCGCAAAAAGTTTTAATTTGCTCTAGCACACCTTTGAAACTGTAAATATAGCAAGATAATTGGACTCCCAACCTCTACACTGAGGTAGAAATTATTTTTCAGAGTTCAATTATGAATAAGTTAAGAATTGGTGCACTTGCATAATGAATTCGGGTAGCTCATTAGAATTAGGATGACACCCATTCTAACTTTTACATAAATCATCAATGATAGCAGTGAGTTAGGTTAAATATATGTAATTGCATCACGCAAAAAAGCTGAACTACATTGACAAGATGAAAGTAGTAATAGGTAGCCCGATAGGCGATAACAATTTTTATTAAAAAATGGTAAACAACTTGGCTTTATTGAGCCTGATTGCGTTTAAATAAAATACGATACATTAAGAAGGGGAAGCCCTTTTAACATCGAATAAGTCACACAAGCACCTGTAATACCTTCCAAAACGCCAATCAAAAGAACATTAAAACTCTCTTTTATATCCCACGTAAAATACAGTAAACGATTGAATCAAAATATGAACTCGGCTATGGTTTGTTTATCAAAAAAATAAAAAACGAGTTAATCTACAGGCTCATTATTTTTCGAACATCGAGAATATTTATGGAAATTGAATATATTTGGGGTGTTTTAGCGTTTATTGCAGTTTTATTTATATTAATATTTGGTCACTCAATACCTAAGCATGGCAGCGTAACTGAAGGTGATGTTATTGTTGCTTTAAAATCAGGCCATAAAGTTAGAGCAATAAAGTATTATAGATCTGTTCATGGTGTAAGTTTGAAAGAAGCTAAAGATGCCATAGAAAAATTAACTTCAAAAAAATAAAACATGCCCTGAACTGAGGGCCAAGTAAAAATTAGCTATTAATTGCAAATTTTAAAGCGATGAGCCTCTTCGTTTTCTAACATCTAAATACAACCCCTATCAATTTGAATACTAGGGATCTAATAATAAATTGCGCTATCCCCACTTATTTTCACTTCAGCGATATCATCAAAATCGCCGCCCCAAAAACAAATTAACTAAGCCAAATAACGTTATTTTAGTAAACGCGAGTTCATATTGCGGTGTGTAATATCTTTACAAGCATTTTAAGTTAGGCGTTCGTACTGGGCGCTTATTTTTAGACTCCCTTTATTAGAGATACTTTTTATGAAGTTAAAGTTATTTATTGCCGCTATTATTGCCTCCTCTGTGTCGTTACACGCGGCGCAAGCACAAACAAGTGCTAAGTTTACTTTTGAAGATTTAAAAGCAATGGCAAAAGCCTCTGCCAAAAAGCCTTATACGCCTGTGGAAGTGCCAGCCCCTGAGCTTATTGATAAAATTACCTATGACGAACATTGGAAAATACGCTTTAAAGAAGATGAAACCCTCTACCCAAATGGCGAAAAGGCACCGGTGCAATTATTTTACCCTGGGCGATATTTTCCTGAGCCGGTAAGTATTTTCATCAGAGATGATAAAAACAACGTTAAAGAACTGCCTTTTAATAATGCGCTTTTTGATATGCCTGACGATAGCCCAGCCCACGACCTGCCAGAAGGGTTTGGGTTTGCAGGCTTTAGAATTATGCGCCCCGATATAAAGCCAGATTGGATATCGTTTTTGGGGGCGTCTTATTTTAGAACTGATGGCCCTCAGGGGCAATATGGGTTGTCGGCTCGCGGTATTGCAATTAATACCGGTATGAGTGAGCCAGAAGAATTTCCACGCTTTTCGGCATTTTGGTTAGGCCCTGCAGAAAATAAAGGTGAGAGCATGTCTGTGTGGGCATTGCTTGAGGGGCCCTCTATTACAGGTGCTTATCGGTTTGGTTTAAGTAAAGACAACAAAGAGGCCAAAGGGCATGTTACCTCTGTAAGTGCTAATTTGTATATGCGCGCCGATGTAGAGCGCTTAGGTATAGCGCCGCTAACCAGTATGTATTGGTACTCAGAAAAAGATAAAACGGTAGCGAAAGACTGGCGCCCAGAAATTCACGACAGCGATGGCTTAGCTATTCATACTGGGTCGGGCCAGTATATTTGGCGACCGTTAAATAATCCGCAGTCTGTGTCGACAAATAGCTTTATTGATGAGAACCCTAAAGGCTTTGGTTTAATCCAAAGAGACCGTGACTTTAATAACTACCAAGACGACGGCGTGTTTTACAATAAGCGCTCATCAGCGTGGATCAAGCCTACGGGTGATTGGGGGAGAGGCGCTGTGCAGCTAATTGAAATCCCAACTAAAGATGAAACGTTTGATAACATTGTTGCCTATTGGGTGCCTGAAAAAGAGGTACGTAAAGGCGATGAGTTTACCTTTTCTTATGATATTGAGTGGCGTCCACTCGATCCAAAATCAAAAAACCTAGCAAGTGTTGTTAATACTCGCCAAGGACAGGGCGGAATTCCTGGCCAGCCTATTCCTGAGGGCGTAAACAAAATGGTGATTGATTTTGAAGGCCCAGTATTTAAAGGCCTAGATAGAGAAAGCGGCATAAAGCCTATTGTTGAAGCCAGTAACGGCGAAATACTTGAGCCAATTGGTGCTTACCCAATAGTGGGGACCAACCAATGGCGATTAGCATTTGACTACAAACAGAGCAATAACGACCCCGTAAGCATACGCGCGTATTTGGTTGATAAAAACGAGGAGGCGATAACCGAAACATGGGTAAGTGATGCAAAGGTAACGATTGAGTAACTATAAAAATTAAAGCGGGTGGCTCTATAATTAGTTTTATGTAGCCACCCGAATAACTGCAAAATAAATGTTTTTAGCGAAGGTTAGCTAAAGCAATTCTCTTATTTCAATATACATCTAATACTTAGTTATAAATTTAATATGCTTGGCTAACTACTTGGTGAATTTAGCTATTTTAAGTTGCTCCTACTTGTTTTTAAGTTTGCTTGTGTGAATAATGAACATTCGCTCAGAAAAATAATAAAAGTAATTAAATTAAGGATATATATGAAACTTTACCCATACCCAACAATTAAAACAGAAAACCTTAAGGGCCTGCTTATCGCTTCTAGAGTACTTGGGTTTTTGAGTTACATACTGTTTTTTATAGCTATTTGCATTGGTTTATTTGGCGTTTTTTCTAACCTTGGCGCACCTAAAGATTTAGGGAATGGAATAGTTATGTCTGCACCAAATGCCGGTTTACCTGTGATGATAATGTCAATTTGGGGTGCAGTTTCTGCAGTTTCTGCAGTTTTTATTTTAGCTTTTAGTGGCTTATGTGCAGCTGTTGTATCATGCGAATACAAATATACAAAGTCGGTTTAGCTATATACCGGCGTATTTAGATAGTAAAAACGGGGCTTCTACTATCTAAAAATTTATTTGTAAGACTTGGTTAACTACCGCGAACAAATCTAAATTTTTTGTTCTTCTTCCTTATCTCAATAGCCTGATATTCGTTTTAATAATAATACAAAAGCAAATCTACCTTAGCTTCTAATACATCCAAACTGTAGCTAATTTACCTTGATAAACCCTAATTTATAGTTAAAATGGCCGGCTTATTTAACGAATGTACCTACTTTATTACTGACATAGTAATAAAAGCTGCATTAATAGATGTAAATACTAAGCGTGCAATTTTAAGGCGTGTTATTTACCTCGTTTTATACCAATCCTCAAAATAGGTTACTTAATTAAGCGAATTGGTATTTGTAAATTTACGTTAGGACGAAAATTGGTTTGATCTCATTGAACGACGATTTAATTGTAGGTAAAGGGGCGCATAGAACGTGTTACAGGCACCCTGAGGCACATAATTTATGTATAAAAGTAAGCCATGAAGGGTTTTCGCAGGAGCAAGATCAAGAGCTGGCTTATTATAAGCGACTTAGTAACCGAAATATTCAGTGGCAGTTGTTAGCGCGATACCATGGTACGGTACACACCAATATTGGCACAGGGTACGTGTTTGACCTAGTAATTGATGCAAATAATCAGCCGGCTAAAACGCTAGAATATTATTTAAATCAGCCAAATAGTGAAGCCTTAGCCGAGCCACTATTAAATTTAAAAGATTATTTATTACACAATTTAGTGATCACCAAAGAAATAAAACCACGCAACATAGCGTGTGTTAATAATAACGGCACCATTGAGCGGTGTGTTGTTGTTGATGATATTGGTAATACTGAGTTTTTTCCTATTAGTAATTACGTGAGCTCATCGGCTAAGCGTAAAATAAATAGAAAATGGCAGCGCTTTGAAGCGAGTTTAAATGAGCTTGGCTTAAGCCTTAATTAAGTTTTAAACTCCGACTTTAAATACTGGCTTTAATTAATAACCACAGCCCAGTTTAATACGCAGGGCTAAGCTAACAGCACATAGCCTACCCTGCGCTTAATAACCGTTAGTTACTTTTCTAACTCTTTTACATACAGCATGAGTGCGCTGTACATTACGCTAAGGGCTTTTGTTACATCCTCATCAATAACAGCTTCTGCGGGGTGATGACTTATCCCGCCAGGGCTGCGTATAAATAGCATGCCCACTGGGCAAATAGGGGCAATAGCCATGGCATCGTGCCCAGCGCCAGAGGCAAGTGAAGGTGATGCTTGGTTATTCAATTTACAGGCACTGCTAAACAATTGCTGAATTTGAGTGTCGCACGCTACGGCGTCGGCCGCATGTGTCCATTGCCAATCAAGCGTTAAATTACGCGATGTTGCAATTTGATCGGCGCGGGTATGTATTGCATTAAGTAATACTGCTAGGTCGGCATCATTTTGTGCGCGTGCATCTAGGCTTATAGTCGTTTTACCGGCAATAACATTTGTAGCGCCTGGGCGAGCATGAATTTGCCCTACGGTGGCGACTTCACCATTACTCGCGTTTTTTGCTAGCTGCTCTATGGCAAGGGTAAGCTCGGCGCAGCCAACTAACGAATCTTGGCGTAAGTTCATTGGTGTAGTGCCTGCATGGCCGCTTTGGCCTGTTAGGGTGATCATAGCGCGTTTGGCGCCAGCAATAGCGGTTACTACGCCTAGCGCCTGGTTTACCGATTCAAGTACTGGGCCTTGCTCTATGTGGGTTTCCCAATAACCGAGTAATTCGTTTTTGTTAAGGGCGGCTTTAGCGTAATCATCAGGGGTTAGGCCAAAATCAAGCATGGCTTGGCGCATACTAATGCCGTTTGTATCTTGTATATTTAACCACTGGGGGTCAAACTCGTTCGCCAGTGCTTTTGAGCCAATTAACGTGGTGGCAAAGCGAGTGCCTTCTTCATCACAAAAGCCCACTACATCTAAATGAAATGGTAAATCAAGCTTAAGCGTGTGTGCAAGGGCGGCTACTTCAATACCTAGTAATACCCCTAAAATACCATCAAATGCACCGGCGTTTGGTACGGTGTCTAGGTGTGAGCCAATAATTAAACGTTTAGCGTTTGGATTAGATGATGCTAAGCGCCCCCATAAATTGCCGACTTCGTCCTGCCACGATTGCATGCCCGCCTCAGCCATCCACGCGGCAGTTACACGGTTACACTCTTTGTGCTCTTTAGATAAATACACACGGTGAATGCCACCTTGCATTTGCGATAGGCCACTGAGCGTTTTACAGCGCAATAACGCGCGCGCGGCAAATTTATTAGCCAGCTCACTGTTTAATAATGGCTCATGGAGGGGGCTTGCAATCTTCATGCTAAATCCTTTTTTTATTTATAATGGGCAAGGGCGGCAATAGCGGCTTCGCCTTTAGGGCCTTTGTAACCATTGGCGTGTAAGCAGGCATCTAGGCTTGCCAATGTTTGTAATACGGCATCTTTACGGGCGTTGTAACCCATGGTGCCAATACGCCAAATTTTGCCATGCAGCGGGCCAAACGAGGTGCCAATTTCAATACCAAAGTCGGTTAGCATTTGTCCGCGTACGTGGTCAGCATTAATGCCCTCGGGTATATAAACACCCACTACGTTGTTCATTTTATGGTTTAAGTCGCCAAATACGTTTAAGCCCAGCGCTTGAATACCCGTTAGCATGGCATCGCCGTGTAACTTGTGGCGGGCAACGCAGTTATCTACGCCTTCTTCAATAACAATGCGAGCACATTCTGATGCGCAATACAGCATACTGGTGGCTTCGGTGTGGTGGTTAAGGCGCTCTTCACCCCAGTAATTCATGATCATGCCTAAATCAAAGTAGTTTGAGCGTACAAATGGCTCGGTGCCGTCGGTATGCTGCGCGGTACGAATACCCGCTTCTACTTTTTTGCGTTTTTGGATCCAATCGGCGCATTTATCGCTCAGTGTTAATGGGGCAGAGCCAGACGGGCCACCTAAACATTTTTGCAAACCAACCGAAAGCGCATCGAGTTTCCACTCATCGGCGGGTAAATCGTTACCTACAATTGATGCGGTGGCATCGCAGTAAAATAATACGTCGTGCTTTTGGCAAATATCGCCAATGTGTTCAAGGGGTTGGTTCATAGTTGTAGAGGTATCGCCCTGTACCATAGCAAGTACATGGGGTTTTACATCAACAATGGCTTTTTCTATTTGTTCGGGGGTAAATACCTCGCCCCACGGGACTTCTATGGTGTGTACTTTTGCGCCTACGCGCTCGGCTATTTCAGCAAGCAAGTGGCCAAAGCGGCCCATAATGGGCACCAGTACTTTATCGCCTGGGCGTAAAATAGAGCATAAAACGGCTTCTATGCCTGCGCGCGATGTACCATCAACTAACATGGTCCATTCGTTTTTGGTTTTAAAAATTTCGCGATAGCGGGCCATGGTTTCGTTCATAAAACCGGTCATTACTGGGTCGTATTGGCCAATTAGCTGCGCCGACATAGCACGTAGCACGCGTGGATCTGCGTTTATTGGGCCTGGGCCCATGAGTAATCGCTGTGGCGGATTTAAAGTTTGAATTTGCGTGTCGCTAAACATGTTTTAGGCTCCCAGAGTCTGAATAAGCATACGAATGCCCGTTATCATTAATACAACGGCAAAGGCGCGTTTTAATTGTTTTTGATCTAGCTTGCTACCAATTTTTACGCCAATAGGGGCAAACAAAATAGTAAGCGGAATAATAAGTATAAAAGCAGGTAGGTTTACAAGGCCCCACGTGCCAAGCGGCGCATCGGTGGGTGTAGTACCAATACTTAATAAAGTAATAACGCCCGGTAACGCGATTAATAAGCCAAATACAGCAGCGGTGCCAACGGCAACATGAGCACGTACGTTAAACGCGTTTAGCATGGGTACGCCAATAGTGCCGCCACCTATGCCAATCATTACCGATAAACCACCGACAATACTTGCCATAATGCCTTGGCCAAATTTACCTGGTAATTTACTAACTAGGGCAGGCGCGCCGGCTCTAAATAACATGTTTAAACTTACTAAAATGGCAATACAGGCAAACATAAGTACCAACGCATTACCGCGTATAGAATGAGCTAAATAGCTACATATAACGGCCATTACCAAAATAAATGGGGCCCAGTATTTAATTAAAGCAAGGTCGATATTGCCTTTTGCATGGTGCGAGCGAATAGACGAAATAGAAGTAGGCACTATGGTGGCAAGCGATGTAGCCGTGGCTATCATCATGGCCGACTCAGGGCTTACGCCAAAGCCTTGCAGTAAAAAGTACAGCACAGGCACAATTACTATGCCGCCGCCTACACCAAATAGGCCTGCTAAAATACCTGCAAAAATACCGGTTGCTATTAAGGCCGCTATAATCGGCCATTGATTTATTATTTCTGTCATTGTGTTCCTGCTGTAGTTACTGTTGCGCGACCATCTGAACGAGGATCGGTGGCTGCTTCAAGGCTGGTAGGCGTATCTAAAATGGCACCTGCATGACCCATCATTTCATTGTTATTATCAACGCTTACCCAGTCGTGGTCACGTTGATTTAATTCATGTTTAACTTGAATTACTAAGCTTTGCTCTACCTTTAAATTTGTGCTTGTATCGCCCCAGGTGCGCCCTAGTAACCAACGCGGATCGCTTACTGCTTGGGTAATTGATTTATTTCGCCATGCGTACCCACTAAATACTGCAGCTTGTGTTTGTGGTTGGCCTTCGCCGCCCATGGTGCCGTAGGCAAGGCGCCTACCATCGTCAAATTTTGCTAAAGCAGGGTTGAGTGTATGAGCCGGTTTCTTATGCGCTTTTAAGGCATTGGCATCGTTGCTATTTAAACTAAAACTTAAACCGCGGTTATTCCACACAAAGCCGCCTTCGCTCATCAAAATGCCGCTGCCAAATTCCCAGTAAACACTTTGAATAAAGCTTACTAGTTGGCCGTTTTTATCCCGTGCGGCCATCCAAACGGTATCGCCTGGCTCTGCATTAAATGGCCATTGCTTGGCTTGGCTCATATCTATATTGCTGGCAAGCGCACTTAAGCGCTCATCAGTTAATGCGTTTTTATAATCATCGCCAAGCGCGTCTGGGTCGGCCCAAAGTGTAGGGCGGTGAGTAAAGCTTTGTTTGGTTGCCTCAACAATTAAGTGCATCCAATCGGCCTCTGTTTTGGCTAAATGTTTTAGTTTATTAACAGCGCCAATTATTTGCAGAGAATGTACGCCTTGTGTGGGGGCGGGTAAGTTATAACACTGTATGCCCGATAAATTAGCACTGAGCGGCGTTACTAAATCGGCCTGCGTATTGGCAATATCAGCGCGTGTAATTGCACTGCCTGCGGCAGCTAAATCGTTTGCAAACGACTCTGCTAAAGGCCCTTGGTAAAAGGCGTTTAAGCCATGCTCGGCTATGTGCTCAAAGGTATTGGCAAGTTTTGGGTTTTTAAAATGTTGGCCCGCTTGCAACGGTTTACCATTAGGTATGTAAAGTTCTTTAAAGGCAGCGTTAGTGTTTGAAGCGGTGGCAAGCTTTTCGCAGCCTGCTTGCAAGCTTTTAGATACTGTAAAGCCATCGCGCGCGAGCTTTATGGCTGGGGCTAAAATAGTACTTAGCGAAAGAGCAGCGTGCTCATCTACCGCAAGGGCTTTTTGCCAGCCGCGAAGTGTTGCAGCCTGAGTAAGCGCGCTTAAACCGCCGCGCTCTGGTATGTGTGGCTCATTGCTATAGGCGCTTATATCGTTTGGTGCGCGCCCGCAGGCATCAATGGCAGTGGGTATACTTTGGTTTGGGTTATCAATAAGCCAAAAACTGTCGCCGCCAATTGAGTTCATATGCGGATATACCACGCTAATCGCAGCGGCTGCCGCTACCATGGCTTCGGTGGCTGTACCGCCTTGTTTTAGTATTAAAGTGCCTGCCTCGGTTGCTGCAAAATGCGGGGCAGTAAAGGCAATGTTGTGTGTGCTCATGCAAGTATGTCCTGTTTAAAGTGGGCAGCTAATTGTTGTACGCAGGCAAGTAGGCTTTTATCGTTGCCGTGGCTCATCATTAATGAAAACCCATACGGGTGGCTATTTTCTAAATTAGCCAATGGTAAGTGTACTTGCGCCGAGCGGCTCAAGCCCGCAATGGCCGATAAGGTGATTATTTGCATACGTAAGGCGCTTGTGTCGGCGCCCAATTTAGGTGCAGTTGTGGGTGTGGTTGGCAAAAATAAACAACTGTTTGTGTTTAGGTTTTTAGCGATTAGTGTTTGCCATTGGGTTTGTACATTTAGTGCTTCTTGTTCTTCTTGGGCGGTTAGAGCAAGCGCCATGTTAAAACGTGCCGCAATTGCCGGAGCAAACTGGGGAAGTTGCCCAGGCAATTGAAGCCAATCTTTATGCGTTTTTGCGATTGCTCGCCCTTGCAGTATTCTAAAGCTGTCAGCCAGTTCGCTTAATAAGCTGCTGTTAGGCAGTTCAAATTCTTTATGGTGTTTAAAATAAGGTTTGGTTTTTTCAAGCAGTTGTTTAAGTGGGGCTTGTAATGCAGGGTCAACCAGCTCAAATAATGGCTCGCAAATAACTAAAGTATCAACGTTATTAATAGCTTGATTTGGTAACAGTACATTGCCTACATCGCTTAGCAGCTCTGCATTTTTCGTAAGCCAGCCAATGGTATCAAATGGGGGCGCTAGCGGTATTAGGCCATCTTTTTCAATTACGTTATGGCTTGGCCTTATGCCAAATAAGCCACAATAACTTGCCGGTATTCTAATAGAGCCACCAGTATCAGTGCCTAAGCCAATATCGGCTAAGTTAGCCGCTACAGCTGCTGCCGAGCCCATACTTGAGCCGCCACTTGCATGGCCTTTAAGTTTTGGGTTTTGTGCTGCACCATAGTGAATGTTATTGCCCTCTAAGCTGTAGGCCAGCTCATCGGTATGGGTAAAGCCTGTAAAGCGACAACCCTCATTCATTAGTTTATTTACGGCACTTGCTGTTTGCTGTGCAGGTTTTGCTGTTTTAAACCAGCTTGGGTTACCAGCACTGTTGCGCTCGCCTTTAATAGCAAATACATCTTTTACTGCAAGGCGCTTATTTACAAGTTTGCCGTGGGTTTGTGTTTGCCATGCGTTAGGGCCATGGTCACAAAAAATACCGGTAAAATTATTATGTGTTTTGGTACTCATATCACCACTCGTTATAAAGTAAATCTGACCAACTGGTTATAATCAGATTTAGAGTGATTAAAAAGACGAATTAGTTATTATTATTTTTCAGCCCACTGCGTAACATCTTATTTTTATTTTACAGAGCCTGATCCGCTTTTTAATCGGTTAGCTATTATATTGCCTAAAAGCTAAGCAAAAGCAATGCCAAATGCAATAAAGTTGTCCGCTCGGTCAGGTTTTGTTTGGTTTGTATGGGGTTTAGCAGATATTTATAAAAATATAAGTATTAAAGAAGGTGTAATTTAGAGGTGAAAACACACCAAGTTGGTGCGTGATTGCACCAACTTGGTTGCAAGTGTGGCGTTTATAGTAATGCGTTAGGGCTAATAATTAAGCCATTTACATCGGCGTATAGCCAATCGTTAGGGTTAATTGTGGTACTAAGCATGGTCACTGTTTGATTTTTATCTCCAAAGCCACGCTTTAATGTACTGCGCGGGGTAGAGCCAAGTGCCATAACCGGTAAATCCATAGTGGCAAGTATTTCAATGTCGCGGCAACAGCCGTTAATAATCACGCCTTCCCAGCCATTTTTTAACGCGCGCTCCGCCATAATATCGCCTATAAAAGCAAAGCGTTTGCTAGCAAAGCCATCAATAACCAGTACTTTACCCTTGCCGTTTTCATGCAGTATGTCGGCGGCAAACGAGTTATCGTCTGGGCAGGTAACGGTAACTGCTTGGCCACTAAATGTGGTTTTTTTACCAAAGTGGCGCAGGCCGCTGTCGGCTACTTGTACGCTATTGCGGTGATCGTCAAATAAGTCTGGGGTGGTAAAGTTATCCATGGGTTAAGCCTCACTGTGCTCAGGTATTTTTAAACCAATACCTTTTAAAATTATGTGGGCAGTTGATTGCGTTATTTGTGCCACATCGGTTTCGTCGTATTCTAACTTGTTCATTACCAGTAGCACTTCGGCCTGAAAATCGGCGTAGTACTGCGTAGTTGACCAAATGGTAAATAATAAATGGTAAGGGTCAACATTATCCATTTTGTTTGCATCTATCCAGGCCTGAAACACGTCTACCTTTTGTTTTACCCACGGGCGTGTGTTGGTTCTAAAGTAGTTTTGCAAATAAGGAGCGCCGCGCAGTATTTCACTGGCAAATAAACGTGATTGCAGCGGCTGGTTTACTGCAAGTATGACTTTGCTTTTAATATAGTGATACAACACATGCGCAGGGTCGTCCTCAGGGGTTACGTTATCTAAGCCTAAGTTCCAGTGTGCAATAATGCGGTCTATTACGTTTTCGTATAGGCCGTCTTTGCTTTTAAAATAATATAAAATATTGGCCTTAGGAACGCCTGCTTCTTTGGCAACCATACTCATACTGGTGCCATCGTAACCAAGCTGAGAAAACAATTGCTCGGCGGCATCGAGTATTAATGTTTGGTTTTTTACTCGGGTGAGTTCTTTTTTATTTGGCTTTGTTTGTGTGCTCATTATGGCGATGCTGTTTTTAACGTGTTGAATGATTGTAACTTTACTGACCAAAAGGTCAAACACTTAAGTGCAGGCCAAAAACATCTTTATAACAATAAATGATGAGCAACAATTGTTTAACCCACTAATTACTGTTAGCGTAACGTCAAACGTAAGTAGTACTTTTAGGTAGTTAATGGACTTTTTTTCTAATCATAAATACACGCTTTATGGCATTGCCGCTATTTTATTATGGAGTTGTTTAGTGGCTCTGCTCAGGGATGTTTCGGAGTTATTTGGCCCCATAGGAGGGGCGGCACTCATGTACAGTGTAAGCGCGCTGTTTTTAATTTTGGTAATGGGGCGGCCTAAGTTTGCTGGGTTTAATAAGCGCTATATTATTTGGGGTACTGCTTTATTTGCACTTTACGAGGTGTGTTTAGCGCTGTTTGTAGGGCTTGCTAATAATCGCCACCAAGCGGTAGAAATGGCGGTTATAAATTATTTATGGCCCACACTTACCATTTTGCTCAGTATTATAGTTAACCGTAGTAAGGTAAGTGTTTGGATTTACCCCGGTATGCTGCTTGCTTTTTTTGGTGTGGCTTGGTGCGTTGGTGGCGATAGTGGGTTATCACTTAATAGTATTATGGGCAATTTTGCCAGTAACCCAATAGCCTACTTGTTGGCGTTTGTAGCACCTTTTATTTGGTCTGTTTACTGTGTAATTACTCAAAAAAATAGCAATGGGCAAAATGCCATTGTGCTGTTTTTTATCGCCACGGCACTAAGCTTATGGGTGTTGTATGGATTAAGTGACGAGCCAAAAATGACCTTTACACTGCACGCGACCGTAACGCTTGTGCTAGCTGGTGTGGTTGTTGGCAGCGGGTATGCTCTTTGGAACCAAGCTATTATTGGCGGTAACTTAATGTTGCTTGGTACGCTTTCGTATTTTACGCCAGTTTTTTCGGCGATTATTTCGGCGCTTTATTTATCAATTACCCTTAGTGCCTCGTTTTGGCAAGGAGTAATAATGGTAACTGGCGGCTCACTCGTATGCTATTTCGTAACGCGTGAAAAACCAGTTAAAAAGCAAATTAACGCCGTAAATTAACGGTGCAAATTTACGGAGTAAACGCATCCTTTTTTAACTGTGCTTGTTTAGCCAATTAAGCGCAAGTGGCCATAATCCGTCAGATTTTTTGCTAAAAAATTTCATATGGCCAATTTCCTTCAAACCATAGTCGTGTGGGTTTAAGGTTAGGGTTTGTGCTTTTAATTTAGGAAAAACCGAGAGCATATCGGCAACGTTTGCATTGTTAGCAATATCGTCATCGGTAGCATTAACCCATATTGAGGGCATAGAAAGTGTGTTGTAACAGTGTTGAAATACGGTATCACCAAATGCTGATTGTACATACCCTTGGGCGTTACACCATTTGCGCCATTGTTTAGCTACGCCTTTAGGTAGTGGCTCGCCCATGCCAAACCACTGCGATTTAGTATGACCAAACAAGGCATTACTAAGAGGAATAACCCCATTCATAAAAAAGTGCGCTTTAACCTGGTACGCTAAGCTCATATTAGTTAATTTACCTGACGAGCAAGCAAAATTAAACGCGGAGCTTAGCTCGTTAGCGTTATGCATTAGCCCCACTAATTGCCCGCCGGCGCTATGACCCACTAAATGATACTGCGTATCAGGAAATACCCTTTGCAAATGCTCAAGTACCGCAGGCATGTCTTGCTCACCCCAACTTTGTAAACTGGCTTTGCTTTTTTTAATACTACGGTTAAGTGATTGGCCAATGCCACTGTTATCAAACGTAATAACGCCAAAGCCATGTTGCTGTAAGTAAGTAGCAAAGTTTGCATAAAACTGCTGCTTTATACCGGTTGCAGGGGCAATCATCACCGCACCTTTAATAGCGCTGGTGGGTGTAAATAGGTGTGCGCTTAGAGTTTGCCTGTCGTTACAGGTTATAGTGACGTGCTTTGAAGCGTTTGTGTTCATTACTTATTATTGCTTTTTTAAATGCTCAATTTAAAAATGGTAGCTGGTTAGACCAGCTTAATCAAGAATAGAATAACAGCTTAAACCAAAACTTAATTACCAGGGGGCGATATACCGGTTTGTATCGTGTTTAGCGCTGACGTTTTGTAAAGGGGCAAAGCAGTAAAAGGGGTTTAATTTGTTAGCTTAAACCCCGTTGTAAAGCTATACTGGCGTACTTGTATTGTGAGCAGATTTTGCTTTTACTTTTTTGGCACTAAAGTAAAATATAAGTGCAAATACTACCGCACTAAAATCAACAGTAATACTTTGATAATATTTAAAATAGTGCTCTGTTAACAAGGCTTGTAATAGGGTAGAGCCCGCCATGCAAAAGCACAAACCTGCAAGGCTAACTAATCCCCAATAACTTGCGTGCTGAGTCCCTTTTTTAAAGGTGTAGGCGCAACAGATTATTTTGGTGACGACAGCAGTGACTCAAAAGCAATTTATTCAGAAACAAGCTTTAAGTTAACTAAAGCATTTACGCTCACCGCAGGGCTTAAAATAGAGCGCGAAGAGCAGCTTCGTAATTTTGATATGGCTTTTGGGGGCAGTAGGTTAGTTGAGCAATTAGATGACTCTAACACTATAAAATTACCTACATTAGCGATTCAATACAAAATTACAGATGAAACAACGTTATCGGCCAGCGCCCGTAGAGGTTATAACTCGGGTGGCGGCGCGTTAGATTTTACCGCACAAGAGTATTACTACTACGACCAAGAATCAGTAAACACCTACGAGCTAGGCTCGCGCAGTGTACTTCATAATGGTGATATTAATATTAGTGCGAACATTTTTTATAATAACTTTGGTGGGTATCAAGCGTTAAGTTCAGATAGAAAAATCACTAATATTGATGATGCTCATAGCTATGGTTTAGAGCTTGAAGCATACAGTATGTTAGGTGAGCAAAGGCAACTCCATGCAGGGCTTGGGTTACTTAAAACTAAAATAGATGAATCGGCCACGTACAGCGATGCAGTTGGCAACGAGCTTAACTCTGCACCAGAGCTTACAGCTAGCTTAGGGTTGTCGCATTGGTTTACTGATAGCTTAAAAGTTAATGTAAGTGCTAATTATATGGATGAATATTATGGTGATTTAACTAATACACAAGAGCGTATTGCCGGTGGTTACACAATTACACGTGCCACAATTAGTTACGATAGTGAGCATTGGTTAATGAGCGCTTATATTAACAACGCGTTTGATGAAGAGGAATATACATCGGTAGAACCTGCAAGCGGGCGTTACCCAACAGGCTATGTGGCTGTTGTTAACCCTCAAACGCTTGGTGCGTCTGTAACGTATCGCTTTTAAGTGTCTCTTAAATAATGCACCGCAAAGTATAACTTACTCTTTTGGTATAATAATTTGAAGCCCTATGATATTAGGGTTTTACAATAAAAGAGGGAGCCTTAAACAGGCTAATATTAGATAATATCACGAACTAGTTGTTTGTATGACTTGCCAATTTTAACTGATACGCCTGATGAAAGTTGAATGCTTTCATTACTTAACGTGACCACTTTGTGCTTGTTAATAACGTAAGATTTGTGGACTTGAATAAATGAAGTATCAAGTTCCTGTGCTATGTATTTGAGAGTACTGCTTGCAAGTAATGCTTTTTCACCTTGCCATACCTTTACATAATTTCCATAAGCCTCAAACATGTCTATTTCGCTTAAATGAATTTTATGTTTTTCACGGTCGATTTTAAGCGTAATAGTTAATGGTGCATTGGAATTTAGCGTTATAAGTTTTCTGTTTTGCCGTACTTTATTTAATGCTCGGTCTAGGCGTTGCGCTGATACTGGTTTAAGTAGGTAGTCAGTTACATCAAGTTCAAAACCAGCTAAAGCATATTCTTGATATGCACTAATAATAACGACTTGAGGTCGGTTTGCGAGCACTTTTAGTAATGCAATGCCTGATATCTCTGGCATGTTTATGTCTAAAAATAACAAATCAATAGATGATGTGGCTAAAGCACATAATGCATCTTTAGCGTTAAGGTATTGCCCGATTATATTAATATCTTTATGAGCACTTAAATGATGCAGTAACACTTCATGAGCGAGCGGCTCGTCATCAACAATTATTGTGTTTAGCATGCAGTCAGCTCCAGTTTAAGTGTGGTTTGCCAAAGGGTGTTATTTTTATCAATAATTAATGTGTGCTTATTAGGATATAAAAGAGTTAGCCTGCGGCGTAAATTGTTAAGCCCTACGCCGTGTTCTAAATTGTTATTAGTTAGAATAGGGTTAGAGGAGAATAGCGTAAGTATGTTATTGGCCATGGTGATTTTAAACACAACCGTTACTTTTTGTGATGTGGGCTCCACACCATGCTTTATCGCATTTTCTAAAATCATTATTAACAGTAGTGGAGAAATTAAATAGTGTTGTTGGTATTCAGGCCATTGCACATCAAAGTGACAGCGATCAGTGTTTCGTATATTGTGTAAGGCAATAAAACCCTTTAAGTAATTGATTTCTTTTTCTAAACTCACTTGTGTTTTTTGACCTTCATAAACACTGTAACGTAGTAAATTAGCTAATTCCATAACTAAGCCTGGTGCATTATCTGCTTTTTTTAATGTCAGCGCATAGAGGTTGTTTAATGTATTAAATAAAAAATGAGGGTTAATTTGCTGTTGAAGTAGTTTTAGTTCTGTTTTTGTTTGTTGTTGAGCAATATTACTAATTTGCACGTGTTGTTGCTGTCGTTCAAACGCTAAAATAATGGGGGTGCTTATAGCCAAAAATAAAAATACAAACTGATAGTTTTCGGGGCTAAAAATATTATTATTACCGCCTGGAGTTAGGTTAGCAATGCCTACAGGTAAATCATTAATTGGTAACAGTAGCACACAGGATATTAAAACAGGTGTAAGTACAGCGAGGCTGATTAAATTTGCAAACAGAAACATCAATACTCCATGATACGTTAATACATAACGTATTAATAAGTATCGGTTTATTAAATACACGCCATAGACTAATCCTACAGAAAAAGTAATTTGCCAAAGATAGCCCAAAAAAATATCAAATTGTGTAAATATTTTATGCACGTCAATAATGGGCTCAATAGGCTGATTTAACATGGGATTAATATGGGTATTAAGTATGCTAGCTGTAATTATTGCCCAACCTAAAAGTACTATACACACAACGCTATCAAGTGATAACAAAGATTTAAGCCATTTTTTACTCAACACATTGTGATTTCTATTAGTGCGTCTAGTGATAAGCCATATACCACTTGCAGATGCGCACATTGCCCAACATTGTTCATTAATAAATTGCCACTGAGCAAAGTTAAAAAGCTGGATATTTAAAATCAGTAGGAGAGATGGGTAGGCTAAAAATCCTAACAACCAAGCTATGATTGCGGGTGTAAGCAATAAGCGATACGCAAATGCATGGGCAATAAATAAGGGAATGCACTGTAGAAAAAGTTGAGTATTAATAGTCAGGTATTGGCCAATTGACTCCATATTTGAGGACAAAAAGCGTATGTGAGATTCGAGCAAAATAGCAGCCATTAGCGGTAAATAGATTATAAGTTGGGTAATGCTAAAGCGTTGCCATATTGGTGTATTGGCTTGCTGCATATATAACTCCATTTTTATTATAATTAGTGAGCAGTTAGGCTGGGATAAAGTTGTCTTTTTATTGTAAACATTACCTTTACATAATTCACTACGCTAAGCGCATAAGTTTATCGATAAAATCATTTAAATCGTAATTATTAATTCAAAATAATTGTTTTATTTCATGTTGTTAATGAATATTCCAAGTATGCCTAGGCTTCTTATTTTTATGATGAAAGTACATATTTAAATGATCAACGTCACTTTTTCGTTTTCATCATTTATTTCAATGCGTTAACCATTACATGTTCGCTTGTTTCAACTTGATTTCTTAAGCTGGTGTTATATCAACTAAGGATGAAACTAATGCTTACATTGAAAAATATCAACAAAAAATACGTAGATGGTACGCAAGCTTTGAATGATGTGACGATCACTCTGCCCGCCGGTATGGTAGGACTACTTGGGCCAAATGGCGCGGGTAAATCAACCCTTATGCGCACAATTGCGTGTTTACAAAATGCAGACTCCGGATACATTAATTTTAATGGCCTTGATGTGATTAGCCAACCAGGTGCACTTCGTTCGCAACTAGGTTATCTACCACAATATTTTGGCGTATATCCCAATATGAGTTGTCGAGCGTTACTTGAGCATATCGCAGTGTTAAAAGGTATAGATGGTAATACACGTAAAAACCAAATTAATAGTTTACTTGAACTGACTAATTTGACTCAGTTTGCTAATAAGAAGCTTGTTAATTTTTCGGGAGGAATGAAGCAACGTTTTGGCGTAGCTCAGGCTTTATTAGGAGACCCAAAGCTAATTATTATGGATGAACCCACCGCAGGACTTGATCCAATGGAACGAGAAAGTCTAAATAATTTGCTTGTAAGTATAAGCCAAAACAGATTGATACTGTTATCGACCCATATTGTTGAAGATATAGAAAGTTTATGTCACTACGCAGCCATTATAGACAAAGGAGCACTTATACAAAGCGGAGACGTAAAAGAGTTACTAACTACTTTAGACGGTAAGATATGGCAGCTTGAAAGCCTACCTACCGGCATACCAAATCAGCATGTATTAAGTAAGAGCCATCGCTATGGAAGATCTTCATTTCGTGTTTATGCAGATACGGCGCCTGCACAAAATGCGATAAACTCGCCCGCCACGCTTCAAGACAAGTACTTTTATTCACTCAATAAAGGAAATCAAACATGTTGATTTTTAATGAGTGGCGATATGCAGTGCGCCAACCACTTGTTTGGCTTTGTATAATTATCCCTTTAATATTTGCGATTATGTTGTCATATGGGCTTGCAACGGTTGAGGTTGATTCGTTAAAACAATTTAAGTTAAATATTACAATGCTACAAATGATGCAGTTACCTATGCTTGTGGGAGTATTGGCACCCGTTATATTTTTACGAGATCAACACGCGTCTATGCAGGAGCTTATTTACGTTACGCAAACTAGCTTATTTAAGCGCAGTTTAGCAAGGGTATGCATACTGATTTGCTTGGTTTTCATTATCAGCTTAAGCGCTATTTTAATAATGGCGTTCATGCATATAAGGCAATTAGGCTATATACCAAATACGGCTTCTTTTACTTTATTTAGTAGCTTTTTAGTATTGTTACCTAATAGCTGCTTGTTAGTTGTGATTGCTTTTTATATTTGCCATAAATCAGCAACTTCATTACCTAATTATGTTTTTTTTGCAGTGCTGTGGGTAGGCTATATAGTGCTTGCAAGTATTACCGGAAACCCAATGCTTGCTGGAAGCAGTATTATAAGCAATAGCTTTTATACATTATTTATTTGGCTTGACCCTTTTGCATACACAGGTGTAATAAACAGTTTAACTAATTCATTAGGAGCTTCGTTTGCCATCAATCGCGTTGTCGTGAGTTTGCTCGCTGTTGGTATTTTTTTGGTTACTCTTAATCAAAATACAATTTTAAAGAATAAAAAAGCTAATAAAGGTCAAAGTACTAACGAATACATTCGTCATAACATGTTAGAACCCGCTGAATATACAACAGCTAGGGTCACACAAAAACCATTTTTGATGATGGCCAGTTTATATAAAATTACACTGGTTAATTTGGTTTCACATCCTATAACGTTACTGATTATTCTTATTTGGCCAGTGATGGTTTTTAACAGTGTTGCTTCGTCGTCAGGGTATGTTGAACCAATGAGTGTTATGAGCACCACAAGTCTAGATGCGATTAGCTATTATGCATTTGATATGCAACTTTTAATTGGGACTTTATTGTTGGCTTTGTGGAGCTGGCAAGTAAGCTGTTTCGCCAAATACTATAATATAGCAGAGCTAATTGCTGCCACCCCCCTTAAAACATATTACTTTATAATCAGTCAGTTATTCGTATTAGGTACGATGATATTGGTTTTTTTATCAATGAGCTTGTTAGGTGCAAGTGCAGCTCAGTGGTTTTTACACAGTGCATATCAATTGGAAGCACATTTGAGCATTTTATTTTTGATGTTTATTCCTCTTACCATCATTGCATGTGTATTTTTGTGCGTATTTGATTTATGTCGTTCGCAGCTTATTGCCGGTTTGCTAATTGGTGCTATTTTACTAATCAAATTCACACCAATAATGACTTATTTTGGTCTTACACATACATTGTGGAGTGTTGGTTGGACGCCTTTGCAAGCACCAGATAACTTTTGGGGTTATCGTGCAAGTATGAGTAGTTATTGGCCTTATATATCAGTTTGGTTAGTGGCGTGTATAAGTCTAGTTATAATTACGGGAGTTTTTAATCACCGAGGTACTGGGTTGAGCCGAAGAGTATTGGGGGTTAAACATTTTTGGTTATTCATTCCTCTGCTTATCACTGTGGCATTATTTACTCAATTGCATTTAAGACTAGTTGAAGAGAAGCCTTTAACCAACTCACATAAGCGTGAGGCTTTTAAAGCACAGTACGAAAAGTCTTTTTCACAATGGCGCAATGTAGCACAGCCAAGAATTGTTCACATTGATGCAAATGTAGACTTTTACCCACAAAAGCAGCAGGCTCATTTTTCCTTAATATATACTTTAAAAAACACTCATCAAGAGTCTATTAAAGAGGTATTAATTGGGCGTGCAGGTTTTTATAAATGGGCTAATATTGAAATCGATGGCGCGCAAAGGGCTAAAAGCTTTCCCTTGCTTAATCAAGCTGTGTTTAAGTTAGAGAATGAAATGCAGCCAGGAGAAATACGTAAACTAGTTACACGGTTCGATTTTCATCAAGCTAAGCTTTGGCCAGTGAGAGGCCATCAGATAATAACCCCTGAATTTAGCTATATGAGATCAGTGCCTTTATTGCCCACTGTTGGCTATCAAGATAATTATGAATTAACCGATCCTATACTTCGGCAGCAACACGCACTTAAAGTGAAGCAGTCTATTAGACCCACGAAGCTATTTGCTAAAACGGCGAAAGCAAGTACTCATTACCAGTGGCTTACTATGTCTAGTAAAGTGAGTACAACAAGTGGTTATCAGGTTATAACCCAAGGAGAAGAAATATCACGTACCAGCAAAGATGACCGCGAAATATTTCATTTTGAGACTCGTACACCCATAAATGCAATCCCAGCTTGGGTGACGGTGCCTTACTCCCCTGTTACCAAGCAGCAAAATGGCGTGATGTTAAACGTGTTTGCTAAAGACAAAAATGAGCCTGCACGAGCAGATTCTATAGCTGTAAACCTTAGCGCAATGGGCGATACAATAAAATGGCTTAATAAGATAAGCCCTTATAGAGCAAAACAATTAAGTTTAATAGGCTCGCCTAGGCTTGGTGTAACAGGTTATGCACTGCCGCAGCTTATACTTATTGAAGACAGTGTTGGTTTTAGATCAAAGCCAAGTGCTAATGCAGGCTTTGATCAACGTTATCGCCGTGCAGTTCACGAAACTGCGCATCAATGGTTTGGGCATGATATTGGTAATGGAGTATTTGCAGATAGCGCTTTTTTAGTGGAGTCTTTAGCAAAGTACATTGAGCTTGTTGTTATAGAGCAACGTTATGGGAAAAAGGCCATGCAAGCGCTTGTAGAGTATGAAACATCACGTTATCAGCAAAGTGCTTTAATGAGTATAAAGGAAAAGTTAGCCTTGGTTGATGCTACACAAGGTTTCAATCAATATTCTCGATCAACCATTGTCTTTGCCAAGTTACGAGCTGTTATTGGTGATAAACCTATTATTCGCGCGCTCAGGTCGATCTGGAAAAATAATAGTTACCCAAATAGGCCTGCTAACTCTATGGACTTTATACGCGCTTTAAAATTTGAAGCAGGGATAGAGCATGAAGCATTAATAAATAAACTTTTATTAGAATAAGTAAAAGTATTTAAGGTAAATGAAAGCCCATTGAGTAAGGCTTCTCATTTGAATCTATTTTTCATTATTTACCTGTGCTAATAAGTCGAGTACTTTTTGTTGGCCAAATTTTTGTGCAAATTGCTCGGCTGTTTGGCCGGCTTTGTTTTGATGTGCGTTGTCGCAATCAAGGCTAACAAGTGTTTTAGCTATACTAAATTCACCTCTAAATATGGCGGCCATTAGGGCTGTGTTACCGCGGTTGTCTTCAAGGCAGGCATTAGCGCCTAATTGCAATAAGGTGTTTACCGTATTTTTATTGCCGTGGTAGGTCGCAATCATTAGCGCGGTGTAACCTTTGTTGTTGTAACTATTAATAGGAATGCCAGCATCAACAAATTGCGTTATTACGGCGGTGTCGTCGGTGCGTGCGGCTGCAAAGTAATAAGCAAGTAAGCTGTCGTATTGCGACTGGGCGGTGCTTTGTTCCGTTACAGGGCTTTGTGGCTCATTGGCAAAGCTTGAAAAGCTCATCACTAAAGTAAATATAATAAGTAATTTACGCATACTGTTTACCTTTTTAAAAAAGAGGAAAGCTAGGCTTTCCTCAATAACTTACAGGTTGGGTAAAATATTAAAGCTTAGCGGCTAGTTGCTTAACTTGTTTCATGTCGCCGTTTACAGCGTTAGTTAAGCGTGTACCGTATTCGCTATCTGCTTTGTAGAAGTGGCTAAGCATTTTGTGCATAACTTTGCTGTCTTTCACTTTGCCTAAATCGCCGGCTAAGTTGTTAACTAAGTTAGTGCGCTCTTGCTTGCTAAAGCTGCGGTAAAGTACACCCGCTTGAGCAAAGTTTTGCTGCTTTTTAATTGCTGCTTGTTGTACGTAGCCTTTAAGCTCTGTGTTACTTCTGCGTGCAATTGGGTTTTCTGCAACGTTTTCGTGACTTGGTTGGTAGTTCACGTTACTTGTTGTATTACCGTAGTTCATTGCGCCGTCTTGGTTGTAGTTAACCACTTCAACTTTTGCACGGTTAATTGGCAATTGTTGGTGGTTAGCACCTAAGCGGTACATTTGCGTATCGGCGTAAGAGAAAACACGCCCTTGTAATAGTCTGTCTTCAGATGGCTCAATACCCGGAATTACATTTGCCGGTGCCATTGCAACTTGTTCTGTAGATTGGAAGAAGTTAGTTGGCATACGGTTTAGGGTCATGGTGCCTACTTTAGTTTCTTTAACGTCTAACCACATTTTTGTTGCATCTAATGGGTTGTAGTCAAAGTCATCTAACTGCGACGGTTCAAGGGTTTTAATGTATAGATCCCACTTAGGGAAGTTGCCTTTACCAATCTCGCTGTATAGGTCGCGTGTTAAGTGTTGGAAGTCTTTACCTTGCACTTCGTTTACTTCTTTAGCATCAAGGTTGTCTATACCTTGTTGGCTTACCCAATGAAACTTAACGTATTTAACATCGCCTGACTTATTAATCATTTTGTAAGCATGTACGCCCCAGCCGTCCATTTTACGTAGGCTTGCTGGTGTACCGTAGTCGCTGTATACCCACGTTAACATGTGAGTAGAACCTGGCTCGTATGAGAAAAAGTCAAAAAAGCGGTTAGGATCTTGAATGTTATCTACCGGTGATGGCTTTAACGAGTGAACCATGTCTGGAAATTTAATCGCATCGCGAATAAAGAATACCGGTAAGTTGTTACCTACTAAATCCCAGTTACCTTGGTCGGTGTAAAACTTAGTAGCAAAACCACGTGGGTCACGTAGTGTTTCTGGGCTACCTTTTGAGTGAATTACTGATGAAAAACGTACAAATACGTCAGTTTCTTTGCCCGCTTCTGCAAACGGTGCAGCAATTGTTAAGTCATCTAATTCTTTAGACGCTACAAACACACCGTGTGCACCTGTACCACGCGCATGCACTACACGCTCAGGAATACGCTCACGTGCAAAACGTTGTAGCTTTTGAATTAGGTGTACGTCTTCAAGTAATACACTTCCGCGCTCACCTGCGGTAATAGAGTTTTGGTTGTCGCCAACAGCTGCGCCGTTGTCTTTAGTAAGGGTAGTTGCGGCACTTGCAGGTAATGCCATTGCTAAAGCTAATGCGCTTAGCGTTAACGTAGATTTATTATTAATCGTGTTTTTTTGAGTATTCATTGTCGACCTCATCTGTATAAAAGTGCCGGCAGTGTTGCTGGCTGTTTAACTGTTAACGAGTGTATTAACAAAAGTGGGTTCGGTAAAATTGATTGTTTAGATTGGAGTAATCACAAATTTAGATTGCTGTTTGTGTGCTGCCTTTTATTTTCTAAATAGCAGTTTTGCAATGTTCGACCTTAGTCGTAATTGCAATTTTGAAATCAATGAAAATACAGACAATTTCATATTTAATGAATAAATATTCACCACTGTGGTGCGTTTTTCACTAACAAGATGTTGACTTATTATAACAATAAAGAGAATATGCTCACTTGCTGGGCTTATGCTCAAGTTAAGGTTGCACCAAACTAGGTGCATAAAAAGGGGCAATATGAATACTAAAATAGAATTAGTTATTTTTGATTGTGATGGCGTTGTTATAGATAGCGAAATATTAAGCGCGCAAGTGTTAATAAACATGCTTGCAGAGATTGGCGTTAATATTGACCGAGCCTATGTACAACAATATTTTTTGGGCTGTAATTTTAAAACAGTCACCCAAAACTTATTCGATACCTTTAACGTGACCTTAGCTGAGAGCTTTGAAGCCGATTACCGAGAAGCACTATTAAACGAGTTCGAAACTGCATTAATGCCAACTAACGGCATTAAACACGTGCTAGAGCAATTATCTGTACCTTGCTGTATTGCAACAAGCAGTAGCCCTAAACGCACCGCTAAAGCGCTTAATGTGGTTAATTTATCGCAGCACTTTAATAAGGTATTTACCTCAAGTGAGGTAAAAAATGGTAAACCAGCGCCCGATTTATTTTTACATGCCGCTGAGCAAATGGGCGTAAAGCCACAAAATTGTTTAGTGATTGAAGATTCAAAAGCCGGCGTGTGCGCCGCACTTGCCGCCAATATGCAGGTTTTGCATTACAGCGGGGGTGGGCATATGCAAGATGCAGTGAACTTTGTTCACCAAGCTTACCCAGAGGTAGCGCATTTAACGCATTGGGATGACTTTTATAAGCAGTACCCAACATTACAAACACAGTAATAGAATATCAACGTTGAGCTTTATGACACTGACAAAGCTTAACGTAAAAATGCATTAATTATTAATTAGTTATAGTAGTAGCATTATAAAAAGGCACGGTGATTTACTCACTATTAATTTAAATAAAAAACACTTATTTAAATTAATAGTTAACCTGAACTTTGGTTAAGAGATTTACTAACATATTAAATCAAAAGTGATATCTATGTTTATTTTCTCTAGCCAGAGATTTACAGTGAAAACAAGGCGAAATTACGCGTCAATAGCTAGCCTATTGCAAGTAAATTTAACGTAGTTAGCACTGGAAATAGCTGCTTGAGATAGATTTATTATCCAGAGTTCAGGTTAGTTAGGGCTGTGCTTAAAACAATAGGAAAATACCATGGCATCAAGTCCACACACACAAACATTTAACGATGTTAACGAAGAGCAATTGCCCGTTGCTAATCATAAGCTTCATGGTTGGAAGCACTTTGCCGGTTTATACGCTGGTGAACACGTTGCTGCAACCGAGTTTGTTATTGGTGCAACCTTTGTTGCATTAGGCGCATCGACCATCGACATTCTATTAGGTTTATTAATTGGTAACCTATTAGCTATGTGTTCGTGGTGGTTAATTACCTCTCCAATTGCGGTAGAAACACGCTTAAGTTTATACAACTACCTAAATAAAATTGCGGGTAACTCAATGACCAAGCTCTATAACTGGGCAAACGTGGTCATATTTAGTGTGATATCCGCCGCCATGATCACGGTATCGGCAACCGCAGTGCGGTTTTTGTTTGATATACCTGCGCAACTCGATTGGTACCCTAACAGCTTAGCATTTGTGGCCATTGTATTATCGGTTGGCTCTATTGTTGTATTTGTGGCTATGTATGGTTTTTCAACCGTTGCTGATTTTTCTAAAATTTGTGCGCCATGGTTATTTGTTATTTTTATAGCGGGTTCGTTTGCCTTGTTCCCTGAGCTTTCTAATCATGTATTAGGAGTAACCACGCTAACTGGGTTTGATGACTTTATGGCGATAGGGGATTCTTCTATTTGGACCGGTACCACCGCTGATGGCGAAAAAGGTATTGGCTTATTAGAGGTTATTGGTTTTGCATGGGCTGCAAACTCTATTACCCACTTTGGCTTAATTGATATGGCAATTTTTAGATTTGCCAAACGTAAAAGCTACGGTTTGTTTTCTGGCGTAGGTATGTTTTTTGGCCATTACTTAGCGTGGATCTCGGCCGGTATTATGGGCGCGGGTGTTGCGGTATTACTTAAAACCACTATTTCATCGCTTGACCCAGGTGACGTTGCTTACCACGCATTAGGCTGGACAGGCTTTGTTATTGTAATTATTGCGGGCTGGACTACAGCTAACGCCAACCTTTACCGCGCAGGCCTTGCAGCACAATCTATTTTTGTTGACCAATCGCGCGAGCGCACTACCGCAATTGTCGGTGTTGTAACCGTTATAATTGCGTGTTTCCCGTTTGTATTTTCGCAAATGTTACCGCTTTTAACTTACGCAGGCTTATTAGTAGTACCTGTAGGCGGCATTGTATTTGCCGAGCATGTTTTATTTCCTAAAATTGGTTTAACCCGTTACTGGGCTAAATACAAAAACATTACACGTAGCGTACCAGCCATTGCCTCTTGGGCATTAGCACTTGTGTTTGGCTTTGGTTTAAATGCGATTGATGTAATGTCGTTTTACTACTTATTTATTCCTACTTGGATTTTCACCATTGTTATTTACACGCTACTGGCTAAAAAATACGGCGCAGGTGAAGACTACAGCAAAGAAATTGCAGCAGAAGAGCAAGAGCAGCAAGACATTAAAGAGTACCAAGCAGGACTGGCAGAAAACGTTCAAGCTCCAGTTGCTGATAACTCAATGCTAACCAAAGTGTTAAATGGCGTGTCGACTGTTTCGTTACTTATTATTTTTGGCTTTGCCAGCCAAGTAATGTTTTTTAGTGACAGCATGAGCATTTACGCAGGAAATAAATCTCAGTTTGAAATTGCATGTTTTATTTGCACCATTATTTATTTTGCAACCGCTTACTGGTCGCTATTGCGCCATAAAGCACTCAATACTGCATCTTAATTTAAATTTTTAATATTGTTTTAGTAAGGCCGCACCATGACGCAACACCAGCACACTGACGCTCTTGTTAAAGGGCTAAACCAACAAAGCTTGGCAGATATGCCAAGCCATGTAGATACACCAAACTACGACCGTAGTAAGCTTAAAGCGGGTATAGTTCATATTGGTGTGGGCGGCTTTCACCGAGCTCACCAAGCGGTGTACATTAACGAGCTATTAAAAACGCCAGGTGCTGAACAGTGGGGTATTTGTGGTGTTGGCTTATTAGAAGGTAACCGTGGTCTGCGCGATATTTTAAAGCAGCAAGACTACCTTTACACGCTAACGGTAAGACACCCAAATGGGCAAATAGATAACAAAGTTATTGGCTCTATGATTGACTTTTTGTTTGCTCCAGAGGACAAACAAGCGGTTATTAATAAGCTTGCGCACAGCGATACGCATATTGTGTCGTTAACCATAACCGAAGGCGGCTATAACTTTAACCCAGTTACGGGTGAGTTTGACTACTCAAACCCAGACATTATTAACGACATTAATAACCCGAACGACCCAATTACGGCGTTTGGCTACATTACTGCTGCGTTAAAGCTACGTAAAGAACAAGGCCTTGATGCGTTTACAGTACAGTCGTGCGATAACATTCAGCACAACGGTAATGTAACGCGTAAAATGCTACTTGCCTTTGCGGCCGAGCAAGACAAAGAGCTAAGCGAGTGGATTGCTACTAATGTAACCTTCCCAAATGCAATGGTTGACCGTATTACGCCAGTATCTAAAAAGAGCGATATTGACTACGTTGTTGATGCGTACGGGGTTAGCGATGAATGGCCAATTACCTGTGAGTCGTTTACGCAATGGGTAATTGAAGACTCATTTTGCTGCGGACGCCCAGATTGGGATAGCGTTGGCGCACAATTTGTAAGTGACGTAACACCTTTTGAGACCATGAAAATACGCTTATTAAATGCAGGCCACTCGGTACTGGGTTTATTAGGCTCTGTACATGGCTACGGCACAATTGACGAAACAGTATCAGATCCTTTATTTGCAAAGTACTTACGTGCGTTTATGGATAGAGAAGTAACGCCTAACCTAGAGAAATTAGAAGGCATTGATCTTGAAATCTACAAAGACACGCTAATTGAGCGCTTTGCTAATCCAAACATTAAAGACAGCTTATCGCGCATTTGTTCAGAAAGCGCAGCAAAGCTACCTAAGTTTTTAATTGCCACTATTAACGAAAATCTAGCCCATGGCCGTGATGTATCACTTGCGACCCTGGTTATTGCTGCATGGTGTTTTTACAGCGATAAAGGCGAAGATGAGCAAGGCAATAAGCTTGAAATAATTGATGCAATGCAAAGCGAGTTACATGAAGCCGCGGCTAAAACGGCGACTGATGACCTTGCATTTTTATCGCTAACAAGCTTATTTGGTGATTTAAACACGCAAAGTGCCTTTACGTCTCACTACAAAAACAATGTAGAAGCGTTATACGCACCGGCAAGCAAAATTAAAGCAATTATGAATAACGTGCTTGAGCCTAAAGGTAACTAATAATGAGCATTTTAATTGATTCTAAACAAGGTAAAGACGTAAGCGTAAGTTGCTTTGGCGAAGTACTATGGGATTGTTTTGCAAACGATAAACGCTTAGGCGGCGCGCCGCTTAACATGTGTGTGCGTATTAACTCACTGGGCATTAAAGCCGACATGATAAGCGCTGTAGGTAACGATGAACTGGGTACTGAGCTACTAGGCGAAATTAAAAGCAAAGGCGTAAGCTGCGAATACATTGGCGTTAATAACGACAAAAAAACCAGCACAGTACAAGTTACCTTAGATAAAAGCGGCTCAGCCAGCTACGAAATAGTTGCCGACACTGCGTGGGATAACATTGAGCTTACAGACTCACTTATTGAAAAAGTAAAAGCCAGTGATGTATTTGTATTTGGCAGCCTAATTGGCCGAAGCGAAGCCTCACTTGCTACATTAAACCAATTAGTTGATGTAGCTAACTTTAAAGTGTTTGACGTAAATTTACGTGCGCCACACTACACGTTAGACACATTAGTAGATTTAATGAATAAAGCCGACTTCATCAAATTAAACGATGAAGAGCTTTACGAAATTGCCAAAGCAATGGGCTGTAAGTTCCATTCACTTGAGCAAAACTTAGCGTTTATTGCACAGCAAACTAACACCGAATACTTATGTGTAACTAAAGGCAGCCACGGTGCACTACTAACCATAAAAGGCGAAAATTATTATAACTCAGGTTATTTAATTAGCGTTGTGGATACAGTAGGCGCGGGGGATTCGTTTTTAGGGTCGTTAATTTATCAGCTTTGTAGTAGCGATTGTGCACAACATGCTGTTGATTTTGCGTGTGCAGTAGGTGCTATGGTGGCTGAAAGTGCCGGTGCTACACCTACACTTACTCATGAACAAATTAACGAGTTTATGAGCCCAGCGTAACGTAAAAAATCACAGTTACACCCAATCATTGTGTGTGTAAGCGGTTTTACTTTTATAGTAAAGCCGCTTTTTTTTGTTTTAATTTTTATTAATAAAGCCGTTTAGATTAAGTGTTGAGCAAGGTGTATAAAAAGTGGCTTAAATAGAGAGGTGTATTAGCTATTCGTCTTATAGCGGGGGGATTAATACTTTGTTAATGTTCGTCGATTATTCATGGATTGAAAGGCGGGGCGGCAATTAGGCGCTCTATACTCCAAATACAAAAAGAGAAACGTGCTTTATGATCATCTTTTTTATCTGCATAACAATCTTAATACTGGGATATAAGTTTTATAGCCCGTTTGTTGAAAAACAAGCAGGTATGGATACAACAGTTGATACACCACAAAAACGCTTTAGCGAAGGTGTTGACTATGTAGCCATTCACCCTGTGCGTGCATTTTTAATTCAGTTTTTAAATATTGCGGGTGTAGGCCCTATATTTGGCCCAATTTTAGGTGCGCTTTACGGACCGGTAGCACTTGTGTGGATTGTGCTTGGTAACGTATTAGGCGGTGCAGTACACGACTTCTTCTCGGGTGTGATGAGCATTAAAGAAGATGGCAAAAGCTTACCAGAAATAGCAGGGCACTATTACAACGTTGTGTTTAAAGGCTTTATGCTGATATTTACAGCCATGCTGCTGTTTTTTGTGGGCGTTGTATTTATTATGAGCCCAGCAGGCTTATTAAGTAACTTAGATGTATTTGAAGGCACTTTTTTTGCTAATAATACTTTTTGGGTTTTGGCTATTTTAGCGTACTACTTTTTAGCAACGCTGCTACCTATTGATAAAATTATTACTAAGTTTTACCCGCTATTTGGCTTATTAATGATTGTAATGACTACATTAATAGCCGGTGCGTTATTACTAGATGCGCCACACTTACCAGTTGCAGGCGACTTTTTAGCCTACTTTGAAGCCGACCACGCGCATGACTTTTTAGAGCCAAACCCTGATGGCCTGCCAACCTGGCCGTTACTGTTTATTACCATTACCTGTGGTGCTATTAGTGGCTTTCACTCTACCCAAGCGCCTATTATTGCCCGCTGTTTAACAAACGAAAAATACGTACGCCCAGTATATTACGGCGCAATGATGTGTGAAGGCATTGTAGGTTGTGTATGGGCACTTGCGGGTATTGCTGCATTCCCAGAAGGCTACGCTGGCTTAAAAGCATTGCTTGATCAAGGTGGCCCAGGTTTAGTGGTTAACCATGTAGCAAATAGCTACTTAGGCGTAATGGGCGGTATTATGGCCATTATTGCTGTTGCGGTGTTCCCTATTACCTCTGGCGATACGGCGTTCCGTTCACTGCGTTTAACCGTGGTTGATGCGTTTAATATTCCGCAAAGCTTACGTAATCGCTTATTACTGGCAGTGCCAATTTTAACGATTGCCTTTTTTATGACTAAATTAGATTTCTCGGTTATTTGGCGCTACTTTGCATTTTCAAACATGCTGCTTTCAACCAGTGTATTATGGCTTGCAACTAAGTACTTATTTGATAGACGTGCATTCCACTGGATCACCAGCATACCTGCCGTTATCGCTACTGGCGTAACACTTTCGTACATTATGACTGCTGCTATTGGCTTTAATTTATCGGCCGACTTAGGTAAACCAATTGGTGCCGCTGTGGTTGTTATTGGCTTAGTAGGTTTAGTGTTTGTACACTCTAAGCATAAAAAGCTAGATGTAGCGTAAAGTGATAAAAGTTAAATAAGCGAGCTTAATAAGCTCGCTTTTTTTATGCATAAAATTTACCCTCACACTATGCAATTTTAAAGGTAATAAAATGAAAATAGCCGCCGATTTTACCCAGAGAGTCGTTGTTCATAGTGAGCAACTTAATTGGAACCCTTCGCCAATGGCGGGCGTTGATAGGCGCCCACTTGATAGAGTAGGCGCAGAAGTAGCCCGTGCTACAAGCATTGTACGTTATGCACCAGGGAGCGAGTTTTCGCCTCATGTGCATACAGGCGGCGAAGAGTTTTTTGTACTAGAAGGGGTATTTCAAGATGAGCATGGCGATTTTCCACAAGGCTCTTATATTCGTAACCCACCGCAATCAAAGCACAAACCAGGCTCCGATGAAGGCTGCATAATATTTGTAAAGCTTTGGCAATTTCAACCACAAGATAGAACCCACGTACGCTTACAAACACAGCATATGGGCAGCGTGCAACACGCCACATATAAAGGCCTTGCCATAACCCCACTTTATAAAGATGACTTTGAAGATGTGAGCTTATTGCATTTTGAGGCAGACGCTAACATGCAAATTAGCGCAAGCGAGGGTGCTGAGCTACTCGTGCTTGAAGGCGATATAAGTGAGCAAACAGACGTATTAGTAAAACACAGCTGGTTAAGGCTGCCTATTAACAGTGAGCTTAATATAACTGCAGGTAAGCAAGGTGCAAAAGTGTGGCTTAAATTAGGGCACTTAACAGATGTAGATAAGCAAATAGAGCGCGTACAAAACGCCTAGCAAGTAACATTATTTAGCAGTATTGTTTGATTTAGTTCAGTACTAATTAACTTAATACGGTGTAGTTTTATGGTTTAACTCAGTAAGTGATGGGTATTTTGGGGGTTTTTATTTTTTAAAGGGAATAATTTCACTTTATAGGCTTTAATTAACTCCAACTTTCGTTATTAAACCCATTCACACAGGCTGTAAATAACATAAGCGCACCCGATTAAGGAGAGCAGCATGGTACACACAACACATGGTTTATCTATTGGTATTGAACGCGCAGGCCGAGAATTTTTTTTAAAACTAAAAGCTGTAGGAACGCTAACCCACGACGACTATAAAGTCATTACCCCCATGATCGACTCAGCGCTTGGCGAGGTTAAACACCCTATAGCAAACGTGCTTATTGATGCCAGCGAGCTAGAAGGCTGGGAGCTTCGCGCCGCGTGGGATGATTTAAAGCTTGGTGTAAGACACTCAAAAGAATTTAATAAAATTGCTATTTATGGCAATCAAGAATGGCAAGCCCGCATGGCTAAAATAGGCAACTGGTTTATATCGGGTGAGGTGCAATACTACGAAAACGCCACCGCCGCCATCGATTGGCTAGATGAATAGCTTGATTGATAAAGTTTAAGTTAAAGCACTCTTACAGAGTGCTTTTTTATATAGGAGCGTTAATAAGTTTTTGAATTTGCTTTATTTTAATTGTTAATACTGCTTAATTAAAATACACTCCTTAGTATTAATAAAACTACACATTATAATAACAATGAAACATGTACTTGCCCTTTTGGTATTACTCATATTTTCTACATCAATACATGCAAAAGACAACAACATATTTACGCCCGTGAGCGATTTATTTTTAGCTGTTTCTAACTTTGATCACGCAAAAATGCGCGCGGCGGTTGACGATTCATTCTTGCTTTTAGAGCACGGTGAAGTGTGGACTATTGATGACTTTGTAAATGTTGTTAAGCCCGCTGATTACATAAGAACTAATTATTTTAGTGTTATAAATTCGCGTGTAGAAGGAAACGTTGCGTTTATTAATTACTGGAATAAAGCCAACTTTAAAAACGCCGATAAAAGCGGTGACATTTATTGGTTAGAAAGCGTGGTTGTATCAAAAGTGGGTGACAAATGGCTATTATCGCAAATGCACTCAACCCGTTTACCACAAGGTGAAACACCTAAAGGCGTTACTTTTATTAAGCAATAATTATAAATTAGGTTAAGCCCCGCTATTTGGGGCTTTAACTGTTTATATTACATCAGCCAGCACAGGTAATGCCGGAAATGCTCCTTTAGCTAAACACGCTTTAGAGCCACATTGAAGGGCAAAGTGCAGGGCGTTTTTTATGCTGGTTTCATCATTTAGTTTATCTGTCAGCACTAAATTACTCCCTAAGTTATTTAAATAGTATAAAACCCCCGCTATAAAGGCATCGCCCGCGCTTGTTGTATCTACTGCGTTTATTTTTGGTGCCGATTCGTTAAGTATAAATGCGCTGTGGTAAACCGTAGCAGGCTTAGGCCCGTCGGTTAAAAACACCAGTTTTACTCCGGTATTTAATAGTATTTGAATGTAATCTTCGCCCGTTGTTTCGCTATGCTTTGCTAAAAAATTAAGTTCATCACGCGAAAGTTTAACTATGTCGCAATAAGCGAAGCAGGCTTGTACATTGCTGGCTATATCATGGGTGTTTTCCCACAAGCTGTAGCGTAAATTTACGTCAAAACTAACGAGCTTATTATGTGTTTTAGCAAGTTCTAGCGCTTTAACCGTTGTGCTAGCTATGGCTGGATCGGTTAGGGTGTTTGAGCAAAAGTGCAGGGTGCTTATGCTTTGCCAATTTATTTGCGCTAAATGCGCTTGGGTTAAAAGTACATCGGCTGTGTTATGGCGATAAAAGCCAAAACTGCGCTCGCCTGTTTCATCAAGGCTTACTATTACCATGGCGGTTTGTGAGCCAGCAATGGTAATTAAATAGTCTGTATTTACATTGTATTGCGCCAGTGCATTACTTAATTGATTGGCAAAATGATCGTCACCTTTACCACCACAAAATGCAGCCTCACCGCCAAGTTTGGCATAGCCAACAGCAACATTAGCAGGTGCACCACCAGGGATGGGTAAGTACGCTGAGTTATGAGCATCTTGTGGCAGCATATCAATTAAAAGCTCGCCTAAGCACAGGAGTTTGGTCATTTGGAATATCCTAAAAAACCCAGCAAAGCTGGGCTAAAACATGAAGGGTGTTATTTATTCATACTTTAAAAGGCGCTACAGCGATGACTCACTGCAGCGCAATACACACATTTAGTTAAAAGCGTATTTTAAAGTAACCGACGTAGTGCGGCCGTTAATAGTACGGGCACGAATAATGTCGTTTTCTGGTACTGAGCCTTCTTCGGCTTCTGTAATACCTACTGTATCGAATAGGTTGTTTACATTAAGCGCAAGGTTTA
Organism: Pseudoalteromonas sp. Angola-30; assembly: GCF_028599215.1. NCBI lineage: Bacteria > Pseudomonadati > Pseudomonadota > Gammaproteobacteria > Alteromonadales > Pseudoalteromonadaceae > Pseudoalteromonas > Pseudoalteromonas sp. Angola-30. The sequence continues at coordinate 397,985 of NZ_JAQREI010000001.1, forward strand.
AGTTTTCTGATAAGTCGTAGCTTACAAACGCATTTACTTGCGTGTAGCCGTCAAACTTAAGGTCGTTGTTATCTTGTGCGTAAGCATCGGTTGTACCAATAAAGCTTACACCTGCCGCGCCTTTATCGTAGCTGTAACGCGCCATTAATGAGTAAATTAAATCCGCTTGGCGACGTGGTGTGTTACCTACAACTTCAGGAGTTAGCGCATCTTTTGCAATTTCAGCATCGGTCCAAGTAAAGTTACCTCTAAAGTCCCATGCATCCATAAAGTAAGTTGATTCAACCTCAATCCCTTTTGCTTCGTATTCACGGTCGAAAAAGGTTTGCGATGTTGCTTCAAAGTTTTGCTCTTCTGTTTCTGCGTAAAAGGCTGTTGCAAATACCGAGAACGAATCAAAACGTTTTTTCACACCAATCTCAAATTGGTTTACTTCATCTACTGCATCTTCATCAGCTACGCTTCCGTCACTGCGTACTTTACCAAATAATAAACGGTCTGCATTTGCGCGCCCGCCTTTACTAATACGTGCAAACGTAGCTAGGCTTGGGTCAATTTGATAGTTAGCACCTACAGAATAAGACGAATAGCTCCAGTCGTAATTTACTGGGCTTGCATTAGCTATATCAATACCTGCTACGTTTTGCTCAGGAATAGAAATAGTACCGTCGCGGTTCATATCTACTGTTGAGGTTACGGCACCTGCGTAGTTACCGCGTGCTTCACCGCTGTCGTAGCGGGCACTTGCATCAATGCTTACATCACCAAGTTTTGTTGAAAACGCAACATACGGTGCGCGAGTGTCGTACTCGGTGTCGTAATCGCGCTGACAACAGTTACCCCAATAAGGCGTGCCGTATGCATATAAACCATTTTCTGAATACTCAGTGCCATCGGCTGCGGTTACATTTAAAAGTGCCGCATTGTCGCCTTTAAGCTCCATTAAGTACGAGTTCCATAACCACGACATAGCAATGTTTTGTGTAGAGGCAAAGTAACCAAAGGTTAGGCTAGTGTCATCGCTAAACGATTTAGTTAGTTTAAAATCGTTAACAATAGAGCCAAAGTCATTAAGCGTTACATCAAAAGTGTGAATACGCATGGCAAGTTCATCATTAAATGCTTCGCCTGTGTTTGCGTTACTCAGTGTTGCGCCTACACCGCCAATACTTTGTGCAATAGATGATGCGCTGCCAACCTCAGCAGGAATAAGCGAGTTAAAGTTGCCGCTAATTGACGATTTACGAAAACGGTTTTCGATACGCCAATCGTTATCTAAATCAAATACAGCTTCAAAACCTACCGCATCCACTTTAGGGTTCATGCCGTCGCGTAAATCGCCACTGCTAATTTGGTTTTCGCCATTTAGGCGCACTGTTTTGGTAAATAATGCTGAATGCGGTGTATCTGATTGCGCATCAAACCCGGCAATAGAATCACCATTTGAGTACATTGGCATAGGAAGGTAGCCAACACTCTTATCGTCTAGGTGTTTGTAATAAAGGCGTACGTAGCCGTTTTCAAAATCTTTAGTAAGGTTTGCTTTAATTTGGCCACCTTTATTTGATGTGTAGCCTGTTTCGCGCGGGCCTTCGCCTTGGCGTACAAAACCACCTACATGAAAACGCACGCTGTCGGTTAAATAGGTGCCGTATTCAAAGTCGGTGCGTACACTGTCGTAATCTAGGCCAACAGTAGTAGATACGCTACCCGATTCGTTTTCGCCGTTTTTAGAAATAAAGTTAATTATGCCGCCAGGTGCATTACTGGCTGATGTAGAGGCTGAGCCCCCACGAATTGATTCGATTGTTTGCACTGTGTTATCAAGGCGCATAAAAATATCGGCGTTACCAAAGGCAACATCACCAAACTGCATTACAGGCAGACCATCTTCTTGCAGTTGTAAAAACTTAGCGCCACCCGATGCTACAGGTAAGCCACGCACCGCAATATTTGCATTACCTTCACCGCCTGTTGATTCAGCGCGAACACCCGGAATAATTCTAAATGCTTCAGCCGTTGAGCGTGGCGTTGATACCTCAACTTGCTCAAGCGATAAACTGCTTACTGATGAGCTCGATGCCATAATAGTTGTGCGGCGAGGTACACCGGTAACAACAATTGTTTCAAGCCCTTGCTTAGCTTGCACTTTGGTTTCTTGCTCGTCTTGTGCATGAACGCCTTGGCTTACTGCAAGTGCTAAGGCACTGATTAAATATAAAGGTGTGTGGTGTGTTGTCATGTTAACGCCTCATTGTGTTGTGTGAGTTTGTTATTTTTACTTAATCGATTAAGTAAAAATAACAAAGTTTTTACAATATGCAAATTATTTTTGTGTGTAATTTGCACTTTTTTTGTTTTTATATTGATTTTAAAGGTATTTTTATTCTGGCTTGAGCAGCCATTTATGCATTTTTAGTTAATGCTTTTGCCGCAGGGTCGCGGTAAAAGTTATAAAGCATGGCTAAAAATAAGATCACAGCAAAGCCGGTAGCTAAGTAAAAACCGTAGCGCACGTGGCCAAAGTAATCACTTATCATGCCCATAAATAAAGGCGCAAGTGCGGCCGAAAGCGCGGTAAAAAATAAAATAACACCCGCTACTGCACCATGTTGTGCAACAGGAAAGCACGATATACCTTTAGAGTTTAAAGTAGGGTAAACCATCGACATAAATAAACCCGAAAGCGGAAGCAAGCCTACCGCCCAATCAACACCGCCTACCAAAGTGCCTACATAACACAGCGCGATGCCTAAACTTAAATAAGCCATGACCCCTTGCCAGCTAAAGTGATTTAAAAGCCATACAGCAATAAAGCGCCCAGCAGCACGTAATACAAAAAATATAGTAAGTGCGTAGGTTGCAAGTAAAGGCCACGAGCCTGTGTAATCTTTTAAAAGTGTTGGCATCCACACGTAAATAGCAACCTCGGTAGCCACATATAATGCAATAGCCAACGAAAAACCAAGTGCGTACGGGTTTTTAATCATTTTCATGGTGGTGGCAAGTGAAGCGGGCTTTTCTGTGCTTTTAACAACACTTGGGTAGTCGGCGCGCCATGCCATTAACGCTAAAATTAAACACATAACGCCGGCAATAATGTACAGGTAAGTCCAGCTCACGTTTTGAGTAAGCAGTACGCCTACCAGCGCAGGGCCAACGATGGCACCAATACCAAAAAAGCCTTCTACTTTGTTCATGGTTTTAGTGTGCTCTGCGTTACTTGCAGATATATCGCCAAGTAGCGCTAGTGCGCCGGTTTTAAATAAACCAATGGCAAGCCCTATACAGCACAGCAAAATTAAAAACACCGAAAAGCTATTGCTAAAGGCAAACAAAAAGCAGCTGAGCGAAAAAATAAGTAAGCCCAGCATTATGGTTTGTTTACGGCCTAGGCTGTCGGCTAAGAAGCCTAAAAACAAGCCACTAAAGGCAATGAGTGCCATAGGTGCATAATGAAAAGCACTGGCTTGGGTCATACTTAAACCAAACTCTGTGATTAGTTCAGGGATGATCATACCTACTGCATCTGAGGTCATCGCAAACATAAAAAACATCATGTAAGTGAGTATTCGTATGCGCTGCATTGGGTCGCTTTGCGAGTGTGTGTGTAAATTCGTCATGTGATTTTTCCTCGTTGTGGCTCAAGTTATAGTAATAACTCAATCACTTACTCTAGTTAGTATTACCTTTGCCACAACTTTTGTATGTAAAATATTTAAAAATTACTTGTAAAATTGTACGTGCTAGTTAAAGATATATCTTAATCGATTAAGTTTCAACTTGGTAATCACACATGATGAAGAATAAAGTTCAATTGATCACATATGCTGATCGAATCACAGGTCAAGATATAAACGCACTTACAACATTGTTAAAAGGTCCTTTGAAGGGCGTATTTGGTGGTGTGCACCTTTTACCTTTTTATAATCCTATTGATGGAAGCGATGCGGGCTTTGACCCGATTGATCACAGCGAAGTAGATTCTCGCATTGGTACATGGGCTGATATTCAAGCACTGGGTGAAAACCATGATCTAATGGCTGATTTAATCGTTAACCATGTTTCAGCGCAGTCTTATCAGTTTCAAGATGTGCTAGCTAAAGGCAAGCAATCAGAATTTTGGGATTTGTTTTTAACAAAAGAAGACGTTTTTCCAAATGGTATGAGCGAAGCTGAGCAACAAGCCATTTATCGCCCGCGCCCCGGTAGCTGTTTTACGCCAATGCAGTGTGGCGATGGTCAAACGTATGACTTTTGGACCACGTTTACCGATAACCAAATTGATATAAACGTAAAAGTTGAAGCGGGTATTGCGTATTTAAATAACGTATTAACTAAGTTTTCTGAAAATAACGTAAATATTATTCGTTTAGATGCAGCGGGTTACGCAATTAAACAAGCCGGTACTAACTGTTTTATGCTAGACGAAACCTTTGGCTACCTAGATAACTTGTCAAAGCAAGCAAACGAGCTTGGCATGGAAACCATTGCTGAAATTCATAGCCACTACCAAACACAAGTAGAAGTAGCAAAGCGTGTAAACATGGTTTACGACTTTGCATTACCGCCGCTTATTTTACATAGCTTATTTAATAACGATGTAGATGCATTACTTAAATGGTTACAAATTTCACCACGCAACTGTTTAACGGTACTTGATACACACGACGGCATAGGCATTATTGATGCTGGCCCAATGGGCGACAAGCCAGGGCTATTAAATGCACAGCAAATAGATACCCTTGTAGAAACCATGCATGCCAACAGTAACAACCAAAGCCGCCAAGCTACAGGTGCTGCTGCCAGTAACGTTGATTTATACCAAGTAAATTGCACGTATTACAATGCATTAGGCGCTAACGATTTAGATTATTTGATTTCGCGTGCCATACAGTTTTTTGCCCCCGGTGTGCCGCAAGTGTACTACGGTGGTTTATTTGCCTGCGAAAACGATATGGATTTACTTGCGCGTACCAATGTGGGCCGTGATATTAACCGTCCGTATTTAAATAGTGAAACAATTGAGCACGCACTCAATAAACCTGTAGTAAAAGGTTTAATAGAGCTCATTAAATTACGTAATGAGTACCCCGCTTTTGCAGGAGAGTTTAGTGCTCACGGTACACAGGGAATATGTTGTTTAACGTGGCAACTTGAAGATAAGTCTATTGCATTAAGTGTTAATTTTAAAACGCGAGATGCACTTATTACCCAAGTAAATGGTGATGAAGAAACAACGATAAGTTTAAACGCATTGTTAGCCTAACAGGCTATTAAAACATAAAAGCCAAGCTCTTGAGCTTGGCTTTTGTTTACCCAGTCCTTTTTAACATAACCTATTAACCACTTGCGCCAATATCTAGCTCGTAACTTACATCACATATTTTTTCTTCTTTAGATATAAATAGTTCGGCGGCCATTACGCCTTTTTCTTGGCTGTTTTGATGAATAGTGGTTAGGCGCGGCACAAAACGAGCGGCTTCGTCTATTCCATCAAAGCCGACAATACGCAGTTCTTCACCTATTTTTATGCCTTGTTTTATCGCTTCTCTCATGGTGGCAAGGGCAATTAAATCACTCATACAAATGATAACGTTAGGGCGGGGGGAGGCACTTAACACCTCTTTAGCGGCAATATTAGCAAAACGCTCGCTGCTCTCAGGTATATTCCAAATGCGGTCATCAGCTACGGTTATATTTGCCTCACTTAAAGCACGTTGATAACCCCGTAAACGTTGGTGCGAAATAGATTGCCCCGTTTCAAATTCGTGGTGCTCATATACGCGGCACAATACGTTTTCATCAAGTAATCTTAAGCCTAAAATAGCGACTTTATCGCTTTGATTTTTTAAAACATGCTTGGCTATTTCGTAACTTGCTTGCTCGTTATTAATATTTACTGAGGCATTGCGGGCTATATCAAAATCAATAGTTACCACATGTTTAGAGACCGTTTTTAACTGCTCTACTAATGCGTTATTTCGAGGGCGGCCATAACAAATAAAGCCATCTACAAAGTCGACCACACTGTTAAGGTTATCGCTATTACCAGAAAACAATAAAACATTAATGCCGTTTTTTTCAAGCACCGAGGTTACACCCCGCATAAAGCTACTGGCCACAGGGTCCGACACCATATATTCCACACTATCGGGCAGCACTAACGCCACAATATTAAACGTACCACTGCGAAGCGATTGCGCGGCTTTATTGGGCCCGTAATAGCCCAATGTTTTACACGCTGCAAGAATATCGTCTCGGCGTTTAGCCGATAGCTGATCAGGGCGGTTAAACGCATTAGAGACTGTTGCGTTAGATACACCTAACTCTTTAGCAATACTTTTTAGGGTCCAGCGGGTTTGCTTACTCATACCAATTCTTTACTCAATACTCATGTTAATAAACTAACATATTCAGGGCGTTAGCAAAGTAAAAAATAAGGTTTTAGCCTTAATGCCGGCACTCTTTAGGCGCAATGCCAAAGGTTTGTTTAAATACACGACTAAAGTGGCTCGCGCTATTAAACCCAACATCAAAGCACACTTGGCTAATTGCATGGCCTTGCAGTAATTGATTGCGGGCTTTTTTAAGCCTTAATTGTTGCTGCCAAAGGGCTGGGGTAGTGCCAAATGCCAATTTAAACTGCTGATAAAACTTACTGCGGCTCATGCAGGCTATTTTGCACAAGGTATTTATGTCGAGCGTTTCGTTTAAGTGCTCTTCAATATAAAGCAGTGCATCGCTTATTTTTGTTTTAAGGCGTGGTTTATCGCTATTAGCGAGTAATAAGTCGCGACTTTGTTGTTGTAACAACCGGGTGATCAATTCGTTTAACGATAAGTCAATTAAGTAATGTCGCTGTGCGCCTTGTTCGCTAAATAAATGCACCATGCGCTCTAATAATTGCTGTATTTGGCTATTATGTTGGCTATGCACCAATTGCGGAACATACTCGAATAAGCCGCCATCGTGTGCAAAGCTTTGCTGCATGTTAAGCGCATTTGCCACAGCGTTTATTTTATCTTTGCTTATTTCAATTGCTAAACATGTGGTTGGGGCGTGCATTGATGCCTGTGGAAAATCAATTAATACACCTTGCTCTGGCGCTAATACAAACGACTCGTGGGGTAAAAATGCTTTATGGTATTGGCTACTTTCTACGTGCATTACTTTTTTACCGCTGAGCATGGCACAAAACAGTAACTCCTTTGAATGCAGTGCCACCTTTTGTGCGCGTTGGTACGTGTCGTAAATGCTCAACTCGCTGTTATCTGCTGCAAATGTCACTTTATTTTCTATTAAAACATCAAGTTGTTGGCGTTTTTTGTTTAACTGAGATGTGTGCATATCAATCCTTTTGGCTTTTATTAGTGTGGACTCACAGACAACTTTTGTGGACAGCTAATCAAGTTTTTAGGGGCTTGTTAGGCTAATGTCAAACAACACTGATTAAATATAAAGCATTTTGTTTTATATAAATGTTCGACCTTTAGCTAACAACAATAAAGAGAGCACACACATGATATATGCAAATCCAGGCAGCGATGGCGCACTCGTAAACTTTAAAAAACAATACGGTAATTACATTGGCGGGGAGTGGGTAAAGCCTGTAAACGGCCAATACTTTGATAATATAAGCCCAGTAAATGGTAAGGTATTTTGCCAAATACCTCGCTCCGACAAAGATGATATAAACCTAGCACTCGACAAAGCGCATGCAGTGCGAGAGCAGTGGGGCACAACCTCGGTGACCGAGCGCAGTAATATACTGCTAAAAATAGCCGACCGAATTGAGCAAAACCTAGAGCTACTAGCTGTTGCCGAAACATGGGATAACGGTAAAGCAATTCGTGAAACACTCGCGGCTGATATTCCGCTCGCGGCAGATCATTTTCGCTACTTTGCGGGGTGCCTGCGCTCGCAAGATGGCAGTATTGGTGAAATTGACGAAACCACGGTGGCATATCATTTTCACGAACCGTTAGGTGTGGTTGGGCAAATTATCCCGTGGAACTTCCCTATTTTAATGGCCGCATGGAAACTTGCACCCGCACTTGCTGCAGGTAACTGTGTGGTACTAAAACCAGCCGAACAAACTCCAGCATCTATTTTAGTTTTAATGGAAATTATTGGTGACTTACTGCCTGCAGGCGTGCTCAATATTGTAAATGGGTTTGGTAAAGAAGCAGGCGAAGCACTGGCCACAAGTAAACGCATTGCTAAAATTGCATTTACAGGCTCTACACCTGTCGGCTCTCATATTTTAAAATGTGCTGCTGAAAACATTATTCCCTCAACGGTAGAACTTGGCGGTAAATCGCCCAATATATTTTTTAATGATGTAATGGAAAAAGACGACGCGTTTTTATCAAAAGCTATAGAAGGCGCTGTACTTGCTTACTTTAACCAGGGCGAAGTATGTACCTGTCCATCAAGATTGTTTATTCAAGAAGATATATACGAGCAATTTATTGAGCGCATACTCGAACGTACCCAACAAATTAAACGTGGCAATCCACTCGATAGCGAAACCATGGTGGGCGCTCAAGCTTCAAAAGCACAGTTTGATAAAATACTTAGTTACATAGACATAGGCAAAAAAGAAGGCGCTGAAGTACTCACCGGAGGAAACGTAGAGCAGCTAAATGACGATTTAAACGGTGGTTATTACATACAACCTACACTGCTTAAAGGTACAAACGACATGCGTGTATTCCAAGAAGAGATTTTTGGCCCTGTTATTTCAATGTCGACCTTTAAAGATGAAGCTGAAGCACTCGAACTTGCCAATAGCTCAGAATTTGGCTTAGGCGCAGGGGTGTGGAGCCGAAACATGAACCGTGCTTATACCATGGGGCGCAAAATTGAAGCTGGCCGGGTGTGGACCAACTGTTACCACATGTACCCAGCACATGCTGCATTTGGTGGGTATAAAAAATCAGGTATAGGGCGCGAAACACACAAACTCGCACTCGATCACTACCAACAAACTAAAAATTTATTAGTGAGCTATAGCGAAGATCCACTCGGCTTTTTCTAATAAAGCAATTCAAACTTAAACACAACAACCATTAAGTGATGAGGGCGCTGCATATTTGCAGCGCTTTTTTATTCACAGTGCTCACAACACTATTTTAAGCGTGTTGTAATATATAAGTACAATACCAGCCGCATTCAAAACGTTAAAACCTAAGCGCGTTAAATAGCCCATTACCTGCGTCAAAAAACGATTTTACAATATTAATTTTTTATAAAAGTTGCTCTAAAAATGTGCAGTGATTTATGCATTGTCGGATATTACTGATCTCCCCCATTTTGGTGTGTTACAACATTAACGGAGATTTCTTTGTAGTTAACTAATTGTTTACAGGTAGTTATTTGCTGGCTAAGATAAATGCATTGTAATATAGGGACATTTGTCGGTTTATAAAACGACAAATGTCGTAGACAAAGTTGTTAGGTGCACAGGAGGTATATTTGAAGTTTTTGCCATTTTTATTAGTTTTATCTCTGCCAGCTTGCACGGGTATCGTTGATAAATCAGATATGCCGATAGCAAAAAATATAGTCGGTTCATATTATCTAACTGCAAAAGATGGTTATTTGTATGAGGCTCGTTGTGCGGATATCGATGCCACAATTCAATCTACTGAGTGGTGTATAGGTATTCAAGCTTTCGATTCGGGTAATGAATACTTTAACACACCACAAGACTACGATACATATCTCTCAAATAAATTGTGGTGGGATGAAAAACTATTTGAAAAACTAGCGTTTGAAAGACAACGTTCCATTGTTTCTCCTCTTCCTAAAGGAACAACTATAAGAATAACTAAACTAGTTCAGTTTCCTTGGGGGAGTAACGGATATTATTGGGCTATACGAGCCGTTTTAATTGAAACCGACAACGAAATTGAGCTACCAACTAACACTGTTTTGGCGTTTCCTACTTGGTTAATTGGATACGGTGTTCAGCATGAGCCACAGTTTGATCCGGAGTATTTAACTAGGTGCAGTAGTGTAGAGTGCACCTAACAAGCGCATAAACACTCGCTACGCTCGCGGGGGACAAATACACGTAGGCTCCCCTCGCTTTGCTCGGTATTATAGCCTACGTGTATTTGCCCGTTATGCGGGAAGTTAGAAGTCAAGATGAGTACTTGGAAATTTGTTCATTTAAAAAACCGAAGAAAAACACCTATTAGCTATTGGGTACACAAAGGTATTGGCGAGGATGTAAAAGGGTATTCTCAATGCGACGAGTTTGATCCACCTTTTCCCAAGAAACACGTTTTGGAAGGCTATCCTTTTTTAACAGTCACCGTTCTGGGGTTTGAAATTGAATTTGCTTCATCTTTGGAAATAGCGCATTTTCTAAGTGTAATGGAACAGAGAAACCTACCCACTACGAACTACCTCTCTAGCTTAAGAGGTAATGGCTATGGACCAAATAATCATTGGCTTAGTAGATTCCCTTCAAAACTTAAGAGTTGGGCGAAAAGGGAAAAAATCATTGCTGCTGTTCAAAAAGCAAAAGCATCACTGGAAGTTTTAGGGTATGACTTCTAACAAACAAATTAAGTCGTTCCCTTCGGTCACTGGGACGCATACACGTGGGCTGCTTCGCATTATAGCCCACGCGTCTGCGCCCCTTATTTAAAAGTTATGTGTAATTTGAATTTGAATTTGAAGGATTAGGATGGACGCAAAACATGGATTAATCATTGCCAAGCGAAAAAACGAAGGTCGCAAAGCCCAAGCTGACTTAGAGAGAAAGAAAAAGGATTTAGCTCTGAAGGAGGAGGCAAATAAAATATCTTCCAGAAACACTTTTTTGGCTCTTGGTGCGTTAGTAATTTCTTTCGCTAGTTTGCTACTTTCAATAGTTGCCCTCTTAAAAAATGGTTAAACATGGCATTACACATAACAAACCAATTATTCCGACCTCAACTCGCTGCGCTCGTTTCGTCGGCATATTGGGGCGTTAGCTGCCACATCCAGTAGAAATAAGGAAATAAATTGACAATAAGACAAGCTCATATTATTTGGATAGCATCTATCGTCAACATTGGTATCGGGTTTATTATCCCTGAATTCAATGTCTTAGCGAAGAGTATTAGCCACGTAGCATTAGAATCACCTATATTTGCTTACACCCATAGAGCGATGGACGTAATTATCGGTGTTTCAATGTGCACTTTTGCTTTTGGCTTATTTAAAATGAGCCCTTACAAATTCTCTGTAGCAACACTTACTACATTTTTACTCGGCTGTAGCATGATTAGTGCAGGTATTTGGACATTAGAGTCACCTCTTCATCTTCTGTATAACTTATCAATATTCATGATCCTAATTCCAGTTTGTGCAGCACTTGAGTTTAAGAACATAATTAATTCTTCAAAGTTCGAAATATATTGTGTCTTACTGGCTTTAATCCATGTACTGATGTTTTGGTTAATATATGCTGGTTTTATCCCGCAATCCTATAATGGCTTAGTACAAAGGTTATGGGCAGTCCCAACAATGGGGTGGTTTGGTTATGCAGCATGGCAGCTAACAAAGCACTCTAGGGGGCACAAACACGGCGCGCCTTCGGCATTATAGCGCCATGCTTATACCCCTTAGTTTAAAGTTAGGTGCTTCTGAGAAATTAATGGCCAAATCAGAGATAAGACAGTTCTTAAAAGAAATCCGCACTAAATTTCCTGACGTTGTGCCTCTCATGGAAAAACATGAAAAATGGGCACCCACATTCCTAATGGAAGAGTTCGCAAATTTGACAACCATTTTGTTTAACCAAAGGTAATTTAGAAGAAGCATTAGAACAGTTGCAGTACATGAGCGAAAAACTGGATACTGCAACCAAAGTAGAATTCGAATACATAGATATATATTATACAGAGCACTTATTCTGGAAAGGTACAAAAGAAGGTATTGAGCGTGGCTGGCCTCTCGTGCCAGACAATCTCAAAAAATTATACTTGGGCTTTCATGGTAAAGCCCCTAGGGTAGTGGTTTAAATATGCACGTACCTAACAACCTAATCAACACACTCACTTCGTTCGCTAGGATGCATACACATGGGCAGCGTCGCTTCGATCCAAATTATAGCCCATGTGTTTGCGCCCCTAAGCAGGGTGTTATGAGGTGCTCTAGATAGTATGCAGAATATAAATCCATGGCTTTGGTCAGCTTTTGTTTTGTCTCTTTCAGGAACCTTTTTTAGATGGGTGTTTGGTAATACGTTTGTGAGCTTTTTTCTTGCCGTATTGCTAGCTTTAGCGATAGTGCCTTTAGTTAAAAAAATTCAGAGAAAGAATTAACAAAACACCCATCTTAAACTTTGCACTTTTTGATGCCTAGATTCAATAGGCTAAATAAAATGGGTGTCATCATAATTTGTTACCAGGGTATTTCGATTTGAACTGACGAACAAGCTTTTGAACGGCCACTTTGGATGACGAAACTCGGCCAAGATGAACAGGTTGCGCACCTCTATGTTCTTCAATATAGGTGACTTCATTGAATTCTTTATGTGTATCAAGGCCGATAAAAAGTATGCTATGTTTATTCATGTTAGCCTCTGCTGTTTAGTTAATTGACAATCTAATTATGGCTCTGGCTTTGAATTAAGCTAACCCACGAGAAGCGGAGGCTAACACCGTGTGGGAGTCATTATGTCTAGGTGAACAAGAAAGGTATGAGTAAATATTTACCGTTGGCTAATTTTCTATCTGAGCAAAATGTTGATTATATTGCTCTAAGGTTTTCGGAAATAGAAAATATTTTAAATAATCACTTACCTAAAAGTGCTTATGAACACTCTGCATGGTGGGCTAACTCCAGAACAAGTGACTCTCACATATGGGCCCATTTGTGGATTGAAGCTGGTTGGGAAGTCACATCTTTGAATCTATTAGAAACAAAAGTTGAATTTACTAAATTCGAATCATTTAGTATTGAAAGTACGGAAGCAGTTGAGGGTTATGGTGAAGATAGAGTTATACTTTCAAAAAAACGTAATGTAGCGCTATCTCAACAAAGAAAAGAGCTAGATCAAAATACCTGTCAGGTTTGCGGCTTTCATAAGCAAGTTAATGGTAAATGGGTTATAGAGGTTCACCACTTATCACCACTCTCCATTACAGGTGAAACTGTAACCTCAATTGAAGATCTAATATCTCTATGCCCGACTTGCCACAGGGTTGCACATACAAAAAAACCGCCATACAAAGTAAAAGAAATTAAACAGTTGTTGTGTATTTAAGAATACCTAACAGACTGTTTAACAGGAACAAAATACAGTTGGCTTTTGCTCCTTCGTCGCTTAATTTTAGCCAACTCTATTTTGCCCATTATCAGGGCGTTATAAATAAAAGGAAGTTTCGGTTATGAAAAAGAATATTGGCATTCTAATCACTACTCTTATTATTGGTGGATGTGCATCAACGGAAGTAGATAAAGAGTATTCGCACTTATCAATTACTCACAACGAAATACAATCTTCAAAATGGAGTCAATTAAATCGGTTTCCAGCTAGGTATCCCAAACAGGCTGTAATGAAGTCTATTGAAGGTTGCGCCACCATTGAGTATGTAATCACACCACAAAATGAAGTAAAAGACATAACTGTTATAGCTTCGACAAATAAGCACTTTTCTAAAGCGGCTGAAGATGTAATTAAAAACTGGAAGTGGTCAGAATTACCAAAAAATATCATTACTCATCCAGTTAAAACGCAAACTCGGTTTGATTTCTGTTTTGATAAACCAAATCAACCTTGTTCAACCATAACACCAAAATATTCATGTCCAAGCAAAGATATAATATACTCTACAGGCAAGCGTATAAAGGTAAGTGGTTAATCTATTTATAGCAACATGCCCTTAGGTGGACGACTAGTAAAGCTTAGCTATTAATTTGAAGTGGCTGCTTAATTTGTGTTGGTTATTTCGCAGTGCACACCAAGAATTAAACTAGACACCGTATTAAACTAGACACCCATCTTGAACTTTGCTCTTTACAAAGCCTAGATTCTAATAGGCTAAATAAAGTGGGTCCCATCATAACTTGTTAGGTCCCATTATAATTTGATGCCCTGACATAAATTAAAAACCATCCGTAAAGAGACCCATTAATAGAAGATAAATCCTGAATCTGTATGGCAGATTTAGTTGCACAGTGTTGTTTGTTTTATTAAGGTGACTGCCTAGTTTGTGTGATTCAGGTGGCTGTTTAGTTTATATGATTATTAGTATATTCAGCACCTTAAGTAGAGGGAAATATGTTTTTTGAATCGTGGAGTGAAATAGCGCGCATTGTCACCACAACCTTGATTATTTATCCCTTTTTAATCCTAGCGACGCATTTATTGGGTAAACGCTCATTTGCTAAAATGAATAACTTTGACTGGATAATCACCGTAGCGGCAGGCTCCATCTTGGGTTCTGCTATCTTATTGAAAGACGTGGTTATAGTTGAGGTTTTAGTCGCGGTAAGCCTACTCCTCTTTTTACAATATTTACTCACTTGGATCAGCGCCCATTTTTCGACGTTCGACAAAGTAGTCAAAACTTCTCCACAATTAGTTTTTTTCGACGGTGAATATATAGAGGCTGCTATGAAAGACACTCGTCTCACCAGCACCGAAGTGGAAGCGAGTGTTCGAAAAGCCGGTTTTGGTGATTTAAGCACAGTTATGGCGGTGGTTTTCGAGGCCGACGGTGAATTAAGTATTGTGCCGAAAAGTAAAAACTATGATCAACTGATTATGAAGTTAAGAAATCCCCGGGATTAATTGAAAAATTTTTAGTGAGAATTAAAAAGACACCCATACTAAATTTTGTTAAGGATAAAAGTTGAGTCTTGGTAGCTTGGATGAAGCAATACTCAAAAGCCTCTTATTTGTGGGAATAGGTATTGCTGTTTGGGCTATATTCGCAGGTTTAGTACCATTATCAGTAAACGGCCTATTAGGTTTGGTTGTTACATTTTTACTATATATGAGTGTTTATTTACTTATCTCTATTGTTGGGTGGTTAGTAATTGGATTTCCACTTCATTATTTTATAAGCAAATACACGAATCGCTCTTATTTATATTATGCAGCTTTACCTATGGCATTTGTTCTTCCGTCTTTATTATATGAAGGTTCATTATTACTTGGTTTCGCGGCATTATTTCAAGCTTTGCTATTTCGTTATTACGTCTATAAAGAAATATAACAAACACCTATCTTAAATATGAACTCTGAAACGAAGTACAAATTTTACAGAGTACTGAATTTAATAAGCCTGCTGCATATCAGGCTAATCAAAATTAACAAAAATGCGCTTTAATATTAGCCTCAAAAAACAGTTAAATTTTAATGATTAACTAGCTAAAGGCTTTGTGTTTACTGCTTCTCTAATTCATAAAAGACGGGCTCACCTTGTGGTTTTTTGTAACTAAAACTGGCTAGCTTTACTAAAGAACTATCGCTTTTTTGCCAGTAAACAATTGCTCTATGATTACGTACTTCATGCATAATTACATCGTAATGCAAGCTCATGGGGAATAGTTCACTCTGGTTATTAAGTGGTGCTGAAAGTTCAATAAGCACGGAGCGATAAAACCCAACGTGAGAGTTATGCACTAAATTAACCTCAGCATGGTTAAGCGTAATTGGCAAAGCTTGAGCATCGTTTAGCAATGCCATATGGCTGTGTAAATAATTGTTTAGTTTATTAAGTACTTTGGCGTGTAAAGGCTGATCTATTTGTGCGCCATCAAGAGAAGAGAGTGACGGCGCGGCTATAATTAAATCTTCAAGGGCAAAGCTTAACTTTAAACTCAGCGTATTATTTGGCTGCTCAGTTAATGTTAGCTCACTGCCTGGCAGCGCATGTGCATTAGCAAATTTAGTGCTTAGTAAAACACATAAGGCGAGTGCAAAGACTCGCATTATAGGGTTTTTAATCATTGTGTTTGGCCGCCGTAGTCATCGGTTTTGTCTCGCCATACAGAGTGTGGGTGATTCCCTTCTTCGTTAGTTGATTTATTTGATTGCAATGAAAATTCAATCCAAATAGAAGGGCCGTCTACTCTTACGTAATCATCTTCGCTATTTAATGCGGTTGTGCCTGAAAAACCAATAACGGTATCGGCCATCTCTGAGGCGTACTTATTCATGTACTTTTTGGCATCTGTGGCATTAATATCTTCCACATAGGTGGCTATTGCTTTCATTAGTAATGCTTTTTGTGTGTTGTTAAGCTTACTTACACTTAAGCCTTCTTGTTCGGTTGGTATGGCGTCGTCAGCTTGTGGGCCTGCAATTATATCTCTGTATGTGCCATCAAGCGTGGCTGCTTTTTGCTGTGCAGGGGTTAAGCTTTTAAGAAACGCTGCAAAGGTATCTCTTTCTTGGAGTAAAGGGGCGTTTGTTTTACCATTCATATCAAATGGATGAAATGGCTCTATCCCTCTAAAAGACGGAGTTGCACCAATTAATTTGCCATCACTATAGGTGTTTGAAAACGCAAAATGATGGCCGCCATAATAAAGCTGCCAAGTACCTGTTTTTGCAGGCGTGCCTAAAAAAGCAAGTTTAGAATTAAACGATGAGTAACCCGCTTTATAGTCGTCACTAATTGTACCAATGTAGTCATCAGCATTTAGTGTTTGTATCATTTCGTCAAAGCCTTCGTTATCTTTAAGACCTGCGGCTTCCATTAAAATAGCTTTAACAACGCCGCGCTGCTCTACCTTAAGCTCGCCTAGAAACACACCCGGCCTTGCAGGAAAAGCGCCAGCCGGTAAGTTACTCCAGTTTTTTGCTTGTTCTAATGAATAATCTAATTGCATATGCGCTAAGTTTTCATCACTAACACCCGATTTGAGCAGGTCAATCAAACATAGCAAACGTGTAACACCCGGATCATCACCACAAGTATCAACCGATGCTGGAATAGCAATAGTCCCCATTAGCGTACTGGTATCACCAAGGCGACCTTGTATTATTTTACTTAAAGCGGCATCTTTTGCAGAAAGTTTAGGAGGCCCTTTATGTTGTTCGTCGTGCTGTGACTCAGCGTTAAGCTGGGTACTTGCAAATGCACTTGTAAGAGTAAGTGCAACGAGTTTAAAAAGGTTGCTGTGCTTATTTTTGATCATGTTGTCACCAGGCTACTTTTAAATTGATTTATAAATGAGTAAGGCAAGTTAGGCCTAACCATAAACGTTAATACCAGTATTACACATCAGCATGAATATAATATTTAGTTAGATCAAATAAGTGTTATTTATTATTAAGAATGAACGATTTATTTAAAAACAAAAAAAGCCGCTTGTTGAAACAAGCGGCTTAACTATTCTAACTAGGGAATAGTTTAAAACGTGTAACGGGCACCAATTGAGTAGCGTGGGCCGTACTGATTAGCAAATAAAAACTGCTCTTCGTAACGGCCGTAGCCTTCTTCGGTGGCATTATTTAAGTTTATGCCATCAAAAAATACGGTTACGTTTTCGTTTACATCGTAGTTAACGCTCATATCCCATTGGCCGTAGGCTTTAGCATATTGCGGTGGTGCATCGGCTGAGCCTTGTGCCTGGCCTACACCAATTAAGTACGAGTCGCGCCATGCGTAAGTAATTTTAACCGATAGGCCGTCTTTTTCGTAAAAGCCTTGAAAGTTAGCAGAGTCACTTAAACCTGTAAGCGGCGCTTGTTGGTCTAGGCTTTCGCTATCAAATTCTACATCGCCATCTACAAACGTGGCGTTAACACCTACACCAAAACCAGTTTCGCCAATTAAGTGCTGAACAGCCACTTCAAAACCATCTACCGATTTGCTGTCGGTGTTTTGTGGTTGGCTTATGTTCCATACCATAAGTGGGTCATCGCTATTTGGCTCAATGACGCCATTCGCATTGCCATAACCATTGCTAATCATTTGCGCAAAAATAGCATCGGTGGTTGCTTGCTCGCCGCGCGATTCAATATCGCTAACTGCTTGTAAGTAACGCGGGCCGTTTAAAATGTCGTATAGGCCTTCAATCGTGGTTTGCGTAATGGTGGTTTGAATAAAGTTATCTACGTCTTTTTTAAAGTAACCAACAGAGGCGTAGCTGCCTTCTGCGTAGTAATACTCTAATGATAAGTCGAGATTGGTTGATTCAAACGGCAATAAATTTGTATTACCTTGGCTACCCGTGCGCGAGCCAGGTTTTGGGCTGCCTGTTAAGCTACGGCCACCGGCTAAATCACCCAGTGGTGCACGCGACATAGTTTTACCCCATGAAACACGGGCTACAACGTCTTCGGTTAAATCAACACTTACATCGATTGACGGTAATAATATGTCGTAATCGCCTTGCTGCTCTAAGAAGTTATCATCGCCGCCGGCTGCATATTGCATTATCCACTCTGAGGCGCTGATCCAGTTTACTTGTTCTTCAACACGCTGGCGTACTGTGCTGGTTACATCTGTTTGCTCGTAGCGCAGGCCTGCGTTTACTTTTACGTAGTAATCGCTTACATCAAACTCCCAGCTTGATTGAATATAAAAGCTGTTTGTAATTTCTTCTACGTAGCTTTCGCTATCAATACCATCCATGTAAGCATTGGCTGCGTATGCATCGCCACCGGTTACATCAGAAGTTAGGTAAGCCATTTGCCGAGCCACTGCTTCGTCAAAATCGTAGGTGTAGTAGTAACCTGGTTGTAAGTTGCTGCCGCCACCATCAAATTGATCTAAAAGGCCCGACGTATCGTGGCGAGTAAACATGCTATCTGGGAATATTTCTGTGTACGATGGGTTAAAACCAGGGCCACCCACTAAACCACTCCATGCAGTGTAACCACCGGTGTTTTGCTCAGTGCGCGATGCACCAAATTTTACTTTAACTAGGCCAATATCAAAGTTTTCATTGTACCAAGTGGTATGTAATTGTAATTGCTCAATGTTTGATTCACCCGGCGAGTGCGTAAATTGGCTAAAGTTAGAGTCAATTTCGCCTGGCGTTAATTCGCTTGTGCCGTTTAACCAGTTAACTTGAGCACTTGGAATTTCGCCTGTGCGGTAATCGTAAATTTTGTTTGCTAGCTGATCAGAGCCTAAAATAACTTGGCCGGTACTGCCTAGCCCGTCATCGGCGCCGTTATCTGTTTCATTTTTAGAGTCATGGTAATCAAGCTCTACGTGCCACGTGTCGTTAATTTCCCACTCTAGGTTTAAACCAATAGAGCGTGCTTTTACTTCTGTGGTGCCTTTGTTGGCTGTAAACGAGGCATCGTTACCGCTAATATCGGCATAAACAGCGGTGCCGTTTTCATCAAGCTCGTAGCCATTAATATTGCTACCAAAGTCGTTCCAAATACCCCAACCAATACTTTCAGAGCCCGTAACAGCTTTACTTGCTGTGTAATCTAAGGTGGCTACAAAGCCATCAACCGGTTCAAATTGAAAAGTAACTTGGCCGTTAGTACGTTCACGCTCTACATCTTCAATAGAGTAGTTCATGTCTTTAGGGAAGTAGTAGTTACCTGATGGGTCAGTACGGTTATCAACAACGTTACTGCTATCTAATTCAGGTAAATCAACATTGGCTTGCCAACCTTGAATATTGGCGCGTTGTTTTTGAAAGTCGCGTTCTTGATGCGAAAACGAAAAACCAAAACCAAATCTGTCATCTGCAAATGTGTTGCTATAAACAGCAGAAAGCTCTGGGGTTACATCATCACCGGCTTCGTTTGATGAGTCGTGATTTGCTTTAACCGTAGCTGAAAAATTTTGACCTGGCTTTTGAAAAGGGCGCGCAGTAGAAATATTAACTGTTGCACCTAAACCACCGCTTGGTACATCGGCGCGCGCTGTTTTAAATACTTCTAGCGCACTTACGCCCTCTGAGGCAATGTTTTCAAGGTTGTACGAACGCGTATAACCTGTGCCTGGCATTTGGCGGCCGTTTAGCGTAATTAAGTTAAACTCTGGGCCAAAACCACGTACGGTAATTTGGCTACCTTCACCGTTTGCACGGCTCACAGATACACCGGTAATGCGCTGTAATGATTCTGCTAAATTGGTATCTGGAAATTTACCCATTTCTTCTGCTGAAATGGCATCTACGACGCCCGATGAATCACGTTTCATATCCATAGAACGAATAAGTGAACCACGAATACCTTTTACTTCAATAACTTCTACATCAGGAGATGCTGCAGTGTCTGCCTCGGCAGCAATGGCCGTATTTAACGTGCTTGCAGCAATGATAAGAGACACAGAAGCCGCAAGTTGGCTCTTTTTAAAATTGAATGTGTTCATAATAGCTCTGCTTTATAAAATGTTGTTGTGTAGCAATAGGCGCCATGCGCCTATTGTAGTGTGTTTTTATGGATTCGCGATAATCACGTTATCTATGCGGTATAGTGCGCCGTTGCCCATATCCCACGTAGGAAATACCATGAGCACGTTTATAGCGCTAATATCTAAGCCCGCATCAAATAGTTGCCCAATAGGGAAGGTGTATGTTTGCCATTCGCCTGTAACAGGTGTTTGCCCTTCATTGCTTTGCGTTAATGCCAGCTCTACTGCGCTTGAAGCGCCAATTGATTCAATTTTAAATAACCATTGTGCATCCACGTTTGAAGGTGCTGTTATTACTTTTAAATCAAACTGTACAACGCCATTTTCTAACAGGGCTGATGCATCAAACGATACGTCTTCATCGGCTAAAAAGCCCATTACAGTAGGTGTTGCACCAATGCTAAACTGAGCCACTGCGCCGTGCTGATCATCGTCGGTTTCTGTAGTAGGTGTTGAACCACCACAGCAATCCCATATGCTCCACTGATCGGCGACTGTATCTGTAAATACGTTTAGCTCACCAGAGGCAACGGGCGCTGCATTAGGGTTGTAAACTTTAACGTTATCTACACGGTAAACCGCGCCTTCACCTGCGCCCCATGCCGGAAAAATCATAAGTACATCAATTGCACTTACATCAAGGCCTGCACCAGCGAGATCTGATAACTTAAATGTATAAGTTTGCCACTCGCCAGTTACTGGCGCTACACCTTCAACACTTTGCGTTAGTTCAAGTTCTGCAAATGAAGTTGCACCATTTGCCTCTACTTTAAATAACCACGCAGTTGAAGGGTCGCTTGGGGTAGATGTTACTTTTAAGTCAAACTGAATAACGCCTTCATCTAAAATGCTGCTTGCATCAAATGACTCACCTGCACCACCTACTTCAGTACGGCTGTTAAAGCCCATTACTGTAGGCTCTGCACCAATACTAAATTCAGCGGTTACACCGTGCGCTTCATCATCTACCACTTCGATAGGCGTTGAGCCACCACAACAATCCCACATTGGCCATGCTAGGTTTTGCTCATCTTCAAAAATAGTCAGCTCTGGTGATGCGCCTAGGTTGTCTTGCGTAATTTCAACGTCGTCAATTAAAAAGGTTGCGCCTTCGCCCGTGCCCCACTCAGGAAATACCATAAGTACGTCAATTGCGCTGATATCTAAATCTAAGTCAGCAAGGTCAGAAAGTAAAAACGTATAGGTTTGCCACTGACCTACTACAGGTGCTTGGCCTTCAACGCTACTTGTAAGCGGCATATCAGCATCGGTTGAGGCTTCTGTGCTTTCAAGTTTTACAAACCAAGGTGTGTCTGGCACGCTTGGTGCGCTGGTTACTTTCATTTTAAAGCGTACGTAGCCTTCTTCTAGCATAGGTGATGCATCAAAAGGCGTTGCAGCGCCGTTTTCGTCAGTAATAAATGCATCGCGGCTAATAAAGCCAACCACTGTAGGGTCGCTACCTATTGTAAATTCAACAACGTCGCCTTGCTCTTCATCACTTACGATTGCAGGTGTAGAGCCACCACAACAATCCCATGCTGGCCAGTTAGGGTTAAAGCTGTCGCCAAAAATAGTTAACGGTGTAGCAATACCTGTAGATGGCGGGCTAGGAATAGGCGCTTCGCCCTCTAGCAGGGCATCGTCTAGGCTATCGTAGCCTGGGCGAATAGTCTCACACCCTTTGCCGGTATCTGGGTTTGATGCACATTGATAAACACGTACGTAGTCAATTGCAAATGTTTGGCCGTTTTCAAATGCGCTGGCATCTACGCCTAACTCATTTACGTTTTCAGGCCAGTCGCCGCCTACTGCTAAATTTAACAGTAAGTGAAAGTCTTTATCGTAAGGAGCGCTATCCCAATGAGTTTCTAGCTCGCCAGAACCTTGTTCAAAATACTCTGCAAACCAACCGCGATGTTTCAAACCTGCGGCTTCGCCTTTGGAATTATATAATACTTCTGATTGGCGCTGTGTGGCATATAGGTAGCCATCAACGTACCAGCGTATTTCACCTTCTTGCCACTCTACTGCGTAAGTATGAAAGTCATCTGCTGGGTTGCTATCTTCAGGAAATTTGTACTCTTGGCCTGTGTAGCTGTTATCTGGCCAAGCGCGGCCGTAATGCAATGTGCCATGAATGCTTGATTCAACACCGCCATCTTCGTCAGCGGTTTTTAGGTTTACTGATTCTAAAACATCAATTTCGCCTGAGCGTGGCCATGTACCGTATTCTTCATCGGTTGGTAGCATCCAAAACGCAGGCCAGCTGCCTTGCCCCGAAGGGAGCTTTGCGCGCACTTCAAAGCGGCCATAAGTAAAATCAGCATTGTAACGGGTATTTAAACGCGCAGAAGTGTAGGGCTTTTCAGCGCCTTCTGTTGCGGGTAGGGCAACAATGTTTAACACACCGTCTTGTATAAAGGCGTTTTCTTCGTTATCGGTGTAACACTGTTTTTCGTTGTTACCACCGCCATCGCAGTTTAATTCAAAGTTCCACTTATTAGTATCAATGGCTGAGTCTTCAAACTCGTCGCTCCATACTAGTTGCCAATCCGAAACTGGCTCAGAAGCGTCGATATTTTCAAAATTAGATGTTGTGGCAGAGTCGCCACCACAGCCAGCTAAAGACGCTAACGAAATAGCAGCCAGTAAGCGAGCAATGTGTGTTTTTTCAATGTTCATAGCTGAACCCCGGTTTCACAGATTGTTGTCAGAATGTGTGTTTAAACTTATTAAAAAGAACCATGTTTATTTTTGTAAGCGCTTACATTCATCATGTGTTTTTGTAAGCGCTTACAAATAATATTGCGCACTACGTAAATGGTCAACATATTTGTGTGTTTTATTTACATTTAGTTTACGGTAAGACCAGTTTACCAATTGGAGTTATTAACTAAATCGCTAATAAATTTAACAGCTTACATTATTTGTAATGTTGCATTTTTAATACATCTATTAATACTTTACTTAATTGGTAAATATAAAAGTTACCTGTAGCAATTACGTTTAGCGCTAATTGTGATGATTTACCCGTATTAGGCTAACTATATGGCGTGTAATTTTGCTTTTTTACAAAAAACGAGAGTTAAAAAAGTGAAAGTGGTATAGCATTCAATAGGTTAGTAAACCCTTTAAAGCGCTTAGCTTGTAAAGGTTAAACTATAGGGAGTAAGGCTTTGGCGGGGTTTAATAAGGTAAATGTGTAAATTTAAATACGCATTTACCTCTTAATTTATTGTTTATTTTAAGAGTGTTGTAGCCACTTGAAATGGCAGCTTATTTACGTTTAAACGGCATAATTAGCAAGCCCCACAGCGAGGCGTTTTGCTGCGGGTTAGGGTATTCTTTTAAGCCTATATCTATGTCGTTATCGGCTTTTTGCGCTTCATTTTTGTAACTACCAAACAGTTTATCCCACCAAATAACGCTAAATCCATAGTTTGAATTGGTTTCGCTCACGCGCTGGCTATGATGAATACGGTGCAGTATTTGGGTCATTAATATGAGCCGAAGTGGTTTTTCTATGGCATTGGGTAAACGTATATTGGCGTGGTTAAACAGCGCTAATCCATTAAGTGCTATTTCAAATATTAATACTGCAATAGCAGGTACTCCTAAAGCGGTAACAACAATCAATTTTATAGCAATACTGAGCACAATTTCGATAGGGTGAAAACGCAAACCTGTGCTGGTATCTACATGGGCATCGGCGTGGTGCACACGGTGCAAACGCCACAAAATAGGCACTTGATGAAAAAGCCGGTGCTGCCAATAAATAACTATATCTAGCAGTAATATGCTTAAAATAATAGCAACACCACTTGGTGTGGCTATTTGATTAAATAAACCGATACCGTGCTCTTGGTTATAAAGCGCTACGGCAGTTAAGCCTATTGGCACACTTAAGCGAGCAATTACAGAGGCTGCAAACACCAGTCCAAAATTGGCCAACCATCGGGTGGTACTTTTTATCGGCGATTTACGGGCGGGCATACGCGATTCTAGTAGCATCATAATAACCAAGATGCTAAAGAAGAACCCTAATCGCCACCAAATTTCATTACTCATTGGTTTGTTTAACCTCATCAGCTTCTTGGCGTTTAAGCGTGTTATACCCACCATGTATACGTGTAAAAATAGTAATAGCGCACGCAGTGGCAAAAATACTCGCCATTAGGGCAAAGTGCTGCGGCCAAATACAAAAGGCAATAAACAGCGCGATGGTTTCTGTGCCTTCGGTTAAACCATTTAAATAGTAAAAGCTTTTGTATTTAAACTGGGGGTTTTCGAGCTTAAATTTTTCGGCGGCTATGGCAAAGGCTAAAAAGCTTGAGCCTGTGCCTATAAAGGTGGCCAGTAATATGCTACCTGCAATGGCGTTTTGCTCGGGGTTTGCCAAAATAAAGCCAAGCGGAATTGCCGCATAAAATAAAAAGTCGAGGGTAATATCTAAAAAGCCGCCAGCGCTTGAACTTAAATTTGCATGGCGTGCTAATGCACCATCTAGCCCATCTAAAATACGATTTAAAGCAATAGCCGTTAACGCTGCGTACCACATTTCATACGCAATTAATGGCACAGCTAATAGGCCTATTAAAAAGCCTGCCACAGTAAGTTGGTCGGGCGTTATACCGCGTTTGTGCATTAACGCTACAACAGGGGTTAACAGTGGCTTTATTACTGGGGTGATGTATTTGTCTAACATGCTTGGTGCCTTGTGCTTTTTGTGCGTTTATTTGGCTAAATTTAAGGTGATCAGTTTGCCGTTTGCAGCCTCTGCATCGCTATGATCGTGAGTTACCATAATAGCGGGCAATTTATGCTCGCGTATTTGGCTAAATACCAGCTCGCGCGTATCTACTCTTAATTGGGTGTCGAGCTTGCTAAAGGGCTCATCAAGCAAAATAGCTTTTGGCTCGCTCAATAGCATACGCAATAAAGCAACACGGGCTTGTTGCCCACCAGAGAGGTTGTCGGGGTGGCGATTAGCCATGCCTTTTAATCCAACTTGTTTAAGGGCGTGCTCTATTTTTTCAAGGCGCTGTTTTTTATTGCCTTTAGGCATAGCAAAGGCAATGTTACCGCTTACCGATAAATGCGAAAATAATAACGCATCTTGATAAAGCACGCCTATGTGGCGTAAATGTGCGGGCAAGTTATTAATATTTTCGCCGTTAAGCCACACTTCGCCATTTGCGCTAAAGCCGCTAGGTAATGTGCCGGTAAGCCAATTTAATAAACTTGATTTACCACTGCCTGATGGCCCCATAATAGTAAGTATTTCGCCGCCTTTTACCTGCTCGTTTAAGCTTAGTAATAGCTCGTGTTGACGATAAAGCTCACAATTTTTAATCTCTAAAGATGACTGCATTAAAAACCTTTTAATTTATGGGTTAGCGATGTGCGCTTTTAAAAAAGTACTTAGGTAAAACCCACGCCAGTATAAAGCCAATGAGTGGCAATGCCATTTGCATAATGGCATACACCGCACTGGTGCGCCTACTAGCGCCATTAGCAAGGGTAACCGCTTCGGTTGTTATGGTTGCTATGCGCCCGCCACCGGCTAAAAGTGTAGGTAAATATTGGCCAAAGCTAATGGCTAAACCAAGTGCCGCCGCAATTAAAATAGGAGCAAATAACTGGGGTAATTTCACTTGTAAAAATACTTTGCAGGGCGTTGCGCCAAGGCTTGCTGCTACATGAGCAAAGCGAGGGTCTAAGCGCCTATAACTGCTCGCAAGCGATAAAAACACATACGGGAGTACAAACAATAAATGGGTAAATACCACATTAAAAAACGCGGCCTGGTTATTTACTAGTTGTTGTAGCCACACTAGCCCAAATAAAAACGCAATACTTGGTACAAGCAGCGGTAAATAAATAATTAAGCTGGTAAAGCGCGACATGGGTTTGGCACTTAACTGCTCTGACTCTAAGCACAAAAGCGTAATAATAATGGCAAATAACGTAGTAACTAGCCCTATAGCAAGGGTATTAAAAAGCGGGCTTTGCATTTGCATTAGCGCACTTTTAAAGTGAAGTAGCGTGAGCTGATCGGGCAGTGCCGCCGGAAAACGCCAAAATCCCGCAACCGACCACATAATTAAGCCAATTAACGAGAGCAAAATAAAGCCAATTACAAATACTGTTAATACGGTTGTTATTTTTTGCCAATAAACGCCGCCATATTCTCGCTCGCCATTGGTGAGTAAATCACTAAATAATGCTTTTATCGCTTTTTCGCCGCCAAGCCAAAGAGCTAGTAAACCACCAGTAAGGACAAGCTGTAATAGTGCCCCCGCTGAGGCTTTAATACGCAGGTTTAAATCTACATCGTTAAACCAGTGCATAATAGCGACAGCCAAGGTGGGTGGTGTATTTGGCCCCAGAATAAGTGGCATTTCTACACTTGCGCTGGCATAAGCCAATACTGCGAGAATAGGTAGACGCAATAATGGGTAAAGGCTTGGTAATACTACTTTAAAAAAAGCCGTCATAGGGCAGTAGCCTAAATTAAGCGCTACTTTATGTTGTTGGCGCAGTTTTTTGCCAAGCTCAGGTTGGGCAAGCACACCTAGCGCCATTAACAGTAAAAAAGGCAGCTCTTTAAGGGTTAAGCCTAAAATTATACTAATACCAAACGCGTCATGCGGAAACATGCCGTTAGGCGCAAGTTCCCACCCACTAAGCCAAGGCGATACTAAGCGCGAGATCATTCCCGAAGGCGCAATTAAAAAACCAACCGCTATAGCCGCTGCCGCGTGGGGAATTACCAGTATGGGACTCAATAAACGCTGAATACGGTTAAGCCACGGACTATTAAAAAATGCCGCTAAAATCATTAATGTAATGGTAAAGGCTAGTAAGGTACTTATTAATCCGCTGCCAACACTAAGCATAACCATGTGTGTTAGGCCGGGTGTTTGCATGAGCATAGTAAAGCCATGTAGGCCAAGTGTTGTGTGCTCAAGTACCGGCGCATAACCAAAAGCGGGCAATAGCACGCTAATTAAGCCGCCTATTACAGGTAAAATAAGCAATGCCAGTAAAAAGCGTGGGCTTAATGTAACTAATTTACTAAACATATCGGCGCTTTTATGTGGTTTAAGCGTTGGGCTTGCTGCTAACTTATTTGAAACAACACTCATTGGCTTACTCCAAAACGCGCTTGCCAACCTTGCAAAATAGCATTTACCCAGCTTGGGTGTGGCTCACTTAGCGTGCGTTTAATACTATTTAAAGGCAGGGCGCTTGGATGCGGTTGCGTTGTTTTAAATAAAGCTTGTTGCTGTGGTGCTAGCGTTGATTGAATAAGTACGCTTTTATCGCCCCATATATGCGCTTTTTGTTTTTGAGCTTGCGCTTCTGGGCTTAATAAAAAATTAGCCACTAACTGCGCACTTTGCTGGTGGCTTGCATTATAAGGTATGGCTACAAAGTGGGTGTTACTTAAACTGCCATCTTGCATTGCATAACTGCGAATACTTTTTGGTAAATCATAACGTTTAACGGCAGCGGGCACTTCGGGTGCTGAAAACGTAAACGCTATGCTTAGCTCGGTGTCGCCTACTAAACGGCGCATTTGTGCACCACTTTGCATAAAGTGTTTACCGCCGCGCCAAAGTGTTGGGTGCAGTTTATTTAAAAAGTCCCATAATGGGTTTAATACTTGGGCTGTGTTTTGTGCAGTAGCTGGCTGATTTAACTGTGCTTTAAGTGTTTCATCACTTTGTTGATGTAGCATAACAAGCGCGTATTTTAAAAAGCTCATGCCTAAAAAGTCAGGCGGCTTTGGGTAGCTAAAGCGCCCTGGATTTTGTGCGCTCCAGCTAAGTAATTGGTTTAGGGTTGTTGGTAGTGTGTTATTTGCAGTGCCGTCGATTGCTAAACTGTCGTAGTAAAAAGTGAGTGATGCTTGGCCCCAAGGTGCTTCCATCCCGTTGGTGGGTATTCCAAAATCAAAATTAACAGCGGGATTATTGCTAGGGTCGGTGTAGCTAAAATTAGGCAG
This sequence comes from Pseudoalteromonas sp. Angola-30, assembly GCF_028599215.1. Classification (NCBI taxonomy): domain Bacteria; kingdom Pseudomonadati; phylum Pseudomonadota; class Gammaproteobacteria; order Alteromonadales; family Pseudoalteromonadaceae; genus Pseudoalteromonas; species Pseudoalteromonas sp. Angola-30. The sequence continues at coordinate 426,347 of NZ_JAQREI010000001.1, forward strand.
CTTATTAGCCCATTGTTTAAGTAATAACGAGTGCTCGCTCATGGTGGCAAAGTTAGCACCGTTTATCCAAATTAAATCTACGCTGCCTTTATCGTTATTGTTTGCTGATTTTTCGGCAAGTACCCGGCTAACGGCTTCGCTGGTATCACTGAGTTTTACATGTACTAAGTTAATGTTGTATTTGGCTTTTACTTGCTGCGCAGCCCATTTAATATATGCATTTATTTGCGCATCGCCGCCCCACGCATAAAAATATACGCTTTGGTTTTTACCTAAGCTTTCTATTTGTTGCCAACGGCTTTGTAGTTGTGAACTTGCTAGGCTTTTAAAGCTAATAACAAGGCAAATGCAAAACGCGACACAGTAAAAGCTGTATCGCGATAATGTTTGCCAACATTTATTGGCGAGCATTTAAATCCCAGTTGTAGTCTAAAAATTTAACTTGCATGTTGTTATTTTTAAGCGCCTTTTGCTGAGCGGGTATCAGTTTTAGTGCTTTAGGGTATTGCATAAAAAACTGCTGCAGCGTATTTGCACCTTTAAAGCCTTGTTCAAAATCCTCGCCGTACCACTTAAATATTGAAGATACACTTAGCGTGTTATCTTGCGCTATATTGCGGGTTGTATCTGATAAAAAACGCACCGTTTGCGCTTGCAATTGGCTTTCTAAATCAGTGGCAGTGTAGGCTTCTTCACGTAGGGCTGGGCAGCCAATACTTGCGCAATTTACAGCAAAGTGAATACGTGGGTCGTTGTATTTACCACTGCCACGTATTAAACCATGCTCAATATCATCAAGGCTGCGCGTTTTACCAAGTAATGGCACAAACTCTTTGCTCCATGGTGAGCTAAAAAAGCTGCCTAAATCTTTAATTGATTTAAGGTTTGGGTATTTTGTTAATATAAGCTCAACAGTAAAGGCGTTATATGCGTTGATTAAAAACGCCAGCTGCTTTGGTTTTTCCCATGTATCAAACTCATTTTGCGTAACAGCCGATAGCGAATCTAAATAGCTTTTAAGCTCGCTGTGCTTAGCTTTTATTGCTGCGTAATCAACCTCTGTGCTGTGGCCATGATTAATAGCTACAACATGGTTGTTTAATAATGCGTTCCAGCCCTCGTGCATATTTTGAGCTTGGGCCGAAAATGACGTTGCAAACGATGTTGCAAGTAAAGCAGACCCTAACAGTAGCTCTTTTAAAGGTGTTTTAAACATATTAGCCTCTGCGCCATGTGTGGTATTTTTCAAGCATGTTAAGTACTTTTTCAGGTGCGTGAGCGCGTTTCCACTCACCCGCCGCGTACTTATTACCTTCAGCCCACGTAGGGTAGCTGTGAATAGTGCCCAGTATTTTGTTAAGGCCTAACCCGTGTTTCATTGCCAGTACAAACTCAGCAATTAAATCGCCAGCGTGCTCAGATACCACAGTAACACCGAGTATTTTGTCTTTGCCTTTTGGTGTAATTACTTTAATAAAGCCTTTTGTGGCGCTGTCGGTAATGGCGCGGTCTAGCTCTTCAAATTCAAAGCGAGTGATTTCATAGTCAATGCCTTTATCAATAGCGTCTTGCTCGTTTAAGCCAACACGTGCTACTTCAGGGTCAATAAATGTGGTCCATGGGATTACACGGTAATCTACTTTAAACTTTTTAAGATTACCAAATAAGCCATTTACTGCTGCGTACCAACCCTGATGAGCGGCTACGTGCGTAAACTGATACGGACCTACAATATCGCCAGCGGCAAAAATGTTAGGGTAAAGCGTTTCAAGGTATTCGTTAGTGACTACAGTGCGGTTAGTTTCTATACCGAGTTCTTCAAGGCCGTAACCTTTAAGGCGCGCGCTTCGGCCCACAGCACATAGTAGCTCATCGTATTCAATATCGAATTCGGTATCATTATGCTTTACCACAATGAACTTTTTACCGTCGCGCGCTTCACAGCGCAGTGCCTGATGCGAGGTTAAAATGTTTACGCCGCTCTCAGTAAGCGCTTCGTGAGCAAAGGTAGACACTTCTAGGTCTTCTTTGATCATAATACGCTCAGCCATTTCAATTTGCGTAACATTTGAGCCTAAGCGTGCAAAGCTTTGTGCAAGTTCACTACCAATTGGACCACCGCCAAGTACAACAAGCTTTTTAGGGGCTTCTTCAAGCTCAGCAAATTTAGTCCATAATGTATCGCTTGTTACATAGCCTGTTTCTTCAATACCAGGAAGTGGCGGTACAAATGGGCGTGCACCAGTGGCAATAACAATAGTACGGGCGGTTAATGTTTGCGTGCCACCGTCGTTAAGCTTAATTTCTACAGTCCACGGGTCTGATAATTTACCGTAGCCTTTAACTACATCTACCCCAAGGTTTGTGTAACGTTCAACGCTATCGTGCGGTGCGATGTCGGCAATTACTTTATGTACACGTGTCATTACTTTTTTAAACGAAAACTGCGGTGTCGCGTTTTCTAAGCCGTAGTGTTCACCGTGGCGAATTTGCTCAGCAATTTTAGCGCTTTTAATAACGGCTTTACTTGGCACACACCCGTAGTTTAAACAGTCGCCACCCATTTCGCCGGCTTCAATTAGGGTTACTTTGGCTTTAATTGCTGCTGCAATGTAGCTTGTCACTAAGCCGCCAGCACCTGCGCCAATAACAATCATGTTGCGGTCGAACTTTTTAGGTTTAGTGTAGTTTTTGTATACGCGACGTTTTTTAAACACGTTTAAGATTCCTTTAGCAATAAAAGGGAACACACCTAATAAAGCGAATGATAAAATAAGATCGAGCGATAAAATGCCTGATAAGCTCTCAATTTGAGCAAGTTGCGTACCTGCGTTTACAAATACAAATGTACCCGCCAGCATGCCTATTTGGCTTACCCAGTAAAAGGTCCATGCTTTAATGGCGGTAACACCCATCAATAAGTTAATTAAAAAGAACGGAAATACTGGCACTAGCCTAAGTGTAAATAGGTAAAAGCCACCTTCTTTTTCAACGCCTGCATCAATAGCGTCTAAACGCTCAGGAAAACGTTGTTTAATTGTATCGCGCAGTAAGTAACGTGATACCAAAAAGGCAAGTGTAGCACCTACAGTAGAGGCAAACGAGGCAACAAGTAAGCCCTCAACTAAGCCAAATAATGCACCTGCAGCCAGTGTTAATATTGCCGCCCCCGGTAAAGAGAGAGCCGTTACCACTACGTATAATAAAAAGAAGCCACCAAAAACCAATAATGGTGATTGCTCTTTATATTGGCTAAATTGATCCATCGAGCCTTTTAAGCCTTCAAGCGTAAGTAACTGGTGTAAATTAAAGTGAAAGAACAAGCCTATAGCCGCTGCTGCAATCAATACCAAAAATAGTTTTTTAATCATGTTCTCTCAACCGCTCTTAAAAATTATGGGTTAGTGTTAATTTTGCGTTTATTGGCAGTTCTGGAAATGCCAATGTTGCGCCAAAGTAACCCCCTTCAAATACTGGGCGCCAGTTTTTTTGATTAGTGACATTGTTTACATCTAATCGCAACTTAGTCCTAGGCGTAAAAGCATAGCTAGTATTAACGTTTAGCGTGTATTGATCACGAATTTTAACTGTTGCTAAAAAGTCTAATGGGTAACTCTTTGTATATAGACCTGAAAAACCCATTTGCCATTTCGAATTAATTGAATAATTTCCGTTAAAACTGAACGATTGCTCAGGAATGCCCTGAACTTGGCGGTTTGAAGGTGCAAACGCGGTAAAACTTGGTGCGCCAACGCCGGTACCTGCAATAATATCTGGGCGTGAATTGTCAAATGCATCGATTACTTGAGCAGAATCTTGACTGCTTGCAGAATTGTCGTAACGAGCATCAATATAGCTGTAACCCGCACTTAGCCAATAAGGGTAGGCATCGTAAAATACTTGGCTTTCAAAACCTGTAGTACGAATACCTGTATTGCTGCCGTCGCGATTACGTAAACTACGGCGCTGGCTAAATACCGCGCCATCAGCGTACCAGTCGCTGTCGGTTGGGGCGTACTTTAAGCCAAACTCAACTAAGGTGTTTTCGGTTGCAAAATTTTGTGCGCTAATTGTGTTATCGCCGCCAAGCGATGTACCGCCAGCCATACTGTTTGATGTGGCTTCGTTATAACTTGCTGCACCATAGGTGGTGTAATCACTATTTAATTTGTAATTAAAGCTAACTTGGCCAGAATGCAGGGTTTCGTTAATGCTGTCGCTTGCAGCAACTTGGCCTTGTGGTGCAATAGGATCGTTTGCTTCTACATCGTAAAAGTCAACGCGGTAACCCACACTTGTATGAAGTTTATCGCCCCAATCAGAGTCTTGCTGAATAGCAATCCCGGTTTGCCATGAACGTGAGTCGGTGGTGTCTGATAGGTTAAAGTCGCCGCTGCCATCGTTATCTAAGTCGTATTGACCACCAGGCGATACAAATACACCTGGGCTTAGCTCTACTAAACGTGCTTTTTGTGCATCGGTTAAGGGAATGCGACGGTTTGAAAGTGGGCCAGTTAAATCAATTGGTAAATCGGCCTCGGTAGTAAATTGGCTGTAGCCAAGTACTTTGTTGTAGCGTACGTCAAAAGCAAAAATTGTTTGTTGGTCGCTATTCCAACGGTAGGTAAGCTCAGTACGGTTTTGCGCTGTATCAGCGCCGTCTATAATTTCTACAAAGCTGTTTTGGGCTATTTCTTCACGCTGTAAATGCTGAAAATACGTAATGTTTTTAAGTGAGGCATTAGCACTTAGCTCGCGCTTATAAATGCTGTGAATTAAATAAGTTGTAGCTTCGTTTTGGTTATCAGGGTCGGTAAGTACGGTGCTGCGATCTATTTTTACTTGCCCAGTAGGCGATACAATTGAACCCGCTGCTGGTACGGTACTACCATTGGCTTGCACGCCTTGGCCGGTAATATAAAGGCCATCATCAATTAAGGCTTGGGTAGGGCGGTTAATACCGGCGTTATCGGTAAATTCAACTTGGTATAGCTCAAAGTTAATATCCCAACTGCTTTTATCATCGGGCAATATGCGTAGTGCTGCAAATAAACTGTCGCTTTTTGTACCTGAGTAATCGTAGTAGCTGCCTTCATCGAGGTGCTCGTAACTTACTCTAAGCCCCACTTTATCTTTTATAATGGGGGCAGTGTAATCTACTTGCGCACTGTATTGATCCCATCGCCCCGCTGAGAGTTTAACTTTACCTTTACTTTCATCTGTAGAGGCAGTCTTTGAGTGTAAATTTACAAAACCACCGTTACGTTGGCTTGAGCCAAATAAAACCGGCGGTGCGCCTTTTACTACATCTATTTGTTCTACAGAATTGAACGATAACGGCACGCCAAAGCCATTATTACCTGCTTGGCGGCGTGTACCATCTTGAAAAAGCTCACCCAGTTGGCCACGAATAGTAGGTAAGCTGGGTGCACCAAAGCCACTTGCAGAGTATGTGTTTGGGCTTACGGCTAGTACGTCTTGTAGGGTAGTAATATTTAGTTGCTCTATTAACTCGCTTGAAATAGGCGTTACTGAGCGTGCTATGTCTTGCAGTGCAAGGTTGTCGCCGAAGGGGCCGTTAATAGTGGCATCTTTTACAGAAAGCCCTTGAGATTTAATCGTTTGGCCTGCTACTTCAATACGTTCAATTGAGTCGGTATTAGCTGCAGATTGTGCCGCATGAGCATAAAAATTAGGTGTGAGTGAAGCGGCTATAAAAAGTGCCAAATATGAATGTTTCAAAAGGGTTCTCATTTTGGTTAGTGTGAATGTGGCAATAAAGACCTGCAGCATTGTGAATAACTTTCAGTAAATATTAATTCTTTTTGTTTTTTAGAATGAAACGTTAAAAGCTTAGCACATTGCTCAAAAGCGTTATTCAGTTTTAGGCACTATGTTTTTGTTTTACAAATACTGTAGTTAGTTATTGCCATAATAGGTCGTAATTTATAAATAGCGGTTTTATACGCAAACAAACCAAAAGCAGGGCACCGAATTTATTAAAAAATTATACATTAAGATGAAATAAAATATGTGTTGAGCGGTCTTGCTAGTTTCAACATTAAATTATTTAGTTTTAAGGAAATTTTATGACTGGTACAACAGGTACTGACTTTCAAAATCGTTTGCAGTGGTCGCTTTTTTCGTTACGCCTAGGCGTATTTATTGTAATGATTATGTGGACGTTTGATAAGTTTGTTAACCCTGGGCATAGCGCTCGAATTTTTGAGCATTTTTATGGTATTAGCGGCTCTACAGATGTGGTTGCTTATGTACTGGGGGCGTTACAGCTTATTTTAGTGTTGGCTTTTTTAGTGGGTATTAAAAAGCGCCTTACTTATGGCGTTATATTTGTAATGCACGGCCTATCAACGCTTTCATCTTATAATCAGTATATTGATGGCTTTAATAACTTGTTGTTTTTTACAGCGTGGCCAATGTGGGCAGCGTGTTTTGCACTGTATGTGTTACGCGAGCAAGACGTTAAATTTACCATTAAGTAGCGCTGCAAAAAAAAGGTTATAAGCCATACGGCTTATAACCAATAAGTACACAAGGGAGTGTATGGAAGTCGGTTTAATTAATAACTAATGCATGGCATCGTTATACTGTTTAGCTAGGCTTTCTTTTTGTCCTTCGGTTAGGGCTTTACCCGCTAATTGAAATACTTCATGTTCTTCTTCACTTAAATGATGATGCACTAAATGGTGCAACTTTTTAGCTGCAACTAACCAAGCAGATGAGCTCATTTCGGTGTCTTCAAGTTGTTCTATTAATTCGTCAATTTCATGGTGTTCAGCAACGCTGTGGCGTGCTTTTTCGTGCGTTAGATCGTCAAACATAAGTGGGTTATAAAAATAACGCTCTTCAAATTTTGCATGATCTTCTAATTCGGTTTTTAGCTCGTCCATTAGCTTGTGGCGCTGCTGCGTATCGCCGTGCGTTTGAATAAGGGCATCTACTAACTCGCGTTGTTTATCGTGGTCGTGACGTAGCGCTTCAAAAATATTCATAACTCTTTCCTTGCTGTAATTGCTTTATAAACTTTTAAAAGCAAGCGCAGTGCCGAATCTTAATGTGTTGATATAATTGATTTTAATGTACTTTTGGCTGGTTTGGATGGAGTTGCTCTGTAACTTTTACACATAAACAGCTGCAATTTTTTCAGATTAAAAGAGGTGATTGCTTTTGACGCTACATAAGCTTACATATTTTTACTGGTTGGGTATTTTATTGAGATGGTAAAGTAGCGCATTATTTGGGTAAAAGCTGTACATACTTGCCTTACATATATTTTTATAAAACTTTAGATATTAGGGTAGTTTAAGGATGAACTTAAAAAGCCCCACTACAGCATTATTACTGTGCGCGTTATTAAGTGCATGTAGTACAGCCGAGCATTCTGAACGACGTGTATGCATACAAGAGGCAGAAATGACTGAGCTAAATGGCGCTAAAACAAGCTTAAAGGTTTACAATGAATGTGTAAGCGCTCAAATAAAAAAGGATGCTAAAGGCGACACTTTTTTTGATGAAGCTGGTGTGTTTTTTATTGATCTACTTGTTTTAATAGCCGATTAAGTAAGTAAACTTACAGCTATAATTTAAAGCACAAGGGGGCGTAAAATAGGATTGAATATGAAAGCGTTTTTAATTGTATTTTCATTGTGTATATTTTTAACTGGCTGTGCGGCAAAGCCTTATGCGGGCTCTGCAAAATGTATGGAGCAAGCTGATATAGCTTATGAAACCAATATACATAAAAATGAGCCGCTAAATAATGAATGCAAAGCTACAAAAGTAAATACGCCTAATAAAGAGTTTGAGAATCATAGTATTGTTGATAGAAGTCTTTTACAGCTAATTGTTAGTTTTTTAAACGGTATATTTAGATAATTAAAATACAATTAAATAAGGTATGTATGCAGGAAGAACTAAAAGCAAAAATTATAGCTGTATGCGATAAAAAAATAGCAGCCAAAGGCGAAAACGTAGGCCTTTCTTTTTACGCTTTTTTTGCAAATAAAAACGACAATCCAGAGCTGCTGATGCAAGCCGCTACGTGGTGGATACACACCCATAAGTTAGATCACTTTGAAAAAGCGATAAAAATAAAACAAATGATTATTGAAGGTGACTAATAACGTATATTTACGCGATTGCTATTTGGTTTCTGCCATTTTCTTTTGCTTTATAAAGTTGTTGGTCTGCACGTTTAATTAGCTCGCTGAGTGAGTCGCTTTTAGCATCACTTATTGCCACGCCAGCACTAAAGGTAACGTGTGTTTTACTTGGCAATGCCTCAATATGACTGCAGTACTGCGCTAACTTATTTTCAAGATTTTCAAAAAAGTTGTTTATTTTATCGCGATTTTGCGTTTTTAAAACAAATAGCCACTCTTCGCCGCCATAGCGCCCAAACTTATCGTTAGTACTTAGTGTGTCTTTTGCTGCTTGAGCAAATTTTATAAGTACTAAATCTCCTATATCGTGGCCAAATTTGTCGTTAATAGCTTTAAAGTAATCTAAATCAACGATGGCTATTGCTAGGCTCAGATGGGATAAACACTCATTTGCTTTTTGCAAAATGCCACGCCGATTTAAGCTGTTAGTTAGGTAGTCGGTTAATGCTATAGCATGGTATTTTTTACGTTGGCGCATTTGGCGGTAAAATAAAAATAGCGACACGATGACTAAAATAAAGGCAATTGAGGCACTTAAGCGCCAAATTATTTTTTGCTGGTGTTCTTCTGTTGCCTGCAGTTTGTTTATGTCTTTTTCGTATTCTAGCTGTAAAATTTTGTCTTCTTTTTCTTTTACTTCAAATTTAACTTGCAAGGTTTTTATATTGGTTTCGCTGGTGGCTTCGTAGTGTTTTATTGTATAAGCCAGCTCATCTTCAATTGCTTTAAATGCATCTTCGGTGAAGTTAAGCTGGCGCTTTAATTTATAGCGTTTGCTTAAAAAATCAGCCTTATAAATGCTGCGGCTAAATTTATCTAGGTTTAAAAATACTTCGTCGTTTACTTGGTTGGCTTTATTTAATAAATTTTGTTTTGTGTAAATGTCTGATAATAAAATCATTGATGCTAAATGCATGTCATTAATGCCGGCAGAGCTTGCAAGTGCAATGTTTTTGTTTACGAGCATTAAAGCTGTATCGTAATTACCCTGAAGGTATTGAATATTTGCAATAGAATATTGAGCGAAGGCTAAACCCTTTTTCATATTAACTTTGCTAAAATAAGCCAGCGCTTTATTTAAGTATACAAGCGCGTTTTTAGGCTGACCGACCTCAAGTAATACGTTTCCTAAACTCCAATAAGCTTTAGCAGTAAATAGGCCGTCGCTTGTTTGCTCGTAAGCATCTACCGCTTTTTGAGCATAATAAATGGCTTTTTCTTTATCATCTTTGTAGAGGTAGTTGTAAGCGTCGGCAATTTTTCTAAAAAAGTAGCCCTGCGAGGCTATGTCTTCTTCTTTTATAGCAAGCTCTAAACCTGTTAACGCCGCACTTAGCGTTTTTTTAAGTTCGTCGGTTTCGGTGTAGTAATAGGCTATAGCCCGAAAAACAATGATTTGTTCGTTAGGAGAAAGCTGTTTTACCTGCGTTTGCAGTTGATTAGCAAGCGATTGCGCATTATTTAGCTCTTTGTTAATTGCGAAAAGCTTAAGCTGAGCCTCTAAAAATAGTAGGTGACTGTTTTTATATGTTACAAGCTCAGTACTCTTTAAATACATTAGCAAATGGATACTTAGCGCGGTGTATTGTTCTTGTCGAAAAAGTAGCTCTGAATATAAGGCAGCCGCTTCAAGGTGCAACTGTTTATGCTTTGTATGTTTAGTGACATTATAAGCGCGGGTTAGTTGTTTTTGGTGTAAAAGGTAATCTAGCTTGTTGGCTTTAATATCACTAAGCAGGCTTTGGATTGATTTTATATCAGATGAAGTTAGTGAAGAGCTATTGGCAAATGTAGCACTACTTGGTAGTAAAAATAACAGGAGCACAAAAAAGCGAAACCACACTATATTGATTTTTATTATTATATTGTTCGTCATTTATTTTTTACTGAATCAACACCCAAAACGATATAACTAACTATAGCATTGCTTGTAAATAACAAGTTAATACTTTATTGGGAATACACCACCACATCCCTTTGAAAACCCCATTTTCTAGTAAATAAGTATGAAATAGAAGAGTAAAATAATGATGACACCCATTTAAAACATAACTATGACACCCATCAAAACACAAATAATAAAATAATAACGACACCCATCATAATAGTTGTATAAAACACAAGCTCGGACTACGCTTTAGCTTAAATAATGAACAGGGTTGTGTTATGGCTATTGCTCGAAAGCGCCAAATAAGTTTGGCAGATACAAAATATTATCACTGTATTTCACGTTGTGTTCGCCGGGCATATTTGTGTGGTGAAGACCCTTTTACAGGACAAAATTACGCGCATAGAAGAGGGTGGGTAGAGGATAAGCTTATCAGCCTTGCAAAGGTATTTTGTATAGATGTTTGTGCATATGCAGTTATGAGTAATCATACACATATTGTGTTGTATGTAGATGATAAAAAAGCTAATAGGTTAAACGACAAAGCAATAGCAATTCGTTGGCACAAGCTTTTTAAAGGCACCGCTATCACGCATAAATTTATACGCGGTGAGAAGTTATCGGCTACCGAACATTGGTTTTTAAACGAGAGCCTAAAGCTGTATCGAGAACGCTTAAGTAGTATTAGCTGGTTTATGCGAGCATTGAACGAAAATATTGCAAGGCGAGCTAACAAAGAAGATGGCTGCACAGGGCGATTTTGGGAAGGGCGATTTAAATCTCAAGCGTTACTAGATGAAGCTGGTTTGTTGGCGTGCATGGCATATGTAGATTTAAATCCAATACGCGCCAAAGCGGCTGAAACACCTGAGGATTCGCACTTTACGAGCGTAAAACAACGCATAAAATCAATTGCACTTAAAAGCAACCAGGCGTTAAAAGTTAAGCAGCCAAAACAGTTATTACGCTTTGCAGGAAAGTCTAAAAAATACATGCCAAAAGGTTTACCATTCGAATTAAAAACGTATTTAGAGTTAGTGGAATTAACAGGCAGATGTATTCGAGCTGATAAAATAGGCTTTATTGCGCATTCAGCACCTGAATTATTGATACGTTTGAATATAGCGCCAGAGAACTGGTTAAAACTTACAACCGAATTTGGCAATGTTTTTCATGGAGCCGTGGGGCGTGTAAGTTCATTAGATAGTTATTGTAAACATCAAGCTATTAAGCGAAGGCCTAGCTATTCAAATAGTAAAAAATTATTAGCCTAATAAAACCGTTAAATAAATAGTATGTCACTTAGCTTTGCTGAGCTTTTATTGTGCCTGAAGTTTCTTATTGGCCATAAGATTATGATAAAAAGCTTAAGTATATAAACTTAAACATCTCCATTACCACTCAACATCTCAAATCAACATATAAATCCAACCAAATATTTCTTACTACACTTTTAATTTATAAATAATTAGAGTGGGTGTCATAGTTATGGCTTTATTATGACTAAGAAAGATTAAAGGGATGCCATATCTTTAAATATCCTCATATATTTTGGACTCTAGGGCTTTCCTAGCTTGTTTATTAATTATGGGTGTCAAAGTTATTATTTTGTATAAATCTATATTGGTTGACATGTAGAATGAATACTCTACCATATTAGGTAGAATATTCATTCTACATGGGTTAAACACTATGCTAAAACAAGATATAGCTGCTGCACTTGAGGTGGCCTTTAGTCAACATGGTTTTGCTGAGCCTAGTGTGGCTAAGCTGCAAAAACTCAGTGGCGTTAGTTTGCGCACCCTTTATAAATATTACCCGTCAAAGCAGGCAATGATCATTGCTGCGCTTGAGTACCGCCATAATCGCTATATTAATTTTTTACTTAAAGATGCACCTGCTCCGGGAGTTGAGGCGGTTTTGCACATGTTTGATCAACTAAAAGCGTGGATGGTGCAATTTGCGCCTAATGGCTGTTTATCTATTAATGCGTTGTCGGCGTTTCCTGAAGATGAAGCTATTAGCCTTGCGGTGCAAACACATAAAAATAACGTAAAAAAACTGCTAGGTGAGCAAGGTTTAAATTCATCGTTGGCTAGTAGCTTGTTTTTGCTGCACGAGGGAGTGTCGAGTGCATGGCCAGTTATGGGCGATGAGGCGGTTACATCAGCAAAAAACAGTATTCTTAAATTAATATAATGGAGCAACCAATGGCAAATTTACCTAGCACAATGCACGCTGTACAGCTTACCGAGCATGGCGATTTTGATGTATTAAAGTATGCAACTAACTTACCGTTGCCAGGGCTTGCACAAACAGATGTACTTATAAAAGTCATGGCGGCAGGTGTTAATAACACAGATCTTAATACCCGCACGGCGTGGTACGCTAAAAAACAAAGCAGTAAAGACGATGCAAGTTGGTCTGGTGATGCGTTTGTTTTTCCTCGTATTCAAGGGGCAGATGTGTGCGGCGTAATTGTGGCTGTTGGTAAAAACGTAGATCAAAGCCGTATTGGTGAGCGCGTTATTGTTGAGCCATGTTTAATTAAAGCTAATGGCGAAACGCTTAAATCGCCATGGTATTTTGGCTCTGAGTGTGATGGTGGCTTTTCACAGTTTACCCGCGTTGACTCTATTCACGCTTATAAAATCAATAGTAACTATAGTGATGAAGAGCTGGCCTCTTTTCCGTGCTCATATTCTACGGCCGAAAACATGCTGTTTCGCTCAAACCCACAGCAAGGGCAAACTGTTTTAATTACAGGCGCTTCTGGTGGTGTTGGCTCAGCGGCAGTGCAATTAGCTAAAGCACGTGGCGCTTTTGTTATTGCCATTACGAGTAAAAGTAAGGCGCAGCAGCTTGAAGAGTTAGGTGCCGATAAAGTTATATTTCGTGAAGATGATTTAATTCAAGTCTTAGGTAAAAACAGTGTGGATGTAGTCATTGACCTTGTTGCCGGCGAGCAATGGCCTGCACTGCTGGAGGTATTAAAACCAAAGGGGCGTTATGCGGTGTCGGGCGCTATTGGCGGGGCATTAGTCGAGCTTGATATACGTACTTTGTACTTAAAAGATTTAACTTTTTTTGGCTGTACAGTTATAGAGCCTGAGGTATTTAAAAGCTTAGTTAACTTTATTGAACAAGAAAAAATAAAGCCTATTGTGGCGCAAACATTCCCATTGAGCGAAATTGTTACAGCGCAAAAAGTGTTTGCACAAAAACAACACGTAGGAAAAATTGTACTCACCATCCCCCATAGCGAATAGCGCGTTAAACAACAAAGCCCGTTACAAAGTAAGCGGGCTTTTTAATGGTAACAAGCTTATAAGCTTTTTTTAGGCGGTAAAGCCACGTTGGCAAATATGAGCCCTGCTACAAGCGACATAAATATTAAAAACGTTTGCTGGCCTATATGCTCGGCGTAAACAAAGTCTTGGCCTTCAATAAGCGAGTTTAAGCCAATATACGTTTTACTGCCGGGTACCAGTACAATTAAGCCTTGCATGGCAACAATGGAAGCTGGGGCATTTGCAACGCGGTTAAATAAGTTACTAAACACTCCAACCGAAAGCGCACCAACAAACGTGCCTAACGTGTAGTCAAGGTACATAGCCGAACCAATACTCGTGCCATAGGCTATAAAACCAGATGCGATTGACCATCCAGCATGTTTAAGTTTGGTTCTAAATATCACTATTAAGCTGCTACAAAGTAAAAATATAGCCAGCCATGCAGTCCAGCGCGGTAGTGGCTCGGGCTGTACAAAGTCAGTTTGGCCAAATATGGCAAAGCCAATGCCTATGCCAATAAAGGCGCCAAAGTACAGTTTAAATAACAGCATAAACGAGTCCATAACCCGCGCCGTACCCGACACCAAATGCCTAGCTGCAAGTTCTGCTAAACCAAGCGCTAGCGCTAAACCAGGTATAAATACAATAATGGCTGAAAGCACCACTAACCGTATATTTATATCGGGCGAAATATAAACACTTATTGCACAAGCCAGCACTGCCGATACTATAGCAACAAGGGGCTCAAGCATGTGAGCAACCCGTTTTGAGCGCCCCGACCACAGCACAAACACATACACCACTAAAGTAAGTAACGCAGACCAAATAACGTCTGTCCAGCTGGTACCCATTAGCATGGCAAATGCCCCCCCCGATGTTGCAAAAGCAATACCGGTAACAAATTTATTGTACGGGTTTGGCATGTCGTAAATGGCATCAAGCTGAGCATCAACTTCTTGTAAGGTGAGCTTGTCGTCGAGCATTTGATTAACTAAGTCGTCGGTGTCGGCAAGTGAGCCTAAGTCGTGATCGCCTGGGTCTACGCGTGCCACGTGGGTGTATTCGTCTTCGTGGCCATCAGTCCAAATTACAAACGTTACCGATGTTGGCGACATAACAAAAGACGATTTAAGTCCTAAGTAAGTGGCCACTTCCATTAAGTGTGCTTCTAGGCGGTACGCTGGGGTGCCGTACTTATGAAGCATTTTACCTAATTTAACGATAAATTTGCGTTTTTCAGTAAAGGTTGCAGTTTTCAAATCTTGTATGGACCAGTGTGTAAATAAATTAGCTAAAAGTATAGGCTAAAACGCCCATTTGTAATGGGCGCGATTTTAAACACAAATCTGTAGGAGTCTAGTCATTTTTAATCTAATTTTTTATTTTTTTCAGCAATCCATTGCGCCATATATTGCGTACTGCGCATAGTATGGTGTTTTAACATTTGTCCGGTGAAGTTTTTTTCCCTATGCGCTTTTAAATCGTTGCTTATAGAGTCAATTTTATTAATTAACGCCGCGCTTAATTTTACTTTGTCGTACAAGGTATTAAGTAGCGTATTGCCAGCTTGTTGCGCGTGTTCAAAATCGGCTTGATTGGTGTAAAGCTCAACGGCTGCATTTGCAAAATCGTCGGTATTATTAGCCACTTTACCAGGCCATGGTAGTTCGTTGTGCATGCCCTCACTGCCTATATTGGTAGTTACACTGGGGGTTTGCATTATCATAGCTTCTAGCAGCTTGCCTTTTATACCTGCGCCAAAACGAAGTGGGGCTAAACATACGCGTGCGCTTTGCATTACCTCATAGGCGTTATCGGCCCAGCCTTTTATTAAAAAACCGGTTTTAGGGTTATTAAGTGCTGTTGCTTTTGGTGGCGGGTAAGAGCCATAAATATGCAGTTCTGCTTTTGGTAATTGCTTGCGAATAAGCGGCCATATTTTTTGTAAGTACAGCACGGCATCCCAGTTGGGGGCGTGTCTAAAGTTACCTATGGTCATAAAGTGCTCACGTTGTTCAAACGAGTTTGTTTGCGCAGGTAAAGCGGTTAAATCGACCATAAAAGGGAGATGATGTAATAAACTGGCTTCTACGTTAAATACACTACTAAGTAATTGCATTTCAAAGCTTGAAATAATTAAGCTTAGGTCGCAGCGCAATATTGCGGCTATTTCGCGTTTTGCTATGTCTGAATGTAAATCGCTGGTGGTAAATTCTCGCTCGCCTTTGTGCGCTTCGTGGCGAGCATTACGTAGGCATTGTAAATCTTCGGTATCGAGTATTTTTATGGCATTGGGGCAATGTTTATCTACACGCCAGCCAAATTGCTCTTCCATCATAAAGCGGTCAAACATCACTATGTCTGGGTTGTACGCTTTAACGTACTCATCAAAACTTTCGCAGTTTAGGGCAATGCTTTGACTTGTTATACCAAAGTGATCTAGGTTTACCATGTGCTCGGTGCGTTGTGCTGGGGTGGCAAATTCTACTTGCCAATTTTGCGCTTTAAACGCGTTTAATAACGACATCATGTGCGTACCCGCAGCAGACGAATTTGGTTCTGGCCATACGTAACCAATTACCAGCACTTTTTTCATTACGGTGTTTCTCTAATTTGTAGGTTTACATTTACCAGTGTTTTTACTGGTGCAGTGTTTGTTTGAAGTTGTTCTTGCAGCACTAAAATACTGCGCTTAGCAAGCTCTTGCGTGTTTATATTGGCGCAAGTAAAGCGAGGTTGCATTTCGGTAATATCAGGAATATGTAAGCAACTTACTATATTGTTTTTCAAATGCGGGGCGGCGGCTAAAACGCCATGCGCAATTATATTGTTAGCGCATACAACCGCGTCAATACTCGGATTATTAAGTAATGTGCTACTAAATATTTGCTTAGCATGTAATGGGGTGCTTTTTGTGCACGTAATAGCTGGCTCAGGGGTTATATTGTGTTTTTTACACGCGCTATTAAAGCCACTTAATAAACCTTGTGCAGATAAGCTTTCATCACCCATAAACAGTATGTTTTTAGGCGAATCATTTATTAGCTGCAATGTTACTACATGGCTTGCTTTAGTGTAGTCGGGTAAAACACACGGGGCTGAGCTGTAAGGTACTTCGTGCATTAGGCTAATAACATGGTAGGCAGCAGCAAGGTTGTCGAGCCACTGCGCACAGGTACTAGCCACAGGGCAAATTATAAATGCAGCCACTTTGTATTCTTTTAAATTATTTATTAGCTGCGTTTGGCGCTCTACGCTGTTGTTACTACTAACAATAATGGCCTGAAAAAAAGCCTCGCTTAAAGCCTGCTCTATATTTTTAGCAAGCAATGCCATAAGCGGGTTTGTTAAATCGTCAATCACTACAACCACTAAATTAGAGCGCCCTGAGCGCATAGCTGCTGCATCGCGATTATACACATAGCCTAGCTCACCTATGGCTTGTAACACTTTTTGTTTGCTTTTATCGGCTACTTTATTGCTGTGTGTAAGCACCAGCGATACGGTCGATTTAGACACCCCCGCACGGTGAGCAACATCAAAAATAGTGACCGATTTAGCTTTGTTAGGCATGGTATTTTAAGCGCGCAGTAGTGAGTAAATAGCTGCGTAGTGTAGCGTATATAATGCGTTTAAGTCATCTTTTAGCCCTGTAATTTAAAGCTTAATACTTTATGAACAGAGCAAAACATGTTTATATACCTTTTATAATCTTAAAAATAACAAAAGGATAAATACATGAACGCATTTAGGCTGTTAGTTGCCTTTATTTGTTGTGTTGTAATAATGCCAAACAGCTATGCTGAGCAAGGTTATCAAACACCTTCGCCTGAGCTAGCCGCTGTGGTAGATGCCAAATTAGCACCCACTAGTTTTTTATCGAGCGATGGCCAATGGCTTGCTTTATTTGAGCGTAAGCGCGTAGAGACGCTTGACGAGCTTGCTAAAGATGAGCTTAAACTTGCGGGTATAAAGCTAAACCCTGCTAACTTTTCACGCTCGCGTGTTAGCGCTAAATACAGCGCGCTTGAGCTTAAGCATGTGCAAAGCGGCACCGTTATTAATATTAATAATTTACCAAACGGTATTATTCGCTCGCCTAAATGGTCATCTAACAGTAAATATTTAGCATTTGTTGTAGAGCAACAAAACCAAGCAAATTTATGGCTTTACAGTGTAGAGACAAAGCAAGCAAAAATGCTCTCAAATGCAGCGCTTAACTCGGTTATTACCGCTACGCCTTACCAATGGCTGCCCGATAGCAGCGCACTGGTTGCAAATTTAGCGGTTAATATAGGTAAACCCGCGTTAAAAAACAGCAGTCAAAATGTAGTGCCTGTTATACAGCAAAGCACAGGCGAAAAAGCCCCAGCGCGTACTTATCAAAACTTATTAACCAGCCCGTTTGACGAAGCACAGTTTAAATTTTACGGCCAAGGGCAATTAGCTTACGTAACGCTTGATGGCAATACACAAGCCATTGGCAGCCCTGCATTATTTAAATCGTTTTCGGTATCGCCAGATTCAACCAATATATTAGTTGCTGCGATAAACGAGCCGTTTTCGTATCAAGTACCGTACAGCCGTTTTGCCAGCACTTGGCAAATATGGGGAATGCGCGGTTACGCATTAGCCGAACTTGTAAAACAACCGCTTGCCGATAACATTCCACAAGGCTATGACAGTGTTCGCACCGGCCGCCGCGATTTTGAATGGCGCGCGGATCAAGGCGCAGAAGTTATTTGGGCCGAAGCGCAAGATGGCGGCGACATGAAAACCGATGTTAAGCACCATGATTATATTTACAGCCTACGCGCGCCGTTTAAACGCGAGCCAAAACTGTTTGCTAAAGTAGAGCGCCGCTATGCAGGTATAGTTTGGGGTAATCAAAATATTGCCATGCTTAGCGACTGGCGCTTTAGCGACCGCCAAGTGCGTACGTATGTTATTCAGCCACGCAATGCAGATAAAAACCGTGTGCTTTTTTCTGAGCGAAGCTATAACGATGCGTACAAAAACCCAGGTAGCTTTATATACGAGCGTAACGATTTAGGCGCCAACGTTATTAAAATTGTTGGCGGGCGTTATATGTATCTGCGCGGTAACGGCGCGTCTGAGCAAGGTAATATTCCGTTTTTAGACCAGTACGATGTAAAAACGAATAGCAGCAAGCGTTTATGGCAATCACAGGCGCCATACTACGAGCGTGTTCGTGCATTGCTTGACGACGAAGGCGAGCGCTTTATAACTGTGCGAGAGTCTAAAACCGAGCAACCTAACTTTTTTATTCGTGATTTAGATAACGATACTCTTACGCAGCTTACTAATTTTGCTCATCCGTACCCAGCATTTAAAGGGGTTACAAAAGAGCAGTTACGTTATAAACGCGATGACGGGGTTGAGCTTTCGGGCACGTTATATTTACCACCAGGTTACGATGTAACCCAAGGCCCGTTACCCGTACTTATGTGGGCGTACCCACTTGAATACAAAGACAAAGCCGTAGCATCACAAGTGCGCGAATCGCCATACGAATTTACTTACATTGGTTATTGGGGCCCTATGCCTTACCTTGCTAAAGGTATTGCCGTATTTGACGACCCTAAAATGCCTATTGTAGGTATTAATGGCAGCGAGCCAAACGATAACTTTAGAAAGCAGTTAGTTTCAAGTGCGCAAGCTGCGGTTGATGTGCTGGTTAAAAAAGGCATTGCCGATAAAAACAACATTGCTATAGCAGGGCACTCGTACGGTGCATTTATGGTGGCAAACCTATTAGCGCATAGTGATTTATTTAAAACCGGTATTGCTCGCAGTGGTGCTTACAACCGTACCTTAACGCCGTTTGGTTTTCAGGGTGAAGAGCGTGATTTTTGGCAAGCACAAAGTGTGTACGCTAACATGTCGCCGTTTTTCCATGCTGAAAAAATTGACGAGCCAATGCTAATGATCCACGGTCAAGAAGATCCTAATTCTGGAACTTTCCCAATGCAAAGTGAGCGCATGTACGCAGCGCTTAAAGGCTTAGGTAAAGACGCTCGCTTAGTTATGCTCCCTTATGAGGCACATGGTTACCGCGCACGTAAAAGCTTATTACACGTACTGTGGGAACAAGAGCAATGGCTAGATAAGTACTTATTGAGTGATTTTGTTGAGGAGCCGGTAAATGTTACTACTGAGCAAGTAGCAGAGCCAATAGCGATTGCTGAACAATAGTAGATAATAGGTAACCAATAGCGCGGCTACTTTAGCCGCGTTTTTTGCTTTTAATATAGAGAGAAAAAATGATTGATGTTGCAGCGCTTGCCGTTTTTATTCCTACCTTCTTTTTTGTATCTATCACACCGGGTATGTGTATGACCCTCGCCATGACATTAGGTATGAGCATAGGTGTAAGGCGCACATTATGGATGATGATAGGTGAGCTGTTAGGGGTCGCAAGTGTTGCTATTGCTGCGGTATTAGGTGTTGCAAGCGTAATGCTAAATTACCCTAATGCGTTCGATATTTTAAAATGGGTAGGCGGTGCATACTTAATTTATATAGGTATAAATATGTGGCGCGCAAAAGGTAAAATGTCGATTGATACACAAAAACCGCATGATGTAAGTCGTCAGTCGCTATTTACGCAAGGTTTTGTTACTGCCATTGCTAACCCAAAGGGCTGGGCGTTTATGATCTCTTTACTACCGCCATTTATTAGCGTTGAACACGCACTCGCCCCGCAACTGTTAGTGCTTGTTTTAGTTATTATGATAAGCGAATTTATTTGCATGTTAGCGTACGCCACAGGCGGTAAAAGCCTACGTTTATTTTTAAGCCGTGGCGATAATATAAAATGGATGAACCGAATTGCAGGCAGCCTTATGGTGCTAGTAGGCATATGGCTGGCGTTAGGGTAATCAAATAACAGTTGATTTTGTCATCTATTTTAAGAGAGATACCTGTTTAATGAATACGCCTACTTTAGTAAATTCTGCGCTCGTAGAGCCTAAAAAAACACCGATCACTTATAAAATAATGGTGATGGTAAGTATTATTGTTTTTGTAGGCGGCAGCTTAACAGGCATTATGACTTACACAAATGTAGGTATAACTGAGCATTTTTATATGGATTGGTTTACCTCGTTTTTAAGTGCGGTGTTGGTTATGGCTCCTGTGGGGTTAGCAATGACAGCCCTTATGAATACCTTGGTGGCTAAGTTATTACCAAAAGCAAGTGAGCTAAAACGTAATTTAGTGATTAGTGTTTTTATGGCGCTTACCATGGAGTCGCTAATGGCGTTTGTAACCGCTAGTAACAATATAGGTTTTGCCAATATGCGCTTATTTTATACCGCGTGGGTAGAGGGGTTATTAGCCGCGCTACCCATTGGTTTAACATTAATGCTTGTTATGTCGGTTACTGTAAAACCTAAATTAGAGCGATTTTTAAAAAGCTAAATTGCGCTTTTTAAAAATGTTGCCGTGCGGCTATGCTCAGATTGAGCCACATCTTCTGGTTTACCTTGAGCAACAATTAAGCCGCCTTCGTCGCCGGCTCCTGGACCAATATCAATAACCCAATCACTGTTACTGGCAACTTGCATATCGTGCTCAACCATAATTACGGTGTTGCCCGCATCAACTAAGCCATTTAACTGCGCCATTAACATGGCTACATCTTTTGGGTGTAGGCCGGTGGTTGGTTCATCTAAAATATACAGCGTATCGCCGCGCTGCGCACGTTGCAGCTCTGTGGCAAGCTTTATGCGCTGGGCCTCTCCGCCCGAAAGCTCAGTAGCAGGTTGCCCTAAACGTAAATAGCCAAGGCCTACTTGTAAGAGCGCATTTAGCGCACGTAAAATAGCGGGTTCATTGGCAAAAAATGTATGCGCTGACTCCACCGTTAAATTAAGCACATCGGCAATGGTTTTATCTTTATAGGTAATGTCGAGTGTTTTTTGGTTGTAGCGCTTGGCGTTACACACAGGGCAAGGCGAATACACGCTAGGTAAAAATAACAGCTCAATGCTTACAAAACCTACGCCTTCGCAGTTGTCGCAACGGCCTTTTTTCACATTAAACGAAAAACGACCTGCATCGTATTTACGCGCTTTTGCCTCTTTGGTATTGGCAAACAATTTACGTACGTGATCGAACAAACCAGTGTAAGTAGCAAGGTTTGAGCGAGGCGTGCGGCCAATGGCTTTTTGATCAACCGTTATTAGGCGCTTTATATGCTCAAGGCCTTCGGTAATTTTGCCATGGGTTGGTGTTTGGAGTTCTTGATCAAGCAAGTCGGCTTCATCGGTAGGCATTGGCGGCGGCGTTTTTTGTCCTAAAGCATCTTGAATAAGCTCGACTAAGGCTTGGCTTACTAAGCTTGATTTACCTGAGCCAGAAACCCCCGTAACACTTGTAATAACCCCAAGCGGAAATTCGGCACTGATGTTGTGTAAATTGTTACGCTCAATACCACTTAGCTTAAGCCAGTCTGCTGGAGTACGTTGTGTTTGATGATTTGGCTTTGCGTTATTGTTATGCTTAAAAAGATATTGACTTGTATGTGAGTTGCTCACTTGCTCTAAGCCTTCAACAGGGCCGCTGTAAACAATATTACCACCATGCGAACCCGCATTTGGCCCTACATCAACCACCCAATTGGCGTGGCGAATTACACTTGTATCGTGCTCGACCACAAATACTGAGTTACCAGCCGCTATTAGTTCATCTAGGGCGCTTAAAAGTGCTTGCGTATCGGCTGGGTGTAAACCTGCCGAAGGTTCATCTAGCACATACACAACACCAAATAATTTTGAGCGAATTTGCGTTGCAAGCCGTAAGCGTTGCAATTCCCCAGCTGATAACGATGGCGTAGTACGCTCAAGCGATAAATACCCTAAACCAAGTTTAGTGAGTGCTTCTACGCGTTTGATAATGTCGCTTGTGATGCGCTTTGCCACAATGGCTTTTTCGGGGTTGGCTGCGTTACTTTTAGCGGCGTTATTGGCAGCAATGCTGAGTTTTTCTGCCAGCTCGCCAAGTGTTAACTGCGAAATTTCGCCTATATCAAGGCCTGCTACTTTAACCGATAACGACTCTTTTTTAAGTTTTTTTCCTTCGCACTGCGGGCATTGTGATATTTGCATATACTGCGACACGCGCTTTTTAGTGCGTGGGCT
Organism: Pseudoalteromonas sp. Angola-30; assembly: GCF_028599215.1. Classification (NCBI taxonomy): domain Bacteria; kingdom Pseudomonadati; phylum Pseudomonadota; class Gammaproteobacteria; order Alteromonadales; family Pseudoalteromonadaceae; genus Pseudoalteromonas; species Pseudoalteromonas sp. Angola-30. The sequence continues at coordinate 448,875 of NZ_JAQREI010000001.1, forward strand.
TTGAGTGCTCGCAAATGATTGTAAAACAAAGCGTTTAGCACTTATAAATGTACCCATGTAGCTGGGGCTTTCTTCATTTTTAATAGCCGCTTGGGTTTGCTCAAGCGTGTACTCGGGAAACACGGGTACTGTGGGCGTGTCGTCGGTAAACAAAATCCAATCACGGGCTTTTTTAGGCAGGGTATTCCACGGTTTATTAATATCGTAACCTAACGAGGTAAGAATACGGCTTAGGTTTTTACCTTGCCAAGCTGGCGGCCATGCTGCAATGGCGCGCTCTTTAATTGATTTAGTCGGGTCGGGCACTAACAGCTCTTCGGTTACGTTAAATACACGGCCAATACCATGGCACTCTGGGCAGGCGCCTTGTGGCGTGTTAGGCGAAAATGCATCTGCATACAGTATACCTTGCCCTTTGGGGTATTCTCCCGCGCGTGAGTAAAGCATTCGCAGCGCGTTAGAAATAGTGGTTACACTACCCACCGATGAACGTACCGAGGGTGCACCACGCTGTTGTTGTAATGCTACCGCGGGTGGCAGCCCTTCAATCGAATCTACATCAGGCTCATCTACTTGGTCTATTAACCTGCGCGCATAAGGCGATACCGAATCAAGATAACGATGCTGTGATTCGGCAAATAATGTTCCAAAGGCGAGCGATGATTTACCCGAGCCCGATATACCAGTAAAAACAACAAGTGAATTACGGGGCAAGTTTACATCCACATTTTTTAAGTTATGAACACGCGCGCCTCGTACTTGAATGCTGTGCTCAGGGTTTAATAAAGCCGATTGCGCATTACTAACCTCATGTGAATTTTTAGGTGTGGTTGCCATGTAATTTACTCCTGTTTAATAACCATGTGTTTATTAACGTGCCGCAAAGTATTAATACTAAAGGGGAGTCACTGAATGAGCGCTTAGTTAGTTTGCTAAGCTTTTAATAGAGTGTTTACATAATAGGTAAAAACTGCGAGTATAAATTTCAATCAAGTATTCACACATCTAAATTTAAAAGGACGTTTAATTGTGGCAAAAATTGTCGTTAGCTTTTTATTTTTATTGGTACTTTGCGCCAATGTGTGTGCAGCGCAAAATAATGTACTAAACATTGACCGAGCCATACCAAATAGCATGCACTTATCGTTTCCAAACGATAATAATATAACGCCTAAAAAGTCTGACTTTTCTATTGCAAACTATGTACTTATGAGCAACGAAATAGGAGAGCGTTGGGCGGTTATAACCCTTACTAATTTAGCCTCTGGCAAGCGAGAGCTTAATCAAGAACACGTGTTAGCGCTGTTTGCAGATGGCAGCAGGCTAACACCAAGTGAATTTAAATTAGGCTTTAAAGGCAATCAAACACAGTCGGTAACGGTATCGTTTGCTGAGCATACGTTTCCTATTTTAAGTGTGTATACCAGTAATGATCAGTAACATGTTTTTAGATAAGTTAAATATGTAGCAATTGCTTTAGTTTATCGGCACCGGCTCTGCTGGTGCTTAGTTCAGATTTAATATCATCATTTACAATCACCATCAATTTGCCATTAAACCAACGCTGTATTTCTTTAATGTGGTCAACGTTAACCAAATAACTTCGATGAATTCGTACAAAGTTTTTTGCTACTAGGGCATGTTCAAGTTGATCGAGTGTATCGCTTAAGTGATGAAATGTATCGCCATTCCACGCCAAACTATTGCCTTGCTCCGATTTAATAAATTTAATGTCACTTGGGGAGAGTAAAAATATCCGCTCACCGTTTTTACTAATGAGCTTATTTATGGTGTTTTTGGTTAATGTAAAGGTTTGCTCGTGTTCTGGGTTGTTAACTTGGCAGTGGGCACGCTGTAGCTCTAGTTGCTGCTGCGCTTTAGCGAGAGCTTTTTTTAATCGAGCAATAGGAAAAGGTTTGAGTAAGTAGTCAGTTGAGGCGTGCTCAAAAGCTTCAATTGCAAATTTGTCATACGCGGTTGTGTAAATAATAATGGGCTGGTAGTTAAGTAAATCAATAAGTTCTAAGCCGTTAATTTCAGGCATTTGTATATCAAGTAATACCACATCCGGAGTTAGCTCATTAATTAATGTTATGGCCTCTTTGCCATTTGTGGCCATACCCACTACTTCAACATGCTCCATTAAACTCAATTGATGGCTTAATTTTTCGCGAGCGGGAAGCTCGTCATCGGCAAATAATACGCGCATTTTAGTCACTGTATTTGGCTGGTTTTTGCTGCTCATAGTGTTAGCTCCAACGTAACCACTGCACCATTATTATTGCTCAGTAGTACCTTACTTTTACCAAGTTGTTTAACGCGCTTGAGTATGTTTTTCATTCCTACACCACTGCCATGGCCGTGTTTTATAACATCGCTCGAAAAACCCTTACCGTTATCGCTAATTTGTATTTTAACGCCGTTAGGTAGCTCACTAAGCGTTATATTAAGTATTAACGACGTTTGTTTGGCGTTATGTTTAATGGCGTTTTCAATAATTGGTTGAATAAGTAGCGGGGGCAGCGATATGTTTTTAAGCGTATTGGGAATGTGGTAATTAACCTGAAGTTTATCGCCAAAGCGGGCTTTTTCAATATTTAGGTACTTTTCTATTATTGTAAGCTCTTGCTGTAAAGGTATTTGTTGTTGCTCTGCCGTGTCGAGGGAGTACCTTAAAATATCAGCCAGTTCATGCAGTACTTCATCGGCTAAATCAGGGTTTGTATGAATATAAGCCGAAATTGTATTTAAGCTATTAAACATAAAATGTGGGTTTAGTTGGTAGCGCAATGTAGCAAGTTGGGCTTGTTTAAGCGCGTGTTTTTCGGCTGTTGCGCGTTTTTTGTTTTCAATAAAAATACTGGTAAAGTAAATACACGAGCCCCAAAGTAAGCCGTTAAAAACAACAAACACCCCCATCGATTTGTGCCCATCAAAAAGCTGTGTGAGAACTATATCGGTAAGCACATTACCAAGTGCCATAAATACAACTGCAATTAACCATTCAAACGCTATTTTGTTAATGTGTTTATTGCGCAGGTAAAAAATAACAGCTGCTGCACTCCAAACAGGAACCCAGTAAAAAGTAACAAACCACACCGTAGCAGCGAGTGCACTACCCGCAGTAAAGGGCGAAGAGTTAGCAATTATGAGCCCAAGGGCATAAGCAATATCTACAACAAGTAAAATAAAAAAGCTGTATTTATAAAAGGGATGTTTGAGCATAGTAGGTGCTTCTTTTTGTAATTGATTAAACCATAACAAAAAACAGTCAAAACCCAAAGAGTTTGTGTTTTGACTGCTACTCTTTTAAAAGTAAGTTAGCTCTTTGATTTGTAGTGTATTTTTTAATGGCTCATTACTTGCGCCTGGCATTTTTCGCCACATTAAGTTAACCCCAGTTAATTCAGTGGCCGACCACGTAACGGGGCTACCAAAGCCAAATTGTTTAAATGTAGTGAAAGGAATATCAAGCGTTGTCCACTCATCGCGCGGTTTTAAAAGTACACTAAAGTGATCCCAATCTTTTACATCACTATGATAAACAGACAAGGCAAAAGGCGTGCTTGAACCTTTATATGTTAGTCGAATACCTTTAAATGATGAGGCATCAGCCGGCGATGTAAATTTTATTTCAGCGCCTGCCCATGCGCCAAAGCTGGTTGGCTTTGTAATGGTTGTATCTATAGTTAAGCTGTTTTTATTTGTGGTAAGTGTTGCCACAGACTGACCACCCATTACCGAGTCGCTCAAGGTTTGCCATGGTGTATCACCGGTAAAATCATCAATAACATGTTGCGCTTGGCTGCTTTTAACTTCTTCATTACAGGTAGGGCCTTGTGGTGTTATAGCCTTGTTTTGCGCAATTAGGGCTGGGCGGTCTACTTGTATACCTGATTTGTAAACCTCTGAGATAGTGTGAATGTGGTTTATATCATCAAGCGGGTTTTGCTTAAGCAGTACAAAGCTTGCCTCAAAGCCTTTAGCCAGCTTGCCAATGCTCTCGGCTTTATTAATCGCTTTTGCGCCGTTAACTGTGGCTGCATTAATTATTTCACCATTTGTTAAGCCTGCTTTTTTAAGCGCATCTAGCTCGTTATGTAACCCAGTACCGTGCAGCGTGTAAGGGTTTCCGGCATCAGATCCTGTGCCTATAGTAATATTAGCTTTATGTAGCTTTTGTATATTTGCATAAGCGGTTTTACGCTCCTCCCACGCGTGTTCTTTCCATTTTGAAGGTGCAGGCACGTTGTCAAACAAACACCCTTGAAGCTTTTCGGGAATGGTTTTTAGTAACTCGCTTTGTGAGCTTATAGTATGGTTATGCTTTTCATCGCTATGGTTATGATACACCGCAAGGGTAGGAATATAGGTTACATTATGCTGTTTCATTAGCGTAATAAATTCATCGTCAATCGCTTCGCTATTAATACCGTGCGCTAGAGCCGTTGCACCGGCTTTAATAGCGCGTTTACCATCATTCAGTGTAGAAACATGCACAAAATACGGTAAATTAGCCGCTTTAGAGCGTTTACCTAGCTCGCTTAATTGGCTATCAGTTAACGATTTACCCACACCGCCAAAGGTTTCTATAACTGCTTTAGTTACATGTGGATTAGTGCTTATATGTTTTTGCCATAGTGCTGCTATGTCTTCATCTTTTACAATTTCGTATGCGTGGCCGCCAAACTGCGTGCCATGCCCACCAGGGTTGGTAAACAAAGTACCCGCATAAAAAAGGTTAGGGGTTAGTTGGGCTGCTTTTAATTGAGCGGCTTCGTTTAGGGTTTGCTCAAACGAAAACAAATCAACAATATTAGTTACGCCTAAATACAAATTAGAATTAAAGTGCGATTGAACCGGCAAATACTGAAACTCAGTAAAGTTACTGCCCGATGAACCCAAATGTACATGTAAATCAATTAAACCAGGTATTGCATATTGGTTGTTAGCATCAATAGTTTTATCTGCGTTTTGTAGTGGATCAGTCGCTTTAGTAATACTTACTATTTTACCCTCGTCAATATACAGCGAACTCGGCGCAGAAAAGCTTTGCGAACTACTTTGGTATAAGCGAATGTTGTCGACCCGCAGGTCAATGGCATACGCACTAAAGTGGCTTGTCAAACTCAGTGCTATAACTGTTTTTGTAATAATGTTCATGACTATATTCCTTATCAATAAATAGGTATTTGGCGTTTTGTTGATAAGAAATTTAGCGACTTTTATAACCTGCTTCATTAATGTTTATCTGAATCGACATTATTAGAGGTTGAACCGACACAAAAGTAAATAAGCGTTGTGGTGGGAGAAATTAACTTTATTGTATTACTTTGTTTATATGCTTAATATGTAGCTAAAAGTGAAACGAATTTAATCAAGATATTACACTTACAATAGTCAAACGCTAGTATCATAAATTATAAAAAAGTCATGGAAGATCAATGAATAGTATAAAGTTAATACTTTTTTCACTTGCCTTAGTTTTGGCTCCTTTACAGCTTTTAGCTGAGCAACAGCTCCCAACTCAATTTGATAATAATCGCATAATTTTAATCCCGGAACTTACTAGTGGCAAAAAGCTAAGATTTTTTACAGATACCGGCGGTGGGTGGAATGCCATTTCGAAAGAACTTCACCAGCAATACAATTGGCCAACAATCATAAAAATAGCAGATGGCGAAGAGTATACCTTGTCAGAAATGCCTAAGTTTAAAGCAGAAGCGGAAATACCTACAGGTGGCATTGAAAATTTCATGGGCGGATATTTGTTTATAGCCCCTGAAGCAGAAATATCAACAGGGCAACAGTTTGATGGCTTTTTAGGTGGTCGATGGCACGCAGAAAAAATTATTAAAATTGATTATGTAAATGAATCAATGTTTATTTTTGATTCTCTTGATGAAGTTAACTTAAACAAATTCAAAAAAGTAAAATTAGGTTTTCAAAAAGACTCTCAACAAAAATACACCACAGCATTTCCTAGGATGAGTATAAAAGTTCAAGGAATAGAGTATCAAATGTTATTAGATACTGGTGCAACATCAACCTTAACCAATAGCGCAAAAAAACAAATACAGAGTAAATCGAATGTGGTTGGTACTTCTTTTATTGCAGCTAGTGTTTTTGATAATTGGAAAACCAACAATCCAGGTTGGACTGTTATCGAGAAAGCTGAGCATGGTACCGAGGAAGCTATGATTAAAGTACCTCTTGTCATTGTTGCCGAACAAAGTATTGGGCCTGTTTGGTTTACAAGAAGAGAGGATAATAACTTTCATGAGTTTATGTCTTCAATGATGGATAAAAAAATTGATGGCGCATTGGGTGGTTCAGGCCTCAAATATTTTGAACTAGTAATAGATTATATCGACGAGCATGCTTATTTTAAGGCAAAGCTTTAAATTTAATCATGTTTGAATGGTTTTTAAAGGCGGGTATGGGCGATAACCGGACACTGAAAAGTTAAATATATTCCTACTCCTTTGAGTAGAACCCAAATTTTGTCCGATAACATTATTAAACGCCGTTTTGGGGCAAATAACATGTTTAATTCCTAGCTGTTTTAATTACATATTTACAAAGGTAATTATTGGTGAAATTATCAGGGTATGTATATATGCCGTTTGGGTGTGTTATAAACCAGTAAAATATTGTTCAATAAGCTGTTAGCACTAAAAAATCCGAATTAAGGAGTCAGATATATTAGTCTATTAGAAGCTAGGAAGTCCATGCGTCACAATCACAACGCCTACAAATACCTTGAAAAACTACAAAAGCGAATGAGCAAAGCCAAAGCACTGCCAGCGCTTGCACATAAGCTTGGTCGCTGTGTTTATTATATGCTTAAAAAAGAGACGGTATTCGATGAAGCGAAATTCTTAAAGAGTTAGTAACGGTACTGAGTGAGCTGAATACCTAACAGGATCACAATGATGATACCAGTCGCCTTGAATTGTGCCATGATGAGGTTAACCGTTGAATGTCTAGTACCCCAGTTACCCCAAAAAGATATGGAAAAAAGTAGGCTGCTATGAGATCGCAATAAGAGATTACTGCGTAACTGACCCTATATGTGTTTGTCGTAAGTTACTTGCTTAACAGCCACATCGACAGCCGAAGTAAACGAATTTGTTTATTGATTTAGAATTGACCGTCAATGTATAAAAACGGTCAAAAAGAATACTAGTGCCAATTGACAGAGATAAGGCTCATATGTGTTATTTTAACGGTTTAGAGGTTTAAACTAACTTGCTCATTCTATCTTCAAGTGCTTTCTTTAGTTCAAACGAACCTTTGCTTAATAAAGCAAGATGATTACTCCAATTATTTGAATCCAAATCTACCTGAGCCAGTGTTAAACTTGGTGTTGAGTTAAATCGCCCTTCAATAACGGCTTTGTCTATTTTGGTAAAGCTTTTTTTAAGAGGCTTGTGGCCGGAGTCTAATTTTTCTAGATGTTTTTTTAGTTCTGGGATATAGGCACGAATAAGCATTTTTAGCTCACTCATTTCAACGCCAGGGTGGCACCTTTTATCAATATATATACTAGAATTATAAGGTAAGAAAATTTGTGCATTACTTACTTCTCGTTTGTGCCCGTCGTATATTAGCTGGCAGAGTTCGTATGCCCTTTCTAATTTGCTGGAAAGTAAAGTGATTTTTCTAGAGTTATCGCTAACCCTGAATTGAAAAATCCCCCCTAAAATTGAAATAAGGGAACCTAAAAGAATTAGAAGTAGTGGATTTAATGCCTTTAATATTTCTACCATTGGTCAAATTCCATTTCAGTAAATACAACACCATGTTATCAGGCTAAATATAATTCACTAGGATAAGCGACGAAGGAGTAAAAACCAACTATAATTTTTTCATTTTTAACTGCTTATAGGGCTATCTCACGCCTAGATCCTTTTTAGCATTATCAACTAAAATACCAACACATTCTTCAGCAACCTCTCGGATATTAGCTATTCTCGTAGTCTGCACACCATCACGTTCAGCTGAATAAAGGCGATTGTTAAAGTCAAAAATTGCCTTGTATGACTCTTTGTTTAAAAAAAGCTCACCTAAATTTACTTGTGCTTGTAAGTGAGATCTTGCTACGTGAAATTCTGACTCATTAATTTTAATTTGTTCTCTTGTATAGGATACTTCTTCAAACTCAATATCTAAATGGCTATCACAATACACAATTAAGCTATTTAATGCTTTAATCGAGCCCAAGTAGCAAGATAACTTAATATCCCACCATTTTTCTGTCCGATACTTCTTTAAAGCTAAATGGACAGACAAAAATGCTGTTGGTATAGCGACCAAAATTGAAGTTATTAATTTATTTATCGTGATGAACTCATCCATGATTTAATACCCTAATGCCGTTTAAAGCGCCAAATTAAAGTTGGCTAAAATAAGTGAGACACGAACAAAAAGTCAACTGCTTTTTACCAGTTTGAATAAATGGGGTCGAATAAATGCAATAAATGGGGTCAAATCTTGACTTCAGAAATTATAACTCCAGAGCGTCTGCAATTGGCACTCTCCAGTCACTCGACAACATAAAATGTGATAATAATTGGCAAGGTATTTTACTGTGTCGGATGGCGCTTCGCTTATCCGACCTACACTTACACAAAGCTGCTTATTTGGATTCACCTACTACCCAAAATAAAACGCTTATTCCACACTAATACCTTGGCTTAAAAGGTACTCAACTGCTGCATCAGTATGGGGCTTAAACGCCTTCCAACGGCCGATTGCTTTGTTGTTAAGTGGTTGGCGTACTTGTACTTTACTAGCCGTAGATACCGGTGCGGTGTTTAAGTGAAAGTCTATACACTGTGCTTGCCACTCTAAATTACAAAAGCTAACTAGCTCTTTTATTTGCTGCTCGGGCTGGGCGACTAGTTCTTCGTATTTTACTAATTTTATATTGCTGTGCAGGGCGCTAAAGTGCTGCATGAGTTTGTAAAAGCGGCTATAAAATTTGGCAGTGTCGAGTAAATCGAGCGAGTATGTGTAGTAGGGGTTATTAATGGTAAATAACTGGCGATAGTTACCAATGCAGGTGTCCATTGGGTCGCGTAGCATACAAATAATTTTAGCGTTTGGCAGGGCTTTAGTTATTAAGTCGATATAAAAAAAGTTAAACGGGAGTTTATCTATAAAGTGCTTATGGCTGCCGGTGGTTACGCGAGTGGCGTTTAAATACGTTGTCCCAAGCTGATTAAAATCAAGCTCGTATGCTTTAGTGAGTGTTTGAGTATCGAGTACATGCGGTGTTTGAGTTTGGCTTAATTTTTTAACGCTTAGGCCAAAGTCTTGTAATTCACCAGCTGATTGTACGTCGCTGTGGCTCGATAAAATACGCTCAACCAATGTGGTGCCAGAGCGGGGCATACCTAATACAAAAATAGGCTCTTGCGTTGGGCTGCCGTGTGTTAGCGCGTGTTTATGCTGCTCGCTTAAATGTTTAATGTGTTCAAATAATGCGACTGAGCTTTTATGATCAAAAGGCTGTATAGCGCGTTTAGTGGCTTTTCCTTGCTCCAGGCTGTTAAACGCATCATCAAACTTGCCTATGTCTTGGTACTCTTTTGCAAGTGCGTGGCCAATGTGTAATTTTGCATCGGGGGGTGTTACTTGCTCAAAGACGTTTTTTAAGCGTTCAATATGGTTATTTTGCTGCGTCGCTTTGGTTAAATCACTTAATGCGAAATGGCTTGCATGGTGAAGTGGGTTTAGCGCAATGGCGCTTTCAAAGGCATTTTTGGCTTGTTCAAATTGGCCTAAAAATTTAGCGCTTACCCCTAAATTATAATAAAACTGTGGTTGCGGTTTATTTGCATGGTTAGCCAGCTCAATAGCGCAGTTAAAGTAGTTTAGTGCCTCTTTGTGCAGGCCTGCTTGTGTAAGCGCTACACCTAGGGTATCTGCATCAAGACTCTTTTTTATTTGCTCAACGGGTATCGCTAAAGCGGTGTTTTTGGCTTTGGTAAGCTCACCGGTTAATGCGTAACACTTTGCAAGCTGCGCGCTGTATTCAATGCTTTTACCAAGGCTAAGGGCTTTTTCTATTAGCTTTATGGCTTTGTGAATTTGCCCTACGCGTAAATTAACCATGGCCAGTAAAAAGTAGCCATCGGCAAAGTCGCTTTTTTGAGTCACTAATTCAACGAGGGCTTTATGGGCACGTTGTATATTACCTTGGTTTAAATACTCAATGGCGCTTTGATGAAGGTGCTTTAAGTTTGGCTGCATGATGTTTGTTTTATTTATGTGTTAATAAAGAAAAAAGGCTCAAATAAATTTGAGCCTTATAACATTGTTTAAAAGTGACTATAAATTATATTTCAAATTTGTAGTTAAATTTAACGCCTACTGTTAGTGGGCGATTAATATAGTGGCCGTAGTTACGTTGTATGTCGGCGCCATTTGCTGATGTTATGTCTGCATCTGAGCGACGTACTGATGTAAATGCATATTTGTTGAATAGGTTATCAACATAAAGAGTTGTTGACCACTCATCGGCTGTTAACTTAGCAGAAATATTACTTAAGCTGTAACCTGGCAGGGTTTCACCGTTGTCGTGCAGGCCTACTCTTGTGATTACATCACTTTGTGCGGTTAAACCGTAGTTAATATCAAGGGTTTTATCGCTAAATACATCTGTTTGATAGTTTACACCCATTGAGAACTGGTGCTCAGGCGAGCCCGGTAAACGGTCGCCGTCTTCTGCGCCATCGGTGCCATCGGCATTAAATAAAAATGGGGCGTCTGAGGTTAGCTCTGCTTTAGTGTATGCGTATGTTGCGTACACGGTAAACGAGTCAGATAAAATAGCACGGGTAGATAGCTCAATACCTTTTGCGTTGGCAGAGCCTGCGTTAGATAAGTACGGTAATTGACCTACATCTGTTGCGCCTGCAATTTGCGCATCTTCCCAATCTACATTAAATAAAGCGGCGTTAAAGTGTAATTGGCTTCTAAACCAGGTGCTTTTAAGGCCTAACTCGTAGTTTGTTGTGGTATCGGCATCGTAAAGCATTTCTTCTGGGCTACCACAACCGGCTTGGTTAGCTGGTAATGGATCAGGACATGGTGCTAAACCATTTGAGCCACCAATTCTAAAGCCTTCACTTACCGTTGCATAACCCATTACTGATGGAGTGAACTGGTATTTAGCGTTAAATTTAAATAGGCTGCCGTTGTCGTCTGCTTCATTTTTTTCAAAATTTAATGAAATCGCATCAGGTGCTGCGCCATCAAATAGGGTATTAAATAGCGGGAAGTCGACAGCAGATTCTGATTCAACGTCGTACTGGTACAAACGCATACCAATGGTCACATCTAGTTTTTCTGTTACTTGGTAACCTACTTCACCAAACAAAGCCGACTCTGTAATTTCTGTACGGTCTACAGAAAAGTACTCAAGTTGATCTGGACGAGATTGCGATGCGCCAAAGTTTTCTACGGCATAATCACCAAAGCCTGGGGTAAATTCTTTACTTGAGGCGTCTGTTTCTATTTTGTTGTAAAACGCGCCTACAATCCAATTTAGGTCGCTGTCGCTTTGCGATACTAAACGAAGCTCTTGCGTGAAGGTATCTTCTTCGTCAATTTCACGTGTGTATGATGAAAACGCAGGGAACTCTTCATAACCGTAATCTAGGCGGATAAGTAAATCGGTTTGGTCACGTTGGCCGTCGGCATCAAAGCTTGAAATACCGGTTGCCGATACAAGCTCTGCAAAACCTAGGTCGGCTTTTAGCTCAAGGCTTAGTAGTTGATCTTCTTTTTCGCGCGGCTCTTCATAACGATAAGCCGACTCGTATTTACCTACAATATCGCTTAAACCGTTATCATCGTTTAGGCTGTTGTAATGAACAATTGAACGGCCTTCGCTGTCTTGATTTTGGTAAAAGTAATTAAGTGTCCCTTCAAATGTTTCGCTTGGTTTCCAACGTACAGAAATACGGCCTGTGGTAGTTGTTTCGCCGTTAGCATCTTCAACATTTTTAATATTGCTGTTTACTTCGTCGGCGTTGCTCCAATCAGGGTCCGGTAGCGATACACCTGGCTCACGCACTGTGTAAGCATAATCAATAAAGCCTGGGTCTTCGTATACGTTTAAGCTTGCACGTACTGCAAGTTCATCTTCAATAAGTGGCAGGTTTACTATAAAGCCGCCTTCGCCGCCTAACGAGTCACTTTCTTGGGTTTGAAACATATCGCCAAATACTTCTACCGTTGTAAAATCAAGCTCTGGCTCTTTAAGCATGTAACGAATTGCGCCGCCTAATGTGCCCGCACCATAAAGGGTACCTTGTGGCCCAATAAGTACTTCAACACGCTCTATGTCTACTAAACGCATATCAACTGACACTGGAATTTCGTTAACGTATGTGGCTACGGTGCCGCCGTCTGATGATGGACCCGACGAGTTAGTGTTTAAACCACGAACTATAATCGGTGAGCCTGAGCGACCACCTTGATCGGTAATTGTTAAACCAGGTACCCAACGCGCTACATCGGCTAGTTCGCCAATGTTTTGATCTTTCATTACATCGGCATCAAGTGCGGTAATGTTTAGCGGTGCATTTTGTACAGATCCGCTGCGTCTTGTTGCTGTAACTTCGATTACTTCGAGTGATTTGTTTTTAGCGGTGGTTTCTTGTTGTGCCACAGCCGAGTTAGAAAATAAAAATGCGCCAGATACAGCGCTCGAAATAGCCAAGGTTAGCAAGCTTGGTTTAAACATAAAAAGTGATCCCCAGATTCAAAATTTAACACCAGTTAATATAAGTTAACCAGTTTATCAGGGAGTTAAAGTGGTGGGAATATTAAAATTGAATTTTAATTCACTTTTTTGGAATAAATATAGCTGGTTGCACAACAAAAAATTATATAAATATGTATAACATCCAAGCAATTGGCTAATTAAGGTACAAAGAAGCATATTATACTCGTTGAGCAAATGTAAATAGCCATTCATATTGGTTAATTACCCTAATGTATTAATACGGTTAAAAAACCTATAAGTGCCTGTTGAATGTTTTGCTCAACGGTATTTATTCTCGTTTTGACACTATAAAAGTGAAGTTTGATCCCCATTAACCCTTCATACCGTAAGCTATAGCATTTCGTACTAAAGTACGCGTATTTAAGGAATATTTATGAGCCAATTATTCTCACCTTTAAAGCTCGGTGAACTCACTTTAGACAACCGCATTATTATTGCGCCTATGTGCCAGTACTCAGCAAATCAGGGGTCTGCCAGTGATTGGCACACTATTCATTTAGGGCAATTGAGCTTAAGTGGTGCAGGGCTATTAATTTTAGAGGCCACCGCGGTAAGCCCTGAGGGGCGCATTAGTTACGCCGATTTAGGGCTTTGGAATAACGAAACCCAGCAAGCACTGGGCAAAAGCTTAAAAGCGCTTAGGCAATACAGTCCTATGCCTATTGGCGTTCAGCTTGCGCATGCAGGGCGAAAAGCATCTACTGAAAAACCGTGGGATGGCGGTGGTGCAATTGCACCTAGCGATGAAAACGGCTGGCAAACACTTGCGCCTTCTGCCATAGCCTACGATGACAGCGCCTACCAACCAAAGGCTATGACAAAATCGGATATAACCCAGCTAATAAACGATTTCGTCAGTGCAGCAAAACGCGCTGATGAGCTAGGGCTTGATTTAATTGAGCTACATGGTGCGCATGGTTATTTGTTACACCAGTTTTTATCGCCTCTTTCAAACAAGCGTGATGATGAATACGGGGGCAGTTTGCAAAACCGTATGCGCCTTGTGCTTGAGGTGTTTAAAGCACTAAGAGCTGAATTTGCAAGCCATAAACCGGTGGGCATTCGTATCTCTGCTACTGATTGGGTAGAAGGGGGTTGGGATTTAGCACAATCTATTGAGCTTGCTAAAGCATTAGACAAGCTTGGCTGCGATTTTATTCACGTAAGTACAGCAGGGCTAAGCCCAGAGCAACAAATACCGGTTAAACCTAACTTTCAGGTACCATTTGCAACTGCTATTAAAGAGGTCGTAAGTATGCCGGTAATAGCCGTAGGTTTAATCACTGAGCCACAACAAGCCGAAGATATTATTAGCGAGCAGCAAGCCGATGGCGTAGCACTTGCGCGAGGTATTTTGTATAACCCGCATTGGCCTTGGCATGCTGCAGCGCAACTTGGCGCAACCGTTAATGCGCCTAAACAGTACTTGCGATCTAGCCCACATGGGCAGCCTTCACCTATTAAGTAACCCACATTTTTACATTTACCATGGCTACCCACTGCATTTATATGCAGTGGGTTTTATTATTTATAAATTAGAGTTATTTATGAACCAATCACGTGCACAGCCAGTGCAAATAAGTAATACCTTAGTGAGCATTATTGCTCTGTGCTGTGGCCTTATTGTGGCAAATATTTATTATGCCCAGCCTATTATTGAGTTATTAGCGCCCGATGTTGGTTTAAGTGCGCACAGCGCCAGTTTTATTGTGTCGCTTACACAAATTGGCTATGCAATGGGACTGTTTTTTTTAGTGCCATTGGCTGATTTAGTCGAAAACAAACGCTTAATACTCATTACCTTAGCCATAACATTTTTAAGTTTAATAGGCGCAGGCTTAGCGCAAAGCCCAAGTGTAATGTTGCTATTATGCTTATTGGTGGGGGCGAGCTCTGTATCGGTGCAAGTATTAATACCGCTTGCTGCGCATTTATCGTCAGATGAAAAACGTGGGCAAGTACTGGGCAATATAATGGCGGGGTTGTTACTGGGTATTTTATTAGCCAGGCCAGTTGCAAGCTTAATAGCCGATCACTTTGGTTGGCGAGCCGTATTTTACTTTGCCGCAGGCTGTATGGCATTTATAGCCAGTGTTATATATTTTGCAATACCGAGCAGACAACCGACACACAATACAACATACTTTAAGTTATTAAAATCGCTTAAGCAGCTAATAATGCAGCAGCCAGTGCTGCGTCAGCGGGCATTGTATCAGGCGCTTATGTTTGCCTCTTTTAGCTTATTTTGGACCAGCGTACCGGTTGTATTAGCCAGAGAATATGGCTTATCGCAATCGCAAATCGCCTTATTTGCTTTAGTAGGCGCAGCAGGTGCTATTGCAGCCCCTATTGTTGGGCGTTTAGCCGACAAAGGTTACACGCATCAGTTATCGTTACTTGCCAAAGTGATTGCTGCGGCGTGCTTTTTACCCAGTATATTTGAGCTTCCACACGGTATTATTATTTTAGCGCTAACGGGCATGTTTATTGATTTTGCTGTGCAGGCAAATATGGTGCTGGGTCAGCGGGTGGTATATTCATTAGAGCCGCAAAGCCGAGCTCGCTTAAACGCCATATACATGACCAGTATTTTTGTTGGCGGAGCGCTTGGCTCGTTAATGGCAAGCCCGCTATACGAAGCTGGTGGCTGGGAAAGTGTGGCGTTAGTGGCAGCGGGTATGCCAGTTATATCACTAGTCGGCTATTTAATGACAAGTAAAAAGTAGCGCGATACAAGTTATATAAAATTTTGTTATTTAAAAGGCCAGCGCAGTTATGTGCTGGCCTTTTTATAGAGGCGATTATTGTTTTTTAACACTCGAAAATGAGCTACCCACCGAGGCTATAATCACCAATAAAATAGCCAACCATTGCCACAAGGTTAATAACTCGCCAAGTATAATAAACCCAGCAAGGGCGGCAAATGCAGGCTCTAAACTTAGCATAATGCTAAACCCTTGAGCGGGCATATTACGCAGTGCAACCATTTCAAGTGTATAGGGCAGTGCGCTTGATAAAATAGCAATGCCAATGCCCAGCGGTATAACACTCCATGTAAACGCACTGCTTTGTAATATGCCGCCATAAGGTACAAGTACAATGGCTGCTACGGTCATACCCAGTGCGACCGTTGCGCCGCCCGAGCTTTGCGTGCCGGTTTTTTTGCCAAATAAAATATAGGCTGCCCAGCAAGCACCGGCACCTAGCGCGAGTATTACGCCAATTGGGTCTAGGCTTTCTTGGCTGCTCATATCGGGCAGTAACAGTAAAATACCCGCAATTGCACACGCCACCCAAAATAAGTCGCGCTTAGCGCGTGAGCTAAATAACGCCACCGCTAATGGGCCGGTAAATTCAAGCGCAACACCAATCCCTAAAGGGATACGTTCAATGGCGTAATAAAATAAAATGTTCATTCCGCCTAGGCTTAAACCGTATACCACAATTGATAACCGATTCCCCTTAGCTGGTAGGTGTTTCCACGGTTTAAATATTAAACACAAAATAAGTGCAGAAAAGCCAAGCCTAAGTGCAGTAGTGCCTTCGGGGCCAATAACAGGAAATAACTGCTTAGCAAATGAGGCGCCAGATTGAATTGTGATCATTGCTAAAATAACGCACACAAGCGCGAGCAAAAAGTCTTTAGTGGATGATTGCATTGTTTTCCTTGGTAACAATCGTCTAGTTTTGCGCAGTGTATCTGTTTTTTATTGGCTAAGTAATAGCTTGTATGGCATACACATTAAATTTGGGAGGGAGTGACTAATATGTGCGATGAATTAGCGTAGCTGATTATGCATAACTAAAGGCAAACGCTGAGTGCCTTAAAATAAAAAAGCCAGCGAATAGATCGTTGGCTTATAAACGTTTAGGTCGTTTTAGTGTGTTTTGCTAGCACTTTTAACTAGGCCATCTAAAGAATAAAGGCCACGTTTTTCATCATTTTTACGTTTGATTTCTTCAAGCGCACGCGCTTCTACAGCGTCAAATAATGCATTAATTAAACGGTTAAAGTGTTTATGCATTGCGGTACGTGCGGCGCTTGCGTCGTGTGTTTGCAGCGCATTATAAATAGCGGTGTGCTCATCCATTACGCAATCGTTATTGTTTTTACACACACTGCCATAATCAGCCACAATTTGTGAATTGTTTAAACGTAAATCCCACAAATTTGCCACTGCATACTCAAGGGCTTTGTTACGTGTAGCACGCGCTATAATTTCGTGAAACTCGCGGTCTGCTTGCTCTACATATAAGCCTTTTTCCATGGCTATTAGCGTTTGCTTTAATTGAGCTAGTTCTTCATCGGTGATTGATTGAGCGGCAAGTGCGGCTATTTCACCTTCAATAAGTGCGCGAGCTTGTGTTAGCTCAAAAGCGCTGATCTCTTTTGTTTTTACAGATGTTTCTTGTTGTTCTATTACATAAACGCCTGAGCCGGTTTTGACCTCTACGCGGCCTCGTACTTCTAATGCAATAATAGCTTCACGAATTGTTGGGCGGCTTACGTCAAACATGTCGGCAAGTTCTCGCTCTGGTGGTAAACGACTCCCAGCAGAAAACTCTCCTTGGTTTATCAAAGCTTCAACTTTATCAACAATGCGCCAAAATAAGCGACGGTTTCCCATATTCTACCTTTATTACCTTAAGGAATAGCGGCTAATAGGCTCAAATAGCCTAAACCTACTGTTATTAGCAGAGGTTACCCCAAAATTCACTATTATGTCAAAATTCTAAAGTGATGTAACGGTCATATAATATTATAAATGGGTGTTAACCTATTTATGTTACCAATTTAGTATAAATTTTAATAATTGGCTAGCTTGATTGGTCATGTTTTTGTGTGCTAAGTTAACTTTGCTCATTTATATAAGCGTGCTTAGAGCAAGCTAACTTTAATGGTTTGAAATGTGTGCAATCTAGGCGCGGGTTAATGGTGGTGCGAGGTGAGTAACCTAGTTCGCCTAATAACTGGCGCAGCCTTGGTTGAATGGTGAATAGATTTATGCAAATTAAACCATTAAAAATCTACACGCTTTAATAAAGAGCCTGTGTAATTTAGCTGTACCTAATAAAAAATAAGTAAGCGCATAATTACAACTAGGCTCTTGCCTTGATTGCCCACGGATGGGGGTCAACTTTAGTCCGCTGCTGCGTTTTTATCATTAGGGTAAACTACCCCAAGCTGCTTTCTTGCGGTATCAAGTACGTTCATTACGTCGCGGGCAAGCTGATGTGTATTAACATCTGACTCTAGTTTTTGCGCGTTTATGGTTTGCATAAAGTGCGCAACTTCGTATTTCATAAAGTGCTCATCAAATTTATCAGAAATAACCTCAACCTCCCCGTTATTGGCAACAAACTCTATGTGTTTTAACTGCGACACGGCATGTATTCGTAAGCGTCCGCGCTCACCTTGTATTTCGGTGATGTTATCGCCTTGAGAAATTTTAGAGTAGCTAATAACGGCTTGTTTATCATCGTAATTTAATAATACGTCGCCTGCACCATCTACGCCTGTATCTAATAGTACCCCACTGGCACTCACGCGCTGTGGAGCGCCCCAAAGTGCTATAAGTAGGTAAAGCGGATACACACCTAAATCGAGCAAAGCGCCATTGGCAAATTCCGGTAAAAAGGTATTTGGGCGTTCGCCGTTTTTGTATTTATCGTAGCGTGATGAGTACTGACTGTATTGGCCAATAAACTTACGGGGTTTACCAATTTTACTCAGCGCATTTTTAAGTCGCGCAAAGTTTGGCAAATGCGTGGTCATCATTGCTTCCATGTAAAGGCGTTTATTGGCGTTAGCCGCAGTTAAAATAGCGTTTAGCTCTTGGCTATTAGCGGCTGAAGGTTTTTCGCCTAGTACATGTTTGTCTGCTTCAAGGCACATTACTGCATATTGCTTGTGTAGGCTATTTGGCGCTGCAATATACACCGCATCAACATCGGGGTCTTGGCATACCTGCTCAATTGAGGTGAAAATTTTTACATCGGTATTGGGGTGATTAGATAAAAAGGCTTCGCCGCTTGATTGCTTGCGTGAGCACACACCGTATAAATTAAATGCAGGTAACGTATTTGCTGCGCTTAATAGGGTATCACTAATAAAATTTGTACCGACAATGACAAAGTTCATGCCTGCTCCTTAGCTTAAATAATAAGAGCCGTTACTTTAACATTTTTTTTGCCCTGTATGCTTTAGGGCGTGTTGACCTTTGGTGGTTGAATTTACAGCAGTATGTTTGGTTTTTAGGCAAGGCAGAGCCTATGTAGTGTGGTTATTCCCCATAAATAGGCGATAACGCAGCATAAAGACCAAACATGCGCTGCCCTATGGGTTCTTTCTAGGGACGATTGACTCTTTGTTGCTCGATTTTTACTTAGCCCACTAGGTTACAAACCTCGCGCCGCGATTAAATCGCCCCTAGATTGAATAAATTTCAATCCACAAAGTTCGACACGCCCTAGGAGAATACCCAAACCAGCGTTTAACACTTGCGCATAAGGTTGCCTGTTCGTGATA
Organism: Pseudoalteromonas sp. Angola-30; assembly: GCF_028599215.1. Taxonomy (NCBI): domain Bacteria; kingdom Pseudomonadati; phylum Pseudomonadota; class Gammaproteobacteria; order Alteromonadales; family Pseudoalteromonadaceae; genus Pseudoalteromonas; species Pseudoalteromonas sp. Angola-30. The sequence goes on from NZ_JAQREI010000001.1 coordinate 468,206, forward strand.
GCCTAAAAGCATTGAAATAGTGCTGATAGAGTATTGTTTTTGAAGCAAGTAATGCGCCGCTAGCGCCCGACGTGTGGTGTCTTTAAGTTTTACAAAGCTGGTGTTATGTTTAGCCAATTCACGGTGCAAGGTACGCGGGTGCATATTAAGTGCCTCGGCAATAGTTTGGTTTGAACACTGATAAATAGGCAGCATTGGCCTTATTAGTGCGCTTACTTGGGCAGGTAATGAGTGACTGTGTTCGTTGCGTTTAGCTAAAAAATTAAAGGCCGCGTTGGTTTTATTAAGGTTATTGTGGTTAAGCTTTATCGATAAGTCGGCTTTGTTTATTACAATGCCCGCACTGTTGCGGTGCTCTATTACTTTACAGCCAAAATAGGTTTTGTATGCGAGTGTATTAGTTGCCAGCTTTTGCGGTAAAAACACAGTGCGAGGCTTGCACTGATTATTACTTAATTTTTTTATTATGCTCATGGCTAAGCCAAGCGTGAGCTCTATGGCTTGGTTTATTTGTGGCAGGGGCTTTAGGTTAAATTCAAACGATAAAAATAAGCTCTCGTCATTATCTAATGAGTGCGTTGTTAAGCACAATGCGGGGCTGTGTAAGTGTAAATATTTAACCACCCAGCTAAGCGCTTCTTCTAAATTAGTCCCACTTTTAGCGGCTATTGCTATGTGGCCTAAAATATCAAAGTTTTGTTTATTTGCTAATTTAAGCCCAAAGCTTGGGCAGTTAAGCGTGTGGCTGCAGTACTCTAATAAATTTGCATAGCTCAAGTAGGGTAAATATTGGTTTTCAAGGTTATTAAAGTCGACAGTGACCTTACAGGTTTTCATTACGCTTGCTGGGTCTGCGCCAAGTTCTTTAATTAACGAGTCTATTGAATATAAAGAGGTGGCACGTATTGGGCTGCTCATACACTGGCGCTGTAAATTAAAGAGGGTGTCTAAAAATATCAAGTTTTTAGGATTTAATCTATGCACTATAGAGCGAATAGCACGCTGCAATAAAACTGCTTATTTACAACTGCATGGATGCACAAAGCAAAAGCAGCTACCAATAAGAACTAAATAGTGATGATGCAAAGGCACCTATGAGTAACCACACGTTTGATTATATTATTATTGGCGCAGGCAGTGCAGGTTGTGTGCTGGCAGCGCGTTTATCAGAAGAGCAGCATATAAGAGTGTGCTTAATAGAGTCGGGCGGTAGCGATAAGAGCACTTTAATACAAATGCCTGCGGGTATTGCGGCCAGTGTGCCATATGGCATAAATAGTTGGCACTACAATACGGTACCGCAAAAGGCGCTTAATAACCGATGTGGCTTTGTACCGCGGGGCAAAGTGCTTGGTGGGTCAAGCTCTACTAATGCCATGGTGTATATACGCGGTAATAAATACGATTACGATAACTGGGCACAAAATGGCAACCTTGGGTGGGACTACAACAGTTTATTGCCCTATTTTATAAAAGCCGAAAACAATAAAACGTTTAATAACGCGTTACATGGCACAAAAGGGCCGTTGCATGTGCAAGAGCTGACTAAGCCAAGTGCGGTAAACTCTTGCTTTTTAAAAGCGTGTGTTGAGCAAGGAATACAGTTAAATGACGATATAAATGGCGCTGAGCAACATGGAGCACGGCTTTCGCAGGTTACGCAACATAATGGTGAGCGCTGTAGTGCTGCAAAAGCGTATTTAACACCGCACTTAAATAGGCCTAACCTTAGTGTGTTTACCCACAGCCACGTTAATAAAATTATAATCAAAAATAAGGTCGCCCACGGCGTAGAGCTTGAGCGCGGCGGTAAAATTATTACATTAATGGCCAAAAAGGAGGTGCTTTTAAGCGCCGGAGCAATTAACTCTCCGCACGTGTTAATGCTTTCAGGAATTGGCCCTAAAGCGCATTTAGCAGCGCATAACATACCACTGGAACATGCACTGGAAGGAGTAGGGGGTAATTTACAAGATCACTTAACCGTGGTGCCTTTGTGTAAAGCAAATACTGCAAAAGGCACCTTTGGGGTAAGTGTAAAAGGCGCTGCAAGTATTATTAAAGGGTGTGCGCAGTGGCTTAGTAAACGCAGCGGAATATTAACCAGTAATTTTGCTGAGTCACATGCGTTTATTAATGTGTTGGATAATTCGCCTGCGCCGGATATTCAACTTGAGTTTGTAATTGGGTTGGTGGACGATCATAGTCGCAAAGTTCACCTTGGCCATGGCTATAGTATTCACAGTAGTATTATGCGTCCCAAAAGCCGAGGGACAATAAGGCTTGCCAATAGCGATCCACGCAGTGCGCCGCTTATCGACCCTAATTATTTAAGCCACCCTGATGATTTATCGCTTATGCTTGCAGGGCTTAAAAAAGCGCTGCGTATTATGCAAAGCCCCGCCTTTGATAAAATTCGTGGTAACTTTGTTTACCCGCTTGATGTAAGTAACGACGACCAGCTTATTGAGTTTATTCGCCAAACTGCCGATACCGAATATCACCCTGTGGGCACCTGTAAAATGGGCACCGACAATATGGCGGTGGTTAATAGCAAACTACAAGTACACGGGATACGCAGCTTAAGGGTTATTGATGCCTCAATTATGCCTACCATAGTAACAGGTAACACAAACGCACCTGTTATTGCCATTGCTGAAAAGGCCGCTGATTTAATTAAATTGAGCTATAAAACAGGGTTATAAGGTGCGGTTGTAAAAGTCAGTAAGCCACGCCTGCCAGTCATCTTCTAGTTTAAGCATTTGTTGGTGCTTTTTAGCGTTAAGGTGTTTGTTTTCATCTTCGGTGGCAATAAAAGGGCCTACCCGACAAAGCGAGCAATGATTTTCATCTAAATACGCAGGCTTTGTAAGGTGAGTGCTTAGTTCGTCAGATTGCGCCAAGATTGCTTTAGGCGTAAACACATAAGTGATGCCACTGGTGTCTTTTACGTGTTTGTCACGGTCTACGTTTCTTATTTTGTAACCATCAAACTGGTTAATATCAAAAGGCATTTGGCCCGCGTATTTAGCCTCAAGGCCATTACTTAAGCTGCCTTCAATATTCCACTCGCGATAGGGTTTTACATCTTTTGAGGTTATGTAGCAAAGCATAGGGCCGCTTTTGTCGAGTGCGTATTTGTTAGCGTATTTAATAAATTGATGTAGTAACGCGCGATTAAGCACGTTCATGCTGGTTTTTTGAGTGTTGCTTTCAAATGCTTCGCGCCCTACAAAGGCTGGAATAAGCGGAAACTGAAAAATAACCACATCAAAGCTGTGCTGGTGCGCAGCTAATTTTTGCCAACATAAAGTGTCCGTTACATCAAAGCAATTAATAACCTCAACATGACACTTTTTTAAACTACTTAGCGCATTGTGCTGGTATTTTTGCTCTATGGTTTTGGCGCTATCATAAGTAGATGCGACTAACTTTGCCGGTTTTATATGATTAACCACCGCATTAGAGAACGATAGATCGCCATCGCCTACGGTGAGAATTCGCCAATTAGGATTTAAATACATAACTTAATTAGATTTGTGAGTGTTTTTATCTGCACTTTGAGTATTTTGCGCTGTACTAGCACCATGCAAACGATGAAACGCAAGGCGTGTTTTAAGCCCTTCAATGGCTATTTGTTTTAAAATTAAATTAAAGGTAATTAAAATAGCAAACACAATATGAATAGGGCCATGTGTAAAACCCGCCTCTGGGTTATAAAGCGTAAGCCCAAACAACATAAATAACACCACTAACAGTATTTCTATTAATTGGTTTGAGTAAAAGCTGAGCCGGCCTTCATTTTTGTGATCTTTTTTAATGCTAATAGCGCAAAAAAACGGAATAACTTTAATTTTAAAAGCGGCGTTTTTTTCTACGTAGTTTTCGCCAAGCTCGTTAAGCTGCTGGCGTAATGTATCAATCATGGTGCGTCCTTAAATAGCAGTGCGCGGATGTTACACTATTACGCCTAGTAGGTTAAGCAGCGCAAGGTTATTTTGGGTAAAGGCTCATACCAATGGTGAGTATGTGACACACAAATACCACTGAGGTAAGAATAAAGCGCATTTTTTGATAATCGCGATGGTAGGTTTGCCATTGTGGTGTGGCTTTTTCAAAGATAAGAACTAACCAAAAACTAGCCCCTAACCAGGCAAGCGCCCACTCCAGCGGGATAAACGATAAAAATGGTACGGGTATAACAGGCACAACCGCTTTAATTGCATCGCTGTAGCTTTGCATCCCAGCGCGCCATAAATTGCCCGCCATAAATGCCAGTATAGCAATGCTATAAAAAGTAAAAAACTCCAAGTTAACGCTATTACTGCCAAACATAAGCGGCCACGCTACGCAGCCTAAAAAGGGTAGTAACCCCAAATAGCCAAGTTGAATATGATTAACAAATTTTTCCATTACAGCATGCCTTATGTTGTGTGTTTTTTAGCGCGGCTATTGTAGCAGTATTCTTAGCACTTACAGGTAATAAATCGTTTACGAATAGAAGAGCTAGATAGTTCAATCTTAAAAATCGATTGTTTTAATCTAAACAATCAATTTTATTTAGTTTACCAATGGGCTTATTGTATTAATCAAGCCAACGCGAAAGGCCACACATTTTGGCTGCGTTGAGTAACTTTAAAACACTTTAAATATAAATGAGGAATACTATGAGCACTTCATTGATCAACACAAAAATTCAACCTTTTAACGCAACTGCATACCACAATGGTGACTTTGTAGAAGTGTCTGAAAAAGACGTACTAGGTAAGTGGTCAATCTTCTTCTTTTACCCTGCAGATTTCACGTTTGTATGTCCTACTGAGCTTGGCGATGTTGCTGATTACTACGAGCAGCTACAAGAAATGGGTGTAGAAGTTTACTCAGTATCAACTGATACTCACTTCACGCATAAAGCATGGCATGACACGTCAGACACTATTGGTAAAATTAAATTTCCAATGATTGGCGACCCAACTGGCCGTATTACTCGCAGCTTTGGCGTTATGATTGAAGATGACGGCCTTGCACTTCGTGGTACTTTTGTAATGAACCCTGAGGGCGAAATCAAAGTAATCGAAACGCATGACCTAGGTATTGGCCGTAGCGCTAAAGAGTTAGTACGTAAAGTACAAGCTGCACAATACATTGCAACTCACGACGGTGAAGTTTGCCCTGCATCTTGGCAGCCAGGTGAAGACACACTTGCTCCTTCACTAGACCTAGTTGGTAAAATCTAAATACAGGTTTACCCACTTTTATGAGGGCAGGTAACTGCCCTTAAACCAACATCATTTCGTTTGTTGGTGCCTCCTATCTCAACTCGGACTCATTAGCACATGCATTAGTTGGCATGGGAGGCTTGCTGTTTAAATTTTCCTAAAAAGGGTTAAGCCATGTTAGATAACAACATTAAAAATCAATTAAAAAGCCATTTTGAATCGCTTACTCAACCTGTTGAGCTGCTTATTGCCTTGGATGACAGCAAAAAATCAGCAGAAGTAGAAAGCTTAGCAAACGATTTAGCCTCGCTAAGCGATAAGTTTACGGTAGTGAGCAACCCTGATTCGAGCGCACGTCGCCCATCTATGGTTGTGCATTCACCTGAAAAAAACACCCACATTACGTTTGCTGGCGTACCTATGGGTCACGAATTTACAAGTTTAGTGTTAGCGCTTTTACACACTGGCGGACACGCAAGCAAAGCAAAAAGCGAAGACATTGAACAAATAGAATCACTCAATCAAGAACTTAATTTTGAAGTATACATAAGCTTAAGTTGCCAAACATGCCCTCAAGTAGTGCAGGCGCTAAATACAATGGCAGCAACAAACAGCAAAATTAAAGCAACAATGATTGACGGCGCACTCTTTCAAGACGAAGTAGAAGAGCGCAATATTTTAGCAGTACCAGCTGTGTACTTAAATGGCGAACCATTTAGCCAAGGTGCATTAAGCCTGACCGACATTTTAAATAAAGTAGACTCTAAAGGCGCTGCTAAGCAAGCTGCAGCACTAAGCGAAAAAGACGAGTTTGATGTATTAGTAGTCGGTGGCGGACCTGCGGGTGCCTCAGCCGCTATTTACTCTGCTCGTAAAGGGTTAAACACCGGTATAGTTGCCGATAGATTTGGTGGCCAAGTTGCCGATACGTTGGCTATCGAAAACTTTATTTCGATTAAAGCCACTGAAGGTCCAAAGCTTGTTGCTCAGCTTGAAGAGCATGTTAAAGAATACGATGTAGATGTAATGCATAACCAACGCGCAGCAGGGCTTGGTCGCGGTAGTAATGGTTATGAAATTACCCTTGAAAACGGGGCTACTTTAAAAGCTAAATCGCTTGTTTTAGCAACCGGTGCACGCTGGCGTGAAATGAACGTACCTGGTGAGCAAGAATATCGCGGCCATGGCGTAGCTTACTGCCCACACTGTGATGGTCCGCTATTTAAGGGTAAGCCTGTTGCTGTTATTGGTGGTGGTAACTCGGGTATAGAGGCGGCTATCGACTTAGCTAACATTGTAGAGCATGTAACGGTACTTGAGTTTGCTGATACGCTGCGCGCTGACGAAGTCCTTATTCGTAAAGCGAATAGCTTAAGCAACATCACTATTATTAAAAATGCGCAAACCACTGAAGTAGTAGGCGATGGTAAAAAAGTAACCGGACTTAATTACACTGACCGTGTAACAGGTGAGGAAAAATCATTAGCACTTGCAGGTATTTTTGTACAAATAGGTTTGATCCCTAATACCGAATGGTTAAAAGAGAGCGACCTTACACTAAGCAAGTTTGGCGAGATAGAAATTGACGCTAAAGGCGCAACCTCATTACCGGGCGTTTACGGTGCGGGTGACGCGACAAATACGCCATTTAAGCAAATCATTATTGCAATGGGTAGTGGTGCAACAGCAAGCTTAGGGGCGTTTGATTACTTAATTCGCCATAGCGAGCAAAGCAACCAAGACCAAAATGTAGCTTAATAGGCAAACCTTCTCTTGATGTAACAGCAATAGGTACACCCAAAAGCTGTTTGTTAACCCAAGCCGCCCTCTCCAAAGGCGGCTTTTTTAATGCTTATAGCAATGCGCTTAATTATGCATTGGCATTGGTATTATTCTCCCCAACTGCACTGAATCAGTGTTACTGCGCTCTGAGAGAGAATGCACTGAACTTCTTGTTATTTAGCGTGCTATGCAAGCTTTGCGGTATGTTCGAGCGCGTTAGAAAGCGCTTTTTCTATGTGCGGAAGCTTAAATGGCTTAGAGACAAACATATCCATGCCTGCTTGCTGGCAAGCTAGTTTATCTTGCGACGATGTATTAGCAGTTAGCGCTACAATGTAGGTGCTTTCGCTAGGGCAAATACGTTGCGCTCTCAGCGTTTTAGTGGCTTCAAAACCATCCAGGATTGGCATAATGCAATCCATAAAAATAAGGTCGTAATGCTTTTGCTTACACTTAAAAATAGCGTCTTGGCCATCAATGGCGCAGTCGGCTTTTACGTTTAACTTATCAAGAGAGGCATCAAGCACACGGCGGTTTATATCGTTGTCATCAACAATAAGTACACTGAGCGTATGGCTGTTTAACTCAATTTTTGATTTAATATCGTCTATTACTTGCTCTTTACCAAGCTCTAGCGGAATATTAATGCTAAACGTTGAGCCTTTTTGTAGCTCACTTGTCACCTTTATTGTGCCGCCCATGTATTCTACAAGCTCTTTTATAATTGCTAGGCCAAGCCCTGTGCCCCCTTTATTATTTTTAGCGTCAACCTCTTGTGTAAACGGCGAAAATAAAGACTCTAAAAAGGCAGGGGTCATTCCGCGACCAGTGTCAGAAACAGTGATACCAAGAGATAGCGCATCGTTATTATTTATGAGCTGTGTTTTAAGTCTTACATGGCCTTGCTCGGTAAATTTTAACGCGTTACTTAATAAGTTAGAGGTAATTTGGCTCAGGCGTGTACTGTCGCAAAAGGCCCAGCAGCTATCATCAATTGTATTTTCTATGATTAATTCAACATGGGTTTCTTTAAATAACGGGGTATATAAAGAGGCTAAATCACTAAATATGGTTTTAAGCAGTACATCGGTTGGCTCTAGTTTTAATTCACCATGATTAATTTTAGAAAAATCGAGTACTTCGTTGATAATATTAAGTAAAATATCAGCGCTGCGTAGCGCTATTTTTATTTTTTCGTCTCGTTTTTCAGTGTCTTTTTCATCTATTAGGGTGGTGAGCATGCCGGTTATGCCATTTAGGGGGGTGCGTAACTCGTGGCTAATTTTAGCAAATAGCATACTTCTATCTTCTAACATATGCTCTGCTTCGGCTTTTTTCTTTTTTAGCGCTTCTCTAAGTAAGATTGATTCGGTAATGTCTTGAAATGTACCAAATAGCCTTATGCAATTACCTTCGTGAAACTCGGCTTCTCCAAAAGTCGAAATCCAAATTTCTTGGTTTTGTGCAGTGATAACCTCAAGCTCTAAATCCCATTTTTCACCTTTGTTTATGGCGTTTTCTACCGCTTTATTTATGGCTTCTCTGCTGGGGCCCTCTTTGTAAAACTCAATTGCGTTATCAACTATTGGCTGGTAGTCATCGGCTACCTGATGAATGCGTTTAGTTTGCTTACTCCAATAAACTTTGTTCTCGATTAAATCGACCTCCCAAGTGCCGATATTAGCGATGTTTTCGAGCTTTGAAAGGGTGTAGCTATTTTTTAAAAGTTGCTCTTTCGTGTCTATTTTTGCAAATTCAGATCCTAACCATTGGGCAAATAGCTCAATGTAATCGTAGGCTTCGTCGCTAAATGCAGTTGACTCGTTAGGCGATGAAAAGTTAACCGTGCCAAAAGTTTTATCGGCTACTTTTATAGGTGCGCCAATGTAGGACTCAAGTTGAAAATTTATGTAACAAGGGTGAGTTGCAATCGTACTTTGTGAGGCTTTATGAAACGATAGCGCCGAGCCCGCAGATAACGTATGGACGCAATAGGTGCCATCTAGCTCGAATTGTGTACCGGGTAATAAGGCGTTATCGGGTGTTAGAGCATGTAATACTGTGTACGTATTAGCATCAATTTTACTAATTATTGCTACATCAAGGCTGAACACTTCTAGGCCAAACGCGAGTAGGTTTTTAATTTTAGAATTAAAATCCAGAGTTTGGTCTGAGACTATATCGTGAAAACGCCTTAAAAAGTTCACCGCAATTACCTTAATTGTATTTTATATCGTTATGCGTATCGGCAGATAGGCACATTTATTTATATGTTTTTAACAGTTTATACCAACAGGCGTAAACCATTGAGCAATATATTGAGTAATGGGTGTTAGGCTATCAACACGCGAACTTAATTGTTTTGCTCAATTAGCAAACTTTTCCCATTAATAGGTAGAATTAGGCGTGTATTCTGGGTTTATGTCGCCGCCTACTTCTTCTGGGTCTACATCGTTTATAAGTAACACTTCGCGCACGGCTTCAATATGATCAAGCACCGTTTGATAGCGCTCGCCATATTCGTACTTTGTTACTTCAATTGCTTGCGGCATGTAAGTAAATGCAATTTTTAGTGCGTGTAACGCGTCTGGATTGATTTTATCGCTCATAAATTTCTCTCATTTTATCAATGTATAGTGATTTGTTTAACAGCTGCTAAAAGAGCCTGCCTAGGGACAATTAGCTTTTTGCATATGCCTTAACAAAATAACAATAATTATAGAGTTTGTTGACTGTTAAAGTTAAAAATTTGCCTGTTTAGTCGTTATTTTAATGGGCTAAGCAGTTAAGCACTGATCAGTATGATAACGCAGTTGTTTTTGGGATTATTTAAAAACATTTTTAGCTCATCATATTTTCCTACCTAAATACCAAGTATGCTCAAAAAATGTAATTTTATAAATAAACAGGCATTGATTGTGCGAATAAAAAGGAGCTTGTTAGCTTATTAAGTAACGATAATATGTTGCATAAATTTACAAATGCGCAATATAATGCAAATAGTTGTTATTTGCATGTGCAGATGTGAGCGCCTGCTATTTATTAAATGAGCTAAAAATGAATAATAAAAAAACCTTTAGCGCTACAAAGCGTCGCCATTTAATGGCGTGCGTATTGGCATTGGTAACCGCTACGGTGATGATCACCGGGATGACTACCTATTTTCCCTTACAAATGAGTGAACAAATTTTACTGCCTATTTTACTGTTTCCAATTATTTGGGTTGGGCTTTTTATATATGCCTACATTAGCGAAAAAGCATGGCAGCCATTTTTACTCATGATCACTTTGTGTTTAGTGCATGGAATTTTAAGTTATTTTGCATTAATGCAGGGGCAAGGATGAAATCAATTACTTTAAAAAAGCTATTTTTATTACATAGTTGGGTGGGCGTAGTAACCGCCGTTTTATTGTTTGTTGTGGCATTTACCGGCGCGTTAGCAGTACTTGCAAGGCCTGAGCTAAAAATTTGGGCCAACCAATCACTGCAGCAAACTCAACATATTCCTAATAGCGAAATAAGCACATTAGTTAATACATACCACGCTCAAGTGCCCAAAGAGTTTGGTGAAAACATTCATGTGTTTATGCCAACAGGGCATAATTTTCACTTACTGGCTTTAGTATTTGAATCGCACCATGGTGATGAAAATTACCAGCAAGAAGTACTTCGGGCATTTGAATTTGACCCAGCAAGCTTAGCGTTGGTAAATACCTACTATGGCCCCAGTAAGCAATATTATGCCAATAGAAAAACAGATGCAGCCAGCTACATTGGTGAGTTTCACGCTGACTTACATTTAGGGCGACCTATAGGGCTTATTTTAACTGGGTTTTTAGGTTTAACATTATTAGTAAGTACGGTAACTGGCTTATTTATACATCGTAAATTAATTAAAGAGCTGTTCACCTTTAGGTGGCTTAAAGGCTTTGATGTAACCATGAGTGACGGCCACAAAGTAATGGGCATTTGGGGCAGTATTTTTAATATTGTAATTGGCTTTAGCGGCGCATTTTTAGGGCTCGCAACCGTAATTTTACTACCGGCAGCAGCTTTTGTTAGCTTTGGAGGCGACCAAGATAAGTTGATAGAAACTTTTACAGCCATTCCTGAGCCAATAATTAGTCATGTAAATCAGCCGACTAACATAACCGCTATTTTAAGTGATGCGCAGCAACGCTACCCACACGCTGTTATTTTAGATGCCACGGTAATGGCGCATAACGATGCTAACGCACAAGTGTATTTACGCCTTTTAGGAGGCGAAGCCGTGGCTTCTCAGTTATTGCATTACAATGGGCAAGGGGAGTACATCACTTCAATGAGTAGTTTTGGCGATATAGCAGGGGTATCAATTAAAATTATTGAAATACTCTTCCCACTCCATTTTGGTAATTTTGCTGGCTTATTTGTGAAGTTACTTTGGGTAATGCTTGGCTTAGCATGTGCCTTAATGCCACTTTCTGGCATGATGATGTGGTTAGCAAAGCGTACCAGAGGCAGCACACCAACGCTTAGCGCTGACGCGTATGCAAGGTGGAACCGCTTTATTATAGGCAGTTGCGGTGGTTTAGTGCTTGCTTGTTGTGTGTTATTCCCTGTGCAAGTACTTTTAAACTATGCCGTGGCTGGTGTTGAGCACAATGCTTACTTTGGGCCGGTATTTTTTTACGCGTGGTTAGTATGGCTAGTAATTGCAGCATTTTGGCAAAACTATAAAAACTACTTTAGAGCAACTTTGTTGCTTTGCGCCTTATTCTTAATAAGTGTTTTACCACTTAATAGTGTATTAGGCGTTAATAATGTTATTAACGCAAACAGTACCCTAGTGGCATTTACAGATATTAGCTTTTTAATTGTTGGGCTGGCGTTTTTATGGGGATACTTAAAAACAAAACCTGATGCCATAGCACTTGCAGAGGTAAAAGCAGCATGAACACTGTTATGATAGTTATTGCGCTAGCGTGTTTACTGGCCGCTTTATTATTAATGAGAAGTAAGCACTACAAAGTAGCCTATAAGTGGCTGTATTGTTGGGCTTTAATAGCTATTGCCTTAGCGTTTTTTATACATGTTTACGCTGTGCTAGCGGGCATTGTATGCACCATTGCAGCGTTTACTGTAATGGGCATACTGGTTGCGCTATCTAAAGGGAAACAACACACTTAGCTTAAAAAGGCTTTGGCTGTATCAATTCCCATTTTGTACCCATCGTTAAGGCGTTTAACATTTTTTGTAGTACGGCCCACTCTAAATTGAGGCGGTGGAGCAATAATATTGATTTTGCAATCTTCAGGCGGGTTATTAATAAAATCTATGCTGCTGTTATAAACATGCGCTCTGTTAATCGAGCTATTTATTAAAGCAGGGTAGTTTTTATAAAGTTTTTTGGTTAACCACTGAGATTTACTTGGCTTTTTTCTATAGCCTAGTGGCTGAGAAAGCACCACGGTTATTTCTTGAGCGCCCATTTCGTATGCTTTTATTACGGGAATAGAGTCTGCTACGCCGCCATCGGTCATCGGAATATCATTAATTATAGGGTAGTTACGATACGCAATTGGAATCGCGCACGATGCCTTAAGTTGCTCTACCATCGCATCACTACTTGCTTTAAGGTAATGGGGCTGCCCTGTGGTGATAGCTGTAGAGACGATATAAAATTCGTGAGCCGCCTTTGCAAAGGCTTCTGTATTGAGGGGGATCTCTTTAATGGTTGCTTGCCACAGCCAATCTAAATCAAATAAGTGGCCGCCTTTGATAAAGCGCGCTAAGTTAATAAATTCAGGCCGACACGAAAAATCGGTAATAACATGGTAGTTACGTTTAGGTTGTTGGCATAAATAAGCGGCTATATTGGTAGCGCCAGCAGAAACCCCAAAGTAATTAGTAAAAGGTTGATAGCGCTGCGCTAAAAACTCATCCAGCACGCCGGCGGCAAAAATACCGCGCATTGCACCTCCCTCAACCACTAAAGAATGTTTATTGTTATTATTAATCATACTATTACCTCCCTTTTGATGATATTACCAACTAACCAAGTAAAGCGCGATAAAATGCTGAAATAATTATACCCATTTGCCACATTACTTAATTCACTCAAGGGATTAAACTTGGCGCTAACGGCGCTAAAAATTTTGATATAACCAGACCAATAACGAAGCTTTTATTCTGTAATCAATATGGTTTAGTATTTAAAACTAAATCACTTAATTAAGCTATTTGGTATTAGTGCACTGTTTGGCTTAGCAAAAAGCGTTTAGCTGCTAATGTGTTTTGTTTAATCGTAAGTGTTGGGGATTTCTGATAAAGTATTTATTAATACAAGGCTTTGTTAATATTAAAGAATCGTTATTTATGACTGACTCAAGTGTGACCGTATTTAGTAACGTGCAAAATAAGTTAGGTGAAAGCCCGCTTTGGCACCCTTTGCTTGAAACGCTATTTTGGGTAGATATAGAAAAAAACCTGCTGCTAAGTAAGTGTTTAACAAAGCCTGACTCACTAACACAAGTTGAAATGCAAGATACGGTTTCGGCTTTAGCGTGGCTTGATAAAGCACATCTTATTATTGGCACCAGTACGGGTATATATAAATACCATATAGCTTCTGGGGTGCGCCAAACGCTCACATTTTTAGAAAATACCCAGTCCACACGGCGCTCTAATGATGGTCGGGCAGACCCTTGGGGTGGTTTTTGGCTAAGCACTATGGATACAAACGCCCGCTCAGGCGAAGGTAAGATTTACCGTTTTTATCAAAATTCGCTTAATTGCGTGGTGCAAGGTTTAACCATTCCCAACGGGTTATGTTTTGATAAAGCGCGCTCACGTGCTTATTACTGCGACTCAAAAGCCAGCTGTATTTTTACTTTAAATGTAAACCCAGATAGCGGTGAGCCTATATTACCCGCCCAAGTTTTTTATCAATTTAAAAATACCCAAGTAGACCCAGATGGCTGTGTGATTGATGCCCTTGGCAACTTATGGCTTGCGGTATGGGATATGGGCTGCGTTATGTGTTTATCGCCAGATGGGGAGGTTTTAAACACACTGTCGCTTGCTGCAACAAAACCTACAAGCGTTGCGTTTGGTGGCAACAACGCACAGTGGCTATTTGTAACTTCTGCAGATGACAGTAATGTAAAAACTAACCAGTCATTACAAGGTAATGTATTTAAAATATCAGGTATAAAAAACGGGCAGCTAGAGCCGCCCGTTACTTTATAATAGATTTAGTTATGTAAATTGGCACACCTTATTACGGCCTGTTTCTTTTGCGGTATAGAGTGCTTGATCGGCTTTGCTTATAAAGCACTGTGGCGTGCTATTTTTATCAGGCGTGGCTGAATAAAAACCGATACTTAATGTTAAGTACTCACTTACGGTAGAATTATTGTGTTTTATGCCTGCCGCGTTAATTGCTTGTTGAATTAAGCGGGTAAATTGCTGGCAGTCTTGCTCATTAGTTGCCGGTAAAATGACGGCAAATTCTTCACCGCCATAGCGCGCGGCTAAATCGCCTTCGCGTCGGCATTGCGACTTAAGCGCAGCTGCCACCTTAACTAAGGCTTCATCGCCTTGTTGATGGCCGTAGCTGTCGTTGTAATTTTTAAAAAAATCTATATCGCACATAATTAAGCTAACCGGTTGCTTTGCACGTGCGCAGCGTTTAATTTCGCTCTCTAGTGCTTTGTCAAAACAACGTCTATTTGCAATTGTGGTTAGGCTGTCGGTATTAACAAGGTGGTTAAGCTTTTGATTTGCGGTAATCAGCTGTTGTTGAATATGCTGAAGCTCTTGCTTGTAGTTTAAGTTTTTAAACGCATTAGCGATTATTTCACCTACTAGTTTTAACCTAATTAAGTCTAAGTCTGTCCACTCACGTTTTTGCTTTACACAATCACAACCAATAAAGCCTACTAGCTCCTTATCGTAGCGAAGGCCAATACACAGTACCGATTGAATACCTTCACGCTCAAGTTCTTGTTTTTCTTTAGCCGCTTTTGCTGGGAGGCTGGCAACATCATTTACTTTAAATAAGTGTGTGGTGCCCATTAAATTAGCAAAGTAGGGGAGTGAGTTTTTTGGTATGTGCTGTAGTTGATCTTTAAATGGCTGAATCCCTTGGTTAACCCACTCATGGGTGTTACGCATTGACTTACCATCGTCAGAAAATTTAAATAAGTAGCTTCTATCGGCATGGCATACAGTGCCAATGGCTTTAAGCGCAAACTCTATATGAGTATCAATATCGTCAATTTGAATATCTATTAAGTCGGTAGAAATTTTTGAAATAATTTTATCAAAGTTATATTGCGCATCTTCGTTGTGTTCAATTATCTCAAACGTAGCAATGTATAAGTGACTATTTAGCGAGGCAAGTTTGGCGTTTAGTAATAGGCCTTGCGTTTGTTTTTGTAAAAATACGTGGCAGTTAGTATTTATAACTAAGTATTTTTCAAACAATTGCGAAACAGTAAATTGTTTTTTACTTTCTGGACTACTTAGCGTGAGGTGCTTAAAGTCTGCATCTTTTAAAGTTGGCTGTGAGGGTAAATCAAATATACTCTGCGCTTGAGTGTTTGCTTTATAGGCTTGTGTTTTAGCATCATAAAGTACAACGGCAAACGGAATAAGCTTTATAGTACTCCACATATCTTCGATTGGTTTTAAGCCCACTCATTGCTCCAGTTGATTTTACATATAATTTAATTGTTCCTACTATGTTATTTAGTACAACTTTAGCTATTTTGCTAAGTTTTTAGTGCGTTTAAGAGGGCTTCGTATTACAATTGCTACTGTATATCATTACCCTTTTCTACTCTAAGCCACCTGACGGCTTATTTGCATTTTAAGTATAGGTTTTTCAAGCATTTCATGACAGAAATCACTACACACCAGGCGTCTCGTCGTCGGTTACTTATCGCTTTAGCGATAACATGTTCATTTATGGTAATTCAGGTAATTGGCGCTTATTACGCTAATTCGCTTGCTGTACTTGCCGATGCAGGGCACTTATTTGTGCATAATAGCTCGCTATTTATTGCCCTTATTGCCTCAAGCTTAGCAATTCATTTTGCTAAAACCTATAACGATGGCTATCAACGCGCTGAGCTCATTGGTGGTTTAATTAATGGTTTACTGTATTTGGCGATAAGCTCCGTTATTTTATATGAAGGTGTAGAGAGAATTTCCCATCATAACGATGGTCATGATTTAGCAATAAACAGCTTTTTAATGTCGAGTATTGCCTCTGTGGGGTTTTTATTTCATGGTGCTGCAGCGTGGGTACTTTATAAAGGCCGCAAAGCAAGCATTAATGTGTACGCTGTATTTTTACATTCGTTTTTTGACATTATATCGACCATTTCTACGTTTATAGCTGGCGTACTTATTTATTTTACGGGCTGGAGCATTATTGATATTTTATCGAGCATGCTAATTGCCTCGTTTGTGTTATTTACCGGCGGTAAAGTGATCACGAGCTGTATTAAAGGGCTGTTCTTTAATAACGCGAAGTTGCCTAAAGTGAAGGATATTGAGCAGTCAATTACCGATTTAGAGCATGTGCATAACGTACATAATGTGACGGTGTCGCGCAAAGACAGCGATATTATTGTCGGCGCTCACGTGGTGTTAAAAGAGCATTGTACAATTGAAAAGCACGATGAAGCCTGCCGCTTAAAAATAGAAAAACTCCTCGCTGCGCGTTTTAATGTTAAAAGCAGCGTACTGCAAATAGAAAGCCACGAATGCCAGCATATTCATAGCTAACTTTTTATTAAAGTGTGAATATGCTCATGTGTTTCGGGGTTTTGTAATTGCTCTGCACGCATTGGTTTTGCAAAATAATAACCTTGTAAAACATGACAACCTAACCCTTCTAAAAAGGCTTTTTGTTGCTTAGTTTCAACGCCTTCGGCTATGCAATAAAGCTCTAAGTTTTGAGCCAAAGTGTAAATGGTTTTGATGATCGACTCATCACTTTTATCAATCCCAATGCTGTTAACAAAGCTTTGATCAATTTTAATGACATCAATAGGGAACTGGCTCAAATAAGTAAGAGATGAGTAGCCGGTGCCAAAATCATCGAGTAACAGCTTAAAACCAGCCGACTTTAACTTTTGTAGTTGCTTTGCGGCTTTTTGCTTGTCTTCTAGCAGTATGTTTTCTGTTATTTCTAGGCGCAGTTGCACTGGGCTCATTTGATGCTGTTTTAATATATTGGTCAGCTTGGTTGCTATATTCGTCCTTAAGATGTGCTTTGGCGACAAGTTAAGTGAAATATAAAACAATGGGTTGCTGGCCAATGTAGGGGCTAGCTCAGTTAGCGCGCGCTCTAAAGCTTGCTCAGTTAATGCTTCTATCAGGCCTGTTTCTTCAGCAATAGGGATAAATAAAGCCGGCGAGACAAATTGGCCGTTATTTTCCCAGCGCATAAGTAATTCAACCCCATTTATTGTTTGTGCGTGCGTGTCTATTATGGGTTGGTAGTGATTAAATAATAGATTATCTTTCGCGGCGTCTTTTAAATCGTTTTCGAGGATGAGCTTTTGTTTTATTTGCTCGTTCATCGAGTCGTTAAAAAACTTAAACCCGTTTCGGCCAGCTTGCTTTGCATGCATCATGGCTACATCGGCGTTTCTGATCAGTAAATCGGTCGAGCTGGCATCAAATGGGTATAAAGCCACGCCAATACTGGCTGATATATTAATAGAAAAATCTTCGATAATGACCTTATTGGCAAGTTCTGAGCTAATACTTTTGACTATGTTATTAAGTGCGGCTATGTCTTCTACGTTATCAATAAGCACTAAAAATTCGTCACCGCTTTGGCGGCCAAGCGTGGCATTACTTGGCAACATAGCGCTTACTCTTTGGGTAATATTACACAGCAGTTGATCTCCCACTGCGTGGCCAAATGTATCGTTTACCGGTTTAAATTTGTCTAAATCTATAAATAGTAAAGCGCTTTGAGTGAGCTGTTGGTGAGCTTTTTTAATCGATTTACCAATTTTTTGATGCATTAAACTGCGGTTAGGCAATTGTGTTAGGGGATCGAAGTTGGCTAAATAACGCAGCTCATCTTCTGCCTTTTTTTGCTCTGTTAAATCCGAAATAACAATCACATAGTAACTTATGCTATGTGTATCTTTAGCGATTGCAGTGGCACTTATATGTATGGGGTGGTGCGGGTTAGTTGCAGTTTTAATAACGGCATCAGTTCGCCAATTTTGTTTTGCTGTTAAGCTTTTTAATGTGTTGGCATAGCTTTTACATTGCACTTTACCTATCGCGTTAATAAACACTTTTAAGCTAAGCGGATGTTTATGAGTTTGCGAAAAGGTTCTTATAAAACTGTTATTTGCAGAAACCGGCACCAAATTATTATCTAAAATAAGCAGCCAGTCGTTTATTTGCCCAAACGCCTCACCTAAAATGTTGGCTTGCTGCTCATTGGCACGTTGCTCTGTTATGTTGGTATATATGCCAGATACAGATACCGGTTTATTTGTGTGTTCGTCATAAATAATTTGCCCTAAATCTTGATACCACAACCAATGGCCAAGCTTATGCTTTAACCGGTAAGTTGCTTGCCAATGCTCATGCTTTTTTTGTTTGGTAAAATTTAACCAGTGCGAAATAACCCGCGGTTTGTCTTCAGGGTGAATTAAAGCTAAATAATGTTTTAATGGAATACGGTTTGGCAAATTAGTATACCCAAGCTCACTCCCCCGGTTTGTATTTACCGAATCGTCGCTGTAATGGTAATCCCAAATGCCACTTTTATTGTTACTGAGCGCAAGCTCGGTTTGTTTTTGCGAGTGTATTGTCGCTTTTTGCGCATTAGCTATGGCTAGCTGTCTGCTTCTGTATTGCCAAAACAGTAAACACAGCACAGTTATAATAATTAAAATATAAGCCGCATACGCATAAGGAGACTTCCACGGCGCGTATGCCACATTAAAATTTAACAGCGCTGGCTTTGACTCGGTCGCACTATTAAAGTTATACGCGCTGGCCTTTAATTGATAATTACCTGGTGGGAGCTTTGTAAAAAATATTTTGTTTGCTTTTAAATCATCATACTCTAGCGAAGTAGGTCCTTGAAGCGTAATTTTGTAACGTGTTTCCGCGCTATTTTGAAAATCAAAGTTAGAAAAGCTGACCTCCAAACCCATATCTTCATGTGTTAATTGCAATGCAGAGGTGGCAAACTGATTTGGCTGATAGTCTAAATCGCGCGACATTAAAGTAATATCGGTTATTGAGGTTGTTGTTTGCGTGCTTTGCTGTAAAAACTCAGCGGGGTTAAACGAAATTGCACCATAACTGCTGCCAAACATTACAGTGTTATTTTTAAGCGTAATTGCCCCTAAAGTGCTAAATAAATTAACCGATAAACCATCTTTTACTGTAAAAACTCGCAGCCTTAACGTATCGGTATTTAAGCGATACAACCCATTTTTACTGCTAAACCATAAATAACCATACTCATCGCTAATAAGTGAATAAATAGACTGCGTTTTTAAGGCGTTACTTACGTTAAAGTGGTGCTTTTTTTCAAAGCTCTGCGCATCAATACCCACTAGGCCTTCGCTGGTTGTTGCTAACCATAAAATATTGTTTTTGTCAGCTAACCAGTTTTCGACTGTGTGGTAATTTTGGCTGTCTTTTTTACTGGTTTTATAAATAGCGGTAAGGGTGTTTGTTTGTTCGTTAAACCGGTAAAAGTGGGTAGTTGTACTTAATACAAATTCATTTGGGTAATCATCAAAAGGTCGATGAAAGGTATAGGCCTCTAAAGGGTTTACATGTTGTTTTAACCCGTTAATTTCGCGCGTTAAGCCTGTTTTGCCATTGTACACATAAAAACTGTGATCATTATAAAAAGCGAATGTGTCGGGGGCTACCTCAGACAAACCATAAATAACCGCACCTTCAGACAGTGCGTTATTTAAATCTTTTTTAGCAACGGCTGTGCCTGTTTCTTTGTCAAATAAAATTAAACTGTAGTACCCCGTTAGCCATAAATACCGCGAAGTGGAATCTAAATGTGCTTTATTAATTGCAAAAATAGCGTATTCACCATAAACCGCTTTAGGGTCTTGCGAGGTTAGGTAGTAGGTTGTTTTGTTTTTAGCATTTACATGAGCAAGGCCATTATCGGTGCCGTACCACATAGATAAATCATCGTCTTGGTAAATACTGTTTATATAGTTGTTTTCGGGTAGGGTGATTTTGTTAAAGCGCCGTGTGTTTATTGACCAAGTAAGCACGCCTTGAGTGCGCGACGCCAGCCAAAACACGCCACTTGAGTCGACCATTAAATCGTTAATAGTATTTTCGGTAATATTAAATTTACTTTGATCAAAGCTAAGAATTAACTCAGTGGTGCCCTTTTCTCGGTTAAATTCGAACAAGCCATGCTCTGTGGCAATAAATTCGCCATAGGGTGTATTGCTGTAATCCCAAATATTGTAATCAGCAATCACGCTTTTAGTGCTTTTATCTGCAGCTGCTCCTGCTGAGCTATTTAAACTTAACGCGTACATGCCCTCAACGGTGCCTACTAATAATCCTAGCGCGGGGTCTACAGATAAAAATTTAACATTACTGTTATCGACTGTTTGTTTATCGGGAGTATGTAAATTAAGAGGGGTTAATGACTCTGTTTTTAGGTCGTAGCTAAATAAACCCGTTTGTGTGCCTATAAATAGCGTATTTTTGTAATATTTTAACGCGCGCACCACGCTGTTTTCATTGCCTATAGTAAACTCTAAAGTAAGTGAATTTGTTTTAGAGTTAAGTGAATACACGTTGTTTAAAATGGCAAGGTAAAAGGTATCTTGGTGCTGAGCTATCGCTTCAATAGAAGCGAAACTAGCTGTATTACCTGCAAGATTGCCCGAAAATATATTACGAGTAGTTAACGTTTTTGGGTTAACTAAATAGGCACCGGCAAGCTCAGTAGAAACAATTATATTGCCTGCATGCGTTTTAAATAGTGTAGTGATGAAGTTTTCGTTAAGGGTAAATCCGCCATCAAAAGGGGTTACCGTATAGCCGTCAAATCGATTAAGCCCTTGCGCTGTGGCTATCCAAATATAACCTAAATCATCTTGCAAAATTTTAGTTACGTAATTTTGGGATAAACCTTCATCGGTAGATATTCGTTGCAGTTGTTGAGCATAATTTGTGGAGGCAGATACGCTAGTAATACAAAGAAAACATACAGTGGTGAAGAGAAAAAACAAAATACTCAATCGCACTAATAAACTCGCTCTAGGGCAGGGGATATACATATAAAAGTTAAATATAGCACATTTTTTAAAATGTGGATTACAACTTATAACAACTAAATTAAAGCACTAATTTAGTTATTTATAACCATTTAAGCTACGCTTACTAATTATAATTACTTAAAACGGGGTGTTATGGTTAGTCACAAAAATTTATCTGCAGATAACAGCGTGTTATTAGTGATAGATATTCAAGATAAGCTTTCTCCCGCTATTA
This sequence comes from Pseudoalteromonas sp. Angola-30, assembly GCF_028599215.1. Taxonomy (NCBI): domain Bacteria; kingdom Pseudomonadati; phylum Pseudomonadota; class Gammaproteobacteria; order Alteromonadales; family Pseudoalteromonadaceae; genus Pseudoalteromonas; species Pseudoalteromonas sp. Angola-30. The sequence continues at coordinate 489,731 of NZ_JAQREI010000001.1, forward strand.
GCGAATTTTCTGATTTACTAGAGTGGGCAATAAAAATTGCCAAAGTAAGCGCCCTTTTTAAAATTCCTAGCATAGTGACTGAACAATATCCTCAAGGGCTTGGTGGTACAAACAGGCTTTTAAAAAACACCCTTGTAAACGCACAGACTGTTGAAAAAACACATTTTAGTGCGTGTAATGAGCCTGCATTTAATGCTGTGTTTACAAAGCTTACGCGTTCACAAATTATAGTAATAGGCACAGAGGCGCATGTATGTGTGTTACAAACCTGCTTAGATTTAATAGCCCAAGGATTTGAGGTGCATGTAGCGGCAGATGCTGTGGGCTCACGTAATACGATGCATAAATCGCTAGCTCTAGAGCAGTTACAACAGGCAGGGGCAATAATTACAAGCGTAGAAAGTATCATTTTTCAGTGGACAAAAAACGCAGCATTACCTGAGTTTAAAGCGGTTTTATCAATTATTAAGTAAAGTTGGCAAGCTAGGCTATATTGATAATTAAATGTGGTCGTAATTATTAGCTAATACGTACAACCCCTGATTTTGTTTAAAAAAATTTTAATAATTAAAGGTATTTATGAATAGTGTAAGTCGTTTATTCACCATAATATTCATTTTTTTGTTTGTAGAGTCTATCGCCCTAGGCTTGTACTTTGGGACACTTACACAAGCATTTATAGTCGGCCTACCTTTAAGCTTAATGCCTATATGGTTACTTAAAACTCAGAAAAATAACCCAATCACAGGTCATGTTGTTGCTGCGGCAATTATGATGTTTTCTTTTTTGCACATACAACAAGCCTTTGGGTTAATAGAAGTACACTTCGAAATATTCATCTTAATGGCCATGTTGATTATGTTTGTACAGTGGCAGGTGTTTATTACGGCCATTATTTTTGTGGCCGTTCATCATTTAAGCTTTTACTTTTTACAAACACAAAACACCGGTTTTTATGTATTTGACCCTGACAGACTGGCGTTTACTACGGTGCTTATACATGCCGGCTATGCAATAGTAGAAGTGTTTGTAGCAGGCTATATTGCTAAAACACTACAACAAGAGCGCAGAGCTGGCGTGTCTTTAACCAAAGCGACCGAAGCCATTATGCAAGACCCTGAGCATATACAGCTTTCGCTTAGGGCCGATGATAAAAATAGCAATGCAGTAGCGGGCTTTAATACTTTATTGGGTTATTTATCAGATGTAATTAGACAAGTGCAAACGCAGTCTCTTTCACTGCAGCAAAATTCGCAGCAATTAATAAACGTACACGATGAGCTAGCAAGCGGGGCAGAGCAAAGAAAGCAACAAACTAATGATATAGCTGACTCTGGTGCTCAAGTTGCACAGGGTTTTAGCTTAGTTGAGCATGAAAGCGAAGTATTAAAGCAGCAGGTAGATAACATTACTCAAGCAGCAAATAGCGCCTTAAATGACGTTATGCAAACAGACACTAAAAGCACGGAGCTACTTAATTTACTTAATCATACAGAAGAGCAAATAAATCATTTAGTGGCCGCTGGTGATGTAATATCAGGGTTGTTAAATGAAATATCAGGCATTGCAGAGCAAACTAACTTACTTGCGCTTAACGCAGCCATTGAAGCCGCAAGAGCGGGTGAACATGGCCGCGGGTTTGCTGTTGTAGCCGATGAAGTCAGAACGCTTGCTACAAGCAGTAAAGCCACGACAGATAAAATTGCTTTAACATTAAAAGATTTAGTTACAAACAGTAAAACGTCAACCCAATCTATGAGCCAGTGTGTCGATTTTGTTGTTGATTTAACGCATATCAGCACCACCATGAAAGAAAACATAAGCGCCATGAGTGAGCAAATAAAAGCCGTCAGCCAAAGTACTCACTCTGTAGCGCAAGTTGTTGCTGAGCAAGCTGTAAACACAAAACAAATAGCCTCAAGCACAGAACAAATGCAGCAAAGCCAATATCAAGATACCAAAGTGGTAGAAAAACTAACCGCTAAAGTACAAATGATCGACGTAAGTATTGCGGTATTAGAGCAAAGCATTGCTAAATTTAAGTAATTCATCCATGAAAATGAGTGCAGTGATTGCTCTGTGGTTAGTGTTGACGGTCTCTGGTTTAGTTTATTATCAATACAATCAGTTGCGCGTTTTTGACAGTTATGGCGTGCTTGAACAACCAGGGTGGTTTACTAAATTTAAACAACACATAGGATTTACAGCTGCAAAGCATAATTCGTTGATTATCGTTACTGACCCTGACTGTGGCTGCACCAAGCAAGCCCAGCCTCATTTAAAACAGTTGGCTGCGTTTTCTAAAGCGCAAAATATTACGCTTATCAATATTGAGCAAACAGCCTCTTTACAAATACTGCTCCCTGCTACACCAGCTGCCGTGGTGATTAACGATAAAGGTGACTTTGTTTATGCCGGCCCGCTTTCTCAAGGGCTTGGCTGCGCGCAGGGCAGTGGTTTTGTTGAAACGGTTATAAATAATCTTGTAGCTGGATTTAACACCGAACTGTTACTTAATAAAACCAGTGGTTGTTACTGCACTGCTTAATATTAGTGAATAATGAATCGCTTCCTAGATTTTCAATTTCAAAAACGTATTTCATTATTGACTCAAGGTAATGCTTAATGACAAACAAATTTAATAAAGTATACAGTGTGAGTGTCGAGCCTGATGAGTTTCTCTTATTTAATGAAACGGGGTTCGAACAAACAATTCAATTGACCGAGGGCCAGTTGTTAATGTTCGACGGTATGAGCATGAGAGACAATTGGAGAGAGTTGGCCGTTGATTGGTTGATAGAGCCTAGTACTGCTCACCAAAACTTAAAAAAACCTGATATAGCCGGTTTGGGTGCTTCAACAATTGTAGTATCCCCTAAGTATTCACCGTTATTCTTAAACGGTTTTAGCAAAAATGTTGAACTGCTTGAATGCAATTTAGAAGGTGAGAAGTGGCTTGCATTTAATGTTGTAGGCTTTGACAAAGCCCTTAGTGAAGAACACTCCATCCGAAATGTTAAAAATGGCAAACCGAGTAGAATTAGAAAGTTCAAAAAGATGGTATTCGACAAGAGTGCGATTGAAAGTCCTGAACTATTTAGGGTGCGAGAAGCTGGACTTCGATACTTTACTACAGATGCTACAAATAGCTTATATAGCATCGTTCAAGAACACGGGATAAAAGGGCTGTACTTTAACGAAGTCGAAACAGTTTAGCCTGTAAATTAAAGGTTAAGGGGAGGCAGCAGACTCCAAAGTTAATTTTATAATTTTGTATCAATGCTGGTTTAGAGCTAAAAGTTGTAAGTAATTAGTTTGTAAAAGAACTCTGATTTACTAGGCAAAAATTATATTACTTCGCACCCCAGTTACTTTAACAACCAAAGCTACTCCGTTAGATTAAAAATCTATATTAGTAGCTTTTAAGAAAATATGAGGACAAATATAAATGTATGCAAGACTAGCTATTGTAATTGGGATCTTATTTCTCATTCTTTTGATGTCATATGATGAAACTGAAACTGAAACTGAAACTGAAACTGAGAATGAAAGTGTTAGTTGGGCCAACGTAGAGAGTGTATCTGATTGTGATATGCAATATAAAGAGGCTTCGGACGAGCAAAGAAACTCTAATGGTCAAACTTATACCATAAATTACTCTATGGATGCAGATGGTTTTTTTGATAAGTGTGCAGAAGGGAATATGGGACCTTGGTCAAAAGCATGCCCCTATTATCAACAATGTATTGCATCAGTAAAAAATAAGCTTCCAGGTACTGTAGATATAGAACCGCTTAGCTATGCTGCTACAGCCGAATATGTACGGGATTATCTGATAAAGCAGAATGAATTAAAAAATACAGCTGAAAGTGCAAACAGCCGATCAGATAATATTTTAAAAGCTTGCTCAAACCCTCATGAACGAGGTAAGGCATTAGATGGAATGATTTATAGATATATTCCAGAAGTTCCTGACTTGGATGTAGCTGAGCGGTTGGCTTTGAAAGCAAATTCAGGCTACGGTGAATGTATATGTGTTTTACATGATTATCTAAATTTGGATATAGATATGTCCATAGGCAAGTGTCTAGCTGACCAATTTATAAGCTACTAGATTGGAAAACTTGAGAGTGGGAAATCGAAAGGTCACTTAGAGCGAGAAGCGGACGGTCGCTCTAAAACACTTTTGGACAGTAATGAGTTAAGCTGAAGGGCGGTTCGGTGCCATAACCGGACATTTAACGACTTTGTAACCAGCCAAGTAATGAGTTGCCTAAAATTGTGTAGTGAAACCTAGCCAATTGTTACGTGCCCTTGTTAATTGACTTATTAGGCATACTTTTCTCAATACTATCGAGCAAGGAAAGTACGTCTTCAACAAAGCACTCTAGGACCACATTTAATGTCCAAGATTTTTTATATTCAACGCCTTTAAATTGAACCGCAATCTTATATTTAGGATCAATAAGTTCGCTAAGTGGAACTGTTTTGGAAAAAGAATCTGCATGAATAATTTTATCGCAGACCTGCTTAAGAGTTGCAGGTTTCTCTATTAACTTATCATCGAAATATAACCATGATGAATTTGGTAATTCCAAATTCGGTTGATTAATTGTACTTTGGTAGAGATTTACTCTAATTGCAATTACTAGACTAAGAAGGTTGCTAGACACTAAATTATGTAAAGTATCTTAAACATTTTTAGACATAACTAATCTAGAATTTTCTGATGAAAGACTACTGGTTGTTAAATCTAATCCATGACAGATTAAACACAAGCGCCTAATTTCATTAAAGTCTTGCTTGTGCTGACCGAAGATATCGCGCATTTACTTTCCTGTAAGCCTAATGAGTTGATCGCGTATATATCTGCTCGTGTTACTCTACTTTTCTACTTGATATAGTTTTAACAAATTACCTACTACATTGCTATCAAATAGCTTCCTATTATTTTTAAATAAACCTAAAATGGTTATGCTCAATCAACCTCAATTCAAAACATTCAACAAACTATTAATCACCGAAATAACGGGGTTACTTTTATACGGCATGGGTATAGCAATTTACCTACACATAAATAACCCAGATAAATACCTATCACCAAACTCCGAAGAAGCAATGCCTCAATTGTATGTAGCGCCCAGCAATAAATTAAAGGGAAACCCAAGTACAGAGTTTTTTGCTAATGTAAACTAGGCTTATTACACTCATATTATTACTGAGTCTGAGTACATACAACTCACGCATAATTACAATCTAATTATGCCGAACGATTTAGACCTGGAATTCAAACCTAGCAAACAACTATTTCATAAAACGTAGCTTAACCACCAAAACACTAAACCATAACTTTAAATCCAATTTAAACCCTTTTTAAATTTAACTGAGCGTGTTTAAACGGTTTTGAGCGAAAAACATACCACAAAATAAAGTAAGGCGTTTATAATCACTTACAGGCGCTTACAGGTTTTTAATCTTTTCGCAAAAGTTGTACTAAATAATAAGCCCCTTGATGGAGCTTAGGCCGTTTTCGCTATTCTACAAATCACTCAGTGTAAATTTGACGCCAGAAGGCTTGGTTTCTTTGCGATCATAACGGTGTCTATCAAAGTGTTTTTTATAGCTAGTGTCATGGAGGTTTGCATGAACCACTTCTCGGTGAGGTATGGCAATAGCAAATTTTTTGTAGACTCCCAGTTTACTTTTCTTTTCAACACCCTCATCAATAGCGTCGAACTCTTCGTTTAAGATATGTTCTATAACAGGCTTATAATCAATCAAATAAATAAGGTCTTTCTTTTCATTACATCTGTAACCACTCAAAATAGGCAAAAGGTGAATATCATTACTATCAATACCTATTTCAGATATATAGCCTATATACACCTTATCATTTGATAAAGTAAATGCGATAGGTAAACCGTATTCCCAAGAGTTAAATGCAAGGTGGGTAAACTCTGGTGTTAAGTCTTTTCTAGCAGCCTTCTTCCAACTGTTGAATGTTGGGTTCTCTTGTCTTTTTTTAGCGACTTTATATTTTAGCCTAGGAATAAACCAGCTAAAGAAAAATGTAAAAAAAAGCACAGATATTAAGTTTACCGCTTCAAAGTCCTGTCCAACCGATGGCGATAAAATATTTAATTGATTCCGAAACCATAACCCAATTGATTGGGCAATGCTAAACTGCGCTATTGCAGTAGTAAATATATAAGAACATATAAAAAGCAATAATCCTGTCGAAGCTGCTAGCAAAAAGGTATGGTAGCCCTTTGAAGCATCATACTTAGGGTAAAGCTTATAGTTTGTTTTTCTGTAAATATGCCCAGCTATCGTGATAACCAGTATGAATATAACGGTAGGTTTTATCATAATTTCCCTATAAAAAAAGCGCCTTAGCGGCGCTTTCTTTTACTAACTTTGTCTTACATAAGCTCTAGCATGTCTTACCTGGTCTTTAACGACATCACTCTTTGAGAGGGAATCTAAATCAGCAATAAAATACTTTCCACCAGAAACCTTTACTTTAATTTCGTCTGTATTTTCTTTATACGTAAAAAATTTCTTAATAAATCTAAACATATTACACCTCCATTAAAAGGGAAGTGATCCCTTAACCCAACCAATCGTCACAATCTCCTGTGCGACAGTCACAACTACTTAAATTGATATTAGTAATATAATCCACAAATCAACCATTTTCAATAATAACAGTTGGACAATGCAGTGATAGTCTTGACTTTTCCTAGTAATCATTAAAACCCATTCACTATTCAAGAAATGATTCAGCCAAACTTTCCTAAAAGAATATTTATAGGATACAATGATCTACTTCAAAGGTACTTCGATAGGCATCATCACTGCACTATTATCTGGCTTATTTTTTTCTTCTACATGAATTGCAAGTGAAAGGTACATAATCGAATTTCGAGCGAGCTTCATCAACGTCATGAGCCTTGATTCAAATTCACTCTCTTTTATCAGCACAGAATGACTTGAAAGCTTTTGGTGCTCATAAATTTTTGACCGTGTTTGACGCAAACCTTCATCAAGTAATTTTTTTTTGGTCTCTAGTTCGGCTTTAAGAATTATATTATGAGCCTTTTTCGCCGAAGCAATTTTACCATACAGCTCTTGAAGTTGTTCTTCAAAGTCATCTATACCATCATTAAGCTTTTCAAGCTGTGATTGCTTAAAAGCTTTATCTGATTGAGTTAGGGTATAACCAAAATCATCAACAATCTTTAAAGAACGATGTTCTATAGCATTTCTAATATCAGAAAATGCCTTTGCATCAGGATCAAGCCACTGACTAACAGAAGTCGAGTCTTTCACATCTCGAATGTCTTTCAGGATGTAGAATAAGGCGTGGATAAAGCAATTCTGACTACCTTTAAGCTTATTGTGCGGTTTCCAGTTTTTACTGCTGTTAAGTTCACTAAAGATACTATCAAAGCTGATTTTATGATCATACTTGATATCATTCAGATCAAAAAAGCGATTAATAAAGTAAGCAATTTTATCAAATATTGAATAAAGCGTTCTGAACGCGCTTTTATAATGACTAGCTTTTAGATTGGTAATGGAGTGTGACATATCATCAATGTGAGGATATGTTTTATTGAAGAAATGCGTATGGTCACTAGGTATGTTTCTAGCCGAAAAAATTAAATAACGCGCATAGCAAAAATCGTTCTTTAATTCATCGAAGTTTCCATGATACATAAGCTCTTCATGCATCGATAAAGCGAAGTTTATTTGTTGAGAAAAAGAGGGGAGAGTCATAATGTCTTGATAGACAATTTCAGATACGCAAACGTCATTTAAATCATTGATAAAAAGCTTGTTATCTCCACACCACTTTAAATATTCTCCTTGCTTTCTTGTCTCAATTTCCTCTTCAAATGACTCAAAATAGTCAAAATCTTCTGGTTTAAAAGTATCTTCAAACCATGCTTTAAAATTCATAAAATTGCTGTTGTCTGAATAAGCAATTCTTTGCTCAGGATGAAGCTGTTCAAGGCTTTCAATACCTAAATTTATGAGTAAGTATGCAGTAAAGTAGTGGTAGTGCTTATGACTAGGATCGTAAACATTACTCGCAAGAAAAAGCTCGTTGTTTGCTTTAGATATTATAGACACAGGGTTTTGTATGCAATTAAGGGCATTATCCCATAATGGAATACAGCAGAAAGCACGACCTTGAGAACTTAGCTTATTGCCTAAATTGGTTTCAATGCAGCTTTGTAGAAAAAGTTCTTCATCAGTTGGAAAGTTGATTTGTCGTATGACGTATAGAGCTTTTCTGAAAAATATAACGGATTTACTTAGTTCATCAGAAAACCAATCTAGTTTATGGTAGCTAAAAATCGCTGCTGAACAATTACCCAATATATAGTAAAAACGAGCTTCATCAACGAGATTTTCAAACTTATAATCAACGCCTAACAACGATTCTAAGAACGTTTTAATCTTTTCATGATCATTAGCTATCAAAAACTCATCAGCCTTCATTGACAGCTCTTCAAGAGCAGTTGAATTCAAGACATTTTCTGACATACATGTAGAGCGCCGTTAAATTAATTTCACATCATACTAACGCATTGAGAATTTGTATTCACTTTATATCCATAAGTCATATATGCCAATGGTCTAAACTAGCTTAAACTGTGATTCTAACTATGTCATTAGCTTAAGGGTTGCGCGGTATTATGCTATTCCAACCCCGTTGAATCCTTACTGACATTACGAAATGTAAGTCAAGTGACGATTTGGCTAAGCTAGTTCTTAATCGATCGCAACTCACTTTGGGGCAGTTTCTTCTTAGCCACCGCCCCATAATCAAAGATGGAAAAAGGAAGCCAACGAACCGGATTATAATGGACAAAATCGATTCTGAACTGATACGTGCATTTCGACGATAACGGATTTTCACGCTTAACTAAGGTGTGAAGCACGCAGCTACAATACTTATATTGAACACTATAATCACTCAACCTAATTAAAACCAAAAAACCAAAATGCCAAGCGCTGAATCACTCTTAAATTGTTTATTATATTTTAGAAAAATACTCCGAAATTAATTCCTTATTTACAAGATAAGAATCCAAAACTTGATATAGAAAATACTCGCCATCTTTCTTGAACATGAATGGTATTCTTGCGTTGTCAATTTTGAATGACTTTATTTTTTTATACCCTTTCTTAGCAGGGTTACACAAACGCTCACTATAATCGTCTAAAGTATAAACAATATATTCATGATCTAAGTGTGTTATTAAATATTCACCTGCTAGATTGATATACTCTAAATGAATCACTTGGGTAACGACATCATCATTCATAGCCTCAAAATCATCTAACGTTTCTTCGAATGTTAAACTTTTTTTCTCCTGATCATGACGAATCCACAAACTATCCTCATAGTTATCGATCGAGTAAAATTTAGAGACTTCCGGCAAATCTGACACATCAATTTTCAGAGCGGAGCCGTGCTCCATTTCTTCCATCGCTGGAACTGCTTCAGATATATAATCTATCCTAAAAGAGATATCTGACACGAAGTTTAACGTAACGAAATTTTCAAATGACGAAAGTAATTTTTTGGTTACAGGAATCCAAAAGTACTTGTTAATTCTTTTATCACGAATCGTTCGGCTATCTTTATCATTAAGTATTTCGATATGTTCATTGAGACTTAGAAGATTATATTTTAAAAATTGATTATCTGTTTCATTTATGTCTATACCTATTTCCTGATATTCTTTATGTACATATGATGAATACACCATATTTAACATATCACAGCGACCTTTTATTGATTTATAATGATCATACAAAAGCCCTCCTATCACTAAAAATTTATAATTATCAGAAATGTAGCTTTTATCTTCCTCTCCATGAATATTTTTATATGTGTTGTTATAAATTTCCTCAAATCCTGTGTATTCAATGTATTCATTTTCAATAGATTTTATAAGTTCATAAAAGTCCGTTATTTTTAGTCTATCTTCAGCTCTATCAATCACAGGTTTATAAAATTTAATTGCATCTAACGTCCCCCCTAGATCTTGAACTTTATCTTGATAGTACTGTTTTTCCGACTCATATTTACTTGTATACAACTTCATAACCTTTGCTCTAAACGAGCTACAATCAAAGGAGGACTCTATACTTGGCAGTAATTCATCAGTGATGAAAAGTGATCTTTCAAGGAAAGCTCTTGTAAACCTTCCAGACATACAACATTCACTTTTACTTATATCTAAGTTATCTAAGCGCTTAAACAAAACTTCCATATTAAAACCTATCTAACGTTTTGCATGATAAATGAAACAGCGTTTTACTGAGCATTTCATGTAAGTTCGAATATCAACGCTACTTAAACTCAATGTTTTTGTAAAATTTTTTAATAATTAACAATACGTTATCAGCAACTAGGTACAGAAACAAACCTTTTTTTAAAACTAAAAAACCGAGCTTAGATTTAGACGAGAAAGTGAGACTCGTTAAGTAATATTTAAACTGGCCTACAATCAAACGATTAAGATTATATTTTACTTAGTCGAGCTTGTGGTTAACCAGACTTAGCAAGAGTTGAGTAAAAAATGCGCCATTTAATTTACGTCTGTATATTAAAACAGTTGTCAAAGTAATAGACAATGTAGCTAGTTGAACATTTAAAAACGCGATGTCTGCTATTTGCTCTTTTGAGACATTCGCCTAAACACGTTTTGGGGCAAAAACGAGCTACGATTGAAGGTCCGCTGGCACAGAGCCGAACTTCGTCAAAGAGCGAGAAGCAGTCATACAGTTAAGTAATCATTAACTTAGTAAGAATAAGAGGAAAATCTCCTCTTTTTTACATGTTTATATGAGTTACAGAAAACATAATATTTATAGCTGGCAATCACTTATACTATTTGCTAATAATGTAAGTTCATAAAATAAGAACGTTTACGCGCTAAGATAGGGAAAGTGTCCTCTGATAAGTTGTTATGTTTCTAAGAGGTGTAGATGACATTAGTTGTTGCTGGATATAATTTTGAAGAAAACCCATTTCGAGAAATAGATAATATTAAAGAAATTACAGGGGTAAGGGCTGAAGGGCTATTCGCAGTTGCTGACAGTATTATTACAAGCCATAGTTCGAATGGGCATTCTCCTTTGTTATCAGGGTTTAAAAAAATTAAAGAGATCCCTGTTAAATTGTGGCAACCCTATTTTATTGGGGAAAATTTCAAGTCATACAATAGTGTATTTTTGGACTTTGAATGTTTCGTTGCTTTCGCTGGTAGCACTCTAACAGCGCAGCATGTGATTGATTTAATATCTAATCATTTGGCAACATTAAGAATAGATTTTCAAAGTGGAAACTTTCAAAACGATGGTAAGTATGTTGTAAAAAAAAGGTGCGATCCTAATAACCTAATACAGGATGGTCATAGCTCAGTGTATGGCGATGATATGTTTATTCCTGAAAAGCACTATCACGGCCTTTTGACTTCTGAATACATTGCCGAGGTTGTTGAGCATTCGATAAATAAGGCATTAAGTTCAGCTCAAAAATACAAATTAGATAAAAAATCATTAAGGGAAATGTATACAGAGTTTATTCTTGGTGTGAATTGTCCTTCAACAGGCTCAGATCTTTTAGTTAAATATAAAATGAATCAGCGTATGAACACCGAAGGCATGTTTGAAGTTTTTGTTGAAAGTCAGCAAATTCAGGAAGACGAAGTCGCTGTAATAGGAATGAGTGATAGATTCAATGAATTGGCACAAAACACTGCCAAAGACACAATTAAAAAAGGTTTATCATTAAAAAGCGAAATGACTTCGTTTGTTAAAAACGCCATAGACGAGGTTAATGGTGAAGGATCTTTTCAAATAGCTATGCCCGTAGTAGTTAAAAGCCTCGAAAACAGAAAAGTCTCAAAGACGGTAATTACAGAAGAAAAATAACAAGGTATTTAAACGAAATAAAAACAGTGGGTTAGCTTTCGCTTCGCTACACATTTTAACCCGCAATTTTTGTCCAATTAATGCGGCATTACCAATGTCCGCTTCTAGCACTTTTGCGAAGTTCAGCTGTGAGCGTTCAGGGTGCGTTAGCTTAGTCATAATAGGAGGATATTTCCCTTTTTTTTCACATGTTTAAATAAGCTACATTAAGCATAATATTTATAGCTGGTAATAACTTACACTATTTGATATTAATATAAGTACATAAAATAAGGACGTTTTCACGCTAAAGTAGGGAAAGTGTCCTCTGATAAACCTGTTACGTTTTTCGGAGAATTTACAGATGGAATTGAATAAATTTATTCAGAATACTTTAAAACAAATAATTGAAGGGGTAGCCGATTCTCAAGAATTTGCTAAAGAACAGGGAGCAATAGTCAATCCTTCATCCGTTACATATTTCAAGGATGGTAAAAATAATTTCCATAATAAAGCTATGCCACAAAATGTACAATTTGATGTCGGATTAACTTCTATAAATTCAGAAGGTTCAAAAGAAGGCATAGGTGTTTTTCTTGGAGCTATTAAACTAGGTAAAGATAACCAAGAAAGCAATCAAGTCACAGCAGTAACTAAAGTTAAGTTCACAGTTCCTTTGGTGCTACCTGAAGACAGTAAAAAATAAAAACAGTCTGTTTTATGGGTTTTTAAAGCATTATCTAATGCTTTAAAAACGCTTTGAGTTAATTACAGGGTCTCGTATTTTAATTAAAATTTCCTGTTGTAGTTATTCTACAGTCTGGTTACTGTTTCGGAAGATTTGGAGGTTATAATTAGATTCTATATTTCCTTAGGTGCAATAGCATTTTTTTCGCTGTGTGTAACCTTTGCAGCTCCAATCAATGAGGTTTTTAAGGGCGTTACTGCCATTCCTGCAGTTGGTGCTATGGTTGCTGCTTTATATCAACTTGTCCGTGATAACTCAGCTCATGAGCGGAACAAAGAATTAAACCTACAAAAGCAAAATCTAGCTTTGGCGTCTTCATCTCATATGGCAAATGCAGTATTCGATAAACAAGCAGAATTTTCAGACCAATATGTAAAACTTGTTTTAAAGGCATTCAATGATCTTAGTACTAAAACAGACTACGATGAGGCTCATACTATTGCTACTGACTTAACTCTTCTTCGGTTAGAGTATATGAACTGGCTAACAGAAGAAATTGATAGCAACCTCGAAAGATTCGAAAGACAGTTAAGAAAACTTGGTGTTAATTCTAAATATATAAAAATGCCAAAAGGTGAAGGTACCGTTCAAGAGCATAGAGATGACGCAGCACGAGTAATGTTAGACATTCACTCAGCTTTTATTAATGTCCTTGAAAAATCGACACATGATCACGATGCATCGTTGATTACGTTATCGAAAAAGATGAGAGCTATTCTTGGTGTAGAAGAGTTGGCCCACCATAAAAATAAAATTTTGAAACACAGCGGTAATAACAGTTAAAAATCTGTTTACGTTTTCGGGGGAAGATTGAACCAACCTAAGATCAATAACTTAAAGTTTGATACAATTTTTGATGGTGCAATTAAGTGTTTGAGAAATGCACAAGAGTTATGTGATGAGTCCGAGATACTACATGAACATGGTAAGTTTGCCCGCTCGTTTGCTTTAAGTCATTTTGCTAGAGAAGAGTTCGGAAAGTGTTTTATGTTATTTCGGGTACTGGTCGATGTGACTGCAGGTGTTAGAGTCGATTGGAAAAAACTAAATCGTAGATTTCGTGATCATAAACAGAAACTGGTAAATGATTCGGCTATATCTACATCGTTATTTGGAAAAAAATGGAAAGATAGTGGCTTGCCTTTGGGTATGCTATTTGCAGGTATAGATTTTAAGAATGATCGAAAAAATAGTTGCTTATACACTGATTGGAAAGATGGCGGTTTTACTCTTCCATCTAGCACCATTACCGAAAGGCAATCAGAACGAAACCTGAGCTTAGCAATATATCGAATTGCTAAGCTGGGTCCAGCCTTAGTTGAACTGCAAAGACTTAAAGGTGCATCGAAACAAGAGTTAAAAGCAAAATATCCAGATAAAAATCCTAAAAGCTTAGATGAGTTTATCGACATTATTGAATCTTTCGAACAAACATAATAAGTCGATTAAACAGACAATGCTATTACTGCGTTTTAGTGAACACAGCCGCTTTTATTTGGTTTTTCGTCCCCTGCTGGCGGAGTCACCAGTGTCTGCTAATGGCACAGAGCAGACCGCCGGTAATTATTGAGTGATGCAATCCACGGCTATAACTGACCAAGAATAGAAGTTCTTTATGTAATGATGCGCTGTCGCTCCTCTGGCAAGCATCGGCCTAAATAAACTCTACCTCGAAGTAAACCCGATTAGCTTTCGTATAACAGATAGGCAAATTACCACTTCAAATCACTTACTGTAATAGATGTTTTCAAGCGATTTCTCGTTGTTTAAGAAATTTACCTAATAAAAAACATAATTATTTTTAGAGTGTAATTTAGTTAATAAATCTCAATTTAAGTGCCATATTTCATTATAAATCAACAAGTTCTCAACGCGCCGTGAATTCTCTATTTAAGTGGCACTGATCAATTTTGATCGGCGCCATATAACTTGAGAATCTCAGCCATGTAATAAGATTTCAAAACAATAACTTAGCTTGTGTTCTTTATGGGTACTGCGCCTCTTAAATTGAGAATTATTTATAGCTAAAAACTGCCCCAACACAAATTCTCATCCAGCCAAAAAGTTCTCATTCTGCCTTGCAGATTCTCATTCTGCCACTGAAGAACTCTGACTTGATTTTAATGAGCACATAATTAAGTAGATTCTGTATTCGGTAAATTAGTGGCGAACACTATACGCTAATATTTACTTAGTAAAAGTGTAGTAAATCGATTAGAAAATGGATTTTTAGGATAAAGAGAAATGAAGCCATTTAAGTGAAAGTTAAAATGCAGATATGCGAAGCTTCATTTGTAATGTTGAGTTAATTCAAATTTGGTTTGATTTAGGTTTAGTTATGGATGAAATTACTAAACTTTTATTAAAAAAGGGAAAGTTAAACTTATTGATATTCAGTCGATTAGTTTTAGTGAACTGCTGTTATTGTTATTAATAAAGCATAGACCGAGAACATGTCTCGGCCTAAAAATTAAAGTTGAAATTACAAAGTACTAAATGTCGAGTGATAGCTGTTTGTTTTGCGTTTTCGCCAACTTCAAAGTATCACAATTAAGTATACGTTTTGAATTATTGCCATGAATGTAAACGGGCCTGAGCTTACCGGTATTAATCAACCTCATTAGTTCTACCTTTGGTATACCGGTGACTTCAGCTACGTTTGCAACGGACATCGTTTTATCTCTTATAAGTTGAGTATGTAATTTACAAAAGGTATCGAATGCTTCAGGCAAAACGTGTATGGAATGCATTAAGTCTAATGAAGGTTTGTATGTTATTGATAATTCTTTATTTTTAGCAGCTATCAGTACATCAGTTATACAGATATTATGAAGAGCCATAAAGCGACGTAGCTCAGAAAGGGGGACGTAATCTTTATTGTGGCTGAACTCGGCTAAAAAGGTATAAACACCTGATATTTCAACGCGAGTATCTGTTCTTAAGGCCTTTTTTGAATCAGTTCTTATCAATCCAACTTCGACTAAAAGAGCGATTTGTTTAAACGTTACCCCAATTATAGAGGAGGCTGTTTGAGCTTCAAACCAAAGCTGAGTTATGGGAGCTTTTGAACGAATATACTCGCTATTATACATTTCATATAGTGTGGATAATGACCCCCATTCACATAGCAAATTCTGAACAATAATTTCAATTTTGTGAAACTCAATGTTCAACGGTAGATCTGTTGGTACACGTTTAGCCCTTTCACTTAAGAATACTCTAGCACTATCTGGGTTATTAAGAATATCAGCCGCTCTATTTAATAATGTGGAGGTAATCTCCTTTGGTGGGAAACTCGTTCGTGTATTACTATCGTCAACTATCACTTTAGCTATGAGGTATGCATCGTGGACTTGTTCAGGTGATTTTAATTGATTATTCAATGGCATATGCGTTAAGCGTAAGCCGCACAAAGGTGATGTGCAGCGGCCATTTAGAAGATTAATGGTAAATTGCAGCGGTGAATTGCAATGAGGGCATTCGGATAACAGGGCACACTCATGAATAATACAGTGTCGTAAAAATGGATTTTGCCACTGGGCCCTAAAATACCCATATTGGTTAACACAATCTGGACAAACTTGTGGCGTTAGCAATCTCGCATGTGTCCAGCACTTTATCTTTAATGATGATAAAGTGCGAGTTATAGGAATAAGGTGATCAAGGAGTCCGTTCTTTGTTGATCTACCTTTGATGATACTGGTTAGAATAGCCTTATTGAGTACGCGAGATTCTGATTGTATGCCATTTCTTTTAAGTAAACGAAGTACATAACCAATACCTGACTCCGCTTCATAGTAAGAGGGTTTTATTGGGAAACGCATTAGCATAACCCCGAATAGAACTGACTTCTAAGGTTTTTATCTTGCTCATTTAGATATGCATCTAATTGTTTTTTTGTTAAAAGTTCATAATCAAATGGATTGACAGCCCCAATTGCATATTTCTCAAAGTTTTCAAATAAGGCTTCTATAAGCTGATCATAGTTTTTTGCATTTCGTGTGTTATTACGTAAAAATAAATCGCGCATTGTACTCATGGTGTGCTCACTGTACGCAAGGTAAATACGATCAAGTAGCTCACTGTGCTCATCCTTTGTTAAATTTGGCAACCCAACTTGTTGAATGAACCAATTACAACAGGCAATCCAGTTTTTCGTTTTAGGAAGGATTGGCTTAATTTCAATGGGGCGCATTTGTCGACGAGACATCTGCTCGTCATCGTCAAATTTACCGGCGGTTCTACCAAATGTAATAAGGCGCTTAGCACTGCTTGTACCGGCGAAAATAATCGAACAACGGATCTTGTTGCTATCGATCAGATAGCAAAAATATTTAATAATTCGTTGAAACTCTATCCCATCATAACTTGAGGCAATATTCTGAATTTCATCAAGAATGATTAGCTCCACTTCTAGGCCTTTGAGAAGTGAGATAAGTTGGGCATCCAATTCAGCTGCAGTAGTGCGAGAATTTTGTGTTGTTCCCTCTAGCTCTGAAATTAAAAATCGAGTTATCTCTGCAGTACTTTTTTTAAACTCCTTAAAAGCGACATAAAAGATTGGTTTTGTCGTTTTTTCTGGCTTAGTAACAGGTAAAAACTGAGCGTGATACTGCTTTAATATATACGTCTTGCCAGCACCCGAGGCACCATAAATAAGTTGAGCTCGTTTATCCTCTGAAGGTACGTGATACATATTGTGGATTTCCGCTATCCTCTGCCATATCTTCATTTGTATGTCACATGCGAAAATTGTACTGGGCATAGTTACCATTGTTTTTCATTTCCTTCATCATCATTATAACGGGTAGAGGCCATTTCTCTGGTTTTGCTCACTATCGTATCTGCGTAGGTATCTTGTTCACCTGAGTGCGATATCTGTGATTTAAGTTCATTCACTTTATGAGATTTTTTTATTCGCTCTACAATGGATAAGTTCTCTTTCGTATTTTTATTGAAAGACGCTACCTTCGGGCCTCTGTGCTGTTTGCGTTTGGGCTTTTGCTTTACGAATTCAGTTATTTCACCGACATAGTGACCAGTAGGAGTATGGGAGAAAGTTTCTGTATATATTCCGAGTTGGGTCAGAGTTTGATTGCCATTTAGTTCAGCAAAGCTGACTGGTAGTTTAGTATCATGATGGTCAATATTATCAGCCACTATTTCCACAGGATTGTTCTCGCCAGGCAGTGTTGCTTGAACTGTTACTTTTCTGGCATCTAGGTCGTCATGAAACACATAAACAGAGGGGTTTTCACCCAGCTCCATGTCTGTTTTAGTAGCCGCGTATAGTTGTTTTAGCTCATCACTGTAATAATCTTGACCTAAACATCTGATAGTTCCACGTTGCTGTAATTTATGTGAGGCCTGGGCTCTGGACACGTGGAAGCAATGTTGTAGCTGATCATATGTGAATGAAGGCATAGGCGTATCAATAATGGACTGATTCCATTTTTTGATAGGCGTATGGCCAGCCTGTTTATGGTGTTTGTGCATGTATTCTGTCAAAAATATATTCAGTAGCTTTGTAAAATCAGATACCTTTATATCCGCACGTTTAGCTAATGGAATTGTGTCGAGTGAGTTCGGGTTAGTACGTTTTCCTGAATAACTTTGAAATCCAATACTCGTCTCACCACTTTGCGTTTCAATCTTCATACCCGAAAAAAAGTGATCTCTTAATACGTTAAAAAATGACTCAATGAATGGCTTCTTAGCAGGTTGATTTGATGGTGTATAATGAATATTTAACTCAAGTCGCTCCGCAGCCTTTTTTATCAAACGATTATTAAACCCTGGGCCATTATCCATAATCAATGTTGTCGGTTTACGTCCATTCATTGTAAGATTACTATCCGCCATAAATATTTGACGTAAAAGGTTAAGCCCACCGGCAGAGTTTTCAGGTTCAAAGCTAAGCACCACAGAGATAGGTGCGCGTGTGTATACGTCTATTGCTACATACAAAGAAATAGGCGGTGTCGGAAGACCTGTTTTGTCGTCAATTAAACACATATTTAGCACAACACGGTCGCATTCAACGCGCTGCATTGCGTAATAGGTTTTTATTCGTTTACGTAGCGTTGTTAGTCGCTTATTGATTTCCGCTTGTGAAAGGCCTTTAAAATTAGCAAGTTTTTCGGCATCAGTAAGCTCTTGTAACCGGCGGTAAAAGGTGCGTTGTGATGCGATTTGAATCTCATTATTTTTCAAGCTAGCTTCTTGCGCTTCTCGTTTATAGTTACTGTAATATGCGCCTTTGAAAGCAGAGTTATTACACGAATAGACGGTAGCGATGTAGTGCTGTATGAAAGCCTCAGTGGCCGCATTTAGCCGTATAGGCCTATTACGCTTCACTCCCGCAAGCGCCTCATCATTAAAATCTGATTGAACCCATACGCGCCAATGGCGACATACCGTTTTCCATTGCGGGTGTTTTGTGGCAATAGTTGCAGGATGTTGACTCTCGACTCGTTTGATGAGCTCATCATATGTCTTCTTGGTTGTAGCAGGGTATCCTTCACTAACCAGTTCTTTCAAGATAGATTGATAAATCAATCGTGATGTAACCGTTAACTTTTGATATTCTGTTAGTTCAATATGTGGATGCTGTGCGTTTCTTAATATAAAGCCTTGATCATCAATTGATTTCTCAAAGTCGTCTCGAGGTAATAGGCGCTTCTTAGTCTCTATACCATCACCGGAAAGGAGTATTGATGTACTGTCAACAAACGCAATAGATTCAACGTTACCGTACTTATTAGTCAAGTCAGTGCCCGTAGCATATCCGATCATTTGAGGTGACCTCGCATCAATGTAGTAGAGGCGTTTAACGGCTTCTCCATATCGAATTTATATACATTTGATGCAATTAGTCCATAAGCCTCTGACACTGGGTTTTTAGCTATACCCTCCAAGCATTCGATGAGTTGACCAAAGGTTAAATCTCCATCAGGCAGCATTGTTAATGGGAATGAATGCTCCGAGTAATACATTGTTATCAGATTCAGGTTCGCCATAAAGATAGTATTGAGCTTATCGACGATGATTAACCGTAAACCTATTTGTGCTTTTTTTCGGGTGTACTCATTAAAAAGATGAATTTTCGAGTGATACTCTTTATCAACCTGAGACTCATGATGAACTTCAATATATTCAGCGAAGCCAGAATGATATAGGACTAAGAAGTCGGGTGTATAGCGGTAAACTTTTTTGTCTATAGTCACTTCTATTTGCTCAGGCTGGGTGGCAAACAGCTTCACATTAGGGTCACATTCCAGTTTAAAAGCCAGGATCAGCTCCTGAAATGACTCGGGATTAAGTGCGCACTGATTTTTATGGGAGTAAAATCGTATAACAAATCGACCTCTGTGAACGTTAGCGTTCGTCTTTGTAACGGTCATAATTTTACCTCCCAAAAAATAAATGTCTTTACACTATAGATAATGGGTGATAAATTAAAAGGTTTATCTTTAGAATAGTTGTTCTTGGTAAGCATTTTTACATTATTCCTTTCGTCATAATTAGGCTTATCAATCCTTGGAGCCACTGAAAATTTTGTTTTATTTTCAAGGGTTAATCTCACTTTAAAATTCAAAAGTTAAGTTCAATGTTTTTTCTACGAGCAAATTATTTATTCTCAAAAAAAATTTATCTTTAAAGTACTGTGAAGGTTTCTCGAGTTGTTTTTACCTTATCCAAACCGGTTTTATGTTTGTGTTTAACATGACGTTGTTATGTTCAAGTAAAACACCCAAAGCGTAATTAATATTCCGCGCTACCCCCAAAAGCTTAAATTTAAAATTTCACACCTGGACCCAGCAAAGTTGATGCTTTTCAAGAGGCAGTCACTATGATTGCAGATATTACAGAAATAGAGAAGGTTAAACTGGTCAGACCTCTCGCTATCTTCTTTAAGTGTCTTTGATTTGGGTTTTAAAATTCATAAAATGCCAACGATATTAATTCTAGGTTAATTTAAGCATTTTTATTTTTTGTGTTTTTTAAGAAAAAAGAGGGGGTGTTCTTGTTTATTAAGTTAAGGTTAATGGAGGCTTAAATTTTTTTGTAAACAAGATGGAGTGACATATGAAACACAAGCCAGAAGGGTGGGTTGTTTTAACGTTTCAAACTATTGATAGCAAACCCTGCTATGTGTTGTTTTGTTCGTGGAAAAATGATGATGAATGGAGAGTAAGCTCAGGTTCAATGGTTCTACCCCACTTATCAGCCTGTGGGAATTATTGGATTTGGCCTCAAATATCAGGCTCTGTATACGAGCTTCCCGTTGATGAAGAAAATGGCTATACCTTTTACACCGGCGCTGTATTAGATGAATTGTTAGTAAAAGGGTATCGCGATGGTACTAAGCTAAAGCGCATTGCACTTAAAGATATTATGGAAGATAAATAAGGCGATTAACGCCTTGTAATCTATCTATTATATTTTACTTTTGGGGGTCGTGAGCTCTACATAAGGGAAGATATTTAGGGGCTTTGGTAGGCAAAGATGAGAATCTGTATTATGTAAATGTTGCTAGTTTTACATTAAAAGCTAATAAATGAATACAGTAAAAGCTAATAAATGAATACAGTAAAAGCTAATAAATGAATACAGTAAAAGCTAATAAATGAATACAGTAAAAGCTAATAAATGAATACAGTAAAAGCTAATAAATGAATAGAGTATAGGTATAACTAACGCGCACTCCTTTAGTAACCCAGCCTAATAAAATTTGGCTAGTATCCAATGAGGTTCTGCTTGCGTTGCCGAAGGAGTTGATATTCTGGCTTCATTAATCTTTAATAAGCACAAATATTACTTCACAAAGGATTACTTATGGGAAAGGAACTCGATATTTATAAATTGCACAAACCAGATAGAACATACGATATAATTGACCTAGATATCGTATCGATGGCAGACCAAATTGCCGAAGAAAATAACCTCAGTTATAAAGAAGCAGTAATATTAGCCAAGATTGGTTTTCCTAGCGGCAAAACTAAAATAGCGGATATAGTCAAAAACGGATTTAGCTGCAAAGTTGAAAAAGAAGCTTTAAAGCAAGCCTACGACGTAAACTTATTTACGAATTACCTTGTTTTGAACCAAAAAGCGTATATTGCCCTAGGGAACTATCTGCAAGTTTACGGGGAATTTATACCACTTAGGTGTGATAAAGAGCTAATTTTATTTAATCCACTCGTTTTCGAAGAAGAAGACGAATCTCTTACTGAAAAGGCTTACCTGAATGGTATTGAGGATGGCCTCAAATCCTTATCATTTAAATCAGACAAAAATCTTGTTTTTAAATCATGCATGCAAGGTGGGACAGCACTTTATTGTAATGCTGCGTTTAAATCTCTGGTTAATGAAAATAGCTTAAGCGGACTTTCTTTTAACAGTGATTTAGTTAGCATTTTTGCTTAACAAGATAAGCGCGTAATGTATTCATTTAATAAGATCTAACCAAAACTGTCAGATTTGAACAAATAAAGTCAATCAAATCGAACAGACGCATTTATTCCATGAGCGGACAGTGATAACAACACCCAGCTAAGCCGCAGAAAAGGTGTTGATTGTTTTATAGCTGCCAGTAAAATTAAGTATATAGGAGCCTCTTCACATAATTGTACACCCCAGCCTTTATTTCTATGTAGTTAGTGAATAAGCTAATCCGTAGTTAAGGCTAAAGAAAATGTAATTTTTTTGTCACTAACTTTCGCGCTTAATTGCGCATCAATTGCTTTACTAAGCGTCTTAGCGAT
The DNA here is from genome assembly GCF_028599215.1 of Pseudoalteromonas sp. Angola-30. Lineage (NCBI taxonomy): Bacteria > Pseudomonadati > Pseudomonadota > Gammaproteobacteria > Alteromonadales > Pseudoalteromonadaceae > Pseudoalteromonas > Pseudoalteromonas sp. Angola-30. The sequence continues at coordinate 512,186 of NZ_JAQREI010000001.1, forward strand.
TGATAGCCCTAATCCAAAGTTATCAATCGATGTTCTTGAAGTGTCTTTTTGCCATAATGGGTCAAATAATTGGTCTATATCGCTATCATTCAAAGGTTCATTAAGGGAATTAGTAACTGATAATATTAAGTTTTTATCCCTTACAACTCTCGTGGAGACTAAAATTTTTGAATCGAGTGGACTGTATTGTTTCGCGTTGTTAACTAAATTGCTAAAAATTGATTCAAGGGCAAACAAGTTGCTCATAATTGCTGGTGCATTTTCATCCAACTGCAAATTTACACGTGATAAATCATGGGTTTCCAGTATTCTGCTAATAACTTGATTTAAATCACAGGCATCTCGCTTGTTCAGCTTACCTCCTCCGTATTTATGTAATAGCAATAAATTTGAGACTATATTTTTAAGTCTCAGGCTTATCTTCAAAGCTTCAGGCTTAAAGTCATCATTGAGCTCTTTTTCATTTGGAAACCGTATGGAGACTTCTGCCATATTAATTAGTTCGGCAATGGGCGTCTTAATTTCATGGGCAATATCTGATGTGAGGCGCTTCTCTCTTAGGTAAAGTTGCCTGTTCTCTTTAATAAAGGCATTTAAACTTTCGACAATTGGCAAGAGCTCTTTAACTGGCTCTTTTATAAATATCTCTGAGCCTTCACTGACAATGCTTAACTGACTGATATCCTTATTTAATTGTACCAATGGCGCAAGTGATGTATCTATGGCCTTTCTGACAAACAATCGAATAAATACAATAACTGTAATTGTCGTGACTATAAAAATAACGTCAATCAACCAAAGTACAAAATCAACTTCCTCAGAGGATGCTGTATAAGCTAAAATCATTGACTCAGCGTCTGTCTTTTTAGAGGTGTCAACTGATGCCTTATCTTTTACTTGTGGTATAAAACGACTGTAAAAAATTCGGCCATCCCGACCATCAGGTAGTTGAATAGGTCGTATTTTTGATTCGCCAATTTCCAAGTTTTCAAATGGTAGGTTTTTAACCTCAAATAAATCTAAACTTTTTGAGCGGATGGAGGTACCTTCTTTGTTCCATATTTGAAAGTATTCGGGCTCAACTTCTCCTGCGAACTCAGGCATAAACTCACTGGAAAAATTATAGGAATAACCATTATCGGTCTTATTTACTAAGGTCTTTAACATACCTGCTTTAGATTGCAGGCTGCGATCAAACTCATTGTCTATCCAGCTATCAACAGCAATATCAGTGGCCAACAATATGCATAAAACTAACCCTGTTATAGTTACTGAGAGAGTAATTACTAGTTTACTGCGAATAGATTTCATCATTGCCCTTGCACAATATAACCAAAGCCACGTTTGGTTTGAATTGGTAGCTCTCCTCCTGCAACTCTTACTTTTTTACGAGCAGATGATAAATGGGCTTCAATCGAGTTTTTCGATATTAAATCATACTGTCCTGCAAGATAGGTACTTAGCTTTTCCGCACTAAACACTTTATTTTGATTGCTAAATAAACATTCGACAATTTTGTACTCGTTGGGTGTTAAATCAATAACGTTGTCAGAAACTTTTAGCAGTTTTAACTGCAAATTCAGGGCTAAATTATCAATAACTATAATATCACTGACCATTTTTAGTCCACCACGACGCATTAAATTTAAGAGTCGAGCGTGAAGTTCATCAAATGAAAAAGGTTTAGTGAGGTAATCATCCGCTCCGGTTAGAAGCCCTAAAACGCGGTCTTCAGGTTCTTGCTTTGCGGATAAAATTAAAACTTTAGTATCAAGCTGTTTTGTTCTTATGGTTTGCAGTACAGTGATGCCATCGATACTAGGTAGCATAATATCAAGTATTACAAGCTCATATTCACCTGTCATTGCCATACTCAACCCTTGTGAGCCATCACCGGTTTCATCCACCGCAAAGCCCAAATTTGTTAAGCCAACCCGTAAACTACGTCGCAGTGACCCTGAATCTTCAATTATTAATAACTTCATGTTCTATTTGTTCGCCTGAAAATGCATCTTAATCACTAGGTTACGCTATATAACTTAAGTTTTACTTAAGGCTTCCTTAAGTTTTTATAGTATAGCCATTATTAAGTTTATCATCAGGATTTCTTAAGTTTCGATTTTTAGTATTGCTGCAATTTTTAAAGACGAGTACAACTATGTCAGCAAATACTTCCGTTTTAAAACCCTTGTCACGTTTTACACTTATATTGTTATCAATCTTTATAACTTCCCGAATTGGGCTATTGATATGGCAACATTCAAGATTAAATGATGGTGATATTTGGCCAGTCATTTCAGGTGCTATCAAAATAGACTTAAGTAGCATTGGATACTTAGCAACTATTGGAGTGCTGATATTGATGCTGCATGTAATTGCACGCTCTAAAACAAAGCTATTCCAGCGCATGTTTTCGCTTTACGGTAGCATTATTGCGACTGTTGTTGTTATTTTAGAAACATCAACAGCTGCATTCATCACTCAATATGATGTAAGGCCTAACCGGTTATATATTGAATATCTTGATTACCCACAAGAAGTATTCTCGATGCTAATTCATGGTCACCTTTTAGCAATGCTAAGTACATTACTTGTGGCGACAATAACAAGTATTTACAGCTATCGCCTTTTATATAGAGCATTCACAAAACCACAAGTACAGCCACTGAAAAAAGTAGCTAATTTATCTATTCTTATGGCTGTTTTAATGCTTTGTTTCCTTGCTGCCAGAGGTACATTGAGCCACCGGCCGCTTAACCCTGCATTAGTCTATTTTTCTCAAGATTCACTAGTAAATTCACTTGTTCTTAACTCCACTTACAGTGTTGCGTTTGCGCTGAAAAACATGGGTAACGAAAAAAGTGCTAGCAATTTGTATGGCACAATGCCTCACCAGCAAGTTATAGATATAGTCAAAAAGGCTTCTTATCGTAAGCAGTTTGTCACCGGAAATATTCCGACCTTGGCACACAACAAACCTTTTGTGTCTGGAGTTAAAAAAAACTTAGTAATTATACTTGAGGAAAGTTTAGGCGCCCGATTTGTTGGACAACTTGGTGGGTTAGGTATAACTCCTGAACTTGATGAGCTATATCAACAAGGGTGGGGGTTTGACAACCTTTATGCTACGGGAACGCGCTCCGTGAGAGGTATTGAAGCAATTACCACTGGCTTTATGCCATCTCCATCTCGCTCGGTAGTTAAACTATCTAAATCCCAGCATAACTTTTTTTCATTAGCGGATGTATTGAGTCAACAAGGTTATATTACCCAATTTATCTACGGCGGTGAAAGTCATTTTGACAATATGAAAAGCTTTTTCCTAGGAAACGGATTTAACGATATTGTTGACATCAACCACATTGAAAACCCTCAGTTTATCTCCTCTTGGGGCGCGAGTGATGAGGACTTATTCCAACAAGCAGATAAGGAACTGACTAAACTAAGTAATGCGGCGGTGCCATTTTTTAGTCTTGTATTTACTTCGAGCAATCACGATCCATTTGACATCCCACAAGGTAAGGTATCGCTACCTGAAGGGTATAGTCCTGAAAACTATAAACGTGATCTTGCAATTAAGTACGCCGATTACGCACTAGGGAAGTTTATAAATAAAGCAAAAACACAATCGTACTGGAAAAACACCGTATTTTTGGTTGTGGCAGACCATGATGTGCGTGTTTTTGGCTCTGAGCCCGTCCCTTTAAAGTCTTTTCACATACCTGCGGTTATTTTAAACAGCGATATGAAGGCTAAACGCGACTCAAGACTTGTTAGTCAAATTGACCTACCTGTTACTTTGTTGTCACTTTTAGGAGTTGACCAAGCAACTCCAATGGTGGGCTTTGATCTCACCAAAAATTATCCAGTTGAACGCGCGATGATGCAGTACTACGACAATTTTGCATACCTAGAAAATGATCGCGCTGTCATCCTAATGCCAAATCAACAAACTAGCTATTGGCGCTATAACAAAAAAACCAAAATACAAAAAAGAAATAAACCGCAAAACGCAGATAAAACGTTAGCTGAAAAAGCACTCGCTCATGTGTTATTTAGCAACTTAGCTTACACAGAGCAGCTTTATCGTTTAGCTGATAAAAATAGCGATAAGGAATAATTATGAAAAATGCTTTTAAAATTTTTAACATTTCGTCTTGGCATGTAAGTTATAGTCATTTTGTTTGCTTAGTTTCGATGTATATCGTTATCGTATTTAATGGCTTGTTTTTATACAACACCTTTATTGCTGCAACACAGCCAGGCCATATAAATTGGCTTTTTATCACGTCTATTCCTTTATTGCTTTTCTCATTGACTATTTTAGTTTTGAGTTGGCTGTCCTTAGTTACTTTTGTTAAACCCGTACTTTTATTTAGCGTTTTACTTTGCTCATTATTGTTTTATTCAACACTTAATTATGGCGTTATTTTTGACAAAAGCATGTTACAAAATATTGTTGAGACAAACTCAGGTGAAGCATTTTCATATTTGAATTTTCAGCTTGTAATATTTGTAGTTTTATTAGGAATTGTACCTACTTACTTATTTTCCAAGTTCATAATTATTGGTAGTTTTAGAGTACGTTTAAAGAGCTTTGTGAAGCTAAATCTATTTGCTTTGCTTTGTTGTGCTTTAATAGCAGCAACCTTTTATAAAGAGTACGCTTCTGTAGGGCGTAATAACCGACAGCTTACAAGCTATATCACCCCGTTTGCTTTTTATACAGCGGGTTATAAATATTTGAGAGATAATTACTTTTACCCCCCCCTACCTTTTAAGGTACTTGATAATTTACCAGCTTTAGAAAATAAAACGACCGCCTCGCTAACAGTAATGGTTGTAGGAGAAACTGCTCGGGCTGCTAACTTTTCACTGCAAGGCTATAGTAGAGCAACGAATGCTTATACCTCTAAGCTAGGCGTGAAATATTTTAGTGATGTTTCATCATGTGGAACGGCAACGGCTATCTCCGTGCCCTGTATGTTTTCACGGCTTAATCGCAAAGAATATGATTCTCGCCTTGCTAATAGTCAAGAAAATGTCCTAGACATTATCCAGCGCAGTGGTGTTGAAGTGACATGGATTGATAATAATAGCAGCTGTAAAGGAGTGTGTGCTCGCGTCAAATCAGAAAACATTGAGCCGAACAAAAAGCACTCGCTCTGTGACGGTGATTACTGTTTTGATGAAATATTAGTCTCGAAACTCAAAGACAGAATAGCTAAAAGTAACGTTAAGCATAAATTGATTATTCTACATATGATAGGTTCGCATGGGCCAACTTATTATCGTCGTTACCCTGAACACGCAAGTTTGTATAAACCTGACTGCGATAGAAGCGACATTCAGAACTGTACTACAACAGAGCTAACAAACACATATGATAACACTATTGCATACACAGACAGGGTATTGAGCGAATTAATAAAAGTATTACAAGAAAGTAACGAAATGGAAAAATCACTCTTGTATGTGTCAGATCACGGTGAGTCACTTGGTGAAAAAGGCTTATACCTTCATGGGTTTCCTTATGCATTAGCACCAACCGAGCAAACTCATATCCCAATGATTTTTTGGAGTAATAAGCTTACTGACTCTGAATTCAATCGCTGTGTTGAGTTGCAACACTCAAAAACATTTTCACACGACAATATTTTTGACACTTTGCTTGGATTAACTCATGTAAATAGCAACCAATACCAACCTATATACGATATTTTTAACGCCTGTAAGGCCGAAGCCTACAATGAGGGAATTCCCAATGCAGTTTGATAATGTAAATAAGCCGTCAGGTATTAATCGAGTATTTTTAGCTTTTAAAAATTCACAGCGTGCATTTAAATGGCTTGCCAAAAATGAAGCTGCTTTTAAACAAGAGCTTTTATTACTTGCTTTATCGCTAACTATTATTTCTATTTGGCAGATAGGTATTTACGAAAAGGTCATGCTCCTAATCTCAGTTTTATTTGTGATATTCGCAGAGATTGTTAATACAGCAATAGAAGCAACAATAGACAGAGTTGGCTTAGAAATTCATCCATTGTCTGGTCTCGCTAAAGATTTAGGCTCCGCAGCAGTACTAATTGCTCTATTGATATGTTCAGTCGTCTGGGTTGCTGTATTTATAAACTATATTGGTTATTTTTAAAATTTATCCAATCTCAATGACCGCTGATCGCTCAAATAAGGCCCCGAAAAATGGCTCATATAGCTATCTAGGTTAACGCTTTCAAAAAACAGAAGTATATTTCCGATAACTACCTTTGAATTCCTATAAACGGAAGTTTGCTTCCGAAATATAGCAATATTGGGTTAGAAACCGGAAGTTTACTTCCGTTTTGTACTTTAAGTTTATAAACCGGTGTTTAATGAAAGCTGGGAAGTCTAGAGGTACAAGCAAACATTGGGTTATTAAATTTAATAATTAGCTTTTAGCTAAATTTAGAAAAACTTTAAAGCTGGTAGTTTGATTATTTGAACTGGCCTCTATATTTCCACCGTTTGCTTGCGCTAGAGCTTTAACTATTGCAAGCCCTAAACCAGCTCCATCGCTGTGTCGTTGGCGCGATTTATCGGGTCGATAAAAGCGGTCAAATAAATAAGGTAAATGCTCAGAAGGTATTCTCTCCCCAGTATTAATCACTGAAATACATATTTTTTCAGCGGTAAATATTTCACTATTTACTGTGATTGATGAGCCTTTTGGGGCATACCTTATTGCATTGGATAGGAGGTTTGATAATAATTGGCGAAAGTGTAATTTGTCACAATAAAAACAAAGGTTTTGACCTTTTTTCTTAAATGTAATCAATGAGTCTTCAGCCAAAGCATCAAAGTACTCAAATAATGCTTCAATTTCATCATGGCTTTTTAGAGTATTTTGAACGGGTTTAACCAGTCCATTCTGAGTTTTTGCAAGCCAAAGCATATCACTAACCATCTTAGTTAGTCGTTCCAGCTCTTCTAGATTAGAAAACAATAATTCTTGATACTCTAACAACTGTCTTTTTTTAGATAAACCAACCTGTGTTTGAGTGATTATATTTGTTAGTGGAGTACGTAACTCATGCGCAATATCACTAGAGAAATTTGATAAACGAATAAATTCACCTTGGAGCCTGTCGAGCATCGAGTTAAACGACTGCACCATATTAACAAGCTCAATAGGCACTTTATTTTCATCAAGCCTTACATCCATCTTATTAGTTTGGATGTCATGCATTTTCTGACTCAAACCTCGTAAAGGGTTTAATCCTTGATGTATAGCAAACCAAGCCACCAATAAAATGAGTACCGCAGAGCCAAACATAATAGCCCAAAGGCTTTGTTGAAATTGATTGAGAAAGTGTAAATGAAAGCTCATGTCTATCGCTGTAGTAATTTTGTATTGCTGTTGCCCAGTACTTAAATTACTCACCAGAGCTCGGTAGGTGTGGGTATCATTTTGCCATGAGGTAATGTTGTTACGGTTAAAGCCAGCTGAAGCATTAGCACTCATTACAAAATCACTAAAATCTCGTTCAGAACTTTGAAAAATGAGCTCTCCTTTTGCGGTATTTACCTGATAGTAAACACCGTGATGACCCGCTACAGCGTTAGATAATTCATTTTTAAGTTTCAGGTTTGATTTATACTGTTGTCTTAAAACTAATTCAATAGATTGATTAATAACATGCAGTTCACTACTATCTTGCTGGAAAAAATGATGTTTTATCGAACTATTTATTAAGGTGGCAACTAAAGTTAAGCACGCAATAACGGTTACAGCCACAAACAACACAACACGCATCGTAAGTGATAAAGGCCGTGACTTAATAGCCATCAGTTTCAACCTCTAATTTATAGCCCATACCACGAACCGTATGAATTAATTTAACAGTAAAGTCATCATCAACTTTTGCTCTTAGCCTACGAATGGCAACATCAATCACATTGGTGTCGCTATCAAAATTCATATCCCATACTTGAGAAGCAATTAACGAACGTGGCAGTACTTCACCTTCGCGCCGTAACAATAGTTCAAGTAAGCTAAACTCTTTATTACTCAATAAAATACGCTTGCCTGCACGTTGTATTTTTCGCTTTGGAATATCCATTTCTAAATCAGCAACTATCAGTATATCGTCAACTGTTTGTACTACACCACGGCGAATAAGAGTGCGTACTCTTGCTAAAACTTCAGCAAAAGCAAAAGGCTTTATTAAATAGTCATCAGCACCAAGTTCGAGCCCCTTTACTCTATCGTCTATACTATCGCGAGCAGATAAAAATAGTACTGGGGTTTTGTTATCTGCTTCACGTAGCGACTGTAAAATTTTCCAACCGGATACGTCAGGTAACATGACATCAAGTATTATTACATCAAATAAGTCGGTCATTGCTAGGTGATGACCGTCAAGTCCATTGCGCGCCAAAGAAACCTGAAAACCAGCTTCACTTAGTCCCTGTTTTAAATAATCTCCTGTCTTTGATTCATCTTCAACAACTAATAAGCGCATACAATTCCTTCATTAAAGTCCTAACAACTACCTCTGCAAATATTATGCAGTATCTGTCACTACAGCAACATGACACCAACATTACAACTTTGTAATGTTCGCGTCATGTTTAAGACAGGTCTATTTTCTATACTCAATACATATTCTGGTATGAAGGAGTAAGGAAATGGGGTTTAAAAAGTCATCACAACAGGTTAGCACACCACGAAGACGATTTGTTCAAGGCTTAATTGCAGGAGGTGTACTTGCTGCTTTTCCGAGTGTATTACATGCTGCATCATCTTTAGTAGCAGGAACAATAACAGGCACTGTGCCCGAACTTAGCGGCAAAGTAATTGATCTGGTTATAGATGAATCGCCGGTTAACTTTACTGGCGTAGTACGTATGGCGACAACTATCAATGGCTCTATACCCGCCCCTACCTTGCGCCTCAAAGAAGGCGATGACGTTACTATTAGAGTAACAAATAAGTTATCAGTACCGAGTTCAATTCATTGGCATGGCATTATTTTACCGTATCAAATGGATGGCGTACCTGGTATCAGTTTTAAAGGCATTATGCCTGGCGAAACCTTTGTTTATAAATTTAAATTACAACAAAGCGGTACATATTGGTATCACTCACATAGTGGCTTTCAAGAAATGACTGGCATGTACGGTGCATTAATTATTGAACCGCGAGAAAAAGATATTATTAGTGCAGATAACGAGCATGTTATTCAATTATCTGATTGGACTGATGATGACCCAATGGCGCTGTTCCGCAAATTAAAAATACAGAGTGATGTATTTAACTTCAATCAGCCCACTGTTCCAGAATTTTTTGATGACGTTTCAAATAGCGGTGTTTCGAATGCTTTGCAACGCCGCAAAATGTGGAATCAAATGAGAATGAATCCTACAGATTTAGCTGACTTATCTGCATCAGCAATGACCTTTTTAATGAACGGTAGTACGCCAATGTCAAATTGGCGAGGAATGTTTAAAGTTGGAGAAAAAGTAAGACTTAGGTTTATTAATGGCTCAAGCAATACTTTTTTTGACGTTCGTATTCCCGAACTAAAACTAACAGTTGTACAAGCTGATGGGCAAAACGTTGAACCAGTGACAGTTGATGAATTTAGATTCGGCCCTGGTGAGACCTACGACGTAATTGTTGAGCCTAAAAATGATGCCTATACGATTTTTGCTCAAAGTATGGATCGCTCTGGTTACGCAAAAGGAACTTTATCAAGCTCGCCTAATATTGATGCGCCAGTACCTGCACTTGACCCTGTTGAATGGTTAACGATGACCGATATGATGGGCAATATGACCCACGGCGGTGAGCATTCTGCAATGGCAGGTATGGCTGGCATGTCAGGTATGAACTCTAAAGAAATGGATCATAGCGCTATGGAGCACGGTGCAATGGCGATGGATCATAGCAAACATGGTATGTCTGAAAACCCATTGGCAGTTGCCAGCCCTAAAGTGCGTCATGCCAAAACGGAGTATGGAGCTTCAGTTGATATGCGCGTTGATATGCCTAGAACAAATCTTGATGATCCTGGTATTGGTTTACGTAAAAATGGTCGCCGTGTTTTAACACTTGCAGATTTACACTCACTTGAAGGGATCACTAACCAGCAAGAGCCAGAAGCTGAAATTGAGTTGCATTTAACCGGAAATATGGAACGTTATAGCTGGTCATTTGATGGCTTAGAATTTGGTAAAAGCACGCCAGTGCATATGAAGCATAACCAACGTTTAAGAGTTATTTTACAAAACGATACCATGATGACGCACCCTATGCATCTGCATGGTATGTGGAGTGATTTAGAAAACGAGCAAGGTGATGTGCAAGTGCGACGTCATACAATACCTGTTCAACCCGCACAAAGAATCAGCTTTTTAACCACCCCTCACGATGTAGGGCGCTGGGCTTGGCATTGCCATTTATTATTCCATATGGATGCCGGCATGTTTAGAGAGGTAGTCGTATCATGAAACAATTAAAACTATCTAAATCATTTAGTTTATTAATGTTAACTGGGGCTTCATTAATTAGTTTCCCTTTATTAGCGCAAAGTGAAATGGCACAAATGAATAGCGCTAAGATGCAACCACAAGGAGGAAGTGCACCTAAAGATGCAAGAGACCCCCATGCTTACTCTGCGGGAACAACTTTAACAGAAGGCCCATATGCGCTTGAGGGCAATGAGCGATTAACACTCGCTGATGAGCATCCATTTTACGCATTACTAGGCGATCGTCTTGAATATAACGAGCAAGCAAACGCAGGTGTATTTGACTTACAAGCATGGTACGGCACTACCTTTGATCGATTGGTAATTAAAACCGAGGGTGATTTCAGCGAAGGAAGTATTGAAGAAAACCAAACCGATATTTTATGGGGTCACGCCGTATCAGCATATTGGGATACTCAAGCAGGTGTTCGTCTTGATTACAATAAAGAAGGTGAAAATCGGCAATGGTTGGCTTTTGGCTTACAAGGTTTAGCCCCTTATTGGTTTGAACTTGATATGACAGCATACGTAGGTGAGCGAGGCAATACCGCATTTACGTTAGAGGCAGAGTACGAACTACTACTCACGCAAAAGCTAATTATACAACCGCGAGCCGAAATTACACTTTATGGCAAAAACGATAAACAAAACGAGCTTGGAAGTGGCCTATCAAGCAGCGCGATTGGCTTTAGGGTTCGTTATGAATTTACACGCCAGTTTGCGCCCTATATTGGCGTTGAATGGAGCAATAAATTTGGCAATACCGCCGACTATGCCACATCAAGTGGACAAAGTAGCAACAACACCGCATTTGTTGCGGGTATTAAATTTTGGTTTTAATCATTTTGAATAAGAGGTAATTATGAAGTTTTTTAACTCTGCAGTAGCCATTTTAGGTTTAGTGCTTACATTTTCCGCATCAGCGCATATATCACTCAAGCAATCAATACCTGCACAAGAAGCCATGTTAATGCAAGGACCAGAGGAACTTTCGTTAATTTTTAGTGGTGAAGTAAGGCTAGCAAAAGTCATCATCAAAGATGAAAAAAATAAAACAATAAACTTTGATTTCAAACCCAGCGCCACCCCAAGCACAGACTTTAATTGGTCATTACCGAGCCTAGCCCAAGGCACTTACACGGTTAAATGGACAGCACTGGGTGGTGATGGACATAAAATGACTGGCACGTTTAGATTTATGGTACATAAAAATGAATCGCATAAGATGATGCAAGAACAATCTAATACCCACAGCAAACATAATCATTAAGTAGCAACATCATGCAATTAAGTGAATGGTCAGTGCTCTTACTATTATTAAAACTAGCAAGCTATATAGCAATTGTAGGGCTTGCGGGCACTTTATTAATGCGCTTTATGTGTGGCAACAGCAATGTTGCAGGGCATCACTTAATTAGCTTTCATCAGTTCTTAAAACGTTGGCAAATTACGTGTGTAGTTACAGGTAGTATTGCTGCACTTTTACAAGTACCTATAGAAGCTGGAGCAATGGCTGAATCAGGCTTTATGGGAATGTTTGACCCCTTTATGCTTGAAATTGTTTGGCAATCAGTCATAGGTGACCAAGCAAGGTTTAGAATACCAGCGCTTATTATTGCTCTAATTAGCGCATGTATGTGGAATGTGGAATCAGATGATAACGTAGCAGGTTATAAAAACGGTGCCGTTATACTCATCATGCTTGGGTTTATCGCTTATAGCTTCACTTTTACTGGGCACAGTGCAAACGAAAATGGGTTAGTGAAAAGTATTTTAACCTTTCACCTTATTGCCATTGCGAGCTGGTTAGGGTCATTGTGGCCGCTTTACAAAAGCTGCACTTTACTACCTACCAGTGAAGTAAAGCGGTTAATGCATTACTTTGGTCAACTCGCTATTGTTATTGTATTTGTACTACTTATTTCGGGCTTAACTCTGCTCCTGCAGTACCTAGAGTCATTTTCTGCATTGTTTACATCAGATTATGGGCAACTAATTTTATTAAAGCTGTTACTCGTCAGCGCGATGCTGCTCATAGGTGCATGGCATAAGCTTTTTTTAGTCCCGCAAATCACTCAACAACACCATATAAGTATATTAAAACGCTCGATTACTGTTGAAATAGTAATTGCCCTGTTTGTACTTATTACAACAAGTGTATTTACCACACTTGTTGGTCCGCCTATTTAACGATTAATAAAAAGGGAAACGTATGTTAATTAAATCCTTTAATTTAAAAATTTTATTGCTACTAATTTTTAGCACTGTTAGTTCTTTTACTGTTAGTGCACATGACGATGAAAAATATTCAAAAAAAGGCAAGGCCTTTGTCAATGTTGATAGCGAGGCTGCAAAAACAGTCAGCCTATTTCATGCATCTCTAAAACAAGGTAATCGCGAAGCTGCACGTAAATTACTGGCCGACGATGTCATCATTTTTGAAGGCGGAAGTGTTGAGCGTTCTGCAGATGAATACGCGAAACATCATATGATAGCGGATATGAAATTCTTAAGTGCTGTTAATAGTGAACTACTAGAGCATCAAGTTTACACAAATGGAGACATAGCTTACTCAATTTCAAGAAGTAAAACTCAAGGAAAGTACAAAGGAAAAGATATTAAGTCTATGGGAATGGAATCAATCACATTAAAAAACACCGATACAGGTTGGAAAATCACTCATATTCATTGGTCAAATTAAGGAGTTAACAATGCGAGTAATCTACATTACCTCAGCGTTATTTTTATCATTAACTATGTCATTTTCGGCGATAAGTATCGAAAAACAACATAAAGCATTAATAACTTATGAGAATTCAGAAAAACCTAAAATTGAGCTTACCGTTTATAAAAGTAAAAATTGTGGATGTTGTAATAAGTGGATTGCTCATTTGAGCGAAAACAATATTCAAACAAAAGCAATTAACGTCAATGACATGGGGACGATTAAATCTCAGTATCAAATAAAACCAAATATGCGGTCATGCCATACAGCCGTTTCAGCCGATGGATTTGTATTTGAAGGTCATGTTCCCGCCAAACATATAAAACAGTTTTTAGCTGAACAACATCCTGAAAAGACGATAGGGCTCTCTGTTCCCGCTATGCCTGCTGGTACGCCAGGTATGGAAATGGGCGATCGCTTTTATAAATATAATATTGAAATGCTTACGCACGATTTACAGCAAAATACTTATAAGCATATTAGCAAATACGCTGAGCAGTTTTAACACTTATGGCACAACTCTTGATGTAATATTAAACATTGATTCAATGATTAAATATAGTGGGTTTACGCCTAATAACCTGTAAGAATTACCCATTGGTATAAATGATATACAAAGTAAATGATAGAAAGGAGCCATCTAATGTCGCAGTATTTAAAGTTTTTCTTAATGATAGCCACATCAACATTAGTCATGTTTGTACTGATGTATTTGAATACTTATCAGCTAAGTCATGTTTTTTTTAGTGAAACTCGCACTTATATGGCGCTTTATATGGGAGCCATGATGGCAGTGATAATGCTACTTTTCATGCTCAATATGTATAAAGATAAAAAGAAAAATATAACAGTACTCATTGCTAGTGTTACCGTATTTGCGGGAAGTTTATTTTTAGTTCGATCACAAGCGACTGTTGATGATAGCTCATGGATGTCGGCGATGATCCCACATCATTCAATTGCAATACTCACCAGTGAAAGGGCAAAAATCAAAGATAAGCGAGTCCAAGAGCTTGCAACAAATATTATTGAGGCACAGCGTCGTGAGATTAAAGAAATGCAGTGGTTACTAAAGGATATAGAGAAAAATGGCCTAGCAGAAACTCAGGAGCAAGCACAATCTAGGACCGTACCGGATTTTAATGCTAAGTAAAATTTTATACCAATACATAAAAGGGAGCTAAACATGAGTAAATCAGCCCAACTTTTTAGAATGGCCACAGATGAGCATATTTGTCCGTTTGGTTTAAAATCAAAAGACCTACTAGAGCGAGAGGGATATACAGTTGATGATCAGCTATTAACTTCTCGAGAGCAAACAGATGAATTTAAAAAACAACACAGTGTAGAAACTACACCTCAAACATTTATTGATAATAAACGTATAGGTGGCTATGACGACTTACGCGATTACTTTGATAAGCCAAAAGCTGGGCAAGAAGGTACAACTTACACGCCCGTGATTGCGATTTTTTCGGTTAGTTTTTTGCTTAGTGTGGCATTTAGTTTTGCAGCGAATAATAGCTTATTATCAATGCAAACCGCTGAACTGTTTGTAGCCCTAACAATGGCAGTGTTAGCAATACAAAAGCTTCAAGACTTATTTAGCTTTACTAATTCATTTATAACCTATGACTTAGTCGCTATGAAAGTAGTCAGGTACGCCTATGTTTACCCATTTTTAGAAGCATTTGTTGGCATTGGAATGATAGCCGGATTACCAGCCTATATTATTGCCCCTATTTCATTGTTCATAGGTGGGGTTGGTGCTGTTTCAGTGATAAAAGCAGTCTATATAGATAAACGAGAGTTAAAATGTGCGTGTGTAGGCGGTGACAGTAACGTACCACTAGGGTTTATCTCCCTAACAGAAAACCTGTTTATGATCGCTGCCGGTATTTGGATGTTTGTTAAGTAAACAACAGCTTTAATTTAAAAACATGATGATGTACTAGTGTGATTACCAAGGGATTATGTCGCTCTAATTACCGAGCGACTTTGTCGTAAATAGCATATCAGCTGTACTAGCTCATATCAGATCTTACAGTTTAAGTGAATAAGTTTAGACTTCATCAGGCAGACTGCTATGAGCGAGAAGCAGACGTCCATACAAACTCGTTTTTGGACAAAAATGAGTTAGTGGCTTTGCTTAATTAGCATTTGACAGATTACTCTATATAGCAAGACCTCTAATCTAGTGGACAAATTCAATTATCCTCTACAGCACCATAATTTTTTATTGGCCGTCGTTACTACAACTCATTCGAGTTCTAACTCTTCCACTATTGGGAATAAAGGTTCATGCATAGTATTAGGTCTCAAAGAGTGAAGATAGTTTATCGCATCTTCATTATTTAATAATCCTTCAATAAATGCGCTTTTCCAATCTATGCCTCTATCATTTTCAGGTGTCTCATTTAATCTTTGTTGTAATGCAACTCTTAGATCAAACCTCCTTTTTGATAGCCTTGTTTGCCACCTACGATAATCATCTTGGCAAAATTTTATTAATCTTTGTTTGACCTTTAAATTTTTAATATGAAAAACTACTCTTTGATCTTCATCACCCTCTGTCATTTGGAGTTTTCTTAATACAACAGAAAATGAGGGTATATTTGTTTCTCTGTTAAAAGCTAATGTTACCTTAAATCTAAACCTTTGGAGAAGGTCTGAATAGATTGGATGAATAAACTTTGCTGTACAGCTTTCTACACAGTAATAGTTTTCACCTTTAATTGGAGCACAGCTTCGACATTGTGGAACCAAGTTATTAGAAAATATTGAATACTCTGGCCACTGATCCTTAGGAATAAAGTGATCTAATGTATCTGGTTTCTTTTTGTCACCACAAAAGGGGCAGGAGTGTAAGCCATGCTCATTTCTTCGAATTAACAGCTCACGATTTAAAGATGCAGGTGCTTTCTCGTAGTAATTTACAAGTAGCTCTCTATGATTATCAAAACTTGTAGCCTCAAGTCCAACTCTGTAGTTACGAATGAAGCCTTCATATAAAGGGTAACTTTCAGTTAATTGTTCTGAAATAGCTGTCAGTTCCCTTACATTTTCCTTTCTGCTTGCTGTTGCAAGGTTAAGCCAACGACAAGGTAGTTCATTTAAAAAATCCTCAAGATATTGCAACTACATATCCTCTATTTCTATATCATCAACATTGTCCAGTTTTGATAATGCATATGCTAAGGCATCATCTCCAATATGATCCTTGATAGTGCTTATTGAACTGTCTTCTTTCTTTAGAAATCTATCTATTTCTCTTTGAAAAGGCTTAGTCATGTAGTTATCATCAAAAACTTCCGAAATAATGATATCTAAAGATTCACCATACGTTTCAACACTTGAAATGTTTGTTTCCGTCTTCCCCTTATGTTTTCTTAAAATGGTTATAGCCTTACTCTCAACTTCTCTAGCCAGTATTGCTGAATGTGTGGCAATAATTGAGTAAGATTTTGTCTCTTTCAAAATGTGTTGCAGCATATTCATTAAGCCAACTTCAAGTTCTGGGTGTAAATATAACTCAGGCTCATCTAGAACTAATAAGCTCTCTTCTTCCAGCTCTGCAATAATTGCAGGAATCATGTAGGAATAAATTTTTTGACCTGAGCTTAATTGCAAAACACTTCCATCTTTTTTGAAAATAATACTTTTATCATAATTAAGTTTATTTTTTAGGGAGTTAGTGTCTAAATTCAAAGTAACTTCAAGCTCTTGATTATCATCACTTGTAATAAATACTGAATCAAAATCAATGCATAATGAAAGCGTATCTTTGAGTATTTTAAATCTAGACTGTTCTTCCCACCACGAGTTTTCATCATCATAATCGATAACTTTGATTAAAGAATCTATACTTTGCTTTATTGGATGATTTAAATCATGTTCGCCATTATCATTTTTAAAGCCAATGTATGAGTACTCGTTAACGTGCAACCTTTTTCTGGACTCACTTTTTCTATTACTAGTTTCTTCGTTTACCGAGTAGCGAGTAGATAGTTTTTTAAAGATCTCGCTTTTTGTATAAAAACTTTCAAATGGTGAAAAAGCAATCATAATCAACTTGTGGAAATATGGATGGTTAGCTTTAGTATCAATAACACCTGTGATAATTTCACTCAGCTTCTTTAACACATGTGACTTACCGACCCCATTTTTCCCTATCAGCAAATTAATATTAGACTTACCGATTTCTCGGCTTGTATCAAACTTTAGGCATAAATCATCAAAGGTATCGCCAAGTTCACAGAGTGGTATGTCAAATGTTTTTTCTGGGATATAACGACCAAGTGCAATTTGAAAACCTTTTTTCAAAATTGCACTCGCTGCACTCCCACGCATAAAGCTTCCAGAAAATCCTTTCCAGCTAGAAAACTCTACATATTGATCTTGAAAATATCCAGCATCACAGATTTTAATTAATATATCTTGAGCTTCACCTTCACTAAATAAAGAATTAATTTTCTTATAGAAATCAATATCTTCACCAATTGATACTATATTTTCAATATTTAAAATATCTGTAATTTCAAAAAATTTAGCTTCTAGAGGTTCGCCATGCTCTTTAAAGTACAATGATGACTCTTCTATATCTTTAATTAATATTTTTAAAGATCCTAGCTTTCTCTTCTTCTTTTCAGCTACATAGTACAATTTAAACGTAATGATATATCCAAAATCATCCCAAGGACTTTTATAATTTGTTCCTCGATGATCTTGCAATAAATGAAAGCCATCAAGGTTTTCTATCGATAATGACTCTGAATAATAGTATTTCATTGGTTACCTATAAGTTTAAAGTGCAAGATAGGACAGCTAACGCCGTAAAATGGGATGTATAAATATGTGACTATAATTTAGCGCCAGCCAAGCTGAAAACGTCCCACCAATAATTATCTTATTATGCCTACTTTGGCGGCGGTGGTACTAATGGCGGTGGAACAGGCATTACTTTTTGCTGGTTATCAAAGTGAACCTCTTTCAGATGTCTGCATAAACCATCAAAGTCAGGAAACATAGTCATGTCGTTTATACCCATTAGGTTTAATTCTTTCATAACATGACTGCGCTCGGTTGCGGGCATATCAAATTTCCAAAGTAAATCGCAACCGACAGTACTAACTTTAGAAAGTATAAAAGTTTGCAAATCACATACATTTGTCAATGTGGTTACCCCCATCTGTCTTGACATTCTAGGGTTTTCAGTGGCAAATGGAACAAAATCACTAACAAAGTCATGGCTTCCCAATAAATTACTCTGAGCTTGAAAATTACTTCCCCAAAGAGCTATATCGAATATAAATACAGAGACCATTTCATTTGGTTTAGGTGTTAGCGAAGCCCCTTTGAAAGCAAAATATGCTGCTATATACGGAGATAAAGTCCAATCTAATAGGGGGGTTGGAAAACCATGATGCTGAAGCCTTGCTAATAAGTGTCCAAACTCCTGACTATCGGAAAGATTGACGGGTTTATCAAAACTTGAAATTTGATAACTAACATCCTGCATTATGCTAGTAAGATATTGATGCATAGTTATATTTTTTTCTTCGATACTTCTATGAAAGCTCGTTTTCAGCTTCCATGAGCTGTCACTTTGACCTCTAAAGTAATACTTTTTACCAGTATTTATATTAGTTCCAACCCAGCTCTTAAAATGATCCCAATTGTTAGACATGAAGCCTGACTCTCCTGTAGGCATAACATTTAGTATTTATGAAGCGCGCTGTTTGTGTTGTAAAATAGCTTATAGGGCTGAACCACTACCTACTCGGTGTGTCAGAGTTGGTATTATTTATCAAAGGGAATTTGATTTTTAGAGGCTCTAGCTAATTTAATCAGCTTAGCTATTATTATGTAAGCTTGCCCTGCATTGCTCAGTGCACATTATGTATTCATTACATCTAAATTTAGCTAGATTAGCAATTATATTTTTTACACGTAAAAAGCAGCCAACCATAGCAATTAGTAATTATAAACATCTGTCTTGCTGCTAGCTCGTTAGTATTGCTTTTACCACAGTCCGCAGTTCGTTCAAAGCCAACCTTAGAATATTTGCGTTAACTCATTTTGGGCCGGAAATATTTCAGCCCGAACAAGGTGAAACGAAAATGGTCACCAGTGAGATAGTTCAGGGTTATTTCACTTGTTGTCAGTCGAAATTATTTGCAATCGGACTCACCTGGAAACTAGTGTATTCGAATAAAAGTAATTCGGATAAACCGTCCTTTTTCTGCTCAGGAATTTGTTAACTCATTGGTAAGCCAAGCTTGTCGAAGAATGCCTTATTTCGTTCTTTCGCCAAGTTAACTAAGCGATCAAATGAAATAACTTCGATATAGGCTTTAAAGCCTTTGTTGTAACCGAAGTAACCTAGATGGTCATGAGTCACTTGCAGGTCTAGCATCTTACATCTCTTGAGCAAAGATGGAGTGAGGTCAGCAATCACGTAGCAATAACCCGGAATATCACTAGCATGTGGAATAGGACGACCTTGAGGTGTTTTCGTTCCTCCATCTCTCACTCGCTCTAGGTAGCCAAGTGCTTGCTCAATAGGATCTTTATCTTCTCCTGCCTTAGCATCGTTACGCATAGGTCGTTTTATTTCGACCACGGTAATAGAAGCAAGCGGCATCGACTTATTATCCGACACCAGCATTGGGTTATCATAGATGTTCATGGCCAGTAAATCAGGTTCTTTAGCGCTACCAGTATCTACAATAGGCATAGTAGAGAGTGGTTTATCGGATGCTAGATAGTTGTGGAATGCCAGACGCTCATCAACTAGCCATAGGTTGCAAGAGTCTAAGAATACTTCACTCGACTCTTTTCTCATCGGCATGATTAGCTCATGGATGATTTCTTCCTTGGCATACTTACCGTTAGAAGTACGCTCGATAGACTTTTCTAACAAATCGATAATAACTTTACGATGCGCTACGTAATTGGCTAGGTCAGATTTTTTCAAGTCTTCTACTTTTTGTAAATAGCCCTGTATTCGTTCTTCATACTCTTCCGCTTGCTCATTGCGTTTTGGAGTCATGATATGCTGACCTTCGCATAGCAACTGACGCTCTACTGCATACCATTGCTCATGAAGATGCAACTCAACATCTTTATCAGACTTATCCGGGTCAATAATCAAGTCTTTTTCTTCGATGTAGCTAGTAATTGGACGATAACGAGGAGCTTGGGTCACGATATACTCATCAATCCTACGCTTACCCGCTGAGATATTCTCTTCTAGGACATCTTCAAGGTAGGCTTGTGCTCTCTTTAGAACATCTTCACGAATTACTTTTAGTGAAAGCTCTTGGTTAGCAAAGAGACCATCAAAGCTTTCCGCTATTTCAAATGACGTTCGTTCTGCTCGAACGTTGTCATCCAAGTACTTAGACGATACGTAACAGGTATAAACAAACTCTCCAGAGTTATCAGAAATCTTCTGATAAAGACCAGGAAGTTTACCTTGAATTGCCTCTTCTTTCACTAAGCGGTTAGCAGCACATAAAGACAGTTGGTGCTTCTTATTAACCGAAGCCCTGAACTTGATGTGTGTAAGCTCAAACATCTCACCAAGAATTTCAATCTGTTCATGTGCTGCCTGTGAGTGCATGTGATCATTAAACAACTGATGTAGGCTGACGGTTTCTAAACCATCTTCAACAAAGATCTGAGGTACACCACCTTCACGAACAAAGTACCACAGACAGTGTTCTAGCAGCGCATTGGCAATTGTTTCAGTACCTGATGGGATAGCTTTTCTATACGCCTTATCAAAATCATTAAGTGATACTACAGAGCCAGTTTGATTCTGCTTTGACGGCGAAACCTTATTGCCATGAACACCGTTGCTACTGTTAAAAGCGAACTCACGGTGGCTAAAACTTTCTTCATCAGAAAAGACACTAGATACACTTACTTGGTCAAATACCTTAAGCCACAATAAGCGGCCAACACCACGGCACCCTTTATCTATCTTGTGGTCAGAGTCTAGGGTCTGGAAGGAGTTAAAGTTTATGTTGTTGAAACCACAGCCATTGTCTGCGACTTTAAATCCAAGAATAGGCGCACAAGACCCAACACCAATATCCATCTCACTTTGTGATTCACGGATAATGGTTAGAGTGATTTTACCTTGGTCTGTGTTGCCTTTTTCTTCAATAGAGTGAATAGAGTTAACAACCGCCTCAAATACTGGCATCAAGCCATGACTTCTTGGCAAAGAAGTATTTCTAAGTCGGCCTCTTAGATTTGTGTGTAAGTTCATCGCCAGTCCTTTGAATTTAATATCGTGTTTTTAATCTTAGATTAGGAAAGCATGTTATTGCATAATTGCTTAAAGATTAAGTGATATTCTCAAGTTTACCGGACTTAATTACCATTTTGCTAGTTAGTTTCTCAATACTAAATTTTATCTGCTATCCCATACTGTATTAACTGCTCAACTTTTACGTTAATGGCACTAAGGAATAAATCAGTGGACGGATGTTCAAATACGCAATTGAAAGGTTGTAACTCGTAATGGGGCAGAAACGAGTGGGACTTCCGAGCTTTCATTAGATACCGGCTTATAATCTTAAAACATCCGTTTCTAGGGCTTCAAAGATAGTTATCGGAAATATACTTCTGCTTTTTGAAAGTGTTAACCTAGATAGCTATACGAGCCACTTTTCGGGGTCTTATTGGAGCTAAAAGGTAAATTCGTATCACTTTAGAAGCCTTTTCCGGCTCGGTCTTTAAGCTTATAAATCAAATTTTTCAATGGTTTGTTAATTACAAATTATTCACTAAAGTATTATTTTTCAGAATTATTTAAATAAAACCTATTGAACATCGGTTTTAATTTTGATTTAATACCTATCATTAATCGGTTTTAAATTGAGGCTCATATGAAGTTAGGTGAATTAGAAAAATTAGTACTTCAATATTTGTGGCAGCATAAGTCCTCAGATGTGAAGCAAGTCTATACCCATTTTGAAAAGCTACGTGGTGGAAGTCTGAATACTTACCAAAGCACGTTAGATCGTTTGTTTAAGAAAGAGCTTTTGTCTAGAGAGAAAATTGGCTATGCATTTCATTATCAGCCTAGAGTTGAAAGGCATGAGTTAATAGGCCAGCTTATTAAATCGGTAACAAGCGATTTTATAACTGAAGACGATAATAGCCTCATAGCAGCTTTTACTTCAATTTCTAAAGACTTCAATGTTGAGCAGTTGGATAAGTTAGAATCACTTATCGAAGCGCAAAAGCAAAAACTCAACAGTGAAAAAGAGTAGCTTAAAAATATGTCTGTTTTTTTTAATTTATTAGCTATCTTTTCAATTACTTTTATTGTGGCAAATGTCTCTTTGTCAGCGATTTTTTCGCTCCTTGGTCAGCAAATTATAAAAATTGAAGTTAAGTCCCGTAAGTTCTTGCTTTGGACAGTTGTATCATTGCCTTGGGCCCTCAGCTTTGTACCAGCAATTTTAATACTTCAGGCCTACCACACCGGGGATAGCCTATATGATTTTGCTTTTTTACATTGGCACCATATGACTCATTTTGAATGGTTTAGCTGGCATGGCTTTACCGTTGGCGTTGCGCTGTCTTTCGTAATGTATGTCTTAATAAGTCAAGGGCGCCTTTTATGGAACCACAAAAGAGAAATCGAATCATTGATGTGCTTTTCAAAGAATATAGAAACGGATATATATCAAATAGAATCAGATAATGCATCTGCATTTACGAGTGGTTTCTTTACGAAAAAGTGCTTTGTCACTACTGCCCTTATTGAGCAAACCACTTGTGAAGAGTACGACGTAGTTATTAAACATGAAAGGGCACATATTGCGATAAATGATCCTGCGAAGAAGTGGCTTTTTACCCTGTTATGTTTATTTTTTATAAAACCGATAGCACAAAGGCTGAAGCTACATATGATTTTAGCAATGGAGCAAGAAGCCGACAACGCAGTAATAAAAAGCGGTACTTCAAAACTATTTGTGGCCAGTACACTAGTAAAAGTTGCTAAGCTTAATGCGCAAAGCGATCTATTAAAAAATAAAAGCTTAGTGGTAAATTTTGGTGCGGATGTACTAGAGCAGCGTATATATTTTCTGCTTGATAAATTGAAGCTTGAACCAATTCACAAAGGTATAACATTTTCGTTAGTTATGGTTTTAGTGATTGTTTCTTCAGCTTCAATCGATGGTATTCATCACTTTATGGAAACCTTCTTTGGTCACTAAGTGGCTTATTTTTTTTAAGTTTAAAACCGATCTAAGGTCGGTTTTATGGGTAGTAAGTCTAAAAGGGTAAACTTATGTTTTTTAGAAAAAATCCAACTAAAAAACCGATTGTAAGTCGGTTTTTTAGGGTGTTTAGTTGTATCGGTTTGTTTAGCGTTACGTTATCTGCTCATGCAAAAAATACAATTTCATTAAATGAAGCGATAGGTTTGTCGCTTAAAAAGCATCCAGAACTAAGGTCTTACATTTATAAAAAAGAATCGGCATTAGCATTAGTTGAACAAGCAAGTGTTGGCACTCCTATGATAGTTAACGCTTTAGCTGAAGATGCGTTTGGTACAGGCAGTTACTCGGGAGTTAAGGGCCTACAAACTACACTCAGTATTTCTTGGCTGTTAGAAAAAGACCACATTGACTCGCGAGTAAAGTTGGCAAATACCAAGGTATCGTCTGCGTCTATTGAACAACAAGTCAAAGCGATTGATGTTGCATCAGAGACGGCTCGTATCTATATCAAGTTGCTTTCACAGATTATGAAATTGGATTTGGCAAAATTAGCACAGAGACAATCTCAACAAGCTCTCGAGCAAATTAAACGTAAAGTTAAAGCAGGTAGCTCTTTTGTTGTTGATGAGTTAAGAGCAAAAGCTGCGCTATCACTAGTTGAATTAGAAGTGGAAGATTTAGCGCATGAAATAGAAGCTTCTAAGTCTCAACTTGCAGCACAGTGGGAAGGAAATACTCGTTTTGCAGTCAATGGTAATTTAGCGAATATTCCAAGCTTAAAGGACTTAAATACCGCTTTAGAAGGTTTAAAGGCTAATCCACAGCTAAAACGTTTTTTGATTGAACAAGATGTGATGCAATCCGAAATTGACTTGGCGATTGTCGAACAAAAACCATCATGGTCGATTTCTACTGGTATTAGAAGAAATGAAGCGGTAGATGACTTTGCATTTACTGCTGGGATCTCAATTCCACTAGGAGGAAATAATAGAAATAGAGGTCAAATATCTTCTCTTCAAGCTAAGCAAAACCAAAGTAAAGCTAAATCAGATGCGCTTTATCAGCGTATTTCAACACAAGCATTATTGCTGACTCATAAACTTAAACACAATCGTCATGTTATAGACGCTTTAACAAACAAATCTATTCCATACCTTGAAGAAGCTAGCAAAAAGGCAGAAGAAGCATATCGCCTCGGCAGCTATCGTTATACCGATTGGCACGTCGTACAACAAGAGTTAGTGAAAGCACAATCGGACTTGATTGATGCGTATACCAATATTCAGTTATTTAATATCGAATTAGAACGATTAACAGGCACATCTGTGTCAATGTAAGAGAGAAAATGATGAAACTTAAATCTATTGCCGCTGTAATTGCGTTGACTCAAATAGGGTTAGGGCTATCTATGTATAGCCCTGTCACATGTGCACAAAATAATGTTGAAGCTGTACAAAAAGTAGAAAAAGGACCTAATAATGGTCGTATGCTACGTAATGGTGACTTTGCTATCGAGCTTGCCATTTTTGAAACGGGAGTACCACCAGAGTTTCGTGTTTTTGTAACTAAGGCTGGGAGCGCTATAAACCCAAACGATGTTGATTTAAACGTTAAACTTTCTCGTTTAGGAGATGGCACTGACAATATTAACTTCTATGTTGAGAACAATTATCTTCGTGGTGACATGGAAATTTATGAGCCGCACTCGTTCCTCGTGACAGTAACGGCAAAGTATAAAGGTAAAACTTATCAGTGGTCTTATGACAATTACGAAGGCCGTACACAAATAGCTGATGTCATGGCTGAGTCAATGGGGATTGAAACAGAAATTATTGCTAGTCGAGAAATGGAAGAGCGTTTAAAGGTTTATGGCGAGCTTACTCTGCCACCAAATGCTATTCGCAATATCTCAGCACGTTTTCCGGGAGAAATTAAATCGCTTAATACTGAGTTAGGTAAGCCGGTTAAAGAGGGGCAGGTTTTGATGACTATAGAGGCAAATGAAAGCTTACAACTATATAAAGTGATTGCGCCAATAGATGGTGTGGTTACATCACAAAACGTCGGTATCGGTGAGCAATCTTCTGGTCGAACTTTATTAACCATTACTAATACCAAAAAGCTAGTTGCTGAGTTAAATGTTTACCCTATGGATCAGGGCAAGATCACATTAGGTACTGAAGTAGATATTCATATTCCGGGCTTTAAAGATGCAGTAAAGACATCACTATCAGACACACTTTATCAATTGACCTCTGAACAAGCCAAAGTCTATCGCGCTGTTATCGATAATTCAGATAACCAATTTAGCCAAGGTCAGTTTGTTACAGGACAAGTTTTAGTAGATAGCTATACCGTTGATATAGCGGTTAAAGCAGAAAGCTTGCAAGGCTTTCGTGACTTTACGGTAGTTTACGGAAAGTTCGAAGACCAATACGAAGTGCGTATGTTAGAGCTCGGTCGCAAATCAGGCCAATGGGTAGAAGTACTTAGTGGTATTCCTTTAGGAACGGAATATGTGACAACGAATAGTTACATCATTAAAGCTGACATTGAAAAGTCTGGCGCATCACACGACCACTAAGGAATTGAAGATATGTTGGATTCGATTTTAAAATTTTCCATAGAGCGAAGCAAATTAATACTCATTTTTGTTTTTGCTGTCGGTATGTTGGGCGTTTGGAACTTTCAAAAACTGCCCATCGATGCTGTACCTGACATTACCAATGTTCAGGTAGTTATTAATACAGAAGCGTCCGGCTATACCCCTCTGGAAGTAGAGCAAAGGGTGACATTCCCGCTTGAAACAGCTCTATCAGGTGTGCCAAACCTTGAATATACTCGTTCAGTCTCACGGTACGGCCTATCTCAAGTAATTGCTATATTTACAGATGAGACTGACATTTATTTTGCAAGGCAGTTGGTTAACGAGCGTTTAGGCGCCGCTAAATCTGAGCTCCCTTTTGGCTTAGAGCCTGAATTAGGCCCTATTTCTACTGGGCTTGGGGAAATCTTTATGTTTACGGTTGATGCGCGTGAAGGGGCAACTAACAAAGATGGTAGTGAGATCACTCCTACAGATCTAAGAACTGTTCATGACTGGGTTATCCGTCCGCAGCTTATGCAAGTTGAAGGCGTTGTCGAGGTAAACCCTATCGGTGGATATGAGCGTGAAATACTTATCGCCTTGAACCCTGATAAGTTATTAATGTTCGGCCTTTCTCAGCAAAATTTAATTGAAGCTATTAATCAACATAACCAAAACAAAGGGGCTGGGTTTATAGAGAAAAGTGGTGCGCAATGGTTGATTCGTTTACCGGGGCAAATTGAAACTGTTGAGCAACTAGCAAATATTCCTTTACCGTCATCTAGTGGCCGAGTTATTCGTGTTAAAGACGTTGCTGAGGTAACCGAAGGCAAGGAGCTTCGCTCTGGTGCGGCGACACAAGATGGTCGCGAAGTCGTATTAAGTACTGTTTTCATGTTAATAGGCGAAAATAGCCAAAA
This sequence comes from Pseudoalteromonas sp. Angola-30, assembly GCF_028599215.1. Classification (NCBI taxonomy): domain Bacteria; kingdom Pseudomonadati; phylum Pseudomonadota; class Gammaproteobacteria; order Alteromonadales; family Pseudoalteromonadaceae; genus Pseudoalteromonas; species Pseudoalteromonas sp. Angola-30. Next base: position 539,176 of record NZ_JAQREI010000001.1, read on the forward strand.
GGTTGCCAAAGGCGTTGGTGAAAGATTAAAAGAGATTAATAAATCTCTACCTGAGGGTATTGTTGTTAATGCCGTTTATGACCGAACTAAATTGGTTAACAAAACTCTCGATACAGTAAAAATGAACCTTATTGAAGGTGCTATCTTGGTTATTGTTGTGCTGTTTTTGCTGCTAGGTAATTTTAAAGCAGCATTTTTAACAGCGCTTGTAATTCCTTTTGCCATGCTTATGACTGTAACAGGCATGATCCAAACTCGTACCAGTGCTAACTTAATGAGTTTAGGGGCGCTTGATTTTGGTTTACTTGTAGATGGTGCCATTATCATTGTTGAAAACTGCCTTCGCCGTTTAAGCCAAGCTTCTAATGGTAACGCATTGCCAGTAAAAGAACGCTTACTGCTTGTGTACGAAGCCACACGAGAAGTGATCCGTCCAGCACTGTTTGGTGTCTTTATTATCACTGCTGTGTACCTTCCCATTTTTGCTTTAACGGGTGTAGAAGGGAAAATGTTCCACCCTATGGCGATTACCGTTGTAATTGCGCTGGTTAGTGCAATGATCCTATCGGTCACCTTCATACCTGCTGCAATCGCATTAACCTTCAAAGGTAAAGTCGTTGAAAAAGAAAACGTGATCATGAAAGCCAGTGTTTCATTTTACAAGCCTATTTTATCCTTGGTACTAAAAGCTCGATGGGTGGTGGTAATTGGTGCTGTTGCTTTAGTTTCTGTTGCCGGTGTTATGAGTACTAAGTTAGGTAGCGAGTTTGTACCAAATTTAGATGAAGGTGATATTGCTATGCACGCTTTACGTATACCTGGCACGTCGCTTACCCAATCTATTGAAATGCAAAAGGTGCTAGAAGACAGAATAAAGTCATTACCTGAGGTTGAACGCGTTTTTGCAAAAGTGGGGACGCCAGATGTTGCAACGGACGCTATGCCACCGAGTGTAGCCGATAATTTTATAATTCTGAAACCTCGTAGTGAATGGCCTGATCCAGATAAACCTAAAGCAGATTTTGTTAAAGAGCTCGAAGCTTTAGTAACACCAGTTCCGGGAAACCGTTACGAGTTTTTACAACCGATTCAAATGCGCTTCAATGAATTATTAGCAGGAGTACGTGCTGAGCTTGCTATTAAGGTGTTTGGAGACGATTTTGATACGTTAACGGAGCTTGGGAAAGCGCTTGAAAAGTCGATTCAAGGTGTTGAAGGCATTCGTGATATTCAAGTTGAGCAAACTAAAGGTTTACCTGTATTAACTTTCGACCCTAAACGTGAACAATTAGCATTGTATGGTTTGAGTATTTCTGATTTTCAAAATCAAGTTGCTGTTGCTATGGGAGGTGAGATTGCAGGTAAGTTTTACGACGGTGATAAGCGCTTCGACATAGTGGTTCGTTTACCAGAGGAGCAAAGACAAGATGTAGATGCTCTTTCACAGCTACCAATTACCTTGCCAAGCGGTGGCTATCTACCACTACAGGAATTAGCGAATGTCGAAATGGCTCTAGGCGTAAATCAAGTGAATCGTGAGAATGGTAAACGCAGAGTTGTGGTTACAGCTAATGTTCGCGGACGAGATTTAGGTAGCTTTGTTAAAGATGTGCAACAAGCCATAGATGCTAATGTTCAATTGCCTGCTGGTTATTGGATTGAGTATGGCGGCACATATCAAAAACTACAATCAGCTTCGCAAAGATTAAGCATAGTTGTTCCCGTAACATTAGTCTTAATTATTGGTTTGCTATTACTTGCATTAGGTTCATTGAAAGATTCATTGATTATATTTACAGGCGTGCCACTGGCATTAACAGGTGGAATATTCGCCTTAATAGTTCGTGACATTCCATTCTCTATTTCAGCGGCAGTAGGCTTCATTGCTTTATCGGGTATAGCGATATTAAACGGCCTAGTCATGGTTTCCTTTATTAGAGATCTCGTTAAGAAAAACTATGATTTAGAAACTGCCATTATTAAGGGGGCTTTAACCAGATTAAGGCCAGTTTTAACCACTGCATTAGTCGCTTCACTAGGTTTTATACCTATGGCGTTAAATACGGGTATTGGCTCAGAAGTGCAAAGGCCGTTAGCTACTGTCGTAATAGGAGGAGTGATTTCTTCAACAATCTTAACGTTATTTGTTCTACCTGCGTTATATCGTCTATTGCATTCAAAAGACGAAAGCCTGGCTGAGCAAAATGACAATCAATTACTAGAAAATAAAGGGTAAATAAATGTTTGGAAAATTCAAACTTTCTTATTTGCTGTACCCGTTATTGATTCTACTGTCGATGGCTTCAATTGAAGCCTTCGCACATGGGGTTGATGATAGTACACGCAACTTTTTACAAAATAATACGGGTGTGCAAGTTCTGCCGTTTATATACATAGGCGCAAAGCACATGGTAACGGGCTATGATCACCTGTTGTTCTTAGTCGGTGTATTGTTTTTCTTACGCAGCAGTCGAGACGTTTTACTTTATGTCAGTATGTTCACGATTGGGCACAGCTTAACGTTAATGGGTGGAGTACTTGCCAATATTCAAGTTAATGCTTATCTAATCGACGCAATCATCGGCTTATCAGTTGTTTACAAAGGCTTTGATAACTTAGGTGGATTCAAACACTTCTTTGGAAAGCAACCAAATCCTAAAAAAGCGGTGCTTATTTTTGGCCTGTTCCACGGGTTTGGTCTAGCAACCAAAATTCAAGAATTTGAGTTGCCGTCGCAAGGGCTTGCTACAAACTTATTATCTTTCAATATTGGTGTTGAAATTGGTCAATTCTTAGCTTTGACGTTTATTCTTCTAGCTATTAATTTTTGGCGTCAATTCGAAAGCTTCAACCGTTTTGCCAAAGCTACAAATACAGCATTAATGTGTGGTGGCTTCATGTTAGTTGGTATGCAACTAACCGGATATTTTGTTAGTTAATTATTATGAGATATATATTTATGGAATCAAATAAAACCAGTCGTTCATTAATCAAAGCGACAATTCTTTCATTCTTGGTAGCGATAATTACACTTGTTTTATTCATTTTGCCAGCGGAGTACAACATTGACCCTACTGGTATTGGTGAAAAGCTTGGCTTAACGGTATTTAATGATGAGGCTTCAACGCCCTCAGCGCAACAGTACTCTGATGGTGAACAAGACTCTGTGATCCTTACTGTTCCCGCAGGTGAAGGTATCGAGTACAAACTTGATATGAAGCAATTTCAAAAAGCAACCTATGAATGGACAACTGATGGCGCAGAGTTATTTGTTGATTTGCATGGAGAGCCTAAAGGAGACACTACAGGCTATTTTGAATCATATGCAATTGCCACAGTAAATGAGATGAAAGGTAGCTTTACAGTACCATTTGATGGTTCTCATGGTTGGTATTGGAAAAATACAACTAATCAAGATATTAGCATTCAACTTATCTTCAATGGCGATTACGTTATTGAAGGTCTTAAATAAACTTTAATAAGGAAACAAAATGAAAGTACTAATTAAACTAGCTGCTATTACAATAATTGTATTTACTACTTCTGTAATGGCTCATTCCGAAGGTCATGGAAAGGTTGAAAAAAGTAAAATTATACAAGCAGCTCAAACCTCTGCTAAAGCTTTAACATTTAAAGATAAAGGTATGTCAGTTGGCAAACTAGATAGCTCTTGGAACAAAGTTACTAAGGACAACTTTACTGTTGTAGAGGAAACTCGTGATGCTGTTCTGCTGAAAGCGACAAATGCGCAGAATAATCAAACGCTTCTATTTATCGTAAGTAAAGCTGGCAAAGTTATGGATGTTAAAGATGAAAAAATGTTCAAGAACGAACATGGTCATTCACATTAATTTCTAAACTCAGTTGAAGATGGTAAATGCAGAAAATAATAGCTGCATTTACCGACTTATCTTTGTATGTATTATGTGGCTTTAGATTCTAAGAAGCTATCTGTGGTTAAATCGCTAATATCCGCTTTACGCCCTAAGCCATTCAGAAACTTTTTTACACCAAAAGGGGAGCCTTTTTCTTTTTTCACTTTTTCGAAGTGCAGCTTAGAGCGAAAAGCAGACATTGACCGTTAATCGTTTCAACGACGGCAATTAGCCATACGTTGCATGTTTGCTCCCTTACTGGTTTTACGATATCCAAAACCGACATAACGACCATTAAGCAAATACCAAAGTAAAATAGGTATGTGCTCCAATCATATAGCCAAAGAGGATAAAGCGTTAATAGCACTGCTACAGGCCCTAGAATGCTGAAGACAGCTCTGGTATGGTTTTTATTTTTGTGCCAGTTGTATAAGTTTACCAATAGTTCCAAAGATGCAAAAATAGGTAAAAGCGTATTTACAGCTATTCCTTCGAAGTGAGAGAAGAAGCCTAGTCCTAATGCCGATGCAAGTGACCTTAATGCAGGGAGGCAGGCCGTGCCGCTAGCCAAACGCCACTAGAGCCTACTCTGTCTAATATTTTATTTATCATTTGAAAGTCTATTGGTTGATATTACCATCATTCTAAACTCCGTATACAAGTACGGAGTCAATCATTTTAATGAGTCAATTATGGGGCAATGTGTTGGATCTTCGTTTTGCATACAGGTATTTGTCATACCCACAATTACTTTCTCTAAACGTTGAAGGTCATTAATTTTGTCTCGAATGATTGCTAACTTTTGTCGGTTTAATAGCTCAACTTGAGCGCAGTTGCTGTCCATAGACATTAGCGATTTTATTTCTCTTAACGTAAAGCCGAGCGCTTTGGCTTTTGTGATAAACCTAAGTTGTCCTGCTATTGATTCGTCATATTGTCTATAACCAGATATTGGTTTTTCAGGTTGTGTAATCAGTCCTTCTCGTTCATATAAACGAATGGTTTCTACATTTAAATTTAATGATTGTGCTAATTTGCCAATGGTTTTCATTATTGCCTTTGTGAATACTACTAATCTAAAGTTATATTTAGTTCAACTATCTAATGACTTGATAATGCCACAGACTTCAATTGTACCGTCAGACCCGCAAGAGCTTGCCATTAGTTTTAACTCTTTTTTGAGTGCATTCAATTCCTTCATTCGTTGATTAACTAAAGTTAGTTGCCGATCAATTAATGCATTTACACTAGAGCAACTCTCCTCTGGCTTGTTTTTTAATTCAATGAGTCGCTTAATATCATTAAGCGGAATATCTAAACTTCGACAATGCTTTACGAACTCTAGCTCTTTAAATGCCTTATTAGAATACAACCTGAAATTCCCTTCAGTGCGATCAGGATCTGACAGCAAGCCCTCCTTTTCATAATATCGGATGGTTTGTACTGAATACCCCGATGTTTTCGATAACTCACCAATTTTCATAAAATTTCCAAATAAACTTGACCCTATAGTCACTATAGGATTTATAGTTAGAGCATACAAGTTAATCGGAGATGAAAATGAGCGATTGTGGGTGTGAAGTTGAGCTAAAAGATAACCAGCAAAAAACGGTGCTTTATTGGCTTCTGGCTATCAATGCCTCGATGTTTGTTTTTGAAATTGGCTTTGGTTGGTTATCAGAATCAACGGCTTTAATTGCAGATTCGTTAGACATGCTAGCGGATGCAATCGTCTATGCAATTGCACTATACGCGGTGGGAAAGTCAATCCAACATAAGGCTAATGCTGCTTTAGTGAGTGGCTATTTCCAACTGGGGTTAGGCGTGCTAATTCTAATGGATATTGCTAGAAGGCTGTATGGTGAAAGTGAGCCTCACTCTTGGTTTATGATTGGCGTAGGCATGGTTGCTTTAGTTGCAAATGTGATTTGTCTCATCCTTATTCGAAAGCACAACAACGATGAAGTACATATGAGAGCTAGCTGGATATTTTCAGCGAATGATGTAATTGCAAATCTTGGTGTCGTTATCGCAGGCATACTCGTTATGGTGCTGAAACAGCGTTGGCCTGATATCGTCATTGGTAGCATCATTTCAATGTTAATTCTTCGAGGCGCTTACCGAATACTAAGCGATGCTAAACAAGAATTAGCTGTTGCTGAGAAAACACGTTAAACACCAAATGAAGATAAACAATCAACCTTTGGTTGTTCAAAGTAAGGAAACATCAATGAATAGCAAATATCTAGAAAAAACCAAGATAGTAAATTTTGAACACTCTACAATTCAATCATTAATTTCTGAGCGTAATTGGCAAGAACTCGATGACTTCAACAAAATTGGTGCAGCCTACCAATTTGTTAAAGATGAAATATTATTTGGTTACAATGAGAGTGATGATATTTCAGCAAGCAGTGTTTTAGCCGATGGTTACGGACAATGCAATACCAAGGGTAACCTGCTGATGGCTTTGTTACGAGGATTAGGTATTCAATGTCGTTTTCACGGCTTTACTATTGAGCAGCGATTACAAAAAGGAGCTATTCCAACTTATGTATTTTGGTTAGCACCTAAATATATCATTCATAGTTGGATTGAAGTTTATTTCAAGGATCGTTGGATAAACTTAGAAGGCTTTATATTAGATGAACAATATTTAAGTTCACTACAGCACAAATTTAGTCAAATAAAAAACGAATTTTGTGGTTATGGTGTTGCAACAAAGTGTTTCTCTTCGCCAGATACAGATTGGCGTGGTCAAGATACCTATATACAAAAAGAAGGTATTCATGATGATTTTGGTGTTTATAATTCCCCTGATGAGTTTTATCTCGAAAAAGGAACTAACTTATCAGGAATCAAACGTTGGATGTATCAACGAGTGATCCGTCACTTTATCAATTTTAACGTAGTCAATGTAAGAAATTTAAAAGTTCTTGAGGTGGAAAATGCACAATCATAGCCATAGCCATTCGCATGGAAAAGACGACCGTATAGGTTGGACATTTTTCCTTAATGTTTCATTTACTATTATCGAATTTATTGGTGGTTGGCTAACCAACAGTACCGCTATTATGGCTGATGCTGTACATGACCTGGGTGACAGTTTATCTATAGGATTCGCTTGGATACTGAGTCGTTTCTCGGATAAAGAAGCATCCGATAGATTTAGCTATGGCTATCGTCGTCTTACCCTGTTTGGCGCATTAATTAACAGTATTGTATTAGTTATTGGTTCTGTCTGGGTGCTATTTGAAGCAATACCAAGATTATCTAATCCTGAAATGCCAATGGCTGAAGGAATGTTGGGTCTTGCATTACTTGGGGTTGCTGTTAATGGGTATGCAGTATTTAAACTAAAAGCGGGTAAAACGCTGAACGAAAAAGTACTTACGTGGCATTTGCTTGAAGACGTACTTGGCTGGGTTGCAGTCCTAATTGTTTCTATCGTGCTGCTTTTTGTAGATCTACCAATATTAGATCCTTTGCTTTCTATAGGCTTTACACTGTTTATATTGTTTAACGTTTTGAAAAACCTGAAAACAACATTGGCACTATTTCTTCAAGCTACACCTGATGAAGAAGTGCAGAATAATATTGAAAAAGCGATAAAGGCTATACCTGAGATTAATGGGATTCATCATATGCACTTTTGGTCATTAGACGGGGAAAGTCACGTATTAACTGCTCACCTAGAGTTAGCCCATAACTTTGAGGTTGATAAATTAATTAGGCTAAAACAACAAGTGGCTAAGGAACTTTCTTCTTATAATTTATCTCATACAACCATTGAGTTTGAGTTTCCTCAAGAAACTTGCCGTGACGAGCATGAAAAACATGCGCATGGCTAGTTTAGAAAACCTTTTTTTGATATTATAATTTTTCATATTTAAGTAGGTGTTTATTTTGAAATTCAATGTTGCGTTAAAAATACTATTAGTCGTTTCGATTGTTTTGCAATCGTTAACTGCTGTTGTATCCGCAACACCTGAGAATCACCAGATAGATATAGAGCACCTTCAAATTCAACATGATCATGCAGATGATCGAAATGTTTTAAATGATAATACAGATGATGAACAGCACGATGTAAAGGATTGTCATCACTGCGGACATTGCAGTGGCAGCCATTTATCTTGGATTTTAGTCAGTAATTCAAATGTCGATGGTAAGCTAAATATTATCAATAAAACTCCTTATCAAATTGATCAAACAAGTACCTTTCTTGAAGCGATACTTCGTCCGCCTATTTCTTAATTAGATTAATTTTTAATGACCTATTTATCCTTTAATAATGGATAAAGGTTTCGTGTTTATTAATTTTAAAATTAAGAATTTTTATGTATATATATTTAAAAAATGCAGGTTTAGTCCTGTCTTTATGCATGGCTGTGAGTTTTTCAGTTGCCACTTATGCCAAACAGAAAAGTATTTCATGGCTAGATAGTCAAATAAATAAAGATCCCGAAGTTGTTGCGGCTAAAGAGTTACTTAATGCAAGTAATCATAGAGCCAAGAGCTTAACTAAAGCCGTATATAACCCAGAGCTTGAAGCAAGCTATGAAAAAGAGGGTGATTTTGATAATTATTCTATTGGTATCAGTCAAACGATTGATTTTTGGGATAAGCAATCAGCAAATAAAAGCATTGGTGAAATTGGTGTTTATGCAAACCAGCAACAATTGTTATCTCTACTCGATTCTAAAAAGGCTAACGCTTTAACTGCAATAGTTAATTGGCAAGCAGCAAAAAAGGTGGCTCAGTTACTTTCAGTAAGAGAAAATCAATTACAAACGCTCGTTGGAATTGTTGAAGATAAGCGAAAAGCAGGACTTCTAGAGCCACTTGACGCTGAACTGGTTTATTTAAACTTGTCCCAAGTTTTCAGTGAAATATCTGAGTCGCAAATTGCTTTGAAAAATGCAGAGGTAAATGTTCAGGAGTTATTGCCTGATTGGACGCCTAATACTACCAATTTGTTTTCATTTACTTTTGGAGCAACAAACTATTCATTTAACTCTCAGTGGGTTGAGGAACATCCAAAAGTTAAACTCGCTAGAGCGCAATGGAAGATAAAACAATCTAAAGCTCAACTAACCACTATGGAATCTAAAGCCAATCCAACCATTGGAGTTAACGCAGGGAAAAGTGGAGATGAAGACTTGATTGGCGTGACTTTCTCAATTCCTTTAAATATCAGAAATAACTATTCAGATACTGTTAAAGCCGCTTATTCAGAAGCAATTGCAGCAGAGGCTAAGTTTCGGTCGGTTTATCGAAAGCAGTCATTTGAAGCAAAAGCTAATTATGAATCGCTTATTGTCAGTAAAAAATACTATGAGCAATGGCAAAAACTGACAAAAGGCAGATTAGATAGCAGCGAAAACTTATTAAATAAGCGCTGGGAAGCTGGTGACATTAATACTTCTGACTACTTACTTGCATTAAATCAACGTGCGGAAGGGCTTCATGCAGGGATACGTTTGGAAAATCAATTCAAGCTTGCAGAAATATCCTTCATTTTAAGTATGGGTCAGTTATCCAAATTTGAGATTTGAGCGCTTTGTTTTTTCAGTAGCGAAAAACGAAATCTTAAATTTATTAAAAGTATAGGTTACAAAAATGAATACAGTAATTAGTAAAAAATTTTTAGCCGTAGTAATTAGCAGCCTGTTAGTTGGGTTTACTACAAATCATGATGCTTTTGCACAGTCGTCAGATGGAACTGGTTCTGTCACAAACGTTTCGAAACAAGAAGAAAAAGAACATCAAGATGAGCATGAACACGAAAAGGGACATGAAGAAGATAAAGGTGACCATGACGAGCACGGCCATGAAGGTGGTAATAAAGAGGGAGAAGAAGAACATGAAGAAGGTATCACTATTGATCCAAAGAAGATGTCGCTTGCTAAAATTAAAGTGGAAAGTGTTAAGCCTGAATATCAATTTAGCTCCGTATATGCACCTGGCGAAATAAAAGCTAATGGCTATAAAAGTTATGTGGTATCACCACGTACAGAGTCAGTCATTATCAGTCGCCATGCAGCGCTTGGCGAGTATGTAGAAATAGGTCAGAAGTTAGTTACATTATTTAGTGAAGCAATGGCACAAGCACAAGCTGACTATTTAATCGCTTCAACCGAATGGCAACGTGTAAAAAAGCTGGGTAATAAGACGGTGAGTGAAAGTCGATTATTACAAGCTGAAACAACATACAATGCGAGCTATGGCAAGCTCATTGCTTTAGGGTTAACTGAAAAAGCAATAAATGGTATTTCTAACAAAGACATTAAAGCATTTGGACAATATGCATTAACGGCGCACCGTGAAGGTGTCGTGCTTCAAGACGACTTTATCCAAGGGCAACGTGTTGATGCTGGGGATTCAGTCATGTTGTTAGCTGATGAAAAACAACTATGGGTTGAAGCAAAAGTTTCTCCAAATAAAAAGCTAAATTTATCAATTGATTCTCCTGCGGTACTTAAATTAGAAGGCCAGAGTTACAATGCCAAAGTTATCCAAGAAGCCCATACAATTGATCCCGTAACTCGTACAAGAATTATTAGATTGGGGGTACAGAATGCTGATGATAACCTTCATTCAGGTATGTTTGTAAAAGTTTACTTTCAGTTTGCCACAAAGCAGAAAGTGATGGCTGTGCCAGAAGAAGCATTGATCCGCAGCGCAGATGGTGATTGGACCGTATTTGTCGAAGACCACCCTGGAGAATTTAAAGCTGTAGAAGTAGAACTAGGCCGAGCCTTAGGTGATTTTAGGGAAATCATTGGCCTTGATAGTGGGACGCGAATTGTAACCAAAGGCGCATTTTTTGTTGCTTCTGAAATCGCTAAAGGCGGATTTGATCCGCATAACCACTAAGGAGCAAGACTATGTTTAATAAAATAATAGATTGGTCTGTTAATAATAGACTCCTGATTTTGATTGCGCTGTTTGCCACAATTGTCGGCGCAATTATGGTTATACCAAAACTAAATTTAGATGCCTTTCCTGATGTTACTAATGTTCAAGTTGCTGTAAATACTGAAGCGCCAGGACTAGCTGCTGAAGAAGTTGAACAACTCATTACGTACCCCATTGAAGCGGTCATGTATGCCTTACCTGATGTAGAACAAGTGCGCTCAATTTCTAAAACAGGCTTGTCTGGCGTCACGGTTGTTTTCAAAGAAGGCACCGACATTTACTTTGCAAGACAACTCGTATTTGAGCGTCTTCAAGCCGCAAAAGAACTGATACCAGAAGGTGTCGGCACACCCGAAATGGGGCCAAACACCTCAGGGCTAGGCCAAGTATTTCAGTACCTTCTTATTTCAGATAAAGATGCAGGCTATGATGCTATGGCACTCAGGAGTCTCAATGATTGGGTAGTAAAATTACTCGTTATGCCTGTCGATGGTGTTACTGATGTACTCTCCTTTGGAGGTATTGTTAGGCAGTACCAAGTAAATGTAGATCCATCTAAGCTTCTTTCTTATAACCTAACGCAAGAAGACGTTGTTGGTGCCCTAGATAACAACAATGCCAATGTTGGCGGATGGTATATGAACCGTGGGCAAGAGCAGCTTGTTATTAGAGGTGCAGGTTGGTTTGAAAGTGGTGACGCTGGTATTAGTAATATCAAACAAGTTCCCGTCAAAACAGTTGATGGGACAGTTGTGACGGTTTCGGATATTGCTAAAGTTGAAATGGGCAGTGAAATTCGTCAAGGTGCTGTCACAATGACGCGCAAAACCGAAGACGGTAAAGTCGAAAATTTAGGTGAAGTTGTCTCTGGCATTGTCTTAAAACGCATGGGGTCTAATACTAAAGCCACCATTGATGGTATCAATGCAAGAATCCCATTGATTAATCAAGCATTGCCTAAAGGTGTTCGCTTTGAACCATTTTATGATCAGGCTGATTTGATTGAAAAAGCCGTTGATACAGTAGTTGATGCACTATTACTAGCATTTATTTTCATCTGTATTGTATTAGCACTATTTTTAATGAATATACGTGCAACCTTCCTTGTCCTAATATCTATTCCAATTTCAATTGGTATCGCGTTAATGATCATGGCTTGGTGGGGCATTTCTGCAAACCTTATGTCATTGGGTGGCATTGCCGTAGCCATTGGTATGCTAGTTGATGGTTCAGTCGTGATGGTTGAAAACATGTTTAAGCATTTAAATAGACCAGACTCTACCCATTTAAAAACTGTAAAAGAAAGAGTGCCTAGTGCTGATACTGATCCACATGATGTAGAACAAGATGAGCATGGTATTAAGTTACGTCTTCAAAATGCGGGTAAAGAAGTGGCTCGTCCCGTATTTTTTGCAGCTTCTATTATTTTAGTCGTATTTACGCCTTTATTTAGCTTTGAAGGTGTTGAGGCAAAGTTATTTCAACCTATGGCAATAAGCATCATTTTAGCTGTTATATCTGCTATTGTGGTTGCGTTGTTTTTTGTACCCGCTTTAGCTACTTATTTATTTAAGTCAGGTGTAAAAGAGAGGGAAAGCTTTGTTCTTAGGCCATTAGACAAACTCTACAGAAAAGGGCTTACATTCGCACTAAAACACACCAAATTAGTCATTTCAGCCGCACTTATATTAGTTTTCTCTGCCTTTGCATTAGTTCCATTAATTGGTACTGAATTTGTACCTGAGTTAGAAGAAGGGACGATAAACTTAAGAGCAACGCTTGCACCTTCTTCCAGTTTAGATACCGCGCTCACTGTGGCACCAATTCTAGAAGAAAAACTAATGGCTTTTCCTGAAGTAACCTATGCATTAAGCCGAATTGGTCGAGCAGAAATAGGTGGAGACCCAGAGCCAGTGAATAACATCGAAATTTACATAGGGTTGAAGCCTGTTTCTGAGTGGACCAGTGCATCTAATCGATATGAACTTCAAGGAAAAATGGAGAGATCTTTAGAAGAATTCCCTGGGTTGCTACTCAACTTTTCTCAACCTATTGCGACTCGTGTCGATGAGCTACTATCTGGTGTTAAGGCTCAGTTGGCGATAAAGTTGTTTGGGCCTGAACTTGAGGTACTGGCGGCTAAAGGTCAAGAAATAGAAACAGCAATTAAAAACATTGAAGGTGCAAGGGATGTTGCATTGGAGCAAATTGCTGGTGAAGCGCAATTGGTGATAAGTCCTAACAGGCAAGAACTATCACGCTTTGGATTGTCTGTGAGTGACATAATGGAGGTTGTGCGTGATGGTATTGGTGGTGTTGCAGCCGGACAAATAATCAATGGTAATGAACGTTATGATATTTACGTTCGCATAGAGGAAGAGTACCGAAGTAACAAAGAAGCTATTGCTGATATTCGGCTTCAATCACCTACTGGTGCTTGGGTGCGACTGGGTGACGTAGCCTCAGTCTCATTTGAGTCAGGCCCACCACAAGTTAGACGCGATGATGTACAACGAAGAGTCGTTATCCAAGCAAATGTACAAAATCGAGATATGGGAAGCGTGGTTGCCGATATCAGAACGGTAATTGCTGAAAAGGTTGACTTACCTTCAGGTTATTCTGTTTCGATTGGCGGCCAGTTCGAAAGTCAAAAACGTGCTCAAAATAGGTTAGCTATAGTTGTACCTTTATCGTTAGCACTAATCGCACTACTACTTTACTTTGCCTTTGGTTCTGTTGGTCAAGCTATGCTGATATTGGTCAACGTGCCGCTTGCTGTAATTGGCGGAGTTTTCTCCTTATATTTATCTGGACAATACTTGTCTGTACCAAGCTCCGTTGGCTTTATTACCTTATTTGGTGTAGCGGTATTGAATGGGGTCGTTATGGTAGAAAGTATCAACCAACGTATTAAAGACGGTCTAGAAGCATCTAAAGCCGTTTTTGAAGGCGCTACTTCAAGATTAAGACCTGTACTTATGACTGCTATAACATCAGCTTTAGGTTTGATACCGATGTTAATGTCTAATGGTGTTGGTGCAGAAATACAGCGCCCATTAGCGAGTGTTATTGTTGGCGGCTTGGTAACTGCAACACTGTTAACATTATTTGTTTTACCTGTTTTATATCGCTGGTTTTCAGAGAAAAAAATAAAAGAGCTATCCAGATAAAATTACTGTGAACTCTAACCCCACGCTAAAGTCACGTTTAGCGTGGGGTTATTGAGTAGATGAACGAAAAGAAAGATTAGATTTAACAATAAACTAATAGTCATGACTGCTTTGTCGGAATATTTGTCGTTAAACAGGCCAAAGCTAACTTCCGCTTTCGTATCTTTGCAGTCTTAATCTCTATGTGTCTCAAGGTCGGCTTATGGCACAGAGCAGACCGCCGGTAATTATTGAGTGATGCAATCCACGGCTATAACTGACCAAGAATAGAAGTTCTTTATGTAATGAAAAATAAAGATGTGCTGTCGCTCCTCTGGCAAGCATCGGCCTAAATAAACTCTACCTCGAAGTAAACCCGATTAGCTTTCGTATAACAGATAGGCAAATTACCACTTCAAATCACTTACTGTAATAGATGTTTTAAAGCGATTTCTCGTTGTTTAAGAAATTTACCTAATAAAAAACATAATTATTTTTAGAGTGTAATTTAGTTAATAAATCTCAATTTAAGTGCCATATTTCATTATAAATCAACAAGTTCTCAACGCGCCGTGAATTCTCGATTTAAGTGGCACTGATCAATTTTTTTGAAAAAAATTACTTTTTATTTCACAAGCAATTGATAACCATTATTGTTTAGATTAATATGCACCTACTAAATGAAATTGAGAGTAGTTTGTATTCATGTATATTTGTCTTTGTCACGGGGTGACTGATAAAAAAATTGAGCAAACAATTGACGATGGTGCAACTACCATGCGTGAATTAACTAAAGAGCTTAAAGTAGGCAGCCAATGCGGTAAGTGTTGTTGTTGTACTAAAAAGATCCTAAATCGCAAACTTATTGAGATTGCAGATATTACCGATCAAGTCGCTTAATTCGTTATTACAAAATTCAGATACAAAAAAAGCAGCTTATAAAACTGCTTTTTTTATGACCTAAATTTACCTTACAGTTGAGACTGTAAGTAATTTTCAAGCCCTGTATTTTGAATAAGTAGTTGCTGGGTTTCTAGCCAGTCAATTTGTTCTTCCTGCTCGTTCAAAATATTGTCGAGTGCTTCACGGCTAATATAATCTTTTTTGTTTTCAGCTAATTTAATTGCACTGCGCAAATCATCAATTGTATCAAGCTCAAAGCTCATATTTGCGGCAATCATTTCTTCGCTGTTTTCGCCAATGCGTAAACGGCCTAGGTCTTGTAAGTTAGGTAAGCCTTCTAAAAATAAAATACGTTCGATTAAACGATCGGCGTTTTTCATTTTTTGAATTGAAACTTTGTAGTCTGCTTTATCAAGCTGGCTAAAACCAAAATCTTTAAACATACGGGCATGCAAAAAGTATTGGTTAATACCCACAAGCTCATTAGCGAGTACTTTATTTAAAGCTGCTATAACGTCTTTATCGCCTTTCATACTTTATGCTCCTTACTCGCCCATTTGTGCTTGGTGGTAGTTTTGCGTACCAATTTTATCAATTAGACCAAGTTGTTGCTCTAACCAATAAACGTGATCTTCTTCGGTATCAAATAATAGCTTTTCTAACACTTCGCGAGACTGATAATCTTGCTGCTCTTCACAAATAGCAATTACCTCTTTAACACATGCAACTACTTCAAGCTCCAATGTTAAGTCGTTTTGCATCATGCTTTTTACATCGTTACCAATTAAAAGGTCACGGCGTTTAGTCATGTTAGGCACGCCTTCTAAGAACAAGATGCGTTTGATCAGCCAATCAGCATGATCTTTTTCTTCTTCCATTTCATGGTTAAGGCGTACATATAATTTATCTAAACCCCAGTCATCATACATGCGTGAATGAATAAAATACTGGTCAATTGCGGCTAACTCATTGGCTAGCAAAGTATTAAATGCATCGATTACTTTTTGATTACCTTTCATGATAAATCACCTTAACTATTTTAATTGTGCACAGTGTAGTTAAATTTGCGTATTTTGCAAGTTTTTCTATAAAAATCATTAATTTACAATTGGTTTTGATTCTTATTTAAGTTTGCGTTATTGCTTGGTTTATGTACAGTTTTGCATTTTCATTTAACGGGTAATGCTATACCCACTTGTGCCGTTTACACCATAAATAAACACCACTGAGTATAAAAAATGCTAACGACATTGATATTAAAAGCCATACAAATTTTACAATCGGCCCTGCAAATGCGCCAGTATGAAACACATATTTAAAGTTCCATACATGGGTGACTGCATTTGCTTTACTGGCATCATACGCGCTAAGCACTTTAGCGTTGTATGGATTTACCCACACCCAGCTATAAGCATGGCTTTCTCCTGGGTTTTGTAGGCGTAAAGCGATTGGGTCATTGTGTTTTTTAGGTAAGTAAATACGATACAAAATCCCCTCAGGAAATACATCAAGGGCTTTATTTATTGCTTGGTCGTATTTAATACTTGCTGTTGATTTTGCTATCACTTTTGGCGCTTTAGGCCTATTTTGTACTTGAGAAAATGCCACGGTTTCTACTAATGTTTTGGTCGCGCTTTTCCAATTAAAGGTGATACCTGTAAAGGCTATAAGCAATAGCGGTAATAAAACATAAACACCAAGCACGGTGTGTAGCTGATACATAAGTACTTTAAATTTGGCTTTAGGTTTAATCGCCAGTCGTTTTAGGCGGTTTTTAGGCTTTACCCATAAATAAAAACCCACTAACACATTTATTATTAATAATAGGGCGCATACAGAGACCACGTTTTTTAGTGGCTTTTCACCAAAGGCTGTTTCAAATAATAGCCAGCGATGCAAAGCAAGGGTAAAACCATACAGCGTGTCATTTGTTTGGTATTGAAAAATTACTTTGCCTGTATACGGGTTCACACTGGCGTTACTGCCATCACCTAATCTAAATTGCCAGCTGGCATTAGGGTTACTAAGGGGCATAAAGCGGGTGATTTTTTTATCTGTTTGCTGCTGTACTGCGCGGATTAACTCTGCGTGGCTAAGCGTTTTGGTTTGTGGTTCTACCTGCCATTTATCGGGCTGAATATAATATTGTATGTCATTTGCATAGAGTAAAATGGCACCGCTAATACTGAGTATTAACAAAAAAAGGCCACTTAGTAAGGCAAGGTATAAGTGAATTCGACGTAACCAGATTTTCAAAAGTAATCTCTATAATAAGCAGTTACAGCGATTGTAAGTGATAGAACAGGTGTTTATCAATTTATAAAATGTGACCCTTTGTGTAAGCAAACTACTGTATATAAAACCGCGAACAACACGCTAAGCTTTAGACCCTTAAATAAAGTTTAAAAATTTAGTGGCTTTAAGTCAGTAAAAGTTCGTATGAGTAATGCGCTTTAATTTTTATAATAATGAAATAAATACCAGCTAAAAATTAAAATATGCACGGTTTGCGTTCTTGCTTATTTTTGCGTGTAAATTTTAATTGCAACTTATTGATGTTTAAACTGTAATTATGTGATGTATTTTAAACGCTTTGCGGGCTAAAACTTGCGTCTTTTAGGTTTTAGTGCATTATTATAGGTAATAAATAATACAATTACAGTTATTGGATATATAGCATGGTTGAAGGAAAAAAGTATGGGCTGCTAAATGGCACAGCTCAGTCTGTGCGTAGTAAGCTGATCATTACTTTTTTAGTTATTGCTATTGTTCCACTTTGCTTGCTGACCTGGTTTAGCTTACAGCACGTTAATAATACCTTGCAAAAAAATGCAAATGCAGAGCTTCATGAATTAAGCTCTATCGCCTCAGAGTTTGCTAATTTATGGTTTGATGATCACCTTACTGATTTATATACCTTTAAAAATCAGCTTTATAACTTCCCGCTTGAACAAAACAAATTAATAAATCATTTTGTTAGTCAATATGACTTTGTAAACAGTATAGAAATTATAGCTGCATCGGCACTTAAGCAGCCCATTATCTCGCCTTATGGGCAGATAAACAAAGGTGAGCTTAGTACGCTTATAAATTCGGTTAATACCTCAACGCCAGCCGCTTTTGGCTCTGTTATGTTAAATGGCAAACAGTTTAATATTGTGGCTATGCCTTTGCTTAATTCGGCGCAACAACTAGAGGGTGTAATTCTCACAGAAGTAAATATTAATGGGCTTTTAAAAAGCTTAAACACCATTCACAACATGCACAACGAAGTGAGTTTTTTTGTACTACATAATAATAAAATAGAGCGCTCTTCGGTAACAAATGCAGATGAGGCGCCTGTTTTTTCGCAAACGGCCCTCACCAGTAAGCAAGTGTTTGATTACGCCAGTGCCAACGGCACGACATACCATGCATATATTAGTGATTTAAATTTTTTAGGTGTGCAAGGGTGGCAACTTTTAGCAGCAAAACCTTTGCACATTATGCTCAAAGACTCTACTTATTATAAGCAGCTGGCTATTTTTACAAATGCAGTTTCTTTACTTCTCATTTTATGCGCAGCGTGGTGGTTTAGTCGGCGCTTATCTAAGCCTTTAATTCAGCTTACCTCAGTAATGGCCCGAATTACCGATGGCGAGAAAGTAAAGGTGCCTACTTTAACTGATAGCCACGAGTTAAATAGGTTATCAGTAGATCTTCAAAAAATGGTGGCATTTAAAGAAGAGCAGCAGAGCATACTGCAAAAGCAGCGCTCTGCTTTGCAAACTGCGTTTAAACAATTGGATGAGCAAAAAAGTGCCCTCGATGAGCATGCCATTGTTGCGGTAACAGATTTAGCGGGCACCATCACCTTTGTAAATAAGAAGTTTTGTGAAATTAGCGGCTATGAAGAACATGAGCTTATAGGCCAAAATCACCGTTTACTTAATTCAGGAAGGCACGACAAAGGCTTTTTTAAAAGCATGTATAAAACCCTTAAACGGGGTGAAGTATGGAACGGCCAAATTTGTAATAAAGCAAAACATGGCGGTTTTTATTGGGTAGACACCACCATAGCGCCATTTTTTGATGAGCACGGAAAACCGCAAAGCTATATAGCCATTCGTACTGATGTCACGCCATTAAAATTACAAGAGCTTGAACTTGAGCAGCACAAAACCCAGCTTCAGTTAGTCATAGATACCACCGCCGTAGGAATATGGGATTGGTTTATAGATACCAGCAAAGTGACTTTTAATAATCGCTGGGCAGAAATAATAGGCTATAAACTCAGCGAGTTAGAACCTACCACTATTAATACTTGGTATAAGTTTGCACACCCCGATGATTTGGTTATTTCAGAGCAAAAGCTAAAAGCGCATTTTAATGGTGACACCGATTACTATGTCAGCGAAGCGCGAATGAAACACAAAGATGGCCACTGGGTTTGGGTACTCGATACTGCAAAAGTAGTCGACTGGAACCTAGATGGGTCGCCTCGTCGTATGATTGGAACACATTTAGATATTACCGAGCGTAAGCAAATAGAGTCTGAGCTACAGTATAGCCGCGATCGCTTTGCTTCTTTGGTGGAAAATATTCCAGGGGTTATTTATCGATGTAAGTTCGATAAAGCCTGGACTATGTTGTACATGAGTGACCAAGTAAAAGACATAACAGGCTATACGCCTGATGACTTTATTAATAATAAAACACTAAGCTTTGCCGCTATTATTCACGATGGCGATCAAGATGTTGAGCTGCAGGTAAGTACCTGTATTGCACAAAAGCTGCCTTGGTCTATTGAATACAGAGTAAAAAGAAATGATGGCAGTATTCGTTGGGTACACGAAAAAGGCCAAGCAATTTATGGCGATGACAACGAGGTTCTTTATTTAGATGGCTTTATTTTAGACATTACTGAGCGCCATAATACTCAAGTAGAAATTACCCGCCAACAAAACCTGCTTGAAGCAATGAGTAAACAAGGCCAAATTGGCGCATGGGAAATAAACCTTGAAAACCAAACCATGTATTGGTCAGACGAAGTAAAAGTAATACACGAAGTTCCCGACGGGTTTGAGCCTAGCATTGATACTGCCATTAACTTTTATAAGCCAGGAGAGCACCGCGATAAAATTAGCACGTTGTTTGAATGTGCGGTGACTTTAGGCGAAAGCTGGAGTGTTGAGCTGATAATTTTAACTTATACCGGTAAAGAGCGCTGGGTTAAGTCGATGGGGCAGGCGGAATTTAAAGACGGCAAATGTGTGCGTGTCTTTGGCTCGTTCCAAAGTATTGATGCACATAAACGCCTAGAGTTAGAAAGCGAAAAAGCAAACGCCTATAACAAAAATTTAGCGTCATTAACGGTTTCGCCTGAGGTACAAAATAGCGACGTTGCGCAAGTTAAAAAGCTGACGATAAAGTCGATGGTAGAGGTATTAAATGTTGAGCGTGCCTCTATTTGGATATTTAACAAACAGTGCGACGAAATGGCGTGCCATGGTTTATATACTCGAAAAGATGGATTTGTGGATTTTGACGGCGTTCTTAAAAAGGCTGATTTTCCAAGTTACTATGAGGCTATTTTTGAGCAAAACCTAGTGGCAATTGAAGATGTATATACGCATAAAGCAACCATTGAATTTACGCAAAGTTATACTCAACCATTAAATATTCAATCGATGCTGGATGCGGTTATTTCATCTGGCGATGGAAATTTAGGTATTTTATGTGCAGAAACTGTAGGGGCTAAGCACATTTGGACGCAAAGCGAAGAAACCTACTTGCGCTCTTTGGCTACGTTAGTCGGTAGTACCTTGGTCTCGCAAAAGCGTAAAGAAACCGCTGAAAAGCTAAAGGTTGCTTTAGTGCAAGCACAAGGTGCTGCTGTAGCAAAAAGCCAGTTTTTGGCAACCATGAGCCACGAAATTCGTACACCGATGAATGGCGTATTAGGCATGTTAGAGCTGGTAGAGTTAGAGCCATTAAGTAAACCAATAGAAAAAAAGGTCGCTATTGCTAAAAGCAGTGCTCATTCTTTACTTGGCGTTATTAACGATATTTTAGATTTTTCTAAGGTGGAAGCGGGCAAAGTTGAGCTTGAGCATATACATTTTAATGCGCGCGACTTAATTGGCGAAATAGCCGAGGCACAGGCCTTTACCGCACAAGAAAAAGGCATTGAGATTATTTTAGATTTAGTCTCCTTGGAGCCTTCACATTTAATGGGCGACCCCGGGCGCATACGCCAAGTGGTAACCAACTTAATTAGTAATGCGGTTAAATTTACCAGTCAGGGTGAAGTGGTGGTGAGCGCATCTATAGAAAAAACCGACCAAGACCTACTGCTAAATATAAAAGTAAAAGACTCAGGAATAGGCATAACCAAAGCAAAACAACAGCAATTATTTACCCCTTTTTCGCAAGTTGATGCATCTACCACGCGAGAATACGGAGGCACGGGGCTGGGGCTTGCTATATGTAAACAGTTATGTGAGCTAATGAATGGTAAAATTTCACTGGCAAGCGAACCTGGCAAAGGCAGCGAATTTACTGCAACCATGCAAGTGGCTGAAGGCATCGAAAAAGAACGTACCATCCCTAATATAAATATGAGTTCGTTAAATGTATTAGTGGTTGATGATAACGAGACAAACCGCTTAGTTATCTCTCAGCAATTAGGGCATTGGGGGGCTAATGTTACGCTTGCTAGTAGTGCAAAACAGGCGCTTGAACTATGTGCGCAGCGTATAGAAAATGATCAGCCTATGTTTGATATTGCTGTGCTAGACATGCAAATGCCAGAAATGGATGGAATGGAGCTGTGTAAAGTGCTTAAAGCACATGATGACTATAAAGCCATGCCATTAGTAATGATGACCAGTATTGCAGGTATGGAAGGCGCTCAGCGCTACTCAAAAATTGGTTTTCAGGCTTATTTTCCTAAGCCGGTTACAACCGCCGATTTAATTTCTGCGTTATCGGTTATTACAAGTTCAGACAGCACCGAGCCCCTTCCTTTGGTGACCCCAGGGTATATTTCGTCACTCAGAAAAGAAAAATCAGACACACCTGCAAAAATTTTATTAGTTGAGGATAACCCCGTTAATCAGCATGTTTCTACACTGATGCTTAAAAAGCTAAATTGCGAAGTAATACTGGCGCAAAATGGTCAAGAAGCCATAAATACCTTAAGCGAGCATAACGAAGGGTATTTTGATTTGGTGTTAATGGATTGCCAAATGCCGGTAATGGATGGCTTTGACGCCACGGCTAATATACGAGACGGTATGGCAGGGGATGAGCACAAAGCAATAAAAATAATTGCCCTAACCGCCAATGCAATGGACTCAGATAAAGAACGTTGTATTAATGCCGGTATGGACGACTACTTAACTAAACCCATTCAGCTTGATATTTTAAAAGAAAAAATAGAGCAGTACTTTTAGGATTAATAACATGAGTAAGCAAATACAAATACGCGACGCTAAAAAAAGCGATGCGCCAACAATTTTACAGTTTATTACCGAACTGGCCATTTACGAAAAAGAACCCGATGCAGTAAAAACAGATGAGCAAGCAATTATAAAAACGCTGTTTAGTGAAGGGGCAACAGCACACAGTGTTATTTGCCTTGAAGGTGATGAGCCTATTGGCTTTGCGGTGTATTTTTATAATTACTCTACCTGGCTGGGTAAAAATGGCTTATATCTGGAAGATTTATACGTAAGCCCCGATAGCCGTGGCAATGGTGCGGGCAAACTAATAATGAAACACCTTGCTAATAAAGCCATAAAAAACGACTGTGGACGTTTTGAGTGGGTAGTATTGGATTGGAATAAACCCGCTATAGATTTTTATAATAGCATTGGGGCAAAAGCCCAAAACGAATGGATAATCTACCGCCTAGCAGGCCAAGACTTGCTCGATTTTGCTGAGCAATAGTGATACTAAAACGCTTAATTAAGTGGGTTGGTATAATACTTTTTTAAAAGCAGATGAGTGCCGAAAACGGCCAGTATCTGTTTTAAAAATTGTTATGCTAAGGTACGTTTTATTGATTAAGACCCTACATGAATAATCAGTATTGGCAAAAAGCACGGCAAAGCCGCGATGCACGATTTGATGGCTTGTTTTACGTTGCGGTAAAAAGCACCGGTATTTATTGTCGGCCAATTTGCCCCGCGCCCACCGCTCAAGAAAAAAATGTGGTGTATTATCAATATGCGCACAACGCAGCGCAAGCAGGCTTTAGACCGTGCATACGCTGCAGGCCCGATAGTGCTCCGGGCAGCGCTGCTTGGCAGGGGGTAAAAACGACCGCGCTTAGAGCTAAGCAGTTAATTGATTTAGGTGATAGCTGTAATTGCGAAATACTAGCTACTCGTTTGGGTATTACCAGTCGTTATTTGCGACGCATATTTAATCAGCACTTTGGTGTGTCTGTTACTCAGTATCGGTTATTTAACCAATGTCAGTTTGCTAAAAAGCTCATTCAAGAAACCACATTACCCATAACCGATATTGCATTTGCCGCTGGGTTTAAAAGTGTGCGACGTTTTAACGATGCTTTTTTACAACAGTTAAATATAGCGCCATCAAAGCTCAGAAAATCAAAAAAAGAGGCAACCCCTGTGATTGTATTAACTCTCCCTTTTAGACCTCCTTACAATTGGCAGGCTTTGCACAGCTTTTTGTCAAAGCGGTTAATAGAGCCTATGGAGTGGATAACCCCAACCAGTTACGGGCGAACATTTAAGCTAAAAGGGGCGGTAGGTTATTTTAATGCGCACTTTAAGGCGCAAAATAACCATTTTAAAGTTGAAATAGTAATAAATAATACCGAGCACTTACAAAAAGTAATTAATAATATACGCCGTGTACTTGATGTAGATGCCGATATAAACCCTATTGAAAGCCACTTAAAAAACAGTATTAATGGGGCATTTACATTAAGTGAAGGGCTACGCTTACCTGGGATATGGTCAAGCTTTGAAGCGGGGATCCGCGCTGTATTGGGTCAACAAGTTAGCGTGGGGGCAGCGCACACTTTAGTAACAAAGCTGGTTGCAGAGCGAGGCGATAAACACGCAGATAAAGTGTATTTTCCACAGCCTGAGGATTTAGCGACATGCGACTTTGAATTTTTTAAAATGCCGCAATCGCGCAAAAATGCATTAAAAAATTTATCTAAGTACTGCGCTGATAACCCCGATAACAGGGTTTTGGATAATTGGCTCGATATAAAAGGCATAGGGCCGTGGACTGTTAACTACGCTAAACTGCGCGGGCAAAGTAACCCAGATATACTATTAGCCGGCGATCTCGGAGTAAAAAAGGCGCTGATTAATGCTAAGCAATTTAACCCAGAGCTGAGCGCTCCATTTCGCTCGTACTTAACGTTTCAACTATGGCAGCAACTTTCATGATTATACAGACCGCAATTTCGAGTCCGATTGACGATGTTATTATTCAAGCGACTGAAAACGGGGTGAGCTATGTTGGTTTTTACCCAAAAACACACTACACCCATACACCCGTTGAGCAAGTAACAAATGAAGCGGTTTTAATCTGCGTAAAGCAATTAAACGAATACTTTAATGGTCAGCGCAAAACCTTTAATGTGCCATTAGATACGCAAGGTACGCCTTTTCAAAATGGTGTGTGGCAAGCGTTGCTCAGCGTCCCTTTTGGCAAAACCATGACCTACGGCGATATAGCTAAACAATTAAATAACCCTAAGGCGGTAAGAGCAGTCGGGGCTGCAAATGGCAAAAACCCCATTAGTATTATTGTGCCATGCCATCGAATTATTGGTGCAAACTCAAAGCTTACTGGGTACGCTGGTGGCCTTGAGAGAAAAAGTTGGCTACTAAAGCATGAAGGGATAATTTAACTGTTACAGCACTGGCAGCTTTGTTATCACAAGCTACAATTTACATTATTTACTAATAAAAATTATTATGAGTATCAGCAGCTTAAATTATTTATTTATATTTGGTTTGATGTTTTCTTCAGCGGTGTTTGCTAACTCTCAAACGCTTATATTTTGCTACGAAGATAAAGACGTTACACCTATGTTTTTGGGCATTGGGCAAGAGGTACCTATAGATAACCCTGGCGCCTCAATTGAAATTTTAAAGCAACTGGATGCCGACATACCCAATGTGGCTATTTCATTTGTTAGAAAACCATGGCGCAGATGCCTAAACGATTTAGAGCTTAACCGTGTTAATGCCGTTATTGCCAGCTATCGTGATGGGCGTGAACGTTTTGCTGTGTACCCTACAAACGAAAAAGGGGTGTTGCTAGAAAAATTTGCAGTGAGTCGTTTTAGTAGCTGCTTAATAGGGCGAGCTCGTTTTCATAAACAATGGCAAACACGTGAAGTATTTCAAAATAAAGCGTTCACTATCGCCATTCCTAATGGCTATGGCTTAAACAGCGCGCTAAAAGAAGAGCCTTTTTATATTCATAATACTTTTTCAAAAGACAAAGCTTTTGAATTACTTGATAAAGGAGTGGTACAGGCAAGTGTTGATTTATGCCAAGTAGATGACTTAAAAGTGTCGAGCTATCAACATAAAGGGAGCGATGTAAAACCCCTTTACCCGCCTTATGAAACAACCGACGGTTATTTAATTTTTTCAAAGCAGTTTTACCAGCAAAATAGCCAGCTTAGTAAAGAGATATGGCAATGGTTAGCGCGCTTTGACAGTGCACAAATTTATATAAAATACTTGCAAGCTGTTGAGTAATAAGAAAATCAAAGCGCTTATTAACTAAAATAGCGATATGAAATTGGTATTAATCGCATATTAAGGTAGCATAAGCGCACTTTTTATCTTAAGGCACGGCAATGGCTCAATTATACTTTTACTACTCTGCGATGAATGCGGGTAAATCAACCACCTTATTACAATCTGCGTTTAACTATCGTGAACGCGGTATGGAGCCAGTTATTTTAACGGCTGCAATTGATAACCGCTCTGGTGTAGGAAAAGTATCGTCTCGTATCGGGCTGCAAGCTGATGCGCATATATTTGATGCGTCAAAAAATGTTTTTGAGCTGATCCAAAATCTGCAAAACGAAAAAAAGCGCCACTGTGTATTGGTTGATGAATGCCAGTTTTTATCTAAAGAGCAAGTTATGCAGCTGACTGATGTGGTTGACGAACTTGGTATTCCGGTATTGTGTTATGGCCTGCGAAGCGACTTTAGAGGTGAGTTATTTATTGGCTCTCAGTACTTGCTAGCATGGGCCGATAAACTGGTTGAGCTTAAAACAGTGTGCCATTGCGGCCGTAAAGCCAATCATGTGTTGCGTACAGATGAAAACGGCAATGCCATTGCCGATGGTAACCAAGTAGAAATTGGCGGCAACGACCGTTATGTGTCGGTGTGCCGCAAGCACTATAAGGCTGAGTTAAATATGGGCCGCTAAGGCTCGTATAAAAGTATCTATATCATCTTGGTTTATATCAAGATGAGTGACTAGCCTAAGCTGTTTGCTTGGGCTAATTAATATGCCTTGTTGTGCTAATTGCTCGCTAATATGCGTTATATTTAACTCACTTGAATAGCGCGCATACACCATGTTGGTGGTGTTATTCATATCAACGCTAAACCCATTGAGTTCGTTAAGCTTACTTGCTAAATATCGCGCATTAGCGTGATCGTCTTTTAAGCGAGAGACGTTATTTTCAAGTGCGTATTGCCCCGCGGCTGCCAGCATTCCGGCTTGGCGCATGCCACCACCGAGTACTTTTCTCCAGCGCCGTGCTTTTTTGATAAGCGCCTTTGTGCCTAGTAATAGCGAGCCAACGGGAGCACCTAGCCCTTTTGATAAGCAAATTGAAACAGAGTCAAAGTGCTGGGTAATATCTGTAATATCAACGTTTAATTCAACCGCTGCATTAAACGCACGTGCGCCATCTAAGTGCAGAGCTAACGAGTGCTCATTTACAAGATGACGTGCTTTGGCTAAGTAGCTAAGGGGGAGCACTTTTCCGCCTATGGTGTTTTCAAGGCTAAGTAAGCGGGTGTTGGCAAAATGGCTATCGTCTGGTTTTATTGCGGCGGCAATTTTATCAAAGCAGAGGCTGCCATCGGGTTCATTCTCAATCGGTTGTGGTTGAATAGAGCCTAATACTGCAGCGCCACCGCCTTCAAATTTATAGTTATGGGCATTTTGCCCGCAAATATATTCATCTCCGCGTTCGCAATGAGCCATAAGCGCAAGTAAGTTAGCTTGCGTGCCAGAGCTACAATAAAGTGCGGCTTCAAAGCTAAAACGCTCACTTGCATAGGCTTCTAGCTGGTTTACGCTAGGATCATCCCCGTACACATCATCGCCTACTGGCGCGCTATACATTACATCGCGCATGGCTTTTGAAGGTTTAGTAACCGTGTCTGAGCGAAAATCTATCATGGTTGTTATTCCTTTATTAAGTACTACAGGCTTTATTGTTTTTATGGGTTTAAACAAGCTCTTCAAAAATTTGTTTACGGGTGGCTTTATCAAAATAACTCCAGGCAATAAAGCGACTTACTTTTTGTCCTTGTGCCATGTCTATAATTTTATATTCGGCAATAGGGAGGGAGCTTAATTTATTTTCTAACACTTTAAGTGTTTCTTTTTTTGAAACCAAGGAGGTAAACCATATTACTTGCTCTGCAAATTGCTCACTTTGAGCAATCATATTGCTAATAAACTGTGCTTCGCCGCCCTCGCACCATAGCTCATTATTTTGCCCGCCAAAATTAAGGGTGTTTTTAGGCGATTTCCCTAAGTTTTTCCATTTGCGCTGCGACCCTTTATTGGCCTCTTCTGCGCTTGCGTGAAACGGGGGGTTACACAGGGTTAAATGAAATAAATCTTTTTGATTTATAATGTTTTCAAAAATAGATGATGCGTTTTTTTGGTGTTTAAGGGTTATTTTTAAACCATTAAATTGGGCGATTTGTTTCGCTATTTTTATAGAATTTGCATCGATGTCGCTACCAGTAAAGTGCCAGTTGTATTCATGATTACCCGTTAACGGGTAGACCAAATTGGCCCCTGTGCCAATATCGAGCACCTTAATTTGCCTGCCAGTTGGAATATTTTGTTGGTTGTCGTCGCTTAATAAGTCTGCCAAGTAATGAATGTAATCAACGCGACCAGGAATAGGAGGGCAAAGATTATGCTCAGGAATATCCCAAAAATCTATTTTATAATGCGCTTTTAAAAGCGCTTGATTAAGCGTTTTTACTGCTGTGTTATTGGTAAAATCAATGCTTTTACTCCCCGCAGGGGTGACGATGATGAAAGGGGTTAACGCATCATGTTTATCGCATAGCATGTCTAAATCGTAGCCATGTAAATGTTGGTTGCGTGGGTGAAGCTTGTTAGAGACTTGTTTTGATTTCATAGCATTAATTTAGCAATTAAATAATGGCGCAATTGTATCAAATGCCCCACTAAAAAGTGCAACCATTTACTTTAGAATTAACAGTGGTACTGGTAGGATGAGTGGCTAAAAATAATAAAGGAAAATTTGTGGCAATTACACAGCACTCACATTTTGTTCAACTAGGCAATCAGCAAACGCTACATTTACGCCGTATAGCAAACGACAAGCAAGCGGGCCCCGTGGTGTTTTTTATGCACGGCGCAGTAGAAAACGGCAAAATTTTTTATACTCATAGCAATAAGGGGCTAGCTCCTTATTTGGCTGAGCAAGGCTACTGCTGTTATGTAGCAGACCTGCGCGGGCGTGGAGAGAGCAAGCCGCTTATTTCGCCGCAGGCTAAATATGGTCAAACAGAGGCAATAGTAGAAGATATCCCCGCCTTTATTAATTACATTGAACAATTTGAGGGTAAAAGGCCAGACTATTGGGTTGCTCACTCTTGGGGAGGCGTTTTAATGAATAGTGTTTTTGCACGATTTCCTGAGTATTTAAAAGAGGTTAAAGCGTGTGCTTATTTTGGCTCTAAACGCTCTTTGTTTAACAATCATCCTAAAAAGTTACTACAAGCAAATGTAATTTGGTATTTTATGGCGCCCATATTGGCTAAAAAACAGGGGTACTTAAACGCTAAAGGCTATAAGTGGGGCAGCGATAACGAATCGCAAAAGTCGCATTATCAAAGCATGCAGTGGGCTAAAAAAAGGCCATGGATAGATAGCGATGATGGTTTTGACTATGCAAAAGCCTTAGCTAAAGTGCAGGTGCCTCCTACACTACATATTGGCGCTGTAAACGATAAGGCTCTTGCGCAGCCTATTGATATTAAAAAGTTTATGGCAGAGTCCGGACCTGGAAAACAAACCCTTAAAATTTATGGCAAGCGCCATGGTCATAGTGTGGATTACGATCATATTAATATGCTTACTCACCCTCAGGCACGGGATGAGCAATTTAAAGATGTTGTAAGCTGGTTTAACGAACACAGTTAGGCAATTAGGCTCATTCAAATTGTTTTAAAAGCGGTGTTTTATAGCGCTCCCAATGCGCGAGTGCCTGTGTATTAATTGGCTGCCTAATGGCTTGTTTGCTTAATGTGCTAACAGCAGCCTTACGCTTATAAAATGCTAAGCATTGCGGTTCATACTCACACCCTAAAAACGAAAATAAAGCACTTAGCTGCGACTCAGGATCGGCAACTATTTGCTCATAATGAATATCGTATAACGGTAATAAGGGCAGGCTGCGCCAATGATCCATTAATTTTGCATACAACGCATGGTAAAGTTTAAATTCTTTTAAATCACAAAAGTACGGCTCATTTTCGGCAAAGTAGTTACTGAACACCGAAAAAGCAGTGGCGTTAAAATCCCTATTTAAATTAATAAATTTAGCATTAGGGAACAGCAAGTAAATTAAGCCAATAGACTGATAGTTACTCGGTAGCTTATTAATAATGAAAGGGCGTATAGGCTGTGCTTTTTTTAATTCTTCAATATAAATATTGCGAGCTTTTGCGATTAAATCGTTACTAAGTGCGCTTAAGCATTGCGGGTAAGGGGTTTGCGTTTGCTGCTCTATAAATGCCACCACTTGGTTAGCAATACTGGTGTTTTCACCTAATGTGGCAAACTGTGAGTGGCTGGCCATCATTTGCTCAAGTAAGGTTGAGCCGCTGCGGGGCATACCAATAATAAACACAGGCGTAATAGTGCCGGTAAAAGTGTGATCGGCAGATGCAATTAGCTGTTGTGTATTATGCGTTATAATTGCTTCATAAAAAGGCACTAAGTCACTGGTTTTAAAGTGAGTAAGCTTTTTTTGAAGTTTGTTGGCAAGCACATAGTAGTTAAATGCTTGCTCTGTATCTTCTAGTTTGTCGTAGCTTTTACCTAACGCGTAGTAACACACCATTTTTAAACGCACGTTATTCGTTTGCGTTAAAAAGTGGTGCAGGTTGCTCACATAATTATGTTCTTTATTGAAACGGCCTAATTGTACTAGTTCAAATAAAATATAGGCAGTTACGGGGTAAAGCCCCATGCTTAGCGCATGCGCAAATGTGGTGTGTGCTTTGTCTAATTCGCCGTAGCTTAAATAATGCTGAGCTAAATAATAATGAGGCTCTGGGTTATGGCTTGCAAGGCTTTTAGCATATTCGAGTACTTTAAGCGCATCATTAGGGGAATTAACGCCGTTAAATGCATCGGCAAGGGCGTGCAGTGGCTCAAGCATATGGGGTAAACGTTCGCATGCTTTTTGTAATAAGTATACCGCTGCATCATAGCGCTCTAACCTAAGTGCTATCCTGCCTAAACCAAATAATGCTTCGCCGCTTTGCGGGTTACTATTTAAAATTGCTTTAAAATGAAACTCGGCTTCTTTGAGTTTATTTTCTTGTAATAATTGATTGGCTTTTTTAATTAGCATGATGAGGCATTATTGTTTTTTAATTAATATAAAATAAAAAAGGCGAAATGTCTTAACATTTCGCCTTGGTTTATCATGAAAAAATATTAGAAAGTATAGGTTGCTTTCGCGTAGTAGAAGCCACCGTTAATACCGTATGGAGACGTTTCGTAGTATTGGCCGCCCCAGTTATTGTTAGGGATACCCGTACGGTCTTCAAAATCAAGTTTTTCAGCGTCTTGGTCAAAGATGTTTTGTGCACCTACCGAGAAGCTAATAGACTCATTTAAGAAGTACGTTATTTCAGCGTCAATAGTTACTGCTGCATCAGCTGTTTTTGCTGTTGCATCGTAATCTACGTGAACACCTTGGTATTCGCCGTAGTAATTAGCACGGGTAAACATTGAAAAAGACTCCCACTGCTGTGCCCAAGTAAGCGTTGCACGGTGGTTAGGTAAATCTTCTTCTAAACGCTTAACTTTAAACTCACCGGTAATGTCGCTGAACTTAGTTACCTCAGTTTCATTCCAGTTGTAAGCAAGGCTAAATGTAGAGCTTCCGCCTAGCATGTCAGCTGTGTAGTTTGCTACTAAGTCAATACCTTGCGTTGTTGTATCAAAGTCATTTGTGAAAAAGCTTACTTGTGCATAGCTTTGCGCATTTGGTACGCCTGCTGCTTCTAACGTGTCTTTATCATCTTGGCTAAGTACAATTTTTTCAGATTGGCTGATACGGTCATCAACTTCAATGTTGTAGTAATCAAGTGTTACAAATAAATCGCCAATAGTGTAAACCGCACCTAATGTGTAGCTTTGCGATTCTTCTGGCTCAAGCTCTGTACCACCTAATTGCACTGCAATTGGGTTTGTTGGTGGTAAAAGTGCTGAATCTTGTAATACTCCATCACTTAAGTTGGTTTGTACGTTACTAACGTTCGCTTGGCCAACAGTAGGGGCACGGAAACCTGTGCTTACTGAGCCACGAATATTTAGATCTTCAGTTACGTGGTACTGCGCCATTACTTTGTAGTTTGTTGTTGTACCAAAGCTGTCGTAATCTTCAAAACGTACCGCAAGGCCCATTAAGAATTCTTCTGTAAATGGTGCTTCAATATCTACATAAGCTGCGTAGTTACGGCGTGTATATTCGCCTGCATCAGAAGGTTTGAAACCAGGAAAACCGTTAGAGCCAATACCAAAACCTTGCTCAGTTAAAGGACCTGCAGTGAATGATGCTTCATCACCTGAAATTACAGTAAATGTTTCTTCGTGCCACTCTAAACCACCGGCAATATTTACATCGTACGCTAGGTCAAAATCAAAGCCTTTAGAAAGGTCAAAGTTAAAGTTTTTCTCTAGTTGCTCATATTTACCTGGGCTAAAATCACGTGGGCTGTCTGCACCTAACGACGCATTAACCGTGTCGTAAATAAAGTAGCGAGATTCGTTTAAACCCACCGTACCGCTTAAATCGTAAAATGCATCTTTAAGGAAACCACCCGTAAACATACCCTTTGTACCAATAGTTAAAGAGGTATCGGTAATGTTGCCACCAAAGTTAGGCGTAAAACCGCCAGGAATGGTTTCGTTAAATGCAAAACAATCAGGGTTATTAGCAACACCGCTAATGTAGTCAGGGTTATCTAGTACGTTGTCATCAATTGCGATAGTAGGACAGTTACCGCTCATGTCTTCTGTTAAATCGGCAACAAGTAGTGTTTCACCGCCATCGTTTGAGTATACACCTGGGCGAGTATGCGGGTTACGGTAGTAAAAACCACCACGTACGTCACGCTCAGAGTAGTTACCAAACATATAAAATTCTGAGTCGTTTGTTAGTTCTAAACCAAAGTTACCAAAAATTGAAATGTCGTCATCAACCTCTGGGGCACCCCAAACTTGCGCAAGCGAAGACACTTCTGGTACACCTGCAGCAGAAAGTGCGGCTGCATCAGGGCGTTGCTCTGAGCGACTTGTTGCATCTGCTGTTTTATATTGAAAACTTAAGTTAGCAAAACCGTTGTCTGTAAATGGTAAGCCTACGTTACCCGATATCTGTGTTGTATCACCGTCGCCTTCGTAGTATTGACCATGGCGTACTTCAAATTTACCGCCTTCAGAGGCATCTTTAAGTTGGAAGTTCATTACACCTGCGATTGCATCTGAGCCGTATTGTGCTGCTGCGCCATCACGTAGTACTTCTACTTGCTTAAGTGCAATGCTAGGAATAACTGAAATATCAGCGCCTTGTGCACCATCGTTAATACCACCACCTAAAAATGCAATAACAGAAGCACGGTGACGGCGTTTACCGTTTAAAAGGATTAATGTGCTGTCTGAAGGTAAGCCACGTAAATTAGCTGGGCGTACTAGTGATGCAGCATCACTGATTGGGTTTTGGTGAACATTAAAAGAAGGAACAGAGCCTTTAAGTAGCTCTAGCATGTCTGTGTTACCAGACTTTTCTAGCTCTTCACCGCCAATAATATCAATAGGAACCGGTGAATCACCAATAGAGCGCGGCGCTGAGCGAGTACCCACTACGGCAATTTTTTCAACGTTTTTATTAACTTTAGTTTCACTTTCTTCTGCTGCAACAGCAGAACCTGAAATAAACAAACCTGCGGTGGTTGTTGTTGCTAATGCAAATTTAATTGCTTGATTTAGCGCATTGCTTTTAAGTTTCATTCTAATTTTCCCCAGTTAGAATATATTTTGTACGTAATGCAGTAATTAACATTACTTATTTATAATTTTGGACGTATTCACATGGGGATAAAGAGTCACCTACTCGACTTCTTAAAGCTAAAAGCCCACCTCATGTGAAGTCCTATGTACAGCCTATACATAAAAAACTTTCAGGGCAATTAATAATTAACTCTTTAATAACAAAAAGTTCAAAATAAAATATATTTGCAATAATGGTGCAGTATGTAACTAATTTGAACTAATAAAGTGCGATTTTAACGCTTTTTCGAAGATTTAATGCGCGAAGTGGGTGAGTGAATGTTATCAACTTGTTTCTTTTGGTGAGGCAGGTGGTGTGTTTTGCGCTTGCCAATCACGATATTTTTGTCTGTATTCGTCCCACACGCAAGGGCTACAGCTACCTCCGCCGCAGCATTCATCAGGCTGTGGTTTTTGGGGTTTGGGGAGTACTATTATTTGTTTGTTTTGCATAAAAATGAGCTTGTGAGCACTGTTATGGTGCAAAAGAGTAAAGTATAGGGCGTATTAAGTAAATTATTCTTGTGTAAAACCCCTTATGTGTGAAAATAAAGGGTATGCGATTATATAAAGTTATTCACCGTGCGCCTTGGCGGGTAGTTAAAATTAGTAAAAAGCGCCAACAGCTTCGCTTTCGTCGTGCAATGGTGGCGCTAAAAATTGCTCTTGCGCAAGAAAGGCAAGAAACCATAGAAATGCTCACCATTTATAGGCGTTACACGCAAGGGCAAACCAGCAAAGAAGAGTTAAAGCGTGCTAATGAGCAGTTTGTAGATATTTTAAAAGGGCTTGGCTTAGGTGTATTTGCCGTACTGCCGTTTGCCCCTATTACTATTCCATTGGTTGTAAAGCTAGGCAGAATGGTAGGTGTAGATGTATTGCCTAGCTCGTTTAACATTAATAAACCAGTTAAAGAGCTAGACGCCGAAATAGTTAAAGAGGATTTAAAACAACACACTAAAGCGCCAAATAAAGAATAAATCTGGCTAAAATTAGCTATACCTTTTAGCCGGTCTTATTGGTATGCTTTGAGCTACCATTTTTTATTATATGAGCTTTTCAATGAGTGCATTACTTCGTCATACTTCTTCTGGTATTCCTTTATCTTTTATTCTTAAAAACGAGTTAACTGACTGGCAATCACAACAACCGGCTTTTATCCAAACATGGTTAACAAATAGCGGCTTTGAAAAGCAAGGTTTAGCGCTTGTGCCTGACGCGCAAACCGGTGAGCTAAGCCACGTTTATTGTTTATTACAAAGCCAAGATGATTTTTGGGCCGCAGGCGAGCTTGCCAATAAATTACCGCTGGGCACGTATCAAATTCAAGGCGATGATGCCTTTACAGAGCAAGTCGCGCTTGGTTTTGTGTTAGGCGGCTATGAATTTAGTGAATATAAAGAAAAACCAACGGCCAAAGCACAATTAGCCATTGCCGATGAAGCGCTGTATCAGCGTATTAAGCAACAAGCCGATGCCATTTATTTAGCGCGTGATTTAGTAAACACACCTGCGGTAGATATGATGCCGCAGCATTTATCGCAAGTAATGGAAGATTTAGCCAATAATTACAACGGTGAATTTACCCAGTGGATTGGCGATGAGCTACTTGAGCAAAATTACCCAACAATACACATGGTCGGGCGCGCCAGCGAAAACAAACCGCGTTTACTTGATTTAAAATGGGGTGATGAAAACGCACCACTTATTACCTTAGTCGGTAAAGGGGTATGTTTTGACTCTGGCGGGCTTGATTTAAAACCAAGCACTGGCATGCGTAACATGAAAAAAGACATGGGCGGGGCAGCGCACGTTATTGCTTTAGCGCAGCTAATTATGGCGGCTAATTTACCAATTAGACTGCGTGTTTTAGTGCCTGCGGTTGAAAACGCGGTATCGCGAAATGCATTTCGCCCAGGTGATGTAATTAAAACGCGTAAAGGCATTATGGTAGAAATAGACAATACCGATGCAGAAGGGCGTTTAGTATTGTGTGATGCGCTTAGCGAGGCACAAAACGATAACCCTGAGCTAATTATTGACTTTGCGACCCTTACCGGTGCTTGTCGTGTTGCTTTAGGTACTGAGCTACCGGGCTTTTTCTCAACAGAGCGCGATGTAGCAAATGGTATTATTGATGCCGCTATGGATGTAAGCGACCCTGTATGGCAATTGCCTTTATTTGATCAGTACAAAAGCTTTTTAAAGAGCGATGTAGCTGATATGGCAAACTGTGCCAGCACACCATTTGGTGGTGCAATTACCGCGGCGCTTTATTTAAAAGAATTTGTAGAGCCAACCACTCCGTGGGTACATTTTGATGTAATGGCGTGGAATTTACGTGCTTTACCTGGGCGCCCAACCGGCGGCGAAGCGTTAGGTATTCGTGCGGTATTTAATTATCTGCAAAGCCGCTTTAAATAAACCTTGTTATACGAGGGTTATACCTCGTATAACTCAAGCGGTAAGTTATCTGGATCGGCAAAAAAGGTGAATTTTTTGCCGGTTATTTCATCCACTCTTATCTCTTCCACTGTTATATTTTGTGACTCTAAATACTGCTTAGCTTGGGCAACGTTTTTAACTTTAAATGCTAAATGCCTCAAGCCTTGCGCTTCTGGGTAGCTTGGTCTTGCAGGTGCTCCATCAAACGAAAATAACTCTATTTGGCTGCCATCAGGCATCGCTAAATCTAATTTATACGAATTACGCGCGGCCCTAAAATGCTCGTTAATAACTTTAAGTTTAAGTACGTTACTATAAAAGTGCTTAGAGCGGGCGTAGTCACTGCAAATAATAGCAGCATGATGAATGCCTAATAGTTCCATGTAGTTAGCTCCATGAGTTTGTTCTCCTAAAAACAAAAACGCACTAAAAAGTGCGTTTAATTTTTATGTGCTTTAAAAACGTTTAGCTAGGCTCAGCGTCTTTGCAGGCTTTAACTGCGGGGGCTACAAGCTCAAGGCCGGTTAGCTCACACGGTGGCAAAGTTGCATCACTTACTTTAATCGGCGTTACACGCTCGCCCCATTTTATATAGCTTGCTGCCCACGTTAAA
Source organism: Pseudoalteromonas sp. Angola-30 (assembly GCF_028599215.1). NCBI lineage: Bacteria > Pseudomonadati > Pseudomonadota > Gammaproteobacteria > Alteromonadales > Pseudoalteromonadaceae > Pseudoalteromonas > Pseudoalteromonas sp. Angola-30. The sequence goes on from NZ_JAQREI010000001.1 coordinate 575,656, forward strand.
CCTGCGCCAAACGCTGCCGACATAATATTTGAATGCGGCTTAATTAAGCCTTGCTCTACGGCTTCACATAACGCAATAGCAATCGTGGCGGCTGAGGTATTACCGTAGTCAGCAATGTTTACCATTACTTTTTCATCCGGCACTTTTAAACGATGCTGAATTGCTTGAATAATACGTAAGTTAGCTTGGTGTGGCACTAATACGTTTATGTCATCGAGGCTTAGGTTGGCTTGCGTTAATACATCATCACACGCTTCGCTCATACCTTTAACGGCACGTTTGAAAATTTCGCGGCCTTCAAATAGTAAGTCCGATGGGCCAATTGGCTCATATTTATTTAAATCACTACCAAAGTTAGTGATATGCAAAATGTCTCTGTCTTCGCTGTCGCAACCGGTTTTAGTACCAAGTAGGCCTGCGGGTGTATCTGCGGCTTCGAGTACTACTGCGCCTGCACCATCACCAAATAATACAGCGCTATCACGGCGTGCCCAGTTTACATACCAGGTCATGCGCTCTGCAGCAATAACCACGGCTTTTTTGATCATACCCGCCTGAATTTGTGCGGTAGCAGCCTGAAGGGCATATAAAAAACCAGAACACGCAGCATTGGTATCCATAGCTGCAGCGCCGGTCGCACCAATGTTTTTTTGTATTAAAGAGGCGGTATTGGCCACCACAGTAGAAGGGGTACACGTTGCTAAAATAACTAAATCGATATCTTTTGCGTCAATCCCTGCACAATCGATGGCGTGCTTTGCGGCAACGGTTGCAAGTTCTGCAGTGCTAACATGGCTAACCCTACGAGATTTAATACCAGTACGTGTGGTGATCCACTCATCGTTGGTATCAACTATTTCGCTAATTTCATCGTTGCTAATGCTTGCTGGTGGAATGCATTTACCCCAACCAGTAATATGTGCGTAGGCCATAGTGTGTTCTCTTAAAAAGGTGGTCTGACGTGTATTGCTAATGGGTGAGTTATATCAAAAATTGCCCTTTAAGAGAAGTTATTAACCTGTTTTGTCTCGTAAATAATAGTAATTGTGGGCAATTTGACGTAAAGCTTGTTTAAAGAGTAAGCAAGTATTAAAACTATACGTAGCGATGTGTTAAACAGCATATAATTGAATAGTGCATGATTTTGCAGCTTCACTTAAACGTAAGTGGCTTGCGTTTATGGCACTGCGTTCAAGCTGTTAGCTTGAGTGAATTAAAGTAAGCCGATATTATTAATTACTGCCCGTTTAACGTATAAACACACAAACACGTGGCAATTGCATACATAATAAGGAAGCCCATGAGCAATAAAATAAAAGTGTCGTTGTTTAATCACTTGATAGAGGCCGAACGACAGTTGCTCGACCCCGATGTTCGTCAATCAAGCCATGCATTAAATGCCTTACTTGATGATGAATTTATTGAAATTGCAGCTAATGGCACCGTATTTGATAAGCAGCACGTACTCACACGTTTACCTACCGAGGTTGTTCCGCAGTTTTATAATCAGCACTTTAAAGGGCGAATGCTTAGCGATGATGTCGCGCAAATTAGTTACCAAGCGGCTTATAGGCGCTCAGCCCGAAGTGAGTTTAATTACTCCTTACGTATGTCGCTTTGGCGTAAAAGTAATGAACAATGGAAAATGGTGTTTCATCAAGGGACCCCGTGCGCGCTGTTTACTATATCAATGGATGAAGATTAACTTTTTTAACGTATTAAATTTTATAGGTACATCACACCTTGTTTATGCAAACCGACCCGACCATTAGTCGCCTTTTAATGCTGCGAAGTGGTGCTATTGCTGTGCAGTTAATTGCTGTACTAAGCGTGTATTTTTTATTAGAACACCAAATAGCGCTACTCCCTTTATTAGTGGTAATAGCTATAGAGGCGATATTTCAATTAGTAAGCGTATTCGCCTATCGAAATGTTAGCCAAGCGCGCCCTATAGGGATGTTAATGCAGCTCACTGCGGATGTCCTGTTTTTAACTATTTTGCTCTCATTAAGTGGCGGCGCAACCAATGCGTTTGTATCGCTATTATTACTACCTATCATGATTGCAGCGGTCACCCTTCGTGAAAAAGGACTCGCTTATATCGCCGTACTGGCAATTGCCGCTTATAGCTTTTTACTCATTAGGATGCCCGATCACAGTATGCATCAAATGAATATGAGTGGGCACTTTATAGGCATGTGGGTTAACTTTGTTTTAAGTGCAAGCGTTATCGCTTTGGTTATTGGTGCTATGAGCCGGGCATTAAAGGAGCGAGAGCGCACAATAGCTAAAGCTCGCGAGCAGCAATTGCGTAACGAGCAACTGGTAACCCTAGATGGCGCTGCTGCGCAAATAACCCATCAACTAGCCAGTCCTATCGCTAACTTACAATTATTATTTGAAGAGCTTTTAGAAGAGCAGCCAAATAACCCTGTCGTTGTGCAAATGCAAACGCCGCTTAAGCAATGTGCTAGGCAATTAAATGACTTTAGAAAGCTCTCTGCTCAGCTTCGTAATAAAAATACCACCGAGCACATTACAGTAAACCAGCTACAAAAGCAGATCTCCGATACATTATTACTGCAATACCCTGATCAGCACATTAATTGGTTAAGTGAGCCAATAGCAGTCATCTTAAAAAGTGATGCAATGCTATTGCCTGCTATTCTTAACTTGCTACAAAATGCATGCATTGCTAATCAAAAAAATAACCAAACCCAGTTAGAGCTAAGCTGGCAGCAAAATAATCAACACAGTGAAAGTATATATTTGCTGATTCGTGATTTTGGTAGCGGTTTTAGCCAATCACAATTAGCAGAGCTTGGCGGGCAACTTATGCCTAGCAGCCAAGGTATGGGGCTTGCGGTTTTACTTTCTAATGTAACGTTTGAGCGACTAAACGGCTCGTTAACTTTGTATAATCACGCTGGTGGCGGGGCAGTGGCTAAAGTAAAATTAGCCATAGCAAATAATGAGCAATCACTTACATGAAATTACTGATAATTGAAGACGATATAAACCTAGCCAGTACACTTGCTCGGCGTTTAACAAAGCAAGGCTTTAGTTGTGAAGTTGCGCATAACCAAAGTGATGCATTACTCAGTGCACATAAACACTTACCAGATTTTATTTTGCTCGATATGAAACTAGGTGACGATAACGGGCTTGCCTTAATTAAGCCACTTCGCAGCTTATTACCGCAAGCGTATATTGTATTATTAACAGGGTTTGCAAGCATTGCCACCGCAGTAGAGGCCATGCGTTTAGGTGCTAACGACTACCTTACTAAACCCGTTGATATGGCCACGCTATTAAAGGCCCTAAACGCAGATTTAAATACACAAAATGTCAGTGATGTTGCCACACCAGTTATGTCACCAGAGCGTTTAGAGTGGGAGCATATTCAGCAAGTGCTACATAGTAATAACGGTAATGTGTCGGCCACTGCGCGGCAACTCAATATGCATAGGCGCACATTGCAGCGTAAGTTACAAAAAAAGCCGGTTCAGCAGTAACCGCTTAAGGGGTATAAAATGAGTGATGATGCGGCTACATTAATGCGTAATCAAAAAATTATATTATTCGATGCACAGTGCAAATTATGTAGTGCGTGGTGTAATTTTATTATTAGGGCCTGTTTATCTTTCGAGGTTAAATTTGCCGCAGTCTGTTTGGTAGTTAGGCAAGACAGAGCCTATGTAGTTTGGTTGTTCCCCATAAATAGGCGATAACGTAGCATTAATGCCAAACAGGCGCTGCCCGAAGGGTTTCTGCCTAGGGGTCATTTACTCTTTGTTGCTCGGTTTTTACTTAGCCCACTAGGTTACAAACCTCGCGCCGCGATTAAATGGCCCCTAGATTGAACGAATTTTAATCCTGAAAGGTCAACAGGCCCTAGTAACGATGCCACTGCCATTTTTAAACTGTGCAGCGTGCAATCACCAAAAGGTGCACTGCTGTTAACTCACTTTGGTTTTTCAACCACACAATACGCCTCAATGGTTTACCTACAAAACGGCAAAGCGTACACGCAAAGCCATGCTTTTTTTGAAGTAGTAAAGCAGCTAGGTTATCCCTATAAATTAGCAACTGCATTTAGTGTTTTACCTAATACCTTTAATAATTGGCTGTACGATAAAATTGCTTTAAACCGCTATACCTTATTTGGCAAATATCAGTATTGCAGAGTACCCAACCTAGAGGACGCAAAACATTATTTATAATTGATCGCAGGTAAAGAAATTTACTATCGTATTGAATCATTGTCTCCATAAACAAATATATTGTGTAGTCCCAAAAAATTAGGTGTTGATATGTTTAATAAAAGTAGAGTTTTTTTGTTGTAAAGCTTTTAACTTCACTCGCTTGGAGTGCTTATTTAGTAACCGTTGTTTCAGAAGGTCAGACTACGAAAAGTTGGCCTATGGTTGAGGGTACTGTTATTTCTAGTAATGGACTACGTATACAACATAACCAAGAGCGCTATATTTTAGAGGTTGAATACTCTTATATGGTTGATGAAAAGCTATTTGTTGGAAATCGAGTATCAAACGAGGGATAAAGTTAATGTTTATTATAACCCTCAGGAGCCTAGTAAATCCTACCTAGTGGTTGGTGTAGGCTACGGTATTTATCTTTTGTTGTTAGTGTGTATAGCTATGGTATTTTTCTCAGCTGTGAATTTAAGAACGTTATTAAAAAACTGATTTTAAAAAGGCTCTTAGCAGAAGCAGAAAACTAATTGGGTTAGGTTTTTCTTCTTGCCTTTGGTTGATTGCTGCTAATATTGAGGTGTTAAATAATACAAATCAATAGGTTATGGTATTTTTTGGCCTCATAGTTTAAAGTGTGCGGATGCGTTATAGAGCAATCCTCCCGGAAAGTTTATAGAATCCAAATATGAAAAAATTTATATCTATGTCTAGATTGTTAGTTTTAATGGTTGTGGTCTTTTCTGTAAAAGCATTTCCCTTACAGGAAAGTATAGAATGTAAAAAAGTATCATGGGGTCAACTGTTTAAGAATCAAAATGATTTGGTTGGAACTAAAGTGTGCTTAGTCGGACATTATGGGCACCTTAGTTTTTATGAAGATCGTGCAGCTCTAGAAAAAATGTCAAAGCAATACTTAGTATTCCCATTTTACGGTGATGTAACTGAGGGGTTTGTTAAGCGTTGTAGCAATAGAATGCTTTTAGTGGAGGGGGTTATTTCCAGCCATGAAAAAAGTAAAGCACCACGAATTAGAAAAGTAACTAGGTTAAGCCCGCTCTCGGCCCCTGAATATAGCTGTTTAGACCAAATATCAGGTTTTGTGAATTAAAGCGTGCTATTGGGTAACGCCAATTATTTGATTGGTCAGCTATTAGTAGATGCTAGGTTTAGGTGGCTGTGCTAAAATCGCCGCGTTTTAAATTATCAGGGCTTTGAAATGGCAAGTACAGCGCACGCACTCCACATATTGGTTAAACACAAAGAAATAGCAGAAGACATTATTAAGCAATTAGGTAAAGGTGCCAAGTTTCAAACCTTAGCTAAAAAATACTCGTCGTGCCCATCAGGTAAAAAAGGCGGTGACCTTGGCGAATTTAGACGCGGGCAAATGGTTCCGCAGTTTGACAAAATAGCTTTTAATGGCGCAATTTTAGAGCCGCATTTAGTTAAAACTAAATTTGGCTGGCATGTTATTAAAGTACTTTATCGTACTTAATAAGCTCGCTGACAAATACTAAAAAGGCTGCACACTGCAGCCTTTAAGATATAACCTTACCCGATTATTAATTATCCAAATTAAACTCAATTGTGATTTCTAAGTTTTTATCAGGTACAGCAACACCATTAACAACTTTAGGTGAGTATTGCCATTTAGATAGGGCACGTTTGGCTTCGCTATTAAACACTTGCTCAGGTTTAGCGTTAATAACTTTAATATTATTTGGGCGCCCATAACTATCTACATCATAAGACATGGTAACAAAACCTTCTGTTTTGTTACGTACCTCTGCAACAGGGTATTTAGGGGGAACTGTTGATTTTACTGTTGCGGTAGGACTGTCTTGAAGTGGAGTTGTATTACAGCCAGTAATGAGTAAAGCGGCAATGATAGACAGTAAGTATTTCATTTTAATTCCTTTTATTATTTAGTTAGTCCCCTTTTTTACACTAAAAGACCAGTCATGTAAAATAATCCGCTTAGTTATGAAGCTCAATATTTAACCTGAGTTAAGGTTATTTAATAAACATCCAGATACCCGCAGCAATCATAAACAGGTTTTCGGTCAGAGAGACAAACCCCAGCGGTACATTACTATCTCCGCCAACACAGGCACATTTAAGCTCTCGTTTGTCTATGTAAACAGCCTTAATGACCGATACGGCGCCAACACCCCCAATAAATAAAGAAATTGGTGCAACAATATAAGCTGAAAGCCCTGCAATCATGCCAATACTTACAAATGCTTCTAAAAATGGATACACATAAGCATATCTCACTACTTTCATCGCAAATAAGTCATAGGTTATAAAAGAATTACTAAAGCTGTATAAGTCGCGTAATTTTTGAATAGCCAGTGCGCCCATTGTTAACGCGACAAACAGCATAATTGTATGCATAGAAAAAAGTGCAAAGCCAGTCGAGTAGCTAAATGCAAAGGCAAGCAATAAGGTAACAGCAAAAATAGCCGTTACGGGAGTGTAAGTAGTGCCCTGTTGACCAGGCTCCGATTTATTAAAGTAAGCGCGCAGGTCGTCATACCCGCCAATGCGTTCGTTATCGATAAATGTTTGTGGTGTGGTATCAACATTGTGCTTTTGTTGAAATGCATCGGTTTCTTCGCGCGAAGTCAGCGGCTTATCATCTACCTTATAGCCTTTTCGCTTAAGTAAATCTTTTGATTTGAGTCCAAATGGGCAAATATGCTCATTAGTTACCATTCTGTATAATGTTGCTGACTTAGCCATGCTTGCTCCTTATGCGTATTTAGTTACTCGTTAGCCCTTAAGTAATAGTGAGTGAATGGCGGTATGAAAGAAGTTAATGGCACCTTGTAATATTTACGTGGCATTTGAAATAAAATAACGCGCAGCACACTCATTAAGAACACAAAATAGACAATGCACGTATAGTGCCAGCACTTTTATAAAAGCGCAGAAGGTGAAGTTTGAGTAGCAGAGGGTTTTTGTTAAAAGCTTATAGAAATATCGGCTCACGTAGACAGCAAAGTCATGCTGCACCTTTAAAACCATATAAGGCAGCATTGCGCAGCCTTATATATGTTAAACAGCAGCTTACTTGCTAAGCGTCTTGCTTGGCTTCTTCTTCACTAATTTGTTTTAGTGCTTGAATAAATGAGTCGCTTGGTTGCCCGCCACTGATTGCATATTTATCGTTGATAATAAATGTAGGGACTGAGGTAATACCGAGTTGCTTAAAGCGGTCTTGCTCTTGGCGCACTGTTTGTACGTATTTATCTGAGTGTAAAATACTACGCGCCTGTTCTTTATCAAGGCCAACACTTTCTACTACATCAAGCAGTGCCTCTTCTTGATTTAAGTATTTTAAATCGGTGAAGTGTGCTTCAAACATGGCAAGCTTTAATTCGGTTTGCTTATCTTCTTCACGCGCCCAAGTAAGTAGGCGGTGTAAATCAAAGCTGTTGATCATGATGCGCTCACCATCAAAATTAAAGGTAAACCCAGCACGCTTTCCTGCTTCGAACATGTTTTTACGATTTTCATCGCCTTGCTCTTCAGTTAGGTTGTATTTTTGCATTAAGTGTTCGTTTAAATTTTGACCTTCAAGCGGCATGTCAGGGTTTAGCTCAAAAGGATGCCACGTAATATCTGCACTCATCTCGTCTTTAAGTTGGCCAAGCGCTGTTTTTAGGTTTTTGTAACCTATTACGCACCATGGGCACATTACGTCTGACACGATATCAATTTTAAAGTTTTTCATATTCATCCTTTCGCGGATTGCTTTTGTATAAAAGGGATATTGGGATGAAGTATGCATTATCAATCCTCAAACTAAAAAGAGCAGCTGATGGCTGCTCTTTATGAAGGGTTTAAGCGTTAAGCCCAAACGGGTCGTCAATACTGTAACTTGGTTGTGTAAACCAATGTGGGCCGTTGTCGGTCATATAAAAGTGATCCTCTAAACGTACACCAAACTCATCAGGTATTACTAGCATTGGCTCGTTACTAAAACACATGCCAGGTGCAAGTGGGGTTTTGTCTCCACCTACTAAGTAAGGCCATTCGTGAATATCTAAGCCAATACCATGGCCCGTACGATGCGGGCAACCGGGTGTTTGATACTGTGGCCCCAATCCTTGAGCCGCTAAATAGTGACGAGCCCCAGCATCAACATCTTCGCAGGTAGCACCAATGTTAGCGGCGTTAAATGCGGCTATTTGCGCTGCTTTTTCATGATTCCAAAACATGCGCTGGCGCATTGTTGCTTCGCCAAATACATAGGTGCGGGTTATATCTGAAAGGTAATCATGCACTTTGCAACCGGTATCTATTAATACCATATCGCCTTTTTTAAGTACTTGCGCATCTTTAACACCATGTGGAAATGAGGTCGCCACACCAAACAATACAATGCAAAAATAGTTACCTGGTGCACCTACCTTTTGATGCGCCTTTTTAATAAAGGCTTCTACCTCTGTGGTGGTAATACCTTCGTAAAGCATACTCGCAGTTGCTTGGTGTACAGCTAAAGTCATGTCCATTGCGCATTGCATAAGCGCTAATTCGTTTACCGACTTATGCATACGGCAATGTGCAGTAACGCTTTGTGCATTAACTATATTTAAGCCTTTTTGCGCTTTGTTAATGCCATCAAATATAAAAAACTGCGCGCTTTCATCAATGCCTATAGTGGCGGTGTCGCTTACGTTAAGCTGCTTTAATACATTTACAAAAAGCGAGTAGGGGCTCTCGTGCTCTTGCCAACCATGAATAGGCCCCTCAACCACTTTAAAGCCATTTAGGGTGCCTATTTCAAAATAAGGGGCAATGTATTGTACATCGCCTATAGCAGGTAAAATAGCCCCAACCATACGCTCGCTTGCGTACCATTTCATACCTGTAAAGTAGGTGAGATTAGTGCCTGCATTTAAATAAATGGCATCAATATTATTAGCTTGCATGTATGCTTGTGCTTTAGCAATACGCTGCAAATATTCATCTACTTGTATGGGGGTCACTTTGCATGTCATATTACTTAAACTTGCCAGTGCTTGTTCACTGGTTTGCGTACCAACGCCTACTGTAGCCATAAATGTCTCCTTGGTTTTTAGGCATTGTGTTTAATCTAAAACAGTAATTCAACATTATGCGACAACATACATACTAAGGCTTTTTAGCATAAGGTAAACGAGATAACTTGTTGCCTGTATGGTAGCTATCAAGCCCCGTCACAGCAACTGTTTCAATAGCCTGTAAATCTAAAAAGCCATCGCTTTGCAAGGCAACTTCATCTAAGTATACATCGGTAATTTCACCTATAACCAGCTCAGTGCCATTTACGGCTAAGTGTTGGTGCTCAACGTAATTTACCGCGTATTTTAATCGCGACTCTTTTACAAATGGCGCTGTAAAGTTGTTTAGGTACTCAGGTGTTAAACCTGTTGCGTCAAACTCTGACTCGCCTCTATCGTAGCGGGCTGAGGTTTGATGAGCTTGCTTATAAATAGCTTTGTTAACTTGGTTAATGGTGTAACTACCCGTTTCTATGATGTTTTCAAACGTATGGCGAGGCACGCTATTGGGGCGCATAATCATGCCAACTAGCGGTGGATGAGCCCCTAAATGTATTACAGAGCTAACAATAGCTACGTTTGTATTGCCTTGTTTATCTTGTGTGCCAATTAAGTTGGCGCTTTTAAAACCCGAAAGCGAATTAATTAAATGAGTACGGGTGTGTTTTTCAAGTGCGTTTATGCGCTCTTTAGTAAAATGCATTAAAAATCCTTACCAGGGTATGGTGTCGCCTTGCCAATCTAAATAGGCGGGCTCACCGTTAAGTTCTAAATGAGGGTTATTAAACGTAAGTGTAAAAAGCTGTTTAGCTACAAATTCAGCGCTAAAAAGCTTATCCGCAGGTACGTTTTTTTGAAATGGTTTTGAAAGCGCGGTATCAGTAGTCCCCGGATGAAATAACACCAGTTTAGTATTTTTAGCTCGGCGCGCCAGTTCTACCGCTGCGGTTTTAAATAGCATGTTTAAGGCCGCTTTAGATGCGCGGTATGTATACCAACCGCCTAATTTATTATCGTTAATACTGCCCACACGCGCACTGAGCGCCGTTATAGTGCACTGCGTTTTATGTGTTAGCAGCGGCAAAATGCTTTGTAAGCACAATAAGGGAGTGAGTGTGTTGGAATTAAATAATTCATTAAAATAGTCTGCGTTTAGCTCTTCTAGCTTTTTTTCTGGCATGTGGTTTTTATTGTGTAATGTGCCATTAAACATAACGACTTGTTGAATCTCGGCATTTTGCTCTTTTAAGTAAGTTGTAACCTTGGCTAAGCTTTGCGCTGTGTAATCACTCTTTAGGTAAACAACATTACTATTTGTATCTGCCTTTTTTGAGCTAACACATATAACCTGCACTGTGGGGGCATTTATTTGTAAGTGCTCAATATAAGCTTGTGCTATTGCGCTGCTGGCACCAAATAAAACAATAGTTTTCATTGTTTATCCTTTGTATTAACAGTGCATTGGCCATTTGAGCAAGAGGCGTTTGGCATTAGTAATCGACTGATTTTTTGTCTGTGTTTTGCAAAAAATAAATAGGCGGCGTCAGCGAAATAGCGAATTATTGGCAAGCGAAAAATTTTCAACCAGCGATATTTACCTACAGTTTTCCATGCTTGATAGGTAACATCTAAGCCGTAAATCATCTCGCCAGTTGGTAACTGTGCATGCAGTATAGCCATAGCTCTGTTTTTGTTAACACTTGGGTAACGTGCGCTAAAATCGTGGCTATTAAGGTCTTCTAAAACAATTTTATGTTTAGTGTCAGCATCTTTAAGGTGCTGCATTTCGGTATTGCAAAGCGGGCAGTTGGCGTCGTAAAAAATGATCATAAAAGCCGTTTTCTAATAATTTACATATAGCTAATTACGATTCACCATTGCAAATGGATCTATTAAATCTGCGCTCATGATGATATTAATAGCATTCCATGAAACAAAGGAGACTGAGAAATGAGTGAACAATATGCCGCCTTGCGAGGTAATGTTAATTTACTTGGGCAGCTACTAGGACAAACTATTAAAGATGCCCAAGGCCAAGCGATTTTAGATAAAGTAGAGGAAATTCGTGCTTTATCAAAGTCATCTCGCAGTGGTAACGAAGACGACAGACAAGCGCTAATTGAGGTACTACATGCGCTTAGTGATGAAGAGCTTTTACCGGTTGCCCGTTCATTTAATCATTTTTTAAATTTAGCTAATGTAGCAGAGCAGTTTCACACTGTTTCGCGTTTTAATGATGTTGGTTTTTGCCAACTAAACCCTCTCACTCAAACATTAAAAACGTTAACTGCAAAAGCAAAAGAAGGCCAATTAGATAGTAATCATCTGGCCGAAACACTCTCAAAACTCCACATAAACTTAGTATTAACCGCTCACCCAACCGAGGTGACGCGCCGCACCATTATTAATAAACACGTAGAATTAAGTGATTGTTTAGCCTCGCTTGAGCGCAAAGACAATTTACCACAAGAGCGTGAAGCTATTTTAAACCGTATCGCTCAGCTTATCAGCCAAGCATGGCACACCGATGATATTCGTCGTTCTCGCCCAAGCCCAGTTGATGAAGCTAAATGGGGATACGCTGTTATTGAAAACAGCTTATGGCATGCTGTGCCACGTTTTTTACGTGAGTTTTCAGATCAAGTTAAAGAGCATTTAAGTTTAGAGCTCCCAATTGATTACAGCCCCATTGAGTTTACCTCTTGGATGGGCGGAGACCGTGACGGTAACCCATTTGTAACCGCACAGGTCACACAGCAAGTACTTGACCATGGTCGTTGGATGGCGCTTGATTTATACAGCCGTGATATTGACACGCTAAGCGCAGAGCTGAGCATGTCAGATGCAAGCGATGAGCTAATTGAGCTGGCAGGACAAGACTTTGAACCTTATCGCGCTGTACTTAAAAAGCTTAAAAACCAAGTCTCTGAAACAGTGGTTCATTTAGGTGCAAAAATTAAGAATAAGCGCAGCGATTCAGAAGACTTAATCACTGATATAAATCAAATCAAGCACCCAGTAGAGGTATGCTATCGCTCTTTATTAAAGTGCAACATGAAAGTTGTCGCCGATGGTTTATTACTTGATTTACTGCACCGTATAAATAGCTTTGGCCTGCGTTTAGCAAAACTTGATGTGCGTCAAGATTCAGACCGCCACAGCGATGTGTTTTCAGAGCTTACACGCCACCTAGGCTTAGGCGATTACAACCAATGGCAAGAGCAAGACAAACAAGCATTTTTGCTTACCGAGCTTAATTCTCGCCGTCCGCTCATTCCTAAAAACTGGCAACCAAGTCCAGAGGTGCAAGAAGTACTCGACACCTTTGATGTAATAGCTAAGCAAGATGAAAAAACATTTGGCTTGTACATTATTTCAATGGCGCGTACCGCCTCTGACATTTTAGCTGTACAACTGCTTTTAAAAGAAAGTGGCTGTCAGTTTGATTTACCAGTAGCGCCTTTGTTTGAAACGCTTGACGATTTAAACGCCGGTAGCGATGTAATTACCACGTTGCTTGATAACGTATGGTACCGCGGGCATATTAAAAATACCCAAAATGTCATGATTGGTTATTCTGATTCAGCTAAAGATGCCGGCATGATGGCCGCAGGCTGGGCACAGTACGAAGCAATGGATAAGCTAGTGCAGCTTGCCGATGAGCGCGGCATTGAACTTGTTTTATTCCATGGTCGTGGTGGTACGGTAGGGCGCGGTGGTGCACCTGCTGCACAAGCATTGCATTCACAACCGCCTGGTTCATTAAAAGGTGGCTTGCGAGTCACTGAGCAAGGCGAAATGATCCGCTTTAAGTTTGGTTTACCCGATGTAGCACTGCAAAGTTTAAATATTTACGCGGGTGCTGTACTGCAAAGTAACTTATTACCACCGCCAGAGCCTAAGCAAGAATGGCGTGAAGTGATGAAGTTGATAAGCGAGCAGTCGTGCGATCACTACCGTAATGTGGTTCGCCATGATGAAAACTTTGTACCTTACTTTAGAATGGCAACGCCTGAGCTGGAGCTGTCTAAATTACCATTGGGCTCGCGTCCTGCTAAACGTAACCCAAATGGTGGGGTAGAGAGCTTACGTGCTATTCCATGGATTTTTGCATGGAGCCAAAACCGTTTAATGTTACCTGCATGGCTTGGCGCATTAACAGGCTTAAAAGCGGCACTCGATAAATACGGCATAGAAACACTGCACGAAATGAGCCTGCAATGGCCATTTTTCAGAGCACGCCTTGAAATGCTAGAAATGGTGTTTAGTAAAGCCGATAGCTGGTTAAGTGAGCATTACGATAACGCGCTGGTGGAAGATATGTACAAACCACTAGGTACCTCGTTACGTAAAGAGCTAGAAGAAGCAATTAGCTTAGTGCAATCGCTTAGCCCACAAAATAGCTTATTGGCAGATCAACCATGGATAAAAGAGTCGATTGCGCTGCGTAATCCGTACACCGATCCGCTTAATGTACTGCAAGTTGAGCTGCTGCGCCGTTCGCGCTCAAGCGATAAAGTGAGTGAAGGTGATATTGATAATGCATTAATGATCACCATGACAGGTATTGCTGCAGGTATGCGCAATACTGGTTAGTCTACTTTAACTAAAAAATAGGGGAGCACAGTGTGCTCCCTTTTTTTGCTGGCATTTAGGCGCCTAACCTTTTAAACTACTTAGCCATTAAATAATTATAATATGTTATGGCATCAGCAACTTTTACTGTGCAACAAGACACAGCACTCACAAATTCACATATCTCACTAAGCGTTACGCAAACTCAAGCATTACGCAGCCAATTAAAAGCCCAGCGCGGTATTTTACATCCTATCGATATTAGCCAATTATGCGCGCAACTTAATGTATCTGATGACGCGTTATTACAAGGTTTAGTGCCTTTAGCGTCTGAATTTTCGGTGGCTCCTGTTTCTCATTTTCATGTGGGAGCTATTGTTAAAGCACTTGATGAGCAGGGTGATATAAATTTTTATTTTGGTGCTAATGTAGAGTTTGATCATCAAGCGCTTAGTTTAGTCGTGCATGCAGAGCAGTCGGCGATTAACAATGCGTGGTTAAATGGCGCAAAAAAAATACTAAAAATAGCAATTAGCGATGCCCCATGTGGTTATTGCAGGCAGTTTATGAACGAACTGGCTGATGCAAAAGAGTTTGATATTTTACTACCAGATCAGCACTTTAAATTAGCTGATTTATTACCGCATTCATTTGGCCCCACTGATTTAGGCAACGATTTTAGCCTGTTTAACCCAAAACAGCAGCAATACACATTTGCAGATACAGCTCTTGATGAAAAACTAGCAGCCATGGCGCTAATGGCCTACGTACCTTACAGCAACAACTTTAGCGCAGTTAAAATAAGTACCTTTGATAATGGTGACTTTTACGGCAGTTACGCAGAAAACGCGGCTTACAGCCCAAGCCTTTCGCCACTACAAAGTGCGCTTAGTCAATTGTTTTTAGCGGGTCTTAGCTTTAACGATAAAACGATTAAAGCAATTACACTGTTAGAAACCCAAGGTCATGAAAACCAAGGGGGAGTAGCACGTGCGGTACTTGCAAGCTTTAGCAATTTGCCAGAAATAGAAGTGATTAGCGCAAAGCTAAGGTAACCAGAATTTAGGGTAAGCTAAAAACAATAAAGCACAGCAATTGCTGTGCTTTATGCGTTTTATTAAAGCGCTAAAAAGGCATTAGCCTAATAGTACTTTTGCAGCTTCTAATACCACAGCCACAGATTTTTTCTCAATTTCACCGTGATCAACGTTTGGAATTTCTTGGCGAGTACGGTTAACCAATACACCGGCAACACACGCCGCTTTAAGGCCTAGCGCTGCACACATGGTAAATAAGGTAGCAGACTCCATTTCGTAGTTCATCACGCCTAGTTTTTGCCACTCTTCACAGCTACCTTGTAATGACTTAGGTACATAACCCGAGTGCGTATCGTAACGCTCTTGCCCTGGGTAGAATGTGTCGCTTGAGGCAGTAATACCAATGTGGAAGTCGATATCTAGGTTTTTACACGCTTGCACCATAGCTTGAGTGGCAAAAAAGTCAGATACCGCAGGGTAGCTAAGTGGTGCAAAGTGTTGGCTTGCGCCGTCTAAACGCACAGACGCTTGGCTTACTAAAATATCACCTTCATTAATATGTGGCTGAATTGCCCCAGTAGTACCAATACGTAAGAAAGTACGTACGCCAAGCTGTGCCAGCTCTTCTACAGCAATAGAGGTTGAAGGGCCGCCAATACCGGTTGAACAAATCACCACAGAGTGACCATTTAACTGGCCTAAATAAACATGAAACTCACGTGTTTGAGCAAGGCAGGTTGGGTTGTCTAGGAATTGAGAAATGCGTGCAGCACGATCTGGGTCACCAGGGACAATAGCAAGTTCAGCCCCTTTTAAATCGTCAATACATAATCCTAAGTGAAATACCTTTTCCATAACTAAGCCTTTTTATAAAAATTTGTTGTCAATCTAGCATCATTACGGCAAATGTAAACTAAGTACAGGACGTATGTCCGATGTTGAAAAATACTTATAAATGATGGCTTTATTCATTCACATTGAATATTAAATCAAAGGCTTAAAGTTCGTTAAAAGGTGGGTGGTTGACTTGTTTATTGAGAGTCTATATGTATTGATTATGGTGATAATTTAAATTTATCAATACGTGGTTTAAAGCGTTTTTAGTTATTTAATAACAAATAGTTACGGTTTTATTTTGACTTTATTTTAACGGCTTTTATATAAGCGCATAAATAATGCTTGAGCAATAAGTGAGCGCATTACTCGTTATTTGCAAATAGGCCGATAATTTTAGTTTTTGCATAACTAATCAAAACCACATGAATAAAACACACAAGTATAGGATTTATTATGAGCACACAATTTGACGCGTTTAAACGTAAAGTAGAGCACTGTTTATGTGCACCTGGCGATGGTGTATTTACAGTTAATACCGCGAAAGAGCGTAAAGCGGCATTACGTAATAAATTGTATGGGCAAAGCGAAAATGTTGATGTTTTGTGGCGCGATTCTTTAACACAACTACCCGAATCTCCTCACAAAGCGGTTATGTTAGGTATTAGCTCAGATTGTGGCGGCGGTATTTTACGTGGAGCAAACTGGGGGCCATTATTTTTACGCTCAGCCTTAATTGATCAGCAAACCCAGTGCCGCTCTTTTGATTTAGGTGATGTGCGCGTTATCCCGCATTTATTACATGATAAATACTTAAACGACGCCACTATTTCAAACTGCCAAAAAGCCCTATACGGCGATAAAAACGATGATTACTACGTAAGCCCGCTTTCTATTACCGAAGATGTGTGTGACAGCTTTTACGCCACATTTAAAGATAAAGGCATATTTGGTATTGGGGGCGATCACTCAATCAGCTACCCGCTAACTAAAGCGTATTTAAAAGCTAAGCGCGAGCAAGGCAAACGTACCGCTATTATTCATTTTGATGCGCATACCGATTTATTAGTAGAGCGCTTAGGGATAGATTTATGTTTTGGCTCGTGGTGTACGCATATATTAGAGTTTTTACCTGCACCGCATCATTTAATCCAGTTTGGTATTCGCTCAAGCGGTAAACCTAAATCGCACTGGGAAAGCACCTTTGGTGTAAAACAACATTGGGCTAATGAAATAATAGAGCGTGGTGCAAAAGCGGTTGCGGCCGAAACAATTGCACAGCTTAAAGCCGATAACGTAGATGAAGTGTATGTAAGCTTTGACATAGATGCACTCGATGCCGAATTTGCCTCAGCTACGGGCACACCAGAAGATAACGGCTTAACCCCGCAACATGCACTGGATATTTTACAAGCTATTGCCGATGAGTTTCCAATAACTGGCGCCGACATGATGGAAATAGCGCCATTTACCGACAGCTCATTAGTAGGCCAAGCAAGTTCAGAAACAACATTACGTGAAGGCGCTAAGATTTCAGCGTTCTTAATTAGTGCAATGAATAAATAGCAAGTTAGTCTTTAAAAAATCTAGTCCTATCAGCGTATAGGGCTAGGTTAAAAACTAGCGGTTCGGTTACCCTCGGCTATAGTTGGTGTATATCTGTTTTAGTTTTGAGGCGAAGCTAAATGAAGCTGTACCTATTTTTGTTGTGTTTTGCATGCATAAGGCTCAATGCAGCTGAAATTACAATAGTGACCGAAGTATTCCCCGACTTTCAATACATTGACGAAAACAACCAACTTGCAGGGCGCTCTGTAGATAAAGTGAGAAACGCGCTCGCCAATACAGATATTAAATACACTATGTTAGCGCATAGTTGGGCTGTGTCTTATAACGCAGTATTAAGAGATACGAATACCTGTATATTTTCTATTGTAAGGTTACCTAAGCGAGAAGATAAGTTTAGCTGGGTGGCTGAGCTTGAAAGTTTTGACTCTGCTATTTATGCCCTTAAATCACGTAACATTCGCTTAAAAACGCTTAACGATGCTAAAAAATATAAAACAGCGGTGCTGAGGGATAATTTTAGCCACCATTATTTGCTAGAGCGTGGCTTTAGTGAAGCTAACAACTTATTGATAATTGATAGCTTAGACAAAATAGATAAATTAATAAGCACACGGCACGATATTCTCGACTTTGTTATTTTAAGTAAAAAACAATTTAACTACCGAGCACAGTTTGAGCCAAAGCTTAAGTTATTAGAGCCTATATTTACGCTCAATACACAACACTCCCCCCTTTACTTTGCCTGTAATAAAAACATGCCGCAAAGCCTACAAGATAGACTTGCGCTGGCATTCGATGAAGCAAAAAAGCAAAATAAACAACGCTAATTCAATGGCTTATTAATTTAGCCTGTAAAAGTATAAATATAAATTGCCGCGTTTAAAAAAGCGTCTATAATCAGCTGCTTTTTATTGAAAAAGCGCTAACTTTTTGGAGCGTTAAATGGGTGATTTAATCGGGATTAGCTTATTGATCTTGATCAGTGCGTTGTTTGCCATGTCGGAAATTGCTATTGCAGCGTCGCGTAAAATTAAACTGCGGGTAATGGCCGATGAAGGCAGTGATAACGCGGCCGCGGTATTAAAATTGCAAGAAAATCCAGGGGCGTTTTTTGCGATGATCCAAATTGCCCTAAACGCGATTGCTATTTTAGGCGGAATAGTGGGCGAACAAGCGCTATCGCCTTATGTACAAAGTATCTTGGTGCTTTTTTATCAAGGTGTACACCTTGAAAAAATTAGCTTTTTATTTTCGTTTTTTACCATTACCTCGCTGTTTATATTATTTGCTGATTTAATGCCAAAGCGTTTAGCGATGATCATGCCCGAAGCGGTGGCTGTGCGTGTGGTAACAATAATGCGATGGGTTACTTTTGCACTTACGCCATTAGTAATGTTTTTTAATGGTTTAACTAATTTTGTACTGCGTTTATTTAAAGTACCCGCAGAGCGAGAAGACATTGTTACCACCGAAGACATTGTGGCGATGATGGATGCGGGCGCAGAATACGGCAGCTTACAACAACAAGAGTATGAGCTAATTGGCAATGTGTTTGAACTAGAAGCACGCTTTTTATCAAGTGTAATGACCCCACGCGACCAAATAGTTTATTTTGACTTAAATGAAAGCAGCCACGATATAGCCACCAAAATTATTGAAAATCCCCATAATCATTTTTTAGTGGTCTCGGGTAATTTAGATAAATTACGCGGCTCTGTTGAGTCAAAAGATATACTACGACAAGTACTAAAGGGTGAGCCAGCTAATATTAAGCATGAGCTGATTGAAACAGACGTGTTTTATTTACCTGAAACCCTAAGCCTGTCTGAGGCGCTAAATGCATTTAAAAGTGCTGCAAAACCGTTTGCTGTGGTAGTAAATGAATATGCCTTGTTAGTCGGTATTGTTACCGTAAAAGATTTAATGAAAGGGTTTATGGGAGATTTAATTACCCATCAAGGTGATGAACTTATTATTGCCCGCGATGAGCACTCGTGGTTAGTGGATGGTTTAACCCCGATTTCTGATTTAGCAAAAGTATTAGACATTGAAGAGTTTCCCGATCAAATGCACTTTGAAACCGTGGCTGGCTTTTTAATATACACAATGAAGCGTATACCTAAACGTGCTGAGCACTTTACCTTTAATGGCTTTAAATTTGAGGTGGTTGATGTTGAGGGCATAAGGGTTGAGCAATTATTGGTGTCTCGTATAAGTAAATAGTTATAAATTTGTATCAAAGCCAAGCTTAGCTTGGCTTTTTTGTTGCAGGTTAATAAATAACGCACCGCAATAAAGTTTATTTTTCATACTTGTCCGTTTTATTTTTCATAAAGTTAACACCTTCTACAACCTATGGCGTAGTTTAATTTTGCAACTGTAAGTTAGTGTAAATTTGCACCCGTTTTAATTTATTCTCGTTTAGATTTACTTTAGAATGATCGTTCACTCTAGACATAAATAGACTAAAAGGTATTTAACATGCAGCGTTCTCGCATCGCTTTATTTGTATTAACAGCCCTCGTTGGATCTGTTGCTTTAACAGGTTGCGACCAAGCAGCTGACTCGCAACAAGCTTCAGCTCCACAAGCAGTACCTGTTGGTGTAATTACATTAAAAAGCCAAGCGCTTACACTAAAAAAGGAGCTTCCCGGTCGCATTAGTGCTTTTCAAATTGCGGAAATCCGCCCGCAAGTAAGTGGCATTGTGCAATCGCGTTTATTTAAAGAAGGTGCTCAAGTTAAGCAAGGCCAAGCGCTTTATCAAATTGACCCCGCTACGTTTGAAGCTGACCTAGCAGCAAGCGAAGCAGCTGTTGCCCGCGCTGAGGCAAGTATTGCCAGCACTAAATCAAAAGCGTCGCGTTATAGCGAGCTTTTAAAAATTAAAGCCGTAAGTCAGCAAGACTTTGACGAAGCAGATGCAGCGCAAAAGCAAGCACAAGCAGAGCTATTAACGGCAAAAGCACAGCTTAAATCGGCGCAAATTAACCTAGACTACAGCCATGTATCTTCTCCAATCAGTGGCCAAATTAGTAAATCGAGCGTTACTGTTGGTGCGCTTGTTAGCGCTAATCAAACAACAGCATTGGCAACAGTGACCCAGCTTGACCCTATTTATGTTGATTTAACCCAATCAAGCAACGAGCTAACTCAACTTAAAAAAGCTATTTCATCAGGTTCATTGAGCGTTGATTCACAATCGCAAACAGATGTTGAACTGCAAATGGAAGATGGCTCAACTTACCCACTTAAAGGCACGTTACAGTTCTCTGAAGTGACTGTAGACCCAAGCACAGGGTCGGTTACCTTACGCGCTAAATTCCCAAATCCTGATAAGTTATTATTACCGGGTATGTATGCGCGTGCCTCTGTGGTTGAGGGCGTAAAACAAGACGCTATTTTAGTGCCGCAACGTGGGGTTAGCCGTAATACAAAAGGCGAGCCAACAGCCATGGTTGTTAGCAAAGAAAACACCGTTGAAAGCCGCGTTTTAAAAGTAGACAGAACGATTGGTTCAAACTGGTTAGTAACCGACGGGCTAAGCGATGGCGATAAACTGATTATTGAAGGGTTACAAAAAATTCGCCCTGGAGCGCCGGTAACCCCGACTGAAGTTTCACCATCAGCAACAGCTGACAAAGCGCAATAACGGAGAGTTTTAATGTCACGATTTTTTATCGACAGACCCATCTTTGCATGGGTACTTGCTATCGTGGTTATGCTTGCAGGTGTTTTAGCTATTCAAAGTTTACCAATAGCTCAGTACCCGTCAATTGCCCCGCCGGCAATTAGTATTACTGCAACATACCCGGGCGCATCAGCACGTACCCTAGAGGATACGGTTACCCAAGTTATTGAGCAAAAAATGAAAGGCCTTGATGGTTTGCTATATATGTCATCGACTTCTGAGTCGAGTGGTTCAGCAACCCTTACGCTTTCATTTAGCGCCGAAACTGACCCGGATATTGCACAGGTACAAGTGCAAAACAAGTTAGCCACAGCCACCCCTTTGCTACCTGAAGAAGTGCAAAGGCAAGGTGTATCGGTGGCTAAGTCTGCACGTAACTTTTTAATGGTACTGGGTTTTGTATCAAAAGATGGCAGCATGACGAATATCGATATTGGTGATTATGTGTCATCTAATGTTCAAGATATTGTTTCGCGTGTTGAAGGGGTAGGTGAGGTTCAGCTGTTTGGTTCTCAGTATGCTATGCGTATTTGGTTAGACCCAGCTAAGCTGCAAAACTACAAGTTAACCCCTGCTGATATTAGTGCATCAATCAGTGCTCAAAACGCCCAAGTGTCTGCTGGGCAATTAGGCGGCATGCCTGCGGTTGAAGGTCAGCAACTTAATGCTACCGTTACTGCACAAAGCCGTTTACAAACAGCAAAAGAGTTTGAAAACATTATAGTTAAGGCAAACGCCGATGGCTCGTTTGTACGCCTTGAAGATGTAGCCCGTGTAGAGCTTGGTGGTGAAAGCTATCGTGTTGTAGCGCGTTACGATGGACAACCAGCATCGGGCTTAGGTATTAAGCTTGCCAGTGGAGCAAATGCACTCGATACCGCAGAAGGTGTAAAAGCTGCTATTGAAGAGTTAAAAGCGTTTTTTCCTGAAGGCTTAGATGTTGTTGTTCCTTATGATACTACTCCGTTTGTTTCGTTATCGATTGAAAAAGTAGTGCATACATTAATAGAAGCGGTTGTGCTGGTATTTGTTGTTATGTATCTCTTTTTACAAAACTTCCGCGCTACGCTTATTCCAACTATAGCTGTACCTGTGGTGTTGTTAGGTACTTTTGGTATTTTGTACGCGTTTGGCTATTCAATAAATACATTAACCATGTTTGCGATGGTACTTGCCATAGGTCTACTGGTTGATGATGCGATTGTTGTAGTAGAAAACGTTGAGCGTGTAATGAGTGAAGAAAAACTCTCTGCGCTTGAAGCAACACGTAAATCGATGGATGAAATTAAAGGCGCGCTAGTAGGTATTGCCATGGTGCTGTCGGCTGTATTTATTCCGATGGCGTTCTTTAGTGGGTCTACCGGTGTTATTTATCGTCAGTTTTCTATTACGCTGGTATCAGCAATGGGGCTCTCGGTATTAGTAGCACTTATTTTAACACCTGCATTGTGTGCCACGCTTTTAAAGCCTAGCCACGTGCATGATAATAGCTCGATGTTTGGCCGTTTTTTCAGTGGTTTTAACCGCGGGTTTGATAAAACAAATGCCGGCGCGCAAAGTTTTGTAAGCCGTATGATCCGCTTATCTAAGCGCTACCTTTTATGTTATGGCCTTATTGTTGCGGGCATGGTGTATATCTTTTCAAGCCTACCTACAGCGTTTTTACCTGATGAAGACCAAGGTATTTTGTTTAACCAGGTTTCACTGCCTGCAGGCTCAACTACCGAAGAAACATTAGAAGTGGTTAAAAAAGTAGAAAACCACTATTTAAACGATCAATCTGAAGCTGTTAACGGTATTTTTACGGTAACCGGATTTAGCTTTGCAGGTTCTGGTCAAAACTCAGCAATAGGGTTTGTAAACTTTAAGCATTGGGATGAGCGCGAACGTGATGATTTATCTGTGCAAGGTGTGGCAGGTAAAGCAATGGGCTACTTCTCAACGATTAAAGAAGCGTTTGTGTTTGCTTTCCCGCCGCCAGCCATTGTTGAGCTAGGTACTGCAAATGGTTTTAATATTTTCTTACAAGACAGGGTTGGACTTGGCCACGATGCTTTATTAGCAGCGCGTAATCAATTACTTGGTTTAGCGAGTCAAAGCCCAATTTTGGCGGGTGTACGCCCTAACGGACAAGAAGATATGCCCGAGCTGCAACTTGATGTTGACCTTGCTAAAGCACAAGCACTGGGTGTGTCTCAGGCAGATATTAACAGCACGCTATCAACTGCGTGGGGTAGTAGTTACGTTAATGACTTTATTGACCGTGGCCGCGTTAAAAAGGTCTACCTTCAAGGTGAAGCGCAAGGACGTATGGTGCCAGAGGATTTAAACAAGTGGTATGTACGTAATGACAGCGGCGATATGGTGCCATTTTCAGCCTTTGCAAGTTCGTATTGGACCTATGGTTCACCACGTCTTGAGCGTTATAACGGCTTTTCAGCAATGGAAATTCAAGGTACTGCTGCACCAGGTTACAGTACTGGCCAAGCAATGGATGAAATGGAGCGCTTAGTTAAACAACTTCCTAATGGAATTGCCTCTGAGTGGACGGGTATTTCGTTTCAAGAGCGCTCTAGCAGTGGCCAAGCCCCGTTACTTTACGGTTTATCGCTATTGTTTGTATTTTTATGTTTAGCAGCGCTTTATGAAAGCTGGTCTGTACCGTTTGCGGTTATGCTTATTGTGCCATTAGGTATATTTGGTGCGACGGTTGCCGCGGTAATGGCAGGTTTATCTAATGATATTTACCTTCAGGTAGGTTTATTAACCACCATAGGATTAGCCTCTAAAAATGCAATATTAATCGTAGAATTTGCGATTCATAAAATGCAAGAAGGCCTAGGGTTAGTCGATGCGGCTATTGCAGCAGTACGCTTACGCTTACGTCCAATATTAATGACCTCAATGGCCTTTATTTGTGGTGTTATACCGCTTGCTATTGCCTCAAGTGCCGGTTCAGGTGCGCAAAATGCACTGGGTATTTCGATTATAGGTGGTACGCTTGCCTCTTCTATTTTAGTGGTGGTATTTGTGCCGTTATTCTTTGTTTTAGTTCGTCGTGTATTTCCAATGAAAAACACCGACGATAAAAAGGAGAGCGCACAATGAGCATTAAACGCTTCACTTTAAGCGCAATTACATTAGTTGTTTTAAGTGGCTGCCAACTAGCCCCTGAGCAAAAAGAGCTTGCTTTACCAGTGCCAGATACTTATGTATCTGACACTGAGCAAGCAGCAGCGCAACAGTTACATTGGCAGCAATTTTTTAATGATGAAAAATTGCAAACCTTGATTAGCTTAAGCCTTGAGCATAATAAAGATATGCAAATAGCAGTATTAAATGTGCAGCGTGTACGCGGTTTATACCAAATTGAAGATTCGGGTTTATACCCTTCATTAGATTTTAATGGTGGGGCTACGCGCCAACGTTTACCGGCTGATTTAACCAGTACGGGTGAAGCAGGTATTAGCTCACAGTACAGCGCAACGGTCGGTATTACCTCTTATGAATTAGATATTTGGGGTAAGGTACGTAACCAGTCTGAGCAAGCCCTGCAAAACCTCTATAACACTGAGCTTACGCAATACAGCACGCAAATTTCACTCATTGCTGAGCTTGCCAATGCTTGGTTAAACTACGCAACTGACTTACAGCTATTAGAGCTTGCTAAAGAAACATTAAGCTCGCAGCAGGAGTCGCTCTCGCTTACGCAAAAAAGCTTTGATTTAGGCGCTACATCGGCAATTACGCTTGAGCAGCTTAAAAGTACGGTTGCCACTGCAAAAGTAGATATAGCAACATATAAACGCTTGTTAAAACGTGATAAAAGCGCGTTAGATTTGCTGGTAGGGCGCCCTGTATCGAGTGATTTATTACCGACTAACTCGTTAACTAATTTACTGGACTTACCAGAAGTACCTGTTGGTTTACCCTCTGATTTATTAACGCAGCGCCCTGATATTAAAGCCGCTGAGCACGCTTTATTAGCCGCTAACGCGAATATTGGTATAGCGCGTGCGGCGTTTTACCCAAGCATTAGCTTAACCGCGACTGCGGGCAGTACGTCTAGCGATTTAAGTGGCTTGTTTGATTCAGGCTCAGGGACGTGGAGCTTTGTACCGTCAATCAACTTACCAATTTTTACTATGGGACGTAACCAGGCAAACCTTGATGTGGCAAAGGCCGATCAAGAAATTGCGGTGGCGACGTACCAGCAAAAAATTCAAAATGCGTTTCGTGAAACTGCTGATGCATTAGCAGATAGAGAAGGCTACAAAGAGCAACTTGATGCCCTTGATATGTTAATTAGTTCGCGTCAGCTAACGTACGATTTATCAAAAATGCGTTACGAAAAAGGCGCTGATAGCTACCTACAGGTACTTGATGCACAGCGTACGTGGTACTCGGCTCAACAGCAGTTAATAACAGGTCAGCAGGCTTACCTTGCCAGCCAAATTAATTTGTATAAAGCTTTAGGTGGCGGCTGGAATATAGCTAAAACACCTGTGCAAGAGCAGTAAAATGAAAGGTGTTGTTAAGTTAAGCTATGCAATGAGCTTACGCTGTATTAAATATGCGCTTAATACCGGAGTAGGGTTGTGAGCACGAAAGCTAAAAGGCATATAGACCCAGCATTAGCACAAGCTAGGCGAGAGCAGGTGCTTAGTGCTGCCTCAGAGTGTTTTAAACGCAAGGGATATCATGGCGCAGGCATGGCCGAAATATCCCGTACTGCAGGCATGAGCGCTGGGCATATATATAACTACTTTGAAAGCAAAGAGGCAATAATTGAAAGTATTATTGCTAAAGACATGGAAGAAATGTTTTCTATCTTTCAGGAGTTTGAAGATCACCCAGGTGATGTTCTGCAAGCGCTTATGGATGGCTTAAACATTGGTGTACAAAGGCATATGGATACCGGTGCCTGTGTGGTTGATTTAGACATGATGGCGGAAGCGGGTCGCAATAGTAAAGTGGCCTCGCTTTTACGAGATATGGATACTCAAGCACGGGGGCGCATGCGTCAATTGCTCACCAGTGAACGTAGTGCACTTAAAGACACTGATGAACACGAACTTGAAAGCCGCATTAACGTTATTTTTTCGATGATGGCGGGGTTACTGCTTCGTAAGATGCTCTACCCTGAGCTCACCGAAGAAACGGTGTTAATCGCGCTAAGGCCTGCGATGAAAACCTTGCTCATGCCGTTTGATAAAACCAAGTAATAGAAAACTAAAAAGCGAGTCAAAAGGCTCGCTTTTTTA
The DNA here is from genome assembly GCF_028599215.1 of Pseudoalteromonas sp. Angola-30. Lineage (NCBI taxonomy): Bacteria > Pseudomonadati > Pseudomonadota > Gammaproteobacteria > Alteromonadales > Pseudoalteromonadaceae > Pseudoalteromonas > Pseudoalteromonas sp. Angola-30. The sequence goes on from NZ_JAQREI010000001.1 coordinate 601,890, forward strand.
ATGCTAAATACGCTCTATGCACCACAATAGTGCCATTGCAGCGATAGCAAGGGAGCCAATTGGCATCACCCATTTTATGTAAATAGGTTTATTGCGCATGGTTAGTAACACCGGCAGTGCAATACACAATATACTCAGCTGCCCAAGCTCTACACCTAAGTTAAACGCTAAAATGCTGAGCAATTGATAATCGCTCGAGAGCCCAAGCTCACCAAGTACACTGGCAAAGCCCATTCCATGTAACAAACCAAACGCAAAAGTAAGCCAGCCAAGGCGTAATATAACCGGCCATACATTGTTTAAAGCCGCAAATAATACCGAGATTGCAATACCTAGCTCTACCCAGCGGCTACTTGGCGAAACAAGATTAAGAGCCGTAGCAGTAAGGGTAAGTGAATGCGCAAGGGTAAACGCAGTCACAATCCACGCAGTGTGCTTAATAATGTGCTTTTTACTTGCTATTGCCTGCCAGTGACTATCATTGCGTGTTAAAACGCAGGTTAAAAGTAGTGCAATTAAAAATAAAATATGGTCAATACCAATCCAAATATGTAACACGCCTTGATAAACATATTGGTTAAAAGTCATTAAATAACTCGATTGCCCAGTGGTAAAAGTGTGCTGTTGCTCATCTATAGTGAAAACCCGCGAAACCTGATTTACATTTACAATAACTTTGTGGTTTGCGTCTTGGTTAAAAAAAGCGCGGTACGTTAACGTTACATCTGCATCAGTGTTACAGCTAAAAACTAGCGGTAACACTAAATATGCTTCATTAAAATGATTATCTAATTGGTAGTTATCGGTGATTGTTAATGGGCAAGTTTGCTCATTTTGTAAAACCGATAGAGTATTTTTGGCATAGCGATTAATAGCCGACTTTTGTGATTTTAATTCGCCCCAGCTTATTTGTGTGTCTTGGTTAACATCAAGCGCAACTTGTTGTTCTAAATCGCTAATATTTATTTGCCAGGTGCCTGTGTATTGCTTTTCGTTGTTTGTATTATCCAGTGAAATGTAGCTTGTGCTCAACTGATGTGCTTGCACGCTAAAGTTGGCAAATAGCGCAACTATAAATAAAACAAATAACGCGTTTATTTTACTCATAAAGAATCCCTAACCATCGTATTTGCTTGGCTTAGTAAATGTTTATCTGTACTCATTTTTGCTTGCTGCCAATTTATATTTGCCCAGTATTGTGCCTTGGCTTGGTTTGCTTGTACATGAATATAGTAGTTAGCTAAGTCGTTGGCATGGAAGGTATCTTGGCGTTGTTCACGTAATTTTACGCGCTGTTGCATGAGCGGTTGCCACACCGTATTAGTGTGCTTATTACTGCGTTTTTCAGCTATGGCTAACTTGAGCAAAATAGCGTCTTCAAGCGATGAGTGGCTATTGGCAAGTTTACCGAGTGTATTAAGCACTTTTTCAGGGTTGTTTTGCTGCAGTTGAATATCGGCCCACAGCACAATAAGGCTTACCGGGGCTGTGTTTAAATCAATATTATTTATATGCTGCTGCGCACGGGTGAATTTATTGAGTCTAAATGCCATTTCGCTGAGCACATGTTTTGTCGCTAAGCTGCTGTTTTTGTTTTGCGTAAGCTTAACTAACGCGTGATAACTTTCACTAAGTTTGCCCTGTTGGCTTTGTACATCTAGTACACACGTGCTGGCCGTTAATAGGCTGGTGTTACCAATTAATGCCACACAATGGCGCTTAGCTTGTTCAAATTTGCCTTGTGTCATCAACATATTAGCGAGTAATAAATGGGTGTTTACATGATCTGGCTGGATTTTTAATACGTTATTAGCAACGTCTATGGCACGTGAAAACGCATGCTCCTTTTGAAGTACCCGTGCATATAAATAACCGGTTTGTGCAGTTGCAGAAGCGGTATATAGATTTTTTAAGCGTTTTTTTAATACACCTTGATAACGCTCTGTTTGGCCTATGTATTGGCTATTTAGCACCAGCGCAGTGAGTTGCTCAAGGGTTAAATTAGCACTTAATGTTGCATTGCTTGAGGCAATAATTGCGTTATCTTTTGGGGTAATTGGTTTTGCAAGCACGTTATTTACACACAGTGCAGCGCAAAAAACAAAGAGCATTTTTTTATAATGACTGCGCATTGTTTTATCCTCTTAAAAAAGCCATCCATGGCCATCAGCTTAATTTACTTACTGAGTTAGTTACCAGAAGCGCCCGATGAAATACCGCTTACGTCTGTGTCTGTATTGATAAAGACACGTCCGTTGGTAGATAGCGGTTGCGCAGTGGGGCTTTGGTTAAATGCATCGCTTGCAAATTGTGCAAAGTCCACTTGCAGTGCTTCAATGGTTATATTTACCGCTGCAGTCACTTGCTGGTTAACACCGTCTGATACACCAAACATAAAGCTGTCGCTACCGGTTGCTTCTTTGTTTGGGGTATAGGTAAAGCTGCCATCGCTATTTACTACAGCGTTACCTAATGTCGGCTGCGAAGTTAATGTGTATGTTAATGTATCGCCATCAGCATCGGTTGCCACTAACATGTCGTTAATTTCAACTTCTGTTTGTGTGGTTAGCATTGCATCACTAGCACTGGGCGCAGAATTTACAACCGGTGTGGGTTGTTTGTTATCATCATCACTGCTACACGCGCCTAGTGCCAAAGCGCATAACAATATACTGCTATGGGTAAGGTTTAAATTACGCATACGTTACTCCTTATTTAGAGCCTGCAAGTGGGGTGGCTAAGTATGGGAAAGTGGCATCCATCATGCTTGCATCAACTGGAGCACCATCAGTGAATGGCACTGTACCTACATCAGCATCCTCTGGTGTACATAGACCTAAGTCGGTGTCTTCACCATTTACAGGAATAGGGTGACATAAACGCCCCATTACCACGCGAAGTGCAATATCAACGACATCGTCACCTGGACGGCGCCCGTTTGGAAAACCTGCTAAATCATCACCGGCTACACCAAATGCAGACTGATCAGTTTGTGCTGTCGCTGCAATTGCAGTATTTAAACGTAGCATTTCTGATGGCGTTACGGTGGCTTGTTGGTTTACCCCTGCAAAACCAGTTAAAAATGCGGTGATTAAATCAGTACGTGGAAAGTTAGTTGGAGCAAGAGTTTCTAAATTAGCGCCAAGCGTGGTATTTACTGCATCTTTAAATAAAATATTTAACAGCTCTGGTAAAGACGGGTGCGAAACGTAATCTAAAAACTGTGCATCATCTTTAGGGTGAGCCGTTGAGAAGGTATCTTTGTCTTTAATACCAATAACAAGCTCATTAACTAATGGATTACCTAAGCGTGAAACCTGCGTTAATGCACCGCCATTTACCGCGTTATCTGCAAATTTAGCGTTAGGGTTTAAAATGCGTGCTTGAGGTAGGCTTGCTGTTGTCCATGAACCAATTACGCCGTTGCCTTCACCTACAATACAGCTTTTAGGCATTTCAACTGCAATTGAGGTAACGTTTTTATCTACGAGGTCGTCATTCTCACTGCTTTGTGTAATCCCTCCAGGGAAACCACCGCCATCCCCAGCACCTGGCGCACTATCACCTTCAACGGGAACGTAATTTACTAAATCGAATGTTTTACCTAAGTTAACGACAAATGGGTCTTTGCGCTGACCAACAAATACTTTGGCCATACTGTCACAGCCTGGTACCGAAACTTGATAAACAAACTGATCTGCATAGGTTTGGTAATCAGCCATTGAACCAAATGTTTTGTCACCAATATAATCAAGCGGTTTATTAAACGTGGTTGAACTGGTGGTGGTATTACTTAATGTTGTACTGGTACCTGTGCGTTGTGGACCGCTTATCATGCTGAGTGTGTATGACTCGCTAAAATTAGCGGCGCTATCATCACCTGCTGCTACACCACCAACGTTTTTAAGAGGTACAGATACAGTACGTTGATTATCTTCTGGGCCAACGGTTAATTGCACGCCTTGATTATCGTTTGGCAGCATACTGGTAAAATTAAAGGCAAAGGTAATATCCTCAACTGCATCACCGTCGTTATCAATATGAATACTGTAGGTTGCATCTGGGTCCATAGCAAAGTAGTTAGGGCCGCCGTAGGCATCTTGTAAAGGAATATAGTTGGCAATAAATGTAACGTAGTCGTCTCTGCCTGCTTCATAACTATTAAATACGTAAAAGTCGGTAGAGTCTAAGGTTGGAAAGCGGCTAATGTTCGGCGCTTCACGATGACTTGATGCCTCGCTAGAGGTGCTTACTAAGGTACTGCATACTACTACTGCGAGTATAGATGGAGTTAAAGCTTTCATGACTTTTTCCTTTAGTTTTGATTGGAGTCATAACTAATAACGAAACAAAAAGCACAATGGATGCAAAAAAGTTAAATATTTTTTTATTATTGTTAATAAAGGGGTGTTTAACGTTCAAGATTAAATTTTCAGCAGGCTGTTTTGCATTTAGATAAGGAAGTGATAAGAGAGTGATAAAGAGGCTGAAGCGGTTTGGTTTTATACTTATTACAGGGGGTGTATGCAATTAAAATAACGCAGCAGGTATTGAGCACACAATATGATAAGCATCGCACTGCGATTAAGTCTACTTTAGTTTAATCAAATATTAATGGTTACCCAAGGTAAATAAAAAGGTTGGCCAAACAAAGTTTGACCAACCAGTCGCGTTTATTTAGTTATAAAATAACTAAATCTGTCGTGTACAGTACTTGTGTTGGTAGGCCGTTTGGCGAGCCACCTAAAGGCTCTAAGCTAACAGCGAGTAGGGCAATGTCTTGTGCCTTAAAGCGCGTGCCTTTGAGTAACTGTTTTTCACCGTTTTTAGGCAGTAGACCCAACGAAATTGGCGTGTCTTGCCCTTTTAAAATCATCCACAGCTCGTAGTCTTTATCGGTTTGCGCAACAAGTTTATCACTGGCTTTAACCGATAATGTTTGCTCATCTACGTTAATAAACCACAGTGATTGCTTATCTTGATTTTGTACTAAAGCAATTTGTTGGCTGTATTGGGGCTGAGTTGTGGGCTGAATAACCAAAAATGCTAAGATAATACAGGCAGCTGTAGCTATAAATGACCAATTGCGCCACAGCGATGTAGCTGGTTTGATCACCGTTTTAACGGGTTGGTTGGTGTGTTCTAATGTATTTAAAATATTCTGCCACACTTGCGCGCTGGGTGTTTGAGGTGTAATTGCACTGGCTAAATCATTTAAATTTTGCTCCCACATTATAGTGGCTTCTCGGGCTTGCGGTAAGCTGAGCATTAAGCGTTGAAAACGTTTTCGTGCCAGGCCTTTTAAAGTACCTAATACATACTGCCCTGCTAAAGCATCAAGTAATTCTGGTTTATTATAATTCATAATGTTAAACACCTCTGCAACTGCTGCAAACCACGCCTGATCCAGCTTTTAACTGTGCCTAAGGGCGTTTCTATGTGATTGACTAACTCACCATGGCTTAGCCCTTTGTAATAGGCTAAATGAATGGCTTGTTTTTGTTGGGGATCAAGTTGCTCAATACAATTAACAAGTTTGGTTTGTTCGTCGTAACTAACATCGACTGCTTGTTCGTCGTATTCATCATCACCCATTGCCTGCTCTTTTCTTACCTTGTGATAACGCAATGCATCTAAGCTGCGGTATCTCACAATGCTTATCATCCAGCTAATAACTGTGCCTTTAGATGAATTGTACTCTGACGCGTTATGCCAAATTTTTATAAATGCCTCTTGCAGTACTTCTTCTGCGTGCGCGCGGTTTGAAAGCATATTTAAACTAATCGCAAAAAGCTTTGCGCTTGTTTGCTGATACAAATCAGCAAACGCGGCTTTGTTACCCTGTGCTGTTTTACACAAAAGGGGAAGTAAATTGTCGTTTTCCATAAGGTTCCTGTTGTTTTTATTATTACCGAGGTGTGTTGAGCTTCGTGAATTAACAATTGTTTTATTTAAGCGCAACCTAATCGCTTTGAAATAGAGATTAAACAGGCTGTTATAAATTTAACCAATAAAGATAAACACACTCTCAATAAACGTGTGAAAAGAGTGATTGGATGCAAAAACTTTTAAGCTGACATTTATATTAGCTGCTGTACACATTGAAACAAGTTTTAAATATAAACAGTTACCTTTGAGTAGTGAGAAAAAATGACCGATTACTGTGTAAAAAGCGCCTAATATGCGAATACAGCTAAAGCTAGCTACTTTTATTTATTTTATATCAGTTACTTAGTGTTGTTTTTGTTCCTAAAAAACAACTTTTGTTGGCGTGTAAATTGCTACTACACTTATACACAGCTGTAAAAAAATGTGCCAAAACAGTAAAAATAAAGGAGAAAATATGTGGGCTGCAACGAGTTATTTAATTTTAGCGTTAATTTTTATATTTATAGGGTGGGAGGTTAACTCGGTATATTTTGCAGTGGTATTTTACTGGAGTGCATTGTCGTTAATTCTTGTCAGTGGTGCTTACATTTTTAATTTGGCGAAAATTTTTAGAAAGCGTGAAAATGGTGTCATCCCATTTTATATTCGCTGGGCATTTGTGCCTTTTTTACTGGGTGTTCAAATTTACAATGCGTATTCTCGCAAGCACGATAAAGTCCCTCCCATTCAAAAAATTAACGACCATTTATTTTTAGCATGCCGATTGTTCCCCTCTGATATAGATACGTTAAAAGAAAACGGCATAACGGCAATATTAGATGTAACGTGTGAGTTTGATGGCTTAGAATGGAGCTCTACACAAGAAAATATTAGCTATTTAAATATTCCGGTGCTTGATCATAGTGTGCCTACCCATTCGCAATTAAACCAAGCCATTAACTGGATACATCATCATATTAAAGAAGACCGCCGCGTGGTAGTTCACTGTGCACTGGGCAGAGGGCGTTCGGTATTTGTTATGGCAGCGTATTTACTGAGCCAAGATAAAAACGCCGATGTTCACCAAGTGCTCGCGCAAATAAAAGAAACCCGCGAAACCGCAAATCTTAATAAGCATCAGCTTCGTCATTTAGCAAAGCGACATAAAAAGGGCGAGCTAGTTATTAAAAACAAAGCCGTTATTATTGCAAACCCTGTGTCGGGTACCAAAATGTGGCAAGACAAAGAGCATTTAATAGTGGCTAGGTTGTCGGCGTATTATGATTTAGAAGTATTAACCACCACCAAAGAAATAGACGGTATTGAGCTTGCTAAACAAGCCATTAAAGATAAGCCAGATATAATAATTGCCTGTGGCGGCGATGGAACCGTGACAGAAGTAGCAAGTGTGTTGGTAAACACTCAGTGCAAGCTGGGTATTATCCCAATGGGCACAGCCAATGCATTAGCGCATGTGCTTATGGGGATTAGCTCTAAAATCATTCCTGTTGAGCAGGCCTGCGATCTTATTATTGATGGGCAAACCCAAACAATTGATACGGCCTATTGTAATGACGAGCTTATGCTGTTGTTAGCTGGGATTGGTTATGAGCAATCAATGGTAGAAAAAGCAGATAGAGACTCAAAAAACGAATCGGGTCAGCTTGCCTATTTAAGTGGTTTTTTTCAGGCATTTAGTGAGCAAAAAGCGCAAACCCTTTATGTCACCCTTGATGATAATCAAACGCAGGAGGTAAATACAAATAGTTTTATTGTGGCTAATGCTGCGCCATTTACTACGTTATTAGCCCAAGGAGGTGGTCAGCCCGATCACGAAGATGGCCTATTAGACATTAATTGGCTGCTACCTAGTGATGAAAACACCACCCGCGTGTTAAGCATTGCTGAACTTATGTTTAGTAGTATTACACAAACGCATTTAGCAATTAGCTCGCATCATACCAACGCTAAAAAAGTAACGATAACCGCAGACGAAGAAATTAAGTATGTACTGGATGGTGAAATAAAAACAGCGGATACGCTTACTATTACAGTTGACCCCGCCTCGTTAAAAGTAATTAGTAAGGAGCTATAAAATACAAAATGCACGTATTTAACGTGCATTTTTGTGTGTTACTTTTTAATGCTTGGCCAAACAAAATCACTGCTATCGCTTTGGCTGGCAGGCTTAGGACGCTGAGCGCTTTTGGGTTTACGCAGCGGTTTGTTACTTAGCGTATGTAAGTAGAGAGCTTCAACTTTATCGCGTGCCCAAGGGGTTTTACGCAAAAATTTTAAGCTTGATTTAATACTCGGTGAGTCGGTAAAACATTTAATGTTTACTTGCTCGCCCATGGCTTTAAACCCTAAGCGCTGCTCAAGCTCTACTAAAATTTGTTCTAACGTTACCCCATGAAGAGGATTTTTTGGTTGATTATCCATAGCCATACTACTTATTTAAACTGTGCGCATTGTAGCGTAAATCCTCTTTTAGCGCTAATTGACCGTAATGGTTTTAGGCTTTGTGGGATAAACAATATTGCCTTTTTTATCTAATTTTAGCCAAATTAGCTTACTGTTATTATGCTGCGGGTTTTTAGCAGCGCACACTAAGGTAAAAGAATGTACTTGCACCAGCGCGCCTTCACTATAACGTTTGTTGTCGTACCAACAAATATCACCATTATTAATAATCTCATTAGCGTCAATAATAGAATGCGTTTTGACTGTTTTTGCATAACTGCTAGGGGCTAAAGTGAACGCAATTAAAAAAATAAATAAAACCATAATATGGCGCATGAGCGACCTCGAATTTTGATAGTTTAAAAATAGTACACACGATTAAAAAACATGCTAGGGTAAGTAATAGCGTTAAACAACACTGACTTAAACACACAATTATAAAAAGGTGAACACATGCAATTTAATCAAACAATGATAGATGAATTTACGTTATTAGCTAAATTTCCACGTGAGAGCAAAATGCAAGGGATTAAGTTACATTCGGATGCTGAACCAAATTTATTAAGCGCGGCGCAAAGGTTGTTTGATAAAGGCGTGATAGACAGCCCAGATGGCGGCTATTTAACCGAACTGGGCCTTGATTTAATAGAGCACGTGAGTGTTATTCACTGCGCATTAAAAAGTTAAACTGCATCGCGCTGATTTTGCGGCGCGGCGTCACTAAAAGCGGGTAATGCATTACAACGTGCATAAATGGCTGCAATTTTTGGATACGCAGCCATATCTACATTAAAACGCAACGCATTAAATACCTGTGGCACTAAGCATATATCAGCGAGAGTGGGTGTATTGCCTACGCAAAACTCATTGTTTTCACTTAGCATCAATTCAATTTTTTCAAATCCAAGCTCTACCCAATGCCTATACCAGGCGGCTTTAGCTTGCTCGTCTACCTCCAATTCGTTGCTTAAATACTTCAGCACTCGTAAATTATTTACTGGGTGAATATCACATGCCACTGCATAGCTAATATTACGAATTTGCGCTTTTTGCCATGCAGTGCCATAAATTAACGGCGTTTGCGGATAGCTTTCATCTAACCACTCTAAAATAGCCAGTGATTGCGCTAATACGCCTTCGTCCGTTTCAAGAGCAGGAAGTAAACCTTGCACATTTTTATCTAAGTAAGGCTGCGCTAGCTGTTCAGATTTAAGTAAATTAACGAATTGCATATCATGCTCAATGCCTTTTAAATTAAGTGCTATGCGTACACGGTATGCGGCAGATGAGCGAAAATAGCTGTATAGTTTCATTGTTATTATTCCTCGCCTGTAAAATGTTTTGTGATACTACGCCAGCACTGGGTGTAATTAGTTTGGCGCTCTTTTCCTTCAAGGGCATATTTAGTGGGCGATATTATGTAACGAGACTCAAACATAAAGGCCAACGTGTTCTCGTATTTTTGCGGTGCAAGCTCAGCGTTAGATGCTTTTTCAAATACCTCGGCTTCAGGCCCATGTGGCGACATACAATTATGCAAACTAGCGCCTCCTGGTACAAACCCGTGCTCTTTTGCATCGTAAACCCCTTCTATTAAGCCCATAAACTCACTCATAATATTGCGATGATAGTAAGGAGGTCTAAATGTATTCTCTGCCACCATCCAACGCGGTGGAAAAATTACAAAATCTACATTTGCCATGCCTTCAGTGGCTGAAGGGGAGGTAAGAACAGTAAATATTGAAGGATCTGGGTGGTCAAAACTCACGGTATTAATAACATTAAAACGTGCTAAGTCGTATTTGTACGGTGCGCTGTTACCGGTCCAAGCAACTACATCAAAAGGCGAGTGTGTGATAGGGCAACTAAATAAATGACCGTTAAATTTAGTGACTAATTCAAAGCTACCTTCTTTATCTTCAAATGCAGCAACAGGGTATTTAAAGTCTCTGTCGTTGGCATAGCCATTTGCCCCGACGGGGCCGCGCTCGGCAAGTTCAAATGCGTGACCATAGTTTTCACAAATGTAGCCACGTGCGGTTTCATCAATTAAATCAACCGAGAATTTAATCCCGCGAGGAATGACGGCAATTTCCCCCGGCTTTACTGTGAGCTTTCCGCATTCAGTGTGTAATAACAGTTCGCCATGCTGAGGCACAAACAACAGCTCACCATCGGCATTACAAAAATAACGCTCTTGCATAGAACTGTTAGCAACATAAACATGAATACCAATACCGGTTTGCCCATTGGCACTGCCATTTGCAGCCATTGTAATTAAGCCATCAATAAAATCAGTGGGCTTTGAAGGAATATCAATAGGGCTCCAGCGCATCATTGTAGGGGGCGTAATTGCTTCAGTTATAGGCGCTGTTCTTATTAGAGCGTTATCTATAGCGGTGTATTCACCTTGTACCACCGATGGGCGAAGGCGGTACAGCCACGTGCGGCGATTAGCGGCTCGCGGGGCGGTAAAGGCCGTGCTGCTAAATTGCTCGGTGTATAAATTGTACTTCACCTTTTGTGGGGTAAATTGCCCAACAGGCAGTGCGCCGGGTAGCGCTTCGGTTTCAAACTCATTGCCAAAACCGCTCATGTAGTTTATTTCGCTGGCCATATTTAGATCCTGTGAGAGTGACATTGTTTTATCTTTCTAGGGCCTGTTTATCTTTCGAAGTTGAATTTGCAGCAGTCTGTTTGGGAATTAGGCAAGGCAGAGCCTATGCAGTGTGGTTGTTCCCCATAAATAGGCGATAACGTAGCATAAATGCCAAACAGGCGCTGCCCGAAGGGTTCTGCCTAGGGGCCATTTACTCTTTGTTGCTCGGTTTTTACTTAGCCCACTAGGTTACAAACCTCGCGCCGCGATTAAATGGCCCCTAGATTGAACAAATTTCAATCCTGAAAGGTCAACAGGCCCTAATTAGTTTAAAGTACTCTCAAGTGAGAGTAATTTCAAATGGGCGCATGTTTTAGCCTGTAAATAAAAATGCACAGTTTTCACAGTGTGTAAATGCGATGAGAAAGTAATAATGGAAATAGATCTAGAGCAGTTTTTGCCCTATCAGTTGAACCAAATGGCAAATCTCATAAGCGATGATTTTGCGCGTGTTTATCAGCAAAAATACAACTTAACCATCCCTCAATGGCGGGTGTTGGCAAACTTAGCACAATATGGCAAAAGCAATGCAAAAGATTTATGTACTCAGGCCAATATGGACAAGTCAACGGTTTCGCGAGTTATAAAATCATTGCTGCAAAGAGGGTATGTTGAAGCACAACTAAATCAGCAAGATAAGCGAGTAACACAGGTTATGTTAAATGAGCATGGCAATGCAATTTACAAGCTGATAGCACGTGATGTACAAAACTGGGAAGGGCAATTAGCTGAAAAATTTAGTAAGCAGCAACAAGTCCAATTGCTAAATTTACTAAAAGAGCTTAAAGGTGCCTTATAAAATCAATCCGCAATAATACTTAATCATTTTGAGGGGATAAATAGATCATTTAATTAAGCTGGTTGGTAAAAAAAAAGCCCATCAAAAGATGGGCTTTAATTAGTCGTTTTTTACGTTAATGCGATTAGAAAGTGTAACGAACACCTACACGCATTTGCCATAATGACGCATCAGATTGTACTGATGTATTTGCGTTGTTTTCATTAAAGCCTGAGTAAACGTAACGGCCTTGCTCATCAATCGTTGTAGAAATCATGCTAGCGCCAACGAAAGGACCTTTTTTAAGTACGCCCCAATCATCGTTTAATAGGTTAGTTAAGTTATCAATTACGAAGAACGCTTCACCTTTATGGCCATCCATAAAGCCTGGTAATTCTTGAGTAACTTTAAAGTTAAATTTAACAAACCAATCTGAGTTTTCAGCATTACGGCCAGTGATTTCACCACGCTCTAAACCGTTAGACGCGATAAAGTCGTTAAACGCGTTAATTTCATCAGCGCTCATGTCGTAAACAACGTTAGGATCGTTTTCAAGTGGTACGTAAAGTAACTGACGACTACCGTTCCAGTTGCTATCCCCGAAGTTACGATCGCTACCATCAAACGTGTAGCTGTATGGTAAGCCTTTGTATGCTTCACCGTATAGGTTAAAGCGAGTAGCAAAACCATCTACAAATTCATGAGAGTAGCCAAGCGTCATAGTAAAACGATGTGGAATTTCGTAATCAGATGATGCAACACCAGGGTTACCCGGATCCGTTAGCGCAATATTACCGTAGTTTGAGCCAGCAACAGAGCTTGTCATTGGGTTAACATCGTCTGAATCTGTGTACGCGTAACCAAAATTAACGCTTACGCCATTATCAAACATTTTGCTTACTGCTAATGAAATAACCGATGAATCACCGCTATCGCCACTTACATTTGTAAGAAGGTACTCACCAGAGCGGCCTTCAATAGACTCGTAAAGAGGGCGACCATCAAATGTAGTTTCGCCCGAATCCTGAAGTGCGATGTCACGCATTAAGGCAGCATCTTTCTTCTTAGAGTATAAGTAATCAAGTGAAATTACATACTCGTTTTCAGTTGTGTATGTTGCACCAATTGAGTATTTCCACTCTGAAGGAATTTCAAAATCTGGGTCAACAGCGTTTGTTGCTGAATCACCCGAGCCGATAACAGTGTTAGCAACTTCATCAAACATATCTTGTGGTACTTCAAAACCAGGCGCGCCGCCATTTACGTTTGGCGTATTGAATAAATCAACTGGGCTGCGGAATGTACCGATGTTTGTAATACCATCGTTAGAGTAAGAGTTAGATAACCACACATTTGGGTTACCACCAGAGAATAAGCCAACACCGGCGCGTACTTCTAATTCGTCTGTTGCATACCACTGGAAGCCAACACGTGGTTGAAGTAAATCAATACCATCGAACGTGCTTTGGTTACTAAAGCCGTAGCGGTCAGTAAAGTTTTGGTTGAAGTTAGGTACGTCATCACTTGTGTATTTATCGTAACGTAAACCAAACGTGATGTTTGCATCTAAGTCTGTAAATGCGTATTCATCTTGTACATAAAACGTATGCTGAGCGTATGAAAAGCTTGCAGCTGCATCGTTTGGATCGTTAGTTGCTGCAGCATTGTTGTAGTAAATACGATTAGCTAAGCCGTCTTCAAAATCATCGATTGAATCAAAACGATATTCACCTTCAGTATGCTGTACGAATAAGTTAAATACATCTAACTCTTCAAACTCATAACCAGCAGTAATTGTGTGTTGGTCAAGGTAGTAAGTACCCGCTACTTTAAATGTAGTGGTATCGTAATCTAAATCATTTGATTGACGAGAGTCATCTGGACCAATGTAAACCGTACCACCATCTTCTGTACGAATTTGCATTTCGCCAAAGCTGCTAGCAGCATCAAGTGACTGTACAGTTGCATCTAGTTCTGATTTACCAATACGAACTTCAGTTGAAAAGTCATCTGACCAATCTGAGTAAACAGAACCAATAATTGATGTGAATTCTGCACTTTGGTCGTAAAAGTGGTTAGATAATGAAACACGGCTAGAACCAGTATCAGACTGTGAAACCGTATTACCATCGTTGTAGTTATAGATTAAGTTTGCACGGTGATCTTCGTTGATGTTCCAATCTAATTTAACTAAGATTTTTTCATCTTCAACCGGCATACTTGAAGGCATACCGCCTACGTCATAACCATATACAGATTGAGCTACACTTGTAATACGAGCAATATCATCTGCAGTTACACTGCCGCTGCTTAAACCGTCGTAGTTAAACTGTTGAACACCTTCAAGTTTTTCATATGAAGTGAATAAAAATAGTTTATCTTCGATTAACGGTAAGCCAACGTTAAAGCCGTAACGTTTTTCGGTGTAGTTACCGTTATCAACGTCTTCGCCTTCAATTTCGTCGCCTTTGAATGAATCACTTGTGAAATCGTAGAAGATGCCACCGTGAACTTCATTACCACCAGATTTTGTTACCGCATTAATGTTACATGAGGTAAAACCACCGTACTGTACGTCAAATGGTGCTAGCTCAGCTGAAACTTGCTCAATTGAATCAAACGAGAAAGGGGCACGAATAGTAGGGTAACCGTTAGAGCTTAAACCAAAGTTATCGTTCATACGAACGCCATCTAGCGTTAAGCTGTTGTAACGAGGGTTACCACCACCACAGTTGATTGAACCGCGGCTATCATCAATTGTGATACGCGGGTCAATACGAATGATATCTTTTAAATCACGGTTAATAGCAGGCGTGTTTTCAAGATCAGTTAAAGTAAATGTAGACGCTGGGCCAGTACCACCAGACATAGAGCTGATAGGTGCACCTGTTACTACAATTTGCTCCATGCTTGATTGTGGCTCAAGTGCAGCATTTACTGGGTAATCGTTACCAATGTTTAGGATAATGTTATTAAATTCTTGATCAGCATAAACATCAGAATCAACGATTACCTTGTAAGGACCACCAACACGAAGGCCTTTAGCAGTAAAGTAACCTGCATCGTTTGCTTCTGTTGTTTTAACTGAGCCAGACGGTACGTGTAAAATTGTTATTTTGGTACCTGGAGCTGGGTTACCGTTTGGACCGGTAATTTGACCCTTAATCGCAGAGGTTGTTTCGTTGGCGAATGCAGCGCCACTTACACTTACACACGCAGCGATAGCAAGTGAGAGTGCTGTTTTTTGAAGTTTAGTCTTCATTTTCATTTCCCGTGAAAGTTATAATTAAATTGTTATTTTAAGTAGTATAAAGTCAGCAGTGTTGTTGAATTTATACTCTTGTAATATGCAAAATTAATTTGCACAATTTATACTTGTATACTTAACTAAATTTGGATTAATTACTTATTGTTATGTTACCGCCGTTATGTGACAGTATTATGAAATGCAAACTTTATAATTCCTTTTACAATTAATTATTTACATTTTGTAATTAATACATTTTTAGCTGTATTATTTTAGCTATACTCCAGACCGTGTATAAACATAAATTAATTCCCGTGTGTAGGTTTTTTATTTATAGGTTGATTGTTATTTTGTCGTTATTTTTAATTTTTTATTGTCATCTGACGAATCAAATAAATAGTTCAATACACCCGCAAGCCTAACGCCTGCTTTTTGCAAACGCTGCTTAACAAGCGGATTGTATTTGAAAACATAACTATAGCTCACTTCATCACTGGTTGAGGTATAAATATCTTCGGCCAGTTTGTGAGATTCCATCAGCCAAGTAGTAGGGCTGCTGTTTAAGTATGTTTTAATTAATGCTGCATCGTCGGTATCTATAAACTTAGCGTATTCAGTGTAAGCTAAGTTTTCATTTTCTATTAATCCAGTGTCCCAAAGGCTATGCAAATTGGTTTCGTTGTCAAAAAAATCAACTTTAATTAAATTGCCGCCTCTATCTTCACTTCGCCCAGCATGAAATGGTTGATGGCTGTCGCCAACCAAGTGAACTAAAAACTTTAAAGCAAACTGTTTTTCATTAAGGGAAGAGGTAGATGACTGAAGTGTATTAATAGAGAAGTAAATACCTTCTAGAATATTTGTTACATCGTCTTTGCTGTGTGTATGTGCGTGATTTAGAGAAAGTGTTTTATTTTTAGGAAGGTTTATGTAGTGCCAGCGTGAAGATTTTTTACGCCAAAATAGTTCAGGACTAGATCGCATTTCATCTGCCCAAGTAGAAATTTGAGCTAGGGATTGTCCTTCTAATAGTGGCAACAGGTTATGCACTGTTTCATCACTCAAATGTTGCTCAGCAATATGCCCAACAATTCGATGACCATTTTGACCCCACGCATACGCTTTAGAAGTTGTAAAAACAGCACCAATTATTAACGTTGTTGCTACGAGAGTAGCAATTTTAATGCGCATCAATGTTTCCTGCATTTATTTTTATTCACCTATTAGCTGGTGTAAACATTGTGATTGTTTTTGCTAAATATAGAAAGGAGTCAAGAGTATTCATTATTTCTTATTCATAATCGCATTAAATCAATAGCTTACATTTGATGGGTAAAATTACCTGTTGTAATAAGTAAATAATATTGTTCAAATAAAGCCTTAGTGTTGTTAGGTACATCTTATTGATGGGGTTTGGAAAGGTCATGTTACATAAACTGTCGTTTGTTACACTTTTGTTTCTGGTTATGGTTGCTGCATGGTCTGTTGGAAAGGTGAGCGTTAAAAGTGATGAAATAAATTTCCCAGAACTAATAAAAACGTCAACACAATGTTATACAACAGCCAGTGAAAACAAAAATCAGCTTATTGTATTTACGCCATCGCAAAGCGTGGCAGAGAAGCTTACAGAGTCTCTATGCCTTGATACCGTGGTAACGAAACAATACGGTTCAGTTAAAGGTTACTGGGGTGACAGTACAACGGAAAGCTTCGATTTTGTCGGCAAAGGGATTGCAGACCTCGTACTTGCAAAAAATAATATAATGGACGCCTTTAATGCAGAGCTAACTTATAACTATCAATCTGTGGTGGGCTTTTCTGATTACACCGCATTTTTTATCTCCTCAAAAGAAAAACCACGCTTAACAAAACAATACTTTTTAGATAAGCGTATAGGCTTATTAGATTACCCTACAAGCCGCTCTGGCCATATACTTCCAAAGAAAATGTTTAAAGATTTAAATATCAACTTAGCCAATTTAGATATTACTTACGCCAGTTCGCACAGCGAGCTTCGTGACTTATTAGCTAATGGGCAGGTCGATATTATTGCGTCTTTTTGGAAAGAAAGTGATGCTGCTCGTTTTTCAAAAAATTATATAACCCCTTTAAGTAATAAAATTTCAGGTTCGCGCTGGTATCTAAAAATGCAGCAAAACAATACAGACCTTTTATGTGCTGTACAGCGTCATATTCTTGATATGTCAAAGGAGCAGACACTGAGTTATTACAAAGAGGCGCAATCGTACTGGGATTGCAGTTCAGAGCAGGTAACAGCTAAAGATGAGAGCGTTAAAAATGGATAAGTATAAATATGTTTTTTTTGGCTGCGCTGTTTTTATTATTAACTGTTTAGTGTTTTATGTGTCTGTAATTAATGAGCAGAGTGACGCTATTAAACGCCAGGTTATTGAAACCGAAAAACAAGTTGCACTGGATTTACCGTTAATTGCGCTCTCTAATGAGCTTTTAAAGCACTCGGGTAACCAACATGCAGTGCAAGACTACTTATTAAAGCTCAACGGCTATTTAGACAATAACCTTCGCTTAGTTAAAATTGTGCCAAAATCTGCTAAACCTTTAACTTTAAAGCCAAACCAGTTTGTAAGAACACTCAAGTCGAGCACTACCCATGTCTCTTTAGTGTTTGAGAAAAACGCACAGTTTTGGTCAGAAAACAGGTTTTTGATTTGCTTGTTATTTTTGGTTTTGAGTATTTTATTTAGCAAATGGCTGAAGTCTATTATAGGTATGCCTGTAGATGCTAAAGGCCCATCATTAAACGCTGATACTGACTTAGGGAAACCAAAAGAGCTGGCATTGATCATTGATTTAAACACTAAAACACTCAGTAATAGTTATATGCCTGACGCTACAGTGTGTTTAGCTAACAAACCGTTATGCTTTTATTTAGCATTAATAGAGTTTTGTCGTGATAATAAAGATGTTGTGCTAAATCAAAATAAATACGTGCCAGATGAGCTTATAGAGCTTGCTAATAAGTACTTTTATAGGTTGATTGAGCTTGGGCATACTATACGCAAGCGGCCAAATTTTAATAGCAGCTTAGAAAAAACACTCAGTGAAATTCGTGCAGCCCTAGACGAAGTCTTAAACGAACACCCTGATATGAAAGACATTTATTATCCGCCTAAAGCATATGGCGAGGGCTCTCGCTCACGTTTACACAGTTACGGTTTAATAAATATTGCAAAGGGAAACATAGAAATAAAAGGAAAGTAGTCAGCTACTTTCCTTAAACATTATCTTTTAATAACGTTTTGTTATTTAGGTGCAAACTGCGCAGCTTTAAGAGGACTATTTTGCGATACAAAGGTTTTAAGTGCCTGGGCATCGGTTTCATCTGTGCTAACAAACCCTTTGAGTTTATTAATAGCAGGGTAACCATCACCACCTGATGCGTTATAGCTATTTAAACTCATACGGTAAGTTTTATTTTCATCAAGTGGCTTACCATCAATGAGTACACTGACTAATTTGCCATTTTTACGGGTAAACGCTAATTTGTGATATTGCAAATAGGCACCTGCATCAACAGGGAAGCTGGTCACTGTTTCTAAGTAGTTCCATAAATCACGCCCTTGCCAGTCCATGTAAGTAATGCGATTTTTAAACGGGTGTACTTTTAAAATATCTTTATAGCTAATATCGCCAGCTTCAATAGAGCTTCTTATTCCGCCACCACTAATAAGGCCAAAGTCGGCGCCAACCACATTCATTTGTGCCTGTATAATCACACGCGCTAAATTAGTTTGTTGGTAACGTACCTTGTTTCTATCGCCCTCTAAACGCGCATCAACACTGCCAATTTTACCTGCAATTTGTTTTGCGCCTTTTGCTTGGTAACTTGCTAAAAAAGCTTCTAGGGTCGGATCGGGTTTAATGTATTCGTTGGCTAATACTTGTTTACTAGACCCATCGGCTTGAATTTCATCAACATATAAATTAACTGGCATCAATTTATAATCGAGTAAGGTGAGCTTTTCGTTCTCTAGCTTAAACTCTGCCTTACCCACATACTTGCCCCACTCATGTGCTTGCATAATCCACGTGCCGTTTTGCTGATCGGGCTTACACGCAAGACCGGGTTTAAAGTTATCATCATTTTTATTTTTAGCTGCCATACAAACCGGCTCTTGCGAGTGACCACCAATAATCATATCTAAGGTATTAGCGGGTAAAGAGCGGGCAAGTGTGACATCGCCCGGGGCATTAATCCCAAAGTTTGCATCTACATAATGGCCCATGTGAGTAAGTGCAATAGTGATATCGGGGTTGTATTGCTCATTAATTTTTTTAGCGAGAGCTGCTGTCACATCAACGGGGTCTTTAAATTCTAAATGGCCAATATATTGTGGGTTAGCTATTTTAGCGGTGTCTGTAGTGGTAAGTCCTATAACCGCAATTTTTAAGCCCTCCTTTTCAAAAATTTTATAGCCTTGAAATGCGCTTTCCCCAGTTGCTTTGTCAAAAATATTTGCAGACAGTAAGGGAAAGGTAGCCCATTGTTGCTGCTTAGTTAAAACGCTCAGTGGATTATCAAATTCATGGTTACCAATGGCCATAGCATCGTAACCGAGTAACGACATTCCCTTAAAATCAGGCTCTGCGTGTTGTAAGTCTGACTCAGGTATACCGGTGTTAATATCACCGCCAGAAAGCAGTAATACTGCATGGCCTTGCTGTTGAGCTTTGTTACGTAAAGCGTCAATTAACGTTTTACGCGCTGCCATACCATATTCACCTTTTTCGTTATGCCAAAAGCGCCCGTGATTATCGTTAGTATGTAATACAGTAATATACTGTGGGGCAGTGGAGGTGTTTAAAGGTGAGTTTGTACAACCTATAACAGATAAAATAACTGAAAATAAAATAATTATACGCATGAAATACCCATTTATTATGGTGTGCTTAATTTATTAGGCGGTTAGTTTAAACTAATTTAGCGATAAATAACGTACTTATTTTATACTTTTTTATATTCGAGTTTTAAAAGTAATATTAAATTATTAAATGCTTTTACACAAAGCGAATACAGCGAGTGTTATTTAAAAGAATATGTAATGAAGTGTAACTAAAAGGGTGTTAATTGTAGTTGTGCCTTCTAAATGCTTTTCCTAGGCGTATAGTGTGGATTAGTATTAACACTTAATTTAAATAACAATAACAAAAAGGACTCATAATGAAAAAGTGCCTGATTGGCTCACTACTTGCGTTTTCGTGCTTTACTAGCCAAGCCACTATTGTTGAAATGCAAACTTCGCACGGGGTGATAGAGCTTAACTTGTTTGATCAACAAGCCCCCAATACGGTTGCTAACTTTTTAAGTTATATTGAAGATGACGCATATAACCAAACCGTAATACACCGCTCAGTCAGCGACTTTGTAATACAAGGTGGTGGCTTTACATTTACCGACGAATTAGTGCCAATAGCCACCAAGCCTGCTGTTGTTAATGAGCCTGTTTTATCTAATGTGAAGGGCACAATCGCGATGGCTAAATTAGCCAACGATGAAAACAGCGCAACGAGCCAGTGGTTTTTTAATATGGTTGATAATAGCGAAGCGCTTGATACCCAAAATGGCGGTTTTACAGTATTTGGACAAATTACAGCGCAAAGCCAAGCTACGCTCGATAATATTGCTGGATTGGTACACTGCGGCGATATCCCATTGGTTGATATAACCAGTGAACAATGCTCAAGTAGCGATGTCGCTCTTAGCAGCACTAACTTTGTAACTATTAATAGTGTGGTGGTATTAGATGACGACCCGCTTTCATCTGCCAACTTAAACCCAACAGCCAATACATTAATAAGCCAAGACGATTCATCAGCAGAGGCTGGCTCATCAAGCAGTTCGGGTGGGAGTATGGGTGTTGGTTTTTGCTTAATTGCACTGCTTGGTGTGGGTAAACGCTTAAAACGCGCTAAATACTAATTAAGTGTTAAACAGTCAATAAAAAAGCGGCTAATTAAGCCGCTTTTACTAAAATGCTAAAATACGCCAAACAATCGCGAGCCATAAAGCAAACACACTGGCGCAGCCTAGTAAAAAAACATTAAAGCGCAGTCTTACATTATTACTGCCAATATGAACAACCGTATGCACAATACGCGAAATAACAAATAAGCACGCAAGC
The DNA here is from genome assembly GCF_028599215.1 of Pseudoalteromonas sp. Angola-30. Lineage (NCBI taxonomy): Bacteria > Pseudomonadati > Pseudomonadota > Gammaproteobacteria > Alteromonadales > Pseudoalteromonadaceae > Pseudoalteromonas > Pseudoalteromonas sp. Angola-30. The sequence goes on from NZ_JAQREI010000001.1 coordinate 623,069, forward strand.
GCAGTAATTAAGTAGCTAGCGCTGTTAAGTTGCAATGCAACAATACAACCGATATAAAAAAGCACTGGTATTTCAAACTGATTGGTAAAGTTTCTATCTGCTACGCGTACGGTATCGCCTGCGTTATCAAGGCGCATGGTTTTAAAATCGCTCAACTGTAATTGTTTGTTTTTTGCAGCAGCAAAGCGTCGCTTGCCCATAATTAACATTACAACGAGCGATAACGTTACTTGTGCAAACATGGCAAGTATTATTATTTTTTCCATCCTATTTCCTTCGTTATTATTTTACTGACTTTAAGTATGCAGGTGTTTTTCACAATGTGTTACATAAATTAGTATTATTTTGTGGTAAACCCTTAATTGTTAGTGTTAATTTAGCTCTATTACGTTGTTTTGAGCGCATCCTAAGCGCAATTTTAATGGAAAAAAATAATGAAAAAAATTCTTGGTTTTAGCGTCATCGCTTTAGCAGTTTTAAGTGGCTGTACAAATACATCATCTACCTCATCGGTTGCTAGTTCTTCGCAAAGCTCCTTACTCTCAGACACATTAGTTGTAAGCCCAAATGATACGCGTGAATATAAAACCCTTACCCTCGAAAACGAAATAGAAGTCATTTTAGTCTCTGATCCAAGCGCTGAAAAATCAGCAGCATCGCTAAGTGTAGGCGTAGGCTTACTACACGACCCTATGATGCAACAAGGTATGGCACATTACTTAGAGCATATGCTTTTTTTAGGCACAGAGCGCTACCCCGATACAAAAGGCTACTCTGACTTTATGACCAAAAATGGCGGGGTAAATAATGCGTATACGTGGCTCGATATTACCAACTACATGTTTAAAATTAATAACGATGCCTTTGATGAAGCGCTAGACCGTTTTGCTGATTTTTTTAAAGCCCCTAAGCTGTACCCTGAATATGCAGATAAAGAAAAAAACGCTGTAAATGCCGAGTGGTCAATGCGCCGCGAAATGGACTTTTTTGGCCAGTTTAAACTTGCCCGCAAAATGATGGGTGATCACCCGGCAAATCGCTTTTTAATTGGTAACCTAGAAACGCTAGGAGACAAAGAAGGCAGTCAATTACACAAAGAAACGGTCGACTTTTACAATAAATACTATTCATCTAACATCATGAAAGTGGCGCTTATTTCAAATTTGCCAATTGAGCAAATGGAGCAAAAAGCAAAAACTTATTTTGCCGATATCGAAAATAAACACATTGAAAAGCCAACCGTTACTGCAGAGCTTGATTTTGATAAAGCCGGTGGCAAAAAAGTATATTACTCACCTAATGAAGACGTAAAACAGCTGCAACTTGAGTTTACTATTAATAACAACAGCAGCGACTTTGCGGTTAAACCTAACCGTTATGTCAGTTATTTATTAAGTAATGAGATGCCAGGTAGCCCGGCACAATTACTACGCGACAAAGGCTGGGTATCGCAATTAACAGCGTCTCCTTCTCCTAGTCAGTACGGCAATTACGGCGCGCTTAATATTTCGCTTGAATTAACCGATGAAGGCATGAAAAACCGCGAAACAATTGTCGCAACTATTATGCAATACATTGAACTGATTAAAAAAGAAGGTGTAGATGCTAAGTACTTTAATGAAATTCGTACATCACTTAGCAATCAATTTAAGTTTTTAGAAAAAGGCGATGAGTTTAGCTATGTCAGCTCGCTAACTGGTAGCATGCAAGATTACCCATTAAATCATGCCATTGATGCGCCTTACTATTATGCCAAATTTGACGCAGAGGCGATAAACGAGGTACTTAAACAATTAAATGCCGATACGCTGCGCGTTTGGTATATTTCGCAACAAGAAGAAACCGACTCGCAACTGCATTTTTATGATGGTAAATACCGCATAGAAGATATTAGCGATGCCGAAATTGCCAGTTGGAAAACATCAAGCGAGTTTAAGCTTGCTTTACCAAGTGTAAATAACTTACTACCTGAAAGCTTTGCTATTAAAACAGCTGAGTTTAAAGAGCAAAAACACCCTGAACTGGCTTACGATAAAAACGGCGTAAAAGTATGGCGCCAAGCAAGCCAAAAATTTGCTGCCCAGCCAAAGGGGTTGGTTGAGGTATATATTAATACCCAACCAGGCTTAAATGATATTAATGCTGAAGTACTTTACTCAGTATGGGCCGACTTATATAACATTCAACAAAGCCAACTAAGCACCGAAGCCGCCATTGCCGGCATGAGTGTAAACCTTGCGCCAAGTAATGGTTTAGTTTTATCAATGAGTGGCTTTACCGATAAGCAAGATGTACTTTTAAAACAAGCGCTAAGCGGGTTAAAAGCCGACGTAACGGCACAAGCATTTACCCAAGCAATTGATCGCTACAAACGTGGCTTGTTAAATCAGCAAAAGCAATTTCCGTATGCACAAGCATTTGGCGCCTACTCAAAACTTATCCGCACAGGCAGCTTTGATACAGAGGCACTGATAAAAGCGGCAGAATCGTTAAGCGTTGCCGATTTAAACAAGCTAAAAACAGCCACATTTGCCACCAACGATTTACGTGTATTTAGCTACGGTAATTACAACCAACAAGATATAGAATCGATAGCCACTGAGTTAAGTGCCACTTTACCAAGCAATCATACATCGAGTGAGTTTGCGCGTAGTAAAGCATGGTTACCACAGCCAGGCGAAACGCGAGTATTGCAAAAAGATATTGATGTGGCCGATGTGGCAGTAGTTGATATGACCGTTCACCCAGTGCCAGGGTATAAACAAAAAGCGCAAGCTGCGGTGTTACAAAGCCACTTTAGAACCATTGCATTTGATAAAATGCGTACCGAAGAGCAACTTGCATACGCCGTAGGCGCGCTGGCTCGCCCAATAGAGGATTACTCGGCAATTGGCTTGTTTATTCAAACACCTGTTAAAGGACCAAAAGAAATACAGGCACGTTTTGATCAATTCAAAAAAGAGTACGCGGTAGAGCTTGATAATATGAGCTTAGATACTTTTGCTCAACTTAAAAATGCCACGCTTGTATCACTAAAAGAGCAGCCTAAAAACCTAAGCGATGAAATGGGGCCACTTATTACCGATTGGTATCGTGAAAACTTTAACTTTGACTCTAAGCAAAAGCTAATTGATGAAGTTGAAAAAGTAACGCTTGAGGATATTAAGCAGTACTACAAACAAACTATGTTAAACCCACAAGCCGCACGTTTAAATGTGCAGTTACGTGGTACTAAGTTTGTAGAAAGCGACTTTGCTGATTTACCAAATCAAACCAAAATTCAATCGCTTGAAACCTATTACAATGGTATTAAATTACAAAAATAAGCTATATATTTATACAGCTAAAAGAATACCAATCCGCTTAATTAAGTATTATTGTGGATTGGTAAAACACCCCAATGTAGTACTACATTGGGGTTTTTATTTATATTAACTCAATTTATGCCATAACAATAAAGCCGACAACGGCAAGTGCCGCGGCAACTAATGTATAAGGCAGTTGCGTTACTGCATGGCTCATTAAATTACAGCCAGAGCCTTGTGCTGCAAGTACGGTAGAGTCTGAGTAAAAACAGGCTTGGCTTCCAAATGATGAGGCCGATAACAACGCGCCAATAACCAGTGGAATATTTGCATCAACGGCAGTTGCCAGTGGCATAACTATTGGGATCGACACAGCAAAAATACCCCAACTAGAGCCTGTAGCAAACGCTAACACCGCCATAGCAATAAATACCACCGCCGGTAAGTATTGGGCAGTCATGTACGGGCTCAAACTACCGATCACAAACTGCGCTAAGCCAATTAAGTCGCACACATCTTTAAATATAAATGCGGCTATTACAGTGCCAATAGCCGGTATCATGCTTTTAAAGCCATCAAGCATGCGCTCTATCATTTCGCTAAAGCTCATTAATTTTTGTAGTGCATAAAAAGGAAGCGTTACCGCCATAGTTGCCAATAAGCCTTTATATACATCTATTTCAAAGTAAACTGTAAAGGCTACTAGTAAAATTATAGGCAGTAAAAAGTTGTGTAATTTTCCTTTAGGGTCTGCATCTTCAAAGCTTTCTTCTACTGCTTTTACAGCGTATTCGTCGGCTGTTTGAATATCACTAAATTGCGCAGGGTCTACAGTGGCTTGCTCAACGTGCGCTAACCTTTCGGCTTTTTTCATAGGCCCAATAGCAGGTATTACACCCAGTACCACTAACAAAACCACCAATACTGCAAACCAGGCGTAAAACATATAAGGAATGGCTTGAATATAAACCGCAATGCCTTTGCCTTCCTCGGCAATGCCGTTATCGACTAACAAGCCGCCAAAAAATACAGCCCAAGTCGATAAAGGGACAAGTACGCAAATAGGTGCCGCTGTTGAATCTACAACGTAGGCAAGCATTTCTCGGCTAACTTTAAATTTATCGGTAATGCGTTTCATCGTTTCACCAACGGTAAGCGCATTTAAATAGTCATCAATAAAAATAACCACACCTAAACAAAAGGTCATAAATAAAGAAGAGCGTTTACCTTTAGTGTATTTTAGCGCTAATTTGCCAAACGCCGACGCACCGCCAGTGCGCACTAATAAAGCGATTAAAGCGCCAAAGCCTCCGCACACGAGTATTAACCAACCTATGGTTTCGTCGGTCATTACTTTAAGTGATGTGCTGGCAAAGTTAGCATGCACCTGAGCTGGGTCGGCTATTACTAAGCCAACTAAAGCGCCAATAAGTAAAGATAAAATAGGGCGGCGTAAAACAACAGCCAATACCACAACCACCGCTGGTGGCAGTAAACTTAATGCAGAAGGTTCAAGCATTTAAAGATTCACAAAATTAAAAGCATATTTAAATAATAAATTGCTTAACAAAAACAAAGCAGGTAATAGTTATTACGTGCCAAGTCACTGCTTTTGCCGCGTAGGGTGCTTTGCTGTTATGTTAAATTAATAGCGAAAGGGAAACGCGTTGGCTTTGGCGCCAGACGGTGCAAGAGAAGCATGCCGCTATTGTTGTGCCTGTAAAAACATCGGCGCAAAAATAATCCGGTTTTGTATTTCAGTCAATAAAAATTTACGTACAAAATAACTTTTTATAGGAGATAATGTGGAGGCCGTATTTAAAACCCAACGTTTATTATTGCGCTATGCAAATGAGCACGATGCAGCCATGTTACTTACTTTGGTGAATCAGCCAAATTTTATAAAATATATTGGCGATAAAGCCATTTATACGCACAGCGATGCCAAGCGCTACATTGAGCAATCGTTTAGGGCAGCCCATAAACACCAAGGGTTTGGCCCTTATATTATTACTTTACACAATGGTGAAGTAGTAGGAGTTGTGGGTTTTTATAAACGCGACGTACTGCAACTGCCAGATTTAGGTTTTGCCTTGTTAACCCGTTATGAGAAAAACGGTTATATCTTTGAAGCGGCCAAAGCGCTATTACAAAATAGGCACACACTTGGGATAAAGCAGGTCAGTGCTATCTGCGCAGCCAATAACACCGCATCTCAGTGTGTATTATTAAAGTTAGGTTTTAATAGGGTAGGCAAGGCGGTTATTAATAATGATAAAACCGCCGTAATTATATATGGTTACTAAAGTCGCGCTTGCTCTATGGCTTTTGCTACGCTTAGGTTTATGTTTTGCCAAGTTTGCTCAAGAGTAGCCACTAAGCCATCGTAACCGTCATCTTCTATTGGAACTACATGCGAAAAATTATGCACACTAATTAGGCGGCGGCCGGTTTCTGGGTGGGTGTAATATAAGCGCCACAGGCCAGAAATATCAGCGTTGCCTTGCATATCACCATTAAAGTGGTGCACTTCATATTCAAGCTCGTAAAACGTTTGCTGATCAAGCTCGGTAATTACCGGTAAGCCCTTAATAACCATCCAATTAGGCATTGCATTAAAAAGGGTTTGTTGCGCTGTAGCGGTGAGCATCACATCGGGCGATTCACCCCATAGGTTGTAATTTGCCGCATGAATTTGGTTGCTATCAATTTTCATTGCTATGCCCAAATTATTTAAAGCGCCTCTAAGGGCCACGGTTTGCACTCTTAATTGGGCATCAGTTTCTTTTACATGGCGTGATGATGAAGCAATGGGTTGTTCAAACTGATAATACTGCGTTGCGGTTTGAATTGACGCACTGCACCCTGCAAGGGTAATTAACACGGTTATGGCTAAAAATAAGTGTTTCATTATTGCTTCCTTGGTTGTGGATCAGCAGGGAGTGCTTTGTCAAAAATAAACATATTAGGTTGTTCGTTTAAACCCCGTGTAAGCGGCTGAATTTCTTCACTTAAGCGTTTAAATTCAAGCAAGGTTTGCTGTAATTGATGATGAAACTCAGAGCCGGCCTGATAACTTGCCATGGTTTTATCAAATTGACGCATGGTCACTTCAAACTGCTCCATACTTTTGGTCATTTTATCAAAGTTACGGTTAAAGTCGCCGGGTAAGTTTTGGGTATCTTTTTGGCTTAATAACGCACGCATTTCGTTAGCAAGCGCTTGGTAGTCGCTAAATGTAGCCTGCATTTGCGCTAGGCTGTCTTCAATTTTTAAATCGTTTACCTTGTTAAGCACATCCGAGACCTGATCGGCAAGCACCGTAATGCCGCTAGATATACTCGGAAATACATCATACTGGGCAAGCTTTGCTAAATGCGCTTTTGGTGCGTCGGGGTATATATCAAAATCTACATACACTGCGCCAGTTAAAAGGTTGCCGGGTTTTAAAGAAGCACGCATACCATTTTTTATCCAGCCGGTTAGGCTGCTTTGCCAAAACTCTTTGGCCGCTGCGCTATCGTGATATAAACGGCCATACTCAATTTTAATCAGTACCGGCACCGCCGTATTATGGTTTTTAAAATGAGCAGGTTTACCATTAACAATAACGTTAGCGGGGGCTTCTACCACGGTACCAATTCGGGTGCCGCGATATTCCACAGGCGCGCCGGGTCTTAGGCCACGTATAGATTGTTCAAAATCAATAATGTAGTAATCAAAGTCGTAAAAACGCTCTTCTAGTGCTTCTTTGTAGCTTTGGCTTAGCGAAAAATTGTGGCCGTCTTGGGCTAAGTCGCCTGGGGCTTGTTGCTCTGGTAAGCCAACCGAAATACCGCCTTTGAGGAGTTTACTTAATGAGCCGGTACTTATATTAATACCATCGGCCGACAAATCTATTTCAATGCCGGCATTAACCCAAAATATAGAGTTTAATGTTATGAGGTTTTGATACGGTTCGTTAATAAAAATACCGTACTTCATTGCTTGGTTTTTCCAGTCAAAAGTAGCGGTTTCTATTTGGCCTATTTTATAGTTTTTAAAAAATATCCCAGTGCTTACCTCCAGTACTTCAGCGTTGTAGCTGAGTAACTGAAAACGCCCACCTTTTACATCTTTACCAATAAGGGCTGGCTCATCTTGTAATACAAAACGCTCTTTTAGTTTTTTACTCTCCCCCGGTGAAAACTCTAAATAAACACCCGACAAAAGCGTACTCATACCACTAATGCCCGTTTCGTCTATACGGGGTTTAACAACCCAAATTTTGGCATCGTCGGTGAGGAGCTCATTATAGTTTTTGTCTATTTGTGCGCGGGCAATAACGCTATCTTGAGAGTCAGAAAGGCGTATAGCATCAATTTGACCAATTTTAACACTGCGCACTTTTATTTCTGTTTTACCTGCAATAATGCCCTCTGCGTGGGGCATTTTTATATAAATAGTAGGGCCTACATTTGCTTGGTATTGATACAACATCCATATACCAACTAATAAGGCTATCAGTGGAATAATCCAAATAGCAGAAATTTTTGGTTTTGTTGTTACATTAGCCGTTTCGGTCATGCTTTATTCTCTGAATGTTTGTTTTTTGGTGTATCCCACAACAAGCGCGGATCAAACGCATGTGCAGCCATCATTTGGCATATTACCATAACAGTAAAAAATACAATGCCTAGCCCTGGGGTAATTGACATTAAGTTGCCTAGTTGCACTAAGGCAACGAGTATAGCAACAACAAATACATCGATCATTGACCATTTGCCAATAAATTCAGTAAGTTGATAAATTTTAGTATAGCCTTTTGTGTGCTTGTTAGCAGGTTTTGCCACCATAATGCATAAAAAGCTAAGCACAAAGGCTTTGGCCAGTGGCACCACTACGCTGGCCAAAAATATAATGGCAGCAATGGGGTAGGAACCACTTTTCCAAAGTGTTAGTACGCCGCCAATTAAGGTTGACGGTGACACATCACCCAGGCTGGTGGTGTGCATTATTGGTAATAGATTTGCAGGTATGTAACACAGCACAGAGGTCACTAACCAAGCCGTTGCTTTTTGAACACTGTTGGGGTTTCTTACATGGGTTTGAGTGTGACAACGCGGGCAAACACTACTTTTACACAGTTGATGGCATACGTGGCAAGCTTTAATGTTTTGATCAATAGCGCGCTTGGCATGTGCTGCGTCTTCAAGTGTTGTTGCTGGTTTAATATGTGCCCATAAGCGCGGCTTATTTAAATGGGCAAGCGCCGCAATATACATAATAACAAAGCCAATATATGCCCAAAAGCTGGTGCCAAAACTAATGTCGGCAAGCGACATAATTTTAACCATGCTTACTAACACGCCAATTAAAAATATTTCAGACATGATCCACGGCTCAAGGGCCAAGGTAAACTTGAGCAATCGCCTAGCGATGGCCTCAGGCAAGGATTGCAAAAGCCCAAGATGCATAGGAATAAGGATGATAAGTAAGCTCATTGGCAGCGCAATAATGCTTAAATCAATAAATAAGCCAAGTAACTCACTGTCGTAATTAAATAAAATTCGGGCAGCATCGGGCAGGGTGATGGTTTGCGTTATGCCGCTGCTACTAAAAGAAATAAACGGGTAAAACATGCTGCTTAATAGCATTAGTAATGAGCCAATACTTAGCGCAACCACTTTACTGTCGTTGTTTACATCGCCTTCGCACAACTTATGGTGACAATGCGGGCACACTGCCATTTGCTTATCGGCTATTGCGGGTATATCAATTATTAGGTCGCAGCACGGGCAAATTGTTTGCAAGTTATAACCATCAAAGAAGAATGTTTACGCAATTTTGCTATATTTAAGTTATTAATACAACGCGATTCATCATTAAGCGCAATAACAATATGTTAAGGATAGATGTGAGGCTGTTATTACTGTGCTTTATTAGCTGTTTTTTTATAAGCCCGCCAGTGTCTGCCGCTTGGCAAAAACAGCCAATTGTGATTGCTGCCAGTGCGACTATTCCTCCCTATGTAATAGAAAAAACAGATACGGGTATACAACTTAATATAATTAAAGCGGCACTTATTGAGCAAGGCTTAGATAATATTGTGGTTATTTACATGTCTAACAAGCGCGCTGAGCAGCAACTGCATAGCGGTAATGTGGATATACTGCTTAATTACGCAGGAAAGCGCGGCGCAGGTATTTACCCTAGTCAGCCAGTATTGAGTTATAAAAATGTGGCGGTATCACTTAAAAAGCGCAACTTTACTATTGAGACTATAAAAGAGCTAAACAATAAAAGTGTATTAGGATTTCAACATGCGACAGCTTATTTACCGCCCCCATTTGCAAAAGGGGTTGCTCAGTTTGCAAGTTATGAAGAAGTAGTCAATCAGCGTGCGCAAGTCGATAGGCTAATGAAAGACTGGGTGGATGTAATTATCCTCGATGAGCGCATATTTCATTACTATAACAATGACTATACGCACTCATTACCCGTTAATATTCACCCAATTTTTCCAAAAGCCCCACGCCCTGCTTATTTTAACAACGCAGTGCTGCAAAAAACATTTGATAAAGGCCTGCTAACTATAAAAGCAAAGGGAAAATATCAACAAATAATGAGTGGTTACCACTAAGCTCATTAGTAAGCTAAGCGGTACTTAATCAAACAAAGCAACGGTTTGACGTGTCAAAGCAATTAGCTCCCCCGATTGCGACCAAATACAGCCATCTTCTAAGCCATAACCCCCTTTAGCATGATGTGTAATTGCTTCAAAGCCTAACCATTCACCGGGTGTAAGCGTTGGCTCTTGCACGAATTCTAAATACCACGACATGCTACTTGCTGGAGCCGGCTGTTTAAACATTTGTAATAATGTAGGAGGCCATGCATCGGTAAGGGCTATTATATGTGCTTCGGTAATTGCCTCTGGGGTATGTTTAAAGCGCATCCAGCCGCCTAAATGCGAGGTCTCTGCAGCGCTAAAAGGCATAGCGCCTTGTTGCGGACATAAATCAACATGCTGAAAAAACTCAGGCATTTGCCCTTCAATAAACGGCAATGTATGACGTGCATCCACAGGCTTTAATCCCATTTCTTTACTAACCGGTACATTAACACCCGATTGCCTATCAATAGCAAAACACGCTTGGACAATAACGCACACTTGTTCACTCTGAATCACTTTAGCTAATACCTGAGTACTGCTTTTACCTTGGCGTAAAATTTCAACTGACAATGAAAAAGGCGTGTCGGCAAGCAACGGCCCAACAAAATTAGTGCTCAAAGACAGTAATCGTCTACTTGGGTCAATGTGTTTTCTGATTGCTTGATAAAGTAGTGCAGCAGAAAGGCCACCAAAAGCGGTTCTACCTTGGCACCAATTAGCAGGAAACTCCATTGTATTGTTGTTATTGGCAAGCGAAGCCGAAGAAGAGCTTGAAATAGCAGAGGCTTGTTTTAATAAGTCATCAAAATGCATCGTTAATATCCTTGAAATTATCATTATCAGACATATATAGCACATAACAACTGGTCAGACTAGTTGTGTTGAATAGGTGTATTTGGCGTAAAAAACATCAAACCCTACTTTTATTAAGGTTTTTTGTTAAATAAATTACAAAAAATGAATTTTTTTTCATTTTTACAGTTGAATTAACTTTGTGGCATCCCTATTTACTAGTCATCGAACGTATTAACGAATTTGAAGTTGGAGAAGATTCATGGGTAAAATTATTGGAATCGATTTAGGTACTACAAACTCTTGTGTTGCAGTACTTGATGGTGATAAAGCACGTGTTATTGAAAATGCGGAAGGCGATCGCACAACCCCGTCTATTATTGCTTACACGCAAGACGGTGAGACTCTAGTAGGTCAACCTGCTAAGCGTCAAGCGGTTACTAACCCAACTAACACGTTATTTGCAATTAAGCGTTTAATTGGTCGTCGTTTTGAAGACGAAGAAGTACAACGCGATATCGGTATTATGCCGTTCAAAATCATCAAAGCTGATAACGGCGATGCATGGGTTGAAGCGGGCGGTGAAAAACGCGCTGCACCACAAATTTCTGCAGAAGTACTTAAAAAAATGAAGAAAACAGCAGAAGACTTCTTAGGTGAAGAAGTAACTGAAGCTGTAATCACAGTACCTGCATACTTTAACGATTCACAACGTCAAGCAACAAAAGATGCTGGTCGTATTGCGGGTCTTGAAGTTAAACGTATCATCAATGAGCCAACAGCTGCTGCCCTTGCTTACGGCATGGACAAAAACAAAGGTGAAAATGTTGTTGCAGTATACGACTTAGGTGGTGGTACTTTCGATTTATCAATCATTGAAATTGATGAAGTTGAAGGCGAGCACACATTTGAAGTACTTGCTACAAACGGTGACACTCACTTAGGTGGTGAAGATTTCGATAACCGCGTAATCAACTACTTAGTAGCTGAATTCAAGAAAGACCAAGGTATCGATTTACAAAACGATCCGCTTGCTATGCAACGTGTTAAAGAAGCAGCTGAAAAAGCGAAAATCGAACTATCATCTGCACAATCTACAGAAGTTAACCTTCCGTACGTAACTGCCGATGCATCAGGTCCTAAGCACATGAACGTTAAACTAACGCGTGCTAAACTTGAGTCATTAGTTGAAGACTTAGTAACTAAGTCAATTGAGCCACTTAAACGTGCTCTAGCGGATGCTGATTTATCTGTAAATGATATTAACGATATCATTTTAGTAGGTGGTCAAACACGTATGCCACTAGTACAAAAAACAGTTGCTGAGTTCTTTGGTAAAGAGCCACGTAAAGATGTTAACCCTGATGAAGCTGTAGCAGTAGGCGCGGCAATTCAAGGTGGTGTATTAGCAGGTGACGTTAAAGACGTACTATTACTAGACGTGTCTCCATTATCGCTAGGTATTGAGACAATGGGCTCAGTAATGACCGCGCTAATTGAGAAAAATACAACGATTCCTACTAAGAAATCGCAAACGTTCTCTACAGCAGAAGATAACCAATCTGCCGTTACGATTCACGTACTACAAGGTGAGCGCAAGCGTGCTAGCGACAACAAATCTCTAGGTCAATTTAACCTAGAAGGTATTCGTCCAGCACAACGTGGTACTCCACAAATCGAAGTAACTTTCGATGTAGATGCGGATGGTATCTTACATGTATCAGCGAAAGATAAAGATACAGGTAAAGAGCAAAAAATCACGATTCAAGCGTCTTCAGGCTTAAGCGATGAAGAAGTAGAAAAAATGGTTCGTGATGCAGAAGCTAACGCGGAAGAAGATAAAAAGTTTGAAGAGCTAGTAGCAACTCGTAACCAAGCTGATGCAATGGTACACGGCACTCGCAAGCAAATTGAAGAAGCTGGCGATGCACTACCAAGCGAAGACAAAGATGCAATTGAAGCAGCTGTTGTTGACCTTGAAGCAGCTATTAAGAGCGATGACAAAGCAGAAATTGAAGCTAAAACGCAAGCACTTGCTGAAAAGTCTCAAAAGCTAATGGAAATCGCTCAAGCTAAAGCGCAACAAGGTGGCGCAGATGCAGGCGAGCAACCACAACAGTCTGCTAAGCAAGACGACGATGTAGTTGATGCTGAGTTTGAAGAAGTAAAAGACGACAAGTAATTGTCAGCTAAGCTTCTAACTAGCCTAAACAACATGATTTGCTCAAGTTTTTAGGGTAGGATGAACTTTTGAGGCGCGCAGGCTACAGCTTGTCGCGCCTTTTGTATGTATTTAAGGTTTAAAATTTTCATGATAAATCGATGTGATTTATCGGTTTATCCCGCAGCCTAGCTGCAAATAGAAAAGAGTAGTGTGATAGATATGTCAAAACGCGATTATTACGAAGTTCTCGGCGTAAGCAAAGATGCAAGCGAGAGAGACATAAAAAAAGCGTATAAACGCTTAGCGATGAAATATCACCCAGATCGTACCGCCGGTGATAAAGATCTCGAAACTAAATTTAAAGAAGTAAAAGAAGCTTACGAGATTTTAACCGACGATCAAAAACGTCAAATGTATGACCAATACGGCCATGCTGCCTTTGAACAAGGCGGTGGCGGCGGTCACGGTGGCTTTGGCGGTGGTGGTCAAGGCGATTTTGGTGATATTTTTGGTGATGTGTTCGGTGACATTTTTGGTGGCGGTGGTGGCCGTCGTCAATCGCGTCAACAACGTGGATCAGATTTACGTTACAACATGGACCTAAGCCTAGAAGAAGCGGTCCGTGGTAAAGAAGTAGAAATAAAAGTACCTACGTGGGTTAGCTGTAAGCCATGTGATGGCAGTGGTGCAAAAGCGGGCTCTAAGCCTAAAACATGTACTACGTGTCATGGAGCTGGCCAAGTACAAATGCGCCAAGGTTTCTTTGCTGTTCAACAAACGTGTCCTACGTGTCAGGGACAAGGTCAGATTATTTCAGACCCATGTGATAAGTGTCACGGACAAGGGCGTGTTGAGAAAACGAAAACGTTGTCAGTTAAAATCCCAGCAGGCGTAGATACAGGCGATCGTATTCGTTTAACCGGTGAAGGCGAAGCGGGTATGCACGGAGCGCCAGCTGGCGATTTATATGTGCAAGTATCTGTACGCGAACACCCAATTTTTGTACGTGATGCGAATAACTTGTACTGCGAAGTGCCAATTAGCTTTACTACCGCAGGTTTAGGTGGCGAAATTGAAGTGCCTACGCTTGATGGCCGTGCAAAACTTAAAATACCGTCTGAAACACAAACGGGCAAAATGTTCCGTATGCGTGGCAAAGGTGTTAAATCGGTTCGTAGTGGTGCTCAAGGTGACTTAATTTGTAAAGTAGTGATTGAAACGCCAGTTAACTTAAACGAGCGTCAACGCGAGCTACTTAAAGAGTTAGACGAGAGCATGGGCAAAGATAGCTCAAAAAACCGTCCTAAAGAGCAAGGCTTTTTTGACGGCGTTAAAAAGTTTTTTGACGATTTAACTAAGTAATTAGTTATCGTAAAAACTAAAAAAAACGGTGCTTGATGCACCGTTTTTTTTGGCTCAAATTCATGTGATTTAACCATTTTACTGGGCACGACTTAGCAATATTATAAAGTGCGTATACTCAATCGATTAATTCACTGAGCTATTTTGTTGCCTTAGGCAATTGACCCATATTGCTTTACCCTTTGTACCTATACCCTCGTCAATAAAAGGCTTTTTACGTATCTGCTATTAAGTTACTCTTCAAAATGATTAACCCTTATTGTAGATTAATAATGCGCTTAAAATAATGTGGCTAAATTGTATGACCCCGGCAATAGAATTACTGAAAAAACAAAATGTGCCTCACGATGTACTCAGTTATCAACACGATGCTAATACAACGCGTTATGGCCAAGAAGCCGTTGAAAAATTAAACCTTAACAGTGAGCAGGTATTTAAAACCCTCGTGCTTGAAACCAATGAAGGGCAGTTAATTGTTGCCATTACACCGGTATCCCAGCAAGTAAATTTAAAGCAATTGGCCAAACTCAGTCACGCTAAAAAGGTCGCAATGGCAAGCGCGCCAAAGGTACAAGCCGCTACAGGGTATATCTTGGGAGGGGTTAGCCCGCTTGGGCAAAAAAAGCGCCTAACCACTTTTATTCATTCAAGCGCTATGGCCTTTAAAACAGTGTATGTAAGTGCAGGTAAGCGAGGGCTTGAGGTAGCGCTTTCGCCAACCGATTTAAAGGCACAAACGCGTGCCACCTATGGCGATTTTTAAAAACCTCCACAAAAACCAACACGCCCTAAACCGCAAATTTTAAAGGCGATAATTTGCTGCTTAGGGTATTTTTAACTACAGTCAAAATACCCTTGTACACTATGCATTATGGCAGTATGTATGAATTTTTCTGATGTTAATTTTTTTGCCGTGCTTGTGGCGGCGCTTTCCTCTTTTATGCTTGGCGGTATTTGGTATTCAAACGCTTTTTTTAAAAATGCTTGGTTAGAGTGTACAGGCCTTACGGAGCTTGATTTACAAACAGCAAAACCGGCGTTAATTTTTGGCGGCAGTATGGTACTTGCACTTTTGTCAGCGGTGGTGCTTTCATTATTTTTAGGTAAAGAGGCCGGAATGGGAGAGGGCGCCTTTACAGGTTTTGCCATCGGTTTGTTTTGGGTAGGTAGCTCGCTGGGGCTCAGTTACATTTATGAGCAGCGGCCAATCAAGTTATTTATAATTAATGCAGGGTATTACACATTACAATTTACATTAATGGGTTTTATTATAGGTGTATGGCCCTAAGCAAGCTAAATAAGGCGCCACTTTTAAGCGCTACAATAAAGATAATTATGAAAATATTAGTCGTTGATGATATGCCACTTATGCGCCACGTATTAATTAATATGTTAAGGCAGCTTGATTACAAAAATGTTGTAGAGGCAACTGACGGCCAACAGGCATTAAAAATACTGCGTCAGCAAAAATTTGATTTAGTAATAACCGACCTACACATGCCTAAAGTAGACGGTGTAAACTTGCTCGATAACATACGCCACGACCAAGCCTTAGTCGATTTACCTGTTATTATGGTCACGTGCGAAGATAACGCTGATACAGTAAAACAAGTTATCAAAGCAAAAGTGTCGGGGTTTATTATTAAACCATTTAATATGAATGTGTTATCAGCGCAATTAAACCGCCTGTTTTTTAGAGATTAGCGAAACGCTTTTATGGCGTTTTATATCGTACCTATTATTTAATCCCCTGCGTTTTTCTTCACCGCTTATTAGGCAGTTTGCCTAGCTTCTGTAACGTTTTTATTTATTAACTGCTAAAATGCCTGCTTTGTATCTACGTAGATATGTTAAGGAGTGTATGGCTAAGCCAAATAAAAAAGGGCCGACTAAAACAGTCGATATTTTTTGCTCTGCTTGCAAAGCGGCGCTGTTTAAATATAGAAAAGGCGGCAAAGGCGCTTTAGTAAAGTGTTTTATAGAGCGAATAACCCAAGATTACACAACTACACCGTGTATTTGCCCCCAATGCGAGCGCCCATTTGCGCGCCCAGCAATCATACGCGGTACGCCAGCTTATAAAATAATTGGCGGTAAGGTTACCTTTAAATAACCCAATACGTTTAAAAATGTAATAACTACAAAAGCTTAGATTTGATGATTAGTAAGGCGGACAATTGACCTTGTACCAATAAACAAGCCTGATATACTCGCCCGGTTTTGCTGTTTCAATGATTGAAAAACACCCTCCCCAAGGATAGGGCCAGTTAGTTGGGTTTTTTAAGCAAAGGATAAACGTGTGATAGCACTGTTATTTGATATTGTAGGTATGGCGGGTACTTTCTTAGTTGTTGGTGCATTCTTTTTATTACAACTTAATAAAGCATCCCCAACGGGGTTATTGTACAACATAATGAATTTAACAGGGGCAATTTTGCTGTTAATAAGTTTGTGTTACAACTTTAACCTTGCAAGCTTTGTAATTGAGATTTTCTGGATTGCAGCTTCACTGATCGGCTTATACAAGTACGCTAAAAATAAGCCTCAATTAGCCACTAACTCTTAATTTTAGTACCGCTAATGATGTTTACTGTTGCGAGTCAGTACAGACTTGCAGCAGTTTATAAATAAATTAAGATTTATTGTATTTGTTAACACAAAGTTTCTGTTGTTAGCGCCCATAACCCGTTAAACTAGCGCCCTTAAATTTTATAGCTATTTTGTTGTGAGCTAGGGCATGTTCTCCTTTTCTAAAAAACTTCTTTTATCTTTTGTTGTACTGATAGTGCTATTGTCGGTCGTGTTTTGCTATGGCCGAACTCATTATTATAATCAGGCCGAGCAAAAAGCAGCCCAGCAAGCAACTCAGTTAAAGCATTATATTGATGCTGAGCTTGCGCGTTTTTCAAAAATTCCTCAGCTTCTTACCTATAACAATGAGGTTATTGATTTTTTAGGTGCGGCGCAAAATAACGAAAAAAAGATTAATAACTACTTAGCTGATATACAACAAGCCAGTGGTGCCTCAGATATTTATATTCTTGATGAACAAGGCGCTGTGATTGCAAGCAGTAACTGGCAGGCAGATCATAACTTTTTAGGCAGCGTTCTGTCGTTTAGACCGTATTTTAAGCGTGCATTTGCAGGTGAAAAAGTAGCGTATTTTGCCGTAGGTATGCGTACAAAAGAGCGTGGCATCTATTTTTCACAAGCCATTTATAACAATAATCAAGCGGTAGGGGTTGTTGTTTTAAAAGTTAATGTGAACAAATTTGAAAGTGACCGTGAGCTTTTAAATACCGCTAAGGGCAGCCACTTTTATGTGCAGCTAGAAGATAGCGTGATTGCTATTTCAGATATGGAAAATTGGCGCCTGAATACGTTTTCTACACTCGATATTACTCATCGGCGAGACATCGCTCAGCGTCGAGCGTATTTAGATTATCAACCTAAATTGATTGCCCATTCAAATTACACATCACAAAGGTTACTGTTTATCACAATTGATGAGCATAACTATTTATCGGTAGAGCAAAAGTTACGTTTTTTGAACGCATCGGTTACCGTATTAGTAAATGTATCTAATGCTAATATTGCCCAATTACCGGCGTTATTTGGCTTTGTGGTAATTTATGCGCTTATTATTGCCCTAGGGTATGTTGTTTTAAGGCGCTTTGTTGGCGTTAAAAAGCTGGTTTATTCCCATCACAGTGTCAGTCAGGAAATTAGTGCTCGTACTAATGCTTTTAAAGCACAGCAAGATGCGCTTGTACAATCAACTAAGCTTGCAACAATTGGCCAGCTTAGTATGGGCTTTAACCACGAAATTAACCACCCGCTTAATACCATTAATACTTACTTAGCCAGTGCTAAACGCTTGCTAGCTAAAGGAAAGTTTGAAGCCCTAAACGAAAATTTACAGTTTGTTGAAGCCTTAGTAGCAAGAGTGCATAAGATAGTTGCACAGCTAAATTATTTTTCTGATTCTGCAAAAACGATTATTAGCGAAGTGCCATTAAGTGAATCAGTAGCCAAGGCACTTGAGATTAATAAAAACCAGCTAAAGCAGGACAATATAAGTGTTTTACCGCCTAAAATTGACAGCCAATTAAACGTGTTAGCAGATAAAGCGGCCCTTGAAGAAGTGTTAGTTAACTTAATATCGAATGCCAGCCAAGCAATGCAGGGGTGTATTACTCGCGAGCTGAGTATCAGTGCCAATTATCTAAATAATAGTGTGCAACTGTGTATTGAAGATACCGGTCCAGGCATAGAAGTGCACGATATAGAGACTATTTTTGAGCCTTTTTACAGTACTAAATCGGTTGATGGGCTGGGGCTTGGGTTGTGTATTTCTAAGCAAATTATTAGCGCGCTTAATGGCACGCTAAGCGCACGGAACCGCGAGCAAGGCGGCGCTAAATTTATTATTACGCTGCCTTGTGAGCCGCTAACGAGCTAAATAAAAGTAATTTAAGGGCTAAATTATTGAGCGAGTAGTGATTAATTGTGGCTATTTGTTCCTACAAAAACGGTAATTTTTAGATAGTTAGTGTTATTGCTCGAAAATCAGAACGGCGTTATAGTCGTAGCAAAATGATACACGAGTAGCACCATTGGATACTGATAGCACACACACACCGTCACTCAGCGATACGTTTAATGAGCTGCAAAATAGCTTTTTAGCCCAGTCGTACCTCCCGATAGATAAGCGTATCGTATTATTAAAAACGTTGCACAAACGCATTGTTAGTAATGAACAAGCGCTTATCGATGCAGCATCAAAAGACTTTGGCTACAGAACCGCGTTCGATACGTTACTTGGCGATATTCTACCAACGGTTCAGGGCTTAGCGCACATTATTAAAAAATTGCCAAAATGGGCAAAACCCAGTAAGCGCTCAACTAGCTTAAGTTTGTGGCCATCAAAAGTGAGTGTGACTTACCAGCCACTTGGTGTAGTTGGTGTGATTGCACCATGGAATTACCCCATACAATTGGCATTAGTGCCTGTTATTACCGCCATTGCTGCGGGTAATAGAGTTATGCTTAAGCTCAGCGAATTTACCCCGCATACTAATGCAGTCATAGAAAAAATATTTGCAGACGAGCTACAAGCGCACTGTAAAGTGGTGTTAGGGGCAAGCGATGTAGCGAGTGAGTTTTCTGCACTGCCATTTGCACATCTGCTGTTTACTGGCTCAACGTCAGTGGGCAAGATGGTTATGAAAGCGGCCAGCGAAAATTTAACCCCTGTTACCTTAGAGCTTGGTGGTAAGTCGCCGGTGATAATTACTGAGCAAGCTAATATTAAAAAAGCAGCGCAAACATTATTGTTTGGTAAAATGGCTAATGCGGGGCAAATTTGTGTAGCCCCAGATTATGTATTTGTACCTAAGGCCCTTGAGCATCAGCTGGTGCAGCAATTGTGCGAGCTTTATAAAAAGCACTTTAAAGACGGGGTTGAAGGCAAAAACTTAACGTCAATTATTAGCGATGCGCATTACACTCGCTTAGAAGGGTATTTAACACAAGCACAGCAGTTAGGTGCGCAAGTTATTAAGCCGCTAGATCAAAACCAGCAAGACAAACAAAAACATAGAATGGGTTTGCATATTGTTACCGCGCCTAGCGATGATATGACGTTAATGCAAGATGAGTTATTTGGCCCCATTTTGCCTATTAAAACCTACGAAAAGCTCGATGAGGCAATTAGCTACATAAAAGCGCATAATCATCCTTTAGCGCTATATATTTTAGGCCAAGATAAGCACGCTCAAGATTACATAATGGAGCAAACATTAAGCGGTACAGTTGCTGTAAACGATGCCTTAGTACAGGTGACAGCAGACGATGTGCCATTTGGTGGCGTTGGGCATTCAGGAATGGGGCATTATCATGGTAAAGAAGGGTTTTTAACCTTTAGTCATGCAAAAAACACCTTGGTGTCTAGCACGTTTAACCCGCGTACCGCGCTTTTACTCAAACAGAGCAACCTTATTATTAAGTTGCTTAAATTTTTATATATTAAGTAAATGGGTATAAAAAAGGGCAAATGCGAGATGCATTTGCCCTTGTGAAACGCTTGGGTTTTGCTAGGCGAAAATTAAAATAAGCGACCTTCACCGGCGTACGTGCCTGCGAGTATTTTTTCGTAGATTTTGTCGGCTTTTTCTTTTGCTTCTTCTATTTCTTTAGGTAGCATTTTACGCTCATCTAGCTTACGGCTATGGCTTGCTTGCATGTTGCCGTTGTATTCTGCAATGGTGTTCCACACATACGACTTCTCTAAGTCTTTTGGCATGCCTAGGCCTTCAAAATACATGAGCGCCAGATTAAATTGCGCCAGTGAGTAGTTATTAGCAGCGGCTTTTTCGTACCACGTTCTGGCTTGTTTATAATCGCGCGTTACGCCCTCGCCATTTGCATACATAACACCTAAATTAAATTGTGCGGCGGGGAGGTTTTTTTTCGCTGCTTTTTCAAATAACGTAACCGCCATTTGCTTATCAAGCTTTACGCCTTTGCCTTCATCGTATAAAACCGCTAGCGCAAACATTGAGTCAGCGTGATTTTTTTTAACGCCTTCTTTATAAAGCTCTGCCGCTTTAAAGTAATCGCGTGTAACCCCATAGCCGCCCTCGTAAAGTTTACCTAGTTCGTAAATACCAGGGGCAAAGCCTTTATCAGCTAAATATTCAAATTCTTTTAGTGCCGTCGCAAACTCGCCTTCGTTGGCAGCTCTTATACCGTCTTCAAGAGTTGCATGTGCAAATGGGCTTGAAAGCAAAACGCCAGTGAGTATTAATGCTTTTAAATTAAACTGTGACATAGCCATGTCTCCAATAGGTAATAGTTGCAATGTGTATGTATAAAAACCTGTTTTATTGCAACACTTTGTACTTACTATTTAATAGCCACGTATAAAATGGTGCAAGTGCTTGGGGTTAAGTGAAATACTAACGCTTTGGTGATTATATGCTCGTTTAACACTTAGCCAAGCTGTTGTGGTAATTATAGCTTAAATAAGCAATTATATTGCTAATAATGCGCTGTTTATAAGCGTAAGATACAGATATTACAGAAAATTTAAAGCAGTAAAAAAGCGCAAGCCAAAGCCTGCGCTTTTAATGTCATATTAACCGTCACTAATATGAGCAATGTAGCAAGTAGAGATGAACTTTTATGCTATTACTTGGGTCGAGTAAATAATAGCCATTAAGCAGTCACGCGCTTAAAACAAAATGTCAGCATCCATGCTGTATTTCTTCCTTGGGCACTGAGGTCGTTACACTTTGTTTATACGATTAATTATTATTTAGATTTGACGGAGTGTCAACAGTAAATAATAATTATTATCAATTAAAGTAAATTAACATCTTTGCGTATTTATGTGAAAGTTTGAGAGAAAGCGTTAGTTGAGGATTTCATGTTTAAAATAAAAAATATAAAAGTTTCGCGCGTAGCCATTGCGCTCAGTCTGCTATTTTTGTGTAGTTGTTCGGCTTCGTTTACTTATAATAACTTAACGTGGCTTTCATCGTTTTGGGTAGATGACTACATTGACCTAAATAAGCAGCAAAACAAGCAACTCAAAAGTATTATTAACACAACCCAGCAGTGGCACCGCACCACGCAATTACCCGCCTACAAGCAAGATATACTAAATCTAAAAGGGTTATTTAATCAGCAGTTAGACTATCAGCAACTAAAGTCGCAAGTGGTATTGGCCAGAGCTCATTTTCAAAACATTCTTGAACATGCGCATATACCGCTCGCGCAGTTAGGGCTTACGCTTTCTTATGCGCAGCGCGAAGAGCTTATTGCTAATATCCAAACGCAAATTAACGAAGAATACGAAGAGTTTAATGAATTAACAGCGCAGGAGCGCAAAAGCGAGCGCCTAGAAAGACAGCTCGATTACTACAAACAATGGCTAGGAAAGTTAACCCCTGTGCAAACGCAGCTTATTACCCAAGCTAACAATGCTCATTATGACTCTTCATTGCTTTGGCATCAGTACAAGCAAACGCGTTTAAATGCAGCGCAGCAAGTACTTTTAAATAAAGCGCTCAGTGAGGCTGAATTTGTAAAACAATTAAGCTATGTAATTACACAGCGAGAAGCGTATATGAGCGAAGAACTATTAGCCAGTAATGATGCAAACTTAGCGCTCTATGTAAACCTACTTATTGAGCTAAATACCACATTGAGTGAGCAGCAACGCGAGAGTGTAAATAATGAGTTTGATGAGCTAATTAATACGCTCACCGATTTAATTGAAGATTAATGCTTATTTAAGCCAAGGCTGACATTAGCCAAAAAGCTAACGTATTGTTTGCTAATTAAGCATGTGTAACTTTTTATAAATTATACGCTTATTAAGGAAGTTAGCGCGAGGCGTACTGCGGTGGATGAATTTACAGCAGGGAGTTTGGTTTTTAGTCAGGGCAAAGCCTTTGAAGGCGATTTAATTGCACCTAGAGTGAAAAATTTCAATCCACACAGGTCACCTCGCCCTCGATAAATGCTAAGATAATATTTCATATTTAATAACGTCCTATCTGATCGATTTTAAAATATATCACGTACGCTTCTCACTTTTTTGTTGCTTGATTATCCTCGTTATATCTAACAAATGAAGCAAAGCGACACCATGGTGATAATTAAAACGCGCGCATATTAAGGTTTGTAATGGCTGCAGTTTATGGTTACTGATTTAAAAGGAATGCTCAATACGTGGTATCCGCTTCGTGATGAACAACAATGGGTGCTCGCAACCTTGTACCAAATTGAAGGGTCTAGCTATCGAAAATTGGGCGCGATGATGCTTATTTCGAGCCTTGGCCAGCGCTTAGGCATGCTTTCGGGTGGCTGTTTAGAGGCTGATATTCAGCGCCACGCCAAACAGGTTATGACCACATTACATTCTAAAACTATTACCTATGATGCAACCGATGAAGACGACTTAACATTTCAGCTAGGAATTGGCTGTGGTGGTGTGGTGCATATTATTTTGCAAAGCGTTAATAGTGAAAACGAATACTTACAACTAGATAGCATGTTTAATGCGCTTAAAAATAAGCAATCGGGGCACTACACACAGCAAATTAAACCTTTGGTGGCAAAGGGGTCTGGCGTTTTTAAAACCGTGGCGCAGCAGCACAACTTATCTTTAAACCGCAAAGCAACGCTTTTAGAGCAAGATAAAGTCCAACGTTTAGAGGTGGCTATTTACCCCAGCGCACATTTATTAATTGTTGGCGGTGGCGCTGATGCGATACCGGTATACGCGTTTGCTAAACAACTCGGGTGGATGGTAAGTGTATGGGATAGCCGAGCTGCAAATGCTAAAAGAGACTACTTTAAGCAGGCCGATAATATTTTGCGTTGCCCAGCTGCGCAGCTTAAACAATTTTGCGAACAGCACAAAGTGGATGCCGCTGTTTTAATGGCCCACAGTGTAGAGCTTGACTCACAGGCGTTAGCCGCACTTGAGCAAAGCCAACTAAAGTACATGGGATTACTGGGGCCTGCACATCGCCGAGCGCAAGTGTTTGAGCATGCAAATACAAGTGTAGATAAGGTAGTAGCGCCTGTATTTGGTCCTGTTGGGCTTAATTTGGGCGGCGACTCGCCAGAGAGCATAGCTTTATCGCTCATTAGCGAAATTCATGCGGTATTTGCTAATACAGATGCTACATCGTTAAGTAATTGGGGTAACTAAGGTGCGCATAGCAAAGGTTATTTTAGCCGCTGGGCAATCGTCGCGCTTTAACGGCTGTAAGCTTATAGCCGATGTAGGTAATAAACCAATGATTTGCCGCGCCGTAGATACCTTACAAGGTGATGACACATTACCCATATACGTTATTAGCGGTGCTTGGCATGCGCAAATTGAACACGCGTTACGTGGCTATAACAATGTTGAAATACTGCATAACCCACACTGGCAAATAGGCTTAGGAAAATCCATTGCGCTGGCAACACACACTATAAGTAAGGTGCACTCATTAGAGGGGATTTTATTTATGCTGGCGGATCAGGTTGAGCTTAGTGCTACACACATAAATACTTTAATTACTCATTTTAACAACAACCCCTCGCGCTGGTGCGCTGATTATGGCGAGCGCATTGGCGTACCTGCTGTATTTCCTGCCTGTGATTTTAAAACTCTAGCAGCGCTAAATTGCGATAAAGGCGCTCAACATTTGCTGCGCGATACACAGGTTGACGTTAATACCATTTTACTTAAGCAGGCAAGCACAGATATCGACACTCAACAGCAATTAAAGCAGTTTATTAATAATAACAACAACCTAACTGTAAGCGAATAAACTAAAAAATATAGCCTAAACTTTAGGTTAAACGTTCAAAACGAGATTAAATTTTTAACAGTTATGCCAGCGCGCATTTTAAATGTGCGCTGCAATGCAAAGCGTAATAGTTTCAACGTACGGTGGTATAAAAAGTAACGTGTATGGGTCATGCGTTACTTTAATTTTATTTAGGCTTAATCAAGGGGCAAGCTATGGTGACGTTTACAGTTAATGGCAAAGAGGTTAAATCGCAAGCAAGTGCAGATACACCTTTGCTGTGGGTTATTCGCGATGAAATAGGGTTAAAAGGAACTAAGTTTGGTTGTGGTATTGCTATGTGCGGTGCATGTACAGTGCATCTAGATGGGCAAGCAACGCGCTCGTGTGTATTACCCGTTGGCGCAGTGGCAGGAAAAAACATTACGACCATTGAAGGGCTAAACAACGCGCACCCGCTGCAAAAAGCGTGGGTCGATGAGCAAGTACCTCAGTGTGGTTACTGTCAATCGGGGCAAATTATGCAAGCTGCTACGTTATTAGCAGACAATCCAAATCCAACAGATCAAGAAATAGTAAATCATATGAATGGCAACTACTGCCGCTGTATGGCGTACAAGCGTATTAAATCGGCTATACAACGTGCAGCTGATGAATCGCAAAGTGCAGTACAAATGTTTAACCCCAAAGAGCTAGACGTGTAACTGGAGCCGACAATGAAAAAACTATTTCAAAAAAATACCGAAACCGTAGACTTAAACCGTCGCTCTTTTATGATTAGTACAGCAACTGCTGGCCTGGTTATGGCATTTGCTCCGGCTTTATTTTCAGGTGAACTTAGCGCCAAAGAGTCGATTGCACAACAATCGTTTTCACCCACAATTTGGTGGACTATGAACCAGCAAGGTGAAGTAGTCGTTAGTATTGCCAAAGCTGAAATGGGCCAACACGTAGGCACCGCCTTAGCGCGTATTGTGGCAGATGAGCTTGAGTGCGACTGGGATAAAGTATCAATCACGTATGTAGATACGCACGAAAAGTGGGGCTACATGGTTACAGGTGGCTCGTGGTCTGTATTTCAAAGCTTTAAGCCGCTTTCACAAGCTGGCGCTGCGGGGCGTATAGCCCTTATAGACGCTGGAGCTAGTATGCTGGGGGTTAAGCCTGAGCAGTGCCACGCAAGTAAAGGGCGCATAATTGCAGGCGATAAATCGCTCAGTTATGCCGATATTGTTAAAAATGGTGAGTTTAACCGTACCTTTAGCAGTGAAGAAGTTGCAAAACTGCCGTTAAAGCCTGCCAATAAACGCCACTTAACGGGTTTAAAACAAGACTTTAAAGCGCTTGATATTCCGGCAAAAACAAATGGTACTGCCGTATACGGTATAGATGTAGAGCTTGAAGGCATGGTGTATGCGCGCCCTGTGATCCCACCAACACGCTATGGTAGTGAAGTGACACAGGTGGACGATAGCGCTGCAAAAGCAATAAAAGGCTATAAAGGGTTTGAAATTTTAAACGACCCGAGTAATACCGTACAAGGCTGGGTGGTGGTTTTAGCTGACAATTACCCCAGTGCTATTAAAGCGGTAGATGCGCTAAAAGTAACTTATAAAAAAGGGCAAACAGCTAATGTTACAGAGGCCGATATTCAATCCCTGGGCGAAAAATTATGTAACGATAGCAACGCTGGTACCTTATTTGTTAATGAAGGTGATATCGCTAAAATGCAGGCTGAGGCAACGCAGTCGCTTGAGTCACTGTACACCACAGCAACAGCAAGCCATTATCAATTAGAGCCGCTTAACGCGGTGGCAGAGTTTAAACAAGACAAGTGGATTATCCATACCGGTAATCAGTGGCAGTCTTTAACACTACCTGCATTGGCCAAGGCGTTAGAGGTTGAACAAAATAACGTTATTATTCGCCCTTATTATTTAGGCGGTGGATTTGGGCGTCGTTTATTTGGTGATTGGACTGTGCCTGCAGCATTAACAGCCAAAGCAATTGGCAAACCCGTAAAACTGGTATTTACGCGCGCAGACGATAGCTTATTTGATCAATCACGCTCTGCCTCTACAGCTAAATTAACAGCTTCGTTTAATGAAAATGGCGAGCTCAGTGCAATGGAGCATGCTTTTGCAGCAGGTTGGCCAACAAAAGCAATGGCCCTTGGCTTTCTATCACCAGGGGTTGATGGCAAAGGTAAGTTTGATGCATTTTCAGCCTCTGGAGCCGATCACTGGTACAGCATGGATAACCACCGTGCCCGCGCAATTAATAACGAATTAGCGCAAAGCACATTTACCCCTGGTTGGCTTCGCTCGGTAGGACCTGGCTGGATAGCATGGAGCCTAGAGTCTTTTATCGACGAAATAGCGCACAAACAAGGGATTGATCCGGTTGAGTTTCGTTTATCAATGCTCGATGGCAAAGGTAAACAAGCAGGTAAAGCCCCTGAAAGCGTGGGCGGAGCGCTGCGCTTAAATGCGGTACTTAAAAAAGTGTCAGCAAAGGTCGCAAATGTTAAGCTGGGTGAAAATGAAGGCATTGGTTTTTCAGTAAGTTCAGGCCAAGAGCGTAATATGCCAGCGTGGATTGCCACAGCAGCCCATGTGCACGTAAATAAAAGCGATGGCAAAATTACGCTTAAGAAGCTTTACGCCGTGGTAGATGCAGGTTTAATTGTTCACCCTGATGGTGCACTAGCCCAGCTTGAAGGTTCGTTATTGTGGGGCACAAGCCTTGCGTTACATGAATCAAATAATTACCAAAACGGACAAGTAGCAGCCACTAACTTTAACACTTACTTACCACTTAGAATGCAAGATGTGCCCGATATGGACATAGAGTTTGTACAAAGTGATGAGTTTCCAATGGGCTTAGGTGAGCCTGGAGTAATTGGGGTTGCGCCAGCTATTGGAAATGCGGTATTTAATGCAGTTGGTGTGCGGTTACGTAATTTACCCATGAAACCCAATGAGCTTAAAGCAGGTCTTACGGCCTAGTTAAGTGCTAACAAAGCGCGTAAGGCACAGGCTTTACGTGCTTTGAACTTAGCGATGAATTATTAAAATGTTAAAGGCTTTTTTATGCTAGTCGACCCAGCAGGGCGAAAATTTAGTTATCTGCGTTTATCTATTACTGATGTATGTAATTTTAAGTGTGTGTATTGCTTGCCGGATGGTTATCAATGCGATCACGACCGAGACTTCCTTTCACTTAACGAAATTAGCAACACCGTAAACGCCTTTGCTCATCATGGCATATCAAAGTTACGCATTACTGGCGGTGAGCCAACCCTCAGAAAAGATTTTATAGATGTAATTCGTGCGGCAAAAGACACCCAAGGTATTACCAAAATAGCCGCCACTACAAATGGTTACTCGATGCATAAACATGTTAAAGATTGGGTACACGCTGGGCTCAATGCAATAAATGTTAGCATCGACAGCCTAGACCCACGTATGTTTAATACCATTACCGGCAATGATAAGTTTGCCACGGTTATGAAAGGAATAGACACGGCCCTAGAGAGCGGCTTAGATTCAGTAAAAATAAACAGCGTACTAATGAAACAGTACAATGGCCGTGCCCTTGAACCTTTTTTAGCGTATTTAAAGCACAGGCCCGTAACGATGCGTTTTATTGAGCTAATGCAAACAAACGACAATAAAGCATTTTTTGATGCTAACCATATATCGGGGCAATCCATAAAAGAGCAGTTGCTTCGCGCTGGTTGGCAGCCCATTATACGCGATGTAACGGCGGGGCCTGCGCAAGAGTTTTTCCATCCTGATTATTTAGGCAAAATAGGGTTAATAATGCCTTACAGTAGTGACTTTTGTGCTACCTGCAACAGGCTAAGAATTTCATCACTGGGGAAACTGCATTTATGTTTGTTTTCTGAGCAGGGTATATCACTTAGAGAATACATGAGTGATAACACTAATCAGGCATTAATTGATCAGTTAGCGCGTTATATAAAAACAAAAAAACCAACGCACTTATTGCACCAAGGTAACACCGGGGTCACTACAAACTTATCTATGTTAGGTGGGTAAAGGCGTAAATGTAGTGTAATTCGTTACTGAGTTTACTGTTTTCGCTACACAGTTTGATAAAATGACTGTTTTTACCTGTTTAGCTACTTGTTATATTTAATTTTAAGGTTACACTGAATTTTTTATTATTTTAAGTTTTTTGAATGGATATAGCAGCACTTAGTAGCACTAAATCATTAAGAAGAAACGTTCTGAAATGGATGTGCTTGTGTTTTGGTTTTGTCTCATTGTTTTTTGCTGCGTTTAATATTTTTTTAAATAACTTTGCGTTATTAGGCTATTTAGAAATAGCGCTCACTGTATTTTGTGCCTACACCTACCACCGCTTAAACACACACGCACTAGAAGTATGGCAATCTGTTGTTATGTGCATATTTGTCACCTTTGTTATTGTATTAGGTAATTATTTAGCAAAGCCAATAAATGGTTTGTATGTGTGGTCGTTTGCGTTACCTGTGTTGTATTACCTACTGTTAGGTAAGCGCTATGGCATTGTATTATCGGCTTTGTTATTTGTACTCCAGGGAGCCATATTATTAACCAAAGCATCGCAACTTCCTCTAACGACGCTTAACTTCAGTTTAAATCTTGCCTTTGTTTATATCAGCATTTGGGCCATTTCTCATGTATTTGAAGGCAGTCGTGCTTTATCGTCTAAGCGGCTGAAAAATCTGGCCTTGTTAGACCCACTTACCGGGGCTGCAAACCGTTTATCAATGAACCATTACTTTGCAGTAGAGCTTAAAGATAAGTCGCAACTTTATTTGTTTTTACTCGACCTAGACTTTTTTAAACAGGTTAACGACACCCATGGCCACGCAGTAGGTGATAAAGTGCTAATTGAAGTCGCCACTTTATTAAGGGTTGTATTGGCAAAAGGGTATGTATTTAGAGTGGGCGGGGAAGAGTTTGCTTTACTACATTCTTTTGCGTCACAAAGTGATGCATTGGCAATGGCCGAAACCATAAGAGAAAAACTCAACAATACGGCATTTGAGATTGATGGACTAAAAATAAATGTAACTGCCAGTATCGGCGTTGTTAAGTATCGCCAAGGCGACACGCTTGAAAAGTTTGTAATTAAAGCAGATAAACAACTGTATAAAGCAAAAGAATATGGCCGCAATAAAGTGTACTTTCAAGCAAATGCCAACCTGATTGAAGAGCCTCAAATAGCCTAAGTACGAGGCTAGTACATTTGCTCAAAATTTGGGATGTTGTTTTCCCAAATTGGTTTGTCTTTACCTAGGAATTCTCTCACTGCATCAAAAAATAAACGTGTTCTTACCGGTAAGTCTCTGTGTGGATACACCGCATACATATGGCTAAACTCTTTTAACTTAACATCCGTTAAAATGGGCACCAATTGACCTTGTGTAATTTCTTTATCGATAATAAATGCTGGCGCAACAAAGTAGGTAGTCCCTGAAATAGCTTTCATTAGCAGTACTTCAGCGTCGTTTGCTCTGTACACGCTTTTTATTTTTAGCTCGCACGGCTCACCTTTACTATCGTAGTAATCTATGGTTTCTACGCGCATAGCGTTACTTGCATAACTTGCAGCGGGTAACTGCACCAGCTCTTCTATGGTTTGTGGCATACCATAGGTTTTTATAAATTCAGGGGCGGCTACAATAAGCAGCCTGTTACGGGCAATTTTACGGGCAATTAATGAGGAGTCTTTAGGCTCACCAATTCTAAATGCTAAATCAAACCCTTCAGATACAATATCAACTAGCCTATCGTCGAGGCGCAGTTCTACTTCTACTTGTGGAAAACGTTTTTGAAAGTCGTTAAGCACAGGTTGTAAATAACGCCGACCAATTAATGTTGACGAGGTAACCTTTAACACACCGCGTGGCTCTAAGTGGTAGTTTTCGGCCATACGTACGGTTTCACCAAGTAGCTCTCTTAGCTCTGACGCTTTTTTAATCATTTCAGCGCCCGCCGCCGTTAACGAAAACGAACGGGTGGTGCGGTTTAATAACCTAACACCTAGCTCGTCCTCTAATCGACTGATTTGTTTAGATATAACAGAACGGTCTATGTTTCTTATTTCTGCAGCTTTGGCAAAAGAGCCTTGTTCTACCACTTCAAGCAGCATTAAAAGCCGGCTTGTTGTATCCATTATGATCACCCAATAAATGTTATTGATGCCATTTTGGCATTAATGAATTTATAAATCTATGGTTTTTGTCCGCAAGTATAGTCCGTAACATGCCAGGTAAATAAATAAAGGAGCGTCTTCATGAATAAACATTTAATTGCTGCTGCATTAGCTGCGGCAACTCTATCCTTAGCGGGCTGTGCCGATGAGAGCGCACCTAATGCGCAGCAACAACAATTGCAACCTATCGATGTGGCACAAGTTTTAATTAAACCAGTACAAAGCTGGCACACCTACACCACGCGTTTAGAATCGCCGCAAGAAGTTGCGCTGATGCCGCGTGTATCTGGGGTGATTGATAGCATTGAATTTAAAGAAGGTGATGTTGTTAAGCAAGGCGATGTGTTGTTTCAACTTGATGAGCGCCCCTTTGCAGCGGTTGTAGCAAGCCTAGAAGCGCAAATACACAGCGCAGAAGCTGCACTTGAACAAGCAAAAAGTGAAGACAAACGAGCAGTGCGCTTATTAGAGCGTAAAGCTATTTCAACAGAACAAGCACAGGCGCGTACCTCAACGCTTCGCCAGCGCGAAGCACAACTTGCAGCGCTGCAAGCACAGCTTACCTCTGCAAAGCTCGATTTAGAATTTACATCAGTGGTTTCGCCGATTGATGGTGTTATCTCGCGCGCAAATATTACCAAAGGTAATAACGTATTAGCGGGCCAAAGTGTATTAACGTCAATTGTTTCTAATAAAGCAATGTATGCCTACTTTGATGTTGATGAGCGTACTTGGAATAGCGCCTTTAACGATGTAACCGCACAAAGCCGACAAACAGTTGTTATGCAAAAAGTAGGGCAAAAAGAGTTTGCTTACCAAGGCTATATTAATTTCATTGATAACCAAATTAATTCAGCAACGGGTACTTTACGTGTACGTGCGGTATTTGAACAAGATAACAATCAACTACGCGCAGGTTCTTTTGCTCGCGTTAAATTGGCAGCAAACGAAGTGAGTGAAAAAGTAATTATTCCTGAGCGTGCTATTGGCACCGATTTAAAAAATCGCTTTGTGTTAACCGTTGGTGAAAACAACGTGCTTGAATACAAATTAATAGAAGTAGGCGAGCGCTATGGTGCGTTACGCGCTGTTACTGCTGGCCTAAACGAAGGCGATATTATTGCGGTAAATGGCCCAGCACGTGTAGGCCCAGGTATGCCAATTTCGCCAAATACAGTAACAATTGATACAAGCGGCGTGGCTTTTACATTGTCAAACGACAACGCGCAGCTAATGGCTAAGCAATAAGGTTTATTGATGAAATTTTCACACTTTTTTATTGAGCGACCAATTTTTGCAGCCATGCTGTCGTTGGTTATTTTAATTGCTGGTGGTATTTCACTGTTTCAACTTCCTGTAAGTGAATACCCAGAGGTTGTGCCACCTACTGTTGTGGTAACAGCAAATTACCCAGGTGCTAACCCAACCGTTATTGCGCAAACTGTGGCAACGCCGCTTGAGCAAGAAATTAACGGCACCGAAAACATGCTGTATATGTTTTCTCAAGGCACCAGCGATGGCCGTATGACACTTACGGTAACCTTTGCATTAGGCACCGACCTAGACCGTGCACAAGTGCAAGTACAAAACCGTGTAAACAGTGCATTACCACGTTTGCCCGAAGAGGTGCAGCGCTTAGGTGTAGTAGCCGAAAAATCATCACCCGATTTAACCATGGTGGTGCATTTATACTCGCCTGAAAACAGCCACGACACAGCGTATTTATCTAACTATGCCGACATTCATATTAAAGATGAGATCGCCCGTTTACCGGGTGTAGGTGATATTCGTTTATTTGGTGGTGGTAAGTACTCTATGCGTGTGTGGTTAAACCCAGATGCATTAGCAGCGCGTGAGCTTACAGCCACCGATGTTGTGGCTGCTTTGCGCTCGCAAAATCAGCAAGTTGCAGCGGGTAGCTTAGGTGCACAGCCAATTTCTAACGACAGCCAATTTCAAATTTTGTTAAACGTAAAAGGGCGTTTAAACAGTGTTGAAGAGTTTGAAAACGTTATTATTAAAGTAGGTGACGAAGGCCAGTTAACACGTTTATCTGATGTAGCCCGTGTTGATTTAGGTCTAGATACGTACGCACTTCGCGCTGAAATGGATAACCAGCCAGCACTTGCAATGCCTATTTTTCAACGCCCAGGTTCAAATGCAATTGAGCTTTCAGACCAAGTACGTGAGACAATGGCGCGTTTGTCAGAAGATTTCCCAACGGGTGTTGAGTACGACATTGTATATGACCCCACTGTGTTTGTACGTGGTTCAATTGATGCGGTAATCGCTACATTGCTAGAGGCAATAGTATTAGTTGTTATCGTTGTAATTGTATTTTTACAAACATGGCGCGCATCTATTATTCCACTGATTGCAGTACCTGTATCATTAATTGGTACGTTTGCTGTAATGCAATGGCTAGGCGTGTCTATTAATACGCTTTCGCTGTTTGGCTTGGTTCTGGCAATTGGTATTGTAGTTGATGATGCGATAGTTGTTGTTGAAAACGTAGAGCGAAATATAGAACAAGGGCTTTCGCCTTTAGAGGCAACACGTGTTGCTATGAGCGAAGTAACCGGGCCAATTATTGCGATAGCGTTAGTGCTGTGTGCGGTATTTATTCCTACTGCATTTATTACCGGTTTATCGGGTCAGTTTTATAAGCAATTTGCACTAACAATTACTATTTCGACTGTTATTTCGGCGTTTAACTCCTTAACCCTGTCGCCTGCGCTATCGGCATTATTATTAAAGTCGCACGATGCAAAACCAGATGCATTCACGCGTTTACTTAATAAACTGTTTGGTGCGTGGTTATTTAAACCGTTTAACCGCGTGTTTGACCGTGGTGCTAAAGGCTACGAAAAGCTGGTACAAAAGCTTATACGTATGAGCGTTATTGTTATGGTGGCCTATGTTGCGCTGGTGGGCGGTACAATTAAATTGTTTGATACCGTACCCGGTGGCTTTATTCCACAGCAAGATAAGCAATATTTAGTTGCGATTTCGCAATTGCCAGATGCAGCCAGTTTAGACCGTACCGAAGATGTGCTCTCGCAAATGCAAAAAATAGCATTAGAAGTACCAGGCGTTGCACACACCGTGGCGTTTCCAGGCTTATCGGTAAACGGTTTTACTAACAGCCCAAATAGCGGCATTGTATTTACGCCACTTGAGAGCTTTGATAAACGTACCGACCCTAGTCAATCAGCGATGGCAATTGCCGCGCAGCTAAATCAGCGTTTTGCAGCTATTGATGAAGCGTTTGTGGCTGTATTTCCGCCGCCACCAATTCAAGGTTTAGGCACAACAGGTGGCTTTAAGCTGCAAATTGAAGATAGAGCAAATAAAGGCTTTGATGCACTATTTAATAGTTTGCAAACCATTATTGGTAAGGCGCAGCAAGACCCCGCGTTAATGGGCTTATATTCAAGTTTCCGTATTCAAGTACCGCAAATGGATATTGATATAGACCGCGAGCAAGCGCTTATTCAAGGTATTCCTCTTGATGAAGTATTTGACGCATTGCAAATATACCTAGGTTCTGTGTATGTGAATGACTTTAATATGTTTGGTCGTACTTATCAGGTTAATGCGCAAGCTGATGCTGATTTTCGCCTTGATCCTGAGCAAATCCTTAACCTAAAAGTACGTAACAGTGCAGGAAATATGGTGCCGCTTGGCTCGGTACTGACAGTTACACCAACAATAGGACCTGACCGTGTAATGCATTACAACGGTTACCCAAGTGCAGAACTAAACGGCAGCCCAGCCCCCGGTTATAGCTCTGATCAGGCACAAACTGCTATTGAAACAATATTAGCCGACAACCTGCCAACAGGTATTGAGTACGAGTGGACAGAAGTAACGTACCAACAAGTACTTGCAGGTAACACCATGGTTTATGTATTCCCATTAGTTGTGTTGCTTGTATTTATGGTGCTTGCTGCGCAGTACGAAAGTTTACGTTTACCACTGGCCATAATATTAATTGTGCCTATGACTATTTTCTCAGCACTATTAGGTGTGTGGTTTGTAGGCTCAGACAATAATATATTTACTCAAATTGCATTAATTGTACTGGTGGCACTCGCCTCTAAAAACGCCATATTAATGGTAGAATTTGCCCGCGACCAACATGGCGGTGGGTTAACGCACTTTGAGGCAATATTAGCGGCGTGTCGTATGCGTTTACGTCCAATATTAATGACCTCAATTGCCTTTACAGCTGGGGTTGTACCACTAGTACTTGCAACGGGGGCAGGTGCCGAAATGCGCCACGCAATGGGTAACGCGGTGTTTGCAGGCATGATAGGGGTAACGGTGTTTGGCTTATTATTTACACCTGTATTTTACATGTTAGTTGTGAAAAAGCAGCAAAAAGCAAAGGGGTTATCGCATGACTAATTTAATCGCTAAACCTATCAAAACGTGCTTAACGTTAAGTACTGTGTTAGTGGCTGCTTTTTTATCTGGTTGCGCTAGCAAAATAGATACACAAAGCGAGCAAAACGCTATTAACGGTTTTGTAGCTCAAGCAAATATTGCCAGCAATGTTGCCATAGCAGATGAAACAAATTGGTGGCACAAGTTAGAGTCAAAGCAGCTAAATGCTTTGGTTAATAGCGCACTTGCCAATAACTACAATTTGCAAACAAGCCAATTAACGCTAAAAAGTACCCTTGCCCGACTTGGTGAGCAAAAAGCGCAATATTTACCCCAAGGCGGGGTAAGTATTGGCGCAGCACGAAGCGATGCACCGAGTGTGTTTGACCGTCAATCGAGTGCTAACATAGCACTTGATTGGCAGTTAGATTTATTTGGCCGTATTACTGCTTTGGTTGATGCTGCAAATGCATCGGCCATGAGCCAAGCAGAGCAAGTACGTTCACTGCAAATTGAAGTGGTATCGTCTGTTGTTAAAGGTTTTGTAAGCTATCAAGGTAATGTTGAAAAACAACACATTATAGCCATGCAAATTAACGCATTAGAGCAAAGCATTGAGGTACTTCAAGCACGTGTAGATGAAGGCGTTGCCAACGAGCTTGACCTAAACCGTACGATGGCACAGCTTAGGCAGCAAGAAGCCCTAATGCCCGCTATTGAGTATGCAAAATACAGCGACTTATCTACTTTAGCAGTGCTTACAGGTAAGCTTGCGCAAGACATTGTGATAGACAATGAGCAAAACCTGCTGGAGCAAAGCTTTAGCGTTGCGCTTAAAAATGCCAATAGCGCCATTGCCCTGCGCCCTGATATAAGCCGTGCATTGTATGATTTTAGCCAAGCCAACAGCTTAAGTGTGGCGGCAAGTAAAGCCTTACTACCTGATATTAGCTTATCAGCCTTTGCAGGTGTAGTGAGCATAGACAGCACGGGCTTAAAAAATACTGATCAGCAATGGCAAGTAGCCCCCCAGTTGCAATGGTCAATATTAAGTTACCCCGCACTCCTTGCCCAGCGCGACGCACAGCAGTTTTTAAATGAAGCTGCCTACAGCGACTATCAGCAAATAGTATTAAATGCGGTGACTCAAAGTGAACTTTCATTGCAAATGTTGGTCAATCAACAACAGCAAGAGCGTTATGCTAAACAGCGCTATGGCTTTGCAAATAAAGCATTTTTACAAGCACAGGCGATGTACGAAGAAGGCCAAATACCGTACTTAGAGTTGTTAGATGCACGCCAGGATGTTTTAATGGCACAAGAAAACGCTGTTGACACAACTATTGCTACATTGCTTGCTAAAGTGAATGCTTATCAGGCATTTAACGGCCAATGGAGCTATGCACTGAGCAGTACAAAATAGGTAGAGTTAATTGAATGAGCAATACTGAATTATCACATCAAGGCAGCACCTTACAAACAATGCGCGCTGTTGTTTTATCACAACCAGATGAGCAAATACGCTTGCAAGATGTAGAGGTTGATATACCCGAGTGCGCCGACAACGAATTGTTGGTAAAGCTTGAGTATGTAGGCCTTAATCCTGCTGATGCCTATTTTGCTAAAACGGGATTTTGTAAGTGGCAATACCCTCATATTTTAGGCCTAGACGCCGTTGGTGTGGTAGTTAAAGCTAACAAAGGTGTGTTTCCTGGGGTTGGCGAACGAGTAATGTGGCATGCCAATATAGGTAAGCAAGGGGTACTGAGTGAATACACCACGGTGCCTAACTTTGCTGTATCGGTTGTGCCCGATGGGCTGTGCCCTGCAAAGGCTGCTACGTTACCGTGTGCTGGTATGGCCGCCCTTATTAGCTTAGATAAAATTGCAATTACTGAGGGCGACCAAATCCTAATCGAAGGTGGCTCTGGTGCGGTAGGGCAGTTTGCCATTCAATATGCTAAACAACGCGGTGCCGATGTATTTACCACCGCTTCAAAGCGTAATCACAAGCTGGTAAAGCAGCTAGGTGCCGATGTGGTATTTGATTATAACGACAAAAAGTTACGCGACAAAATTCGCCGCGAGCTTGGCCCGCAAGGGTTTGATGCTGTAATTGATACCATGGGCGGTGAATCAACGCTTAGAAATATTGAATTAATGCGCTTTTGCGGGCGTATCGCGTGTTTAAACTCGCTGCCTCATTTTGATCAAGATTTAATGTACCACCGAGCGCCTAATATTAGTGTGGTGTCTATTGGTGGTGCGTGGCTTGCCAATAGTTTATGTGCACAGCAGCGCTTAAGTTTTATGGGCAATTTATTGCTTGAAGGCGCGCTATCGGGCGATATTAAAACACCGGCAATCACTGCGGTTGACTTTACTGCTGACTCAGTCAGTGCTGCCTTAAATAACCAAATAGCGGGTGGCTTTACAGGCAAACACGTTGTGCAAATAAGCAATTAACGTTGCCCACCTTATTTTAAAAACGCAGCCCAAGTGGCTGCGTTTTTTTATGCCTAAAAAATAGCTTTTTATGAGTATGGGGCTTAATTGTTGCCAAATAGAGGTATTTCAGCGCACAAGTGTAAGCCTTTTAGTTTCAACAGTTTACGTCACCGTAAAGAAAATAAATTGAAAAAACTGTTAATTAATTGAATAGAGTAATTGATCTAAACTGATTTTTATGACGTAATGTAGGTATTATTTATCTGGTCGGATGAGTTCAATCATGAGTTTACGTACAAAATTAAAAAAAGTATTACCAAGTATTTCAATCACTGAACAAGAAGCGCTAGACGCGGGTGATGTGTGGTTAGAAGGGTCTATCTATCAAGGTAAGCCAGATTTTAGCGCACTACGCGATGTGCCGGCTGCTACCCTAAGTGCAGACGAGCAAGCATTCTTAGATGGCCCAGTACAAGAGCTACTAGGCATGATTGACGATTCAGTTATTCAAAACGGTATTCACTTACCAGATGACATATTAGAATTTTTGAAAAAAGAGCGTTTCTTCTCGCTTATCATTCCTAAATCGTTTGGCGGTTTAGAGTTTAGCCCTTATGCAAACTCGACTATTGTGGCAACCATTGCAACTAAAAGCTCTGCAGTAGCGGTAACTGTTATGGTTCCTAACTCTTTAGGCCCAGGTGAATTATTACTTCACTTTGGTACACAAGAGCAGCAAGCGCATTACTTACCGCGTTTAGCAAACGGCAGAGACATTCCATGTTTTGCATTAACAAGCCCAGAGGCGGGCTCTGATGCAGGTGGCATTCCAGATATTGGTACTGTCACCAAAGGCATGTACAACGGCGAAGAAGTACTTGGCCTTGAGATCACATGGGATAAGCGTTACATCACACTGGCACCAATCGCTACGGTACTTGGTTTAGCATTTAAAGTAGTGGATCCAGAAGGTTTACTAGGCGGCAAAGAAAACTTAGGTATTACCTGTGCGCTTATTCCTAAAGATCACCCAGGTGTAGAGCTTGGCAACCGCCATGACCCAATGGGTATTCGTTTTTATAACGGTACTACACGTGGTAACAAAGTATTTGTACCAATGGACTTTATTATTGGCGGCCAGAAAAACATCGGTCGTGGTTGGCAAATGTTGGTTAGCTGTTTAGGTGCAGGGCGTGGTATTTCATTACCTGCACTAGGTGTAAGTACATCACAAGTGGCGTTTAAATCAGCATCTGAATACGCAGCAGTGCGTGAGCAGTTTGGTTTAGCAATTGGTCAATTTGAAGGTATTCAAGAAAAACTAGCAGACATTGCAGGTAAAACATACCTTCAAGAAGCAATGCGCGTGCTGACAACTGAAGGCCTGGGCATGGGCTTAAAACCATCGGTTGTTACAGCAATAGCTAAATACCACATGACCGAGCTTGGCCGCGACGTATTAGACTCTGCAATGGATATTCAAGCGGGTAAAGCGATTCAAAATGGTCCACAAAATACCCTTGCAAGCGGTTACGTAGCACAGCCTATTGCAATTACAGTAGAAGGCGCGAACATTCTTACACGTAACCTGATGATTTTTGGTCAAGGTGTTATGCGTTGTCACCCTTATTTACAATCTATGGTTGAATCAATCCATAGTGAAGATAAAGGTGCAGATAAAGAGTTTAACGGCATTTTGCGTAAAACAATTGGTTACAGCACAGCAAATAGCTTACGTGCGTTCCGTTTAGGTGTTTTACCATTTACTGCAAGTGCAAACTCTGCATTACCAGAAG
Source organism: Pseudoalteromonas sp. Angola-30 (assembly GCF_028599215.1). Lineage (NCBI taxonomy): Bacteria > Pseudomonadati > Pseudomonadota > Gammaproteobacteria > Alteromonadales > Pseudoalteromonadaceae > Pseudoalteromonas > Pseudoalteromonas sp. Angola-30. The sequence goes on from NZ_JAQREI010000001.1 coordinate 662,527, forward strand.
TACGTGAATACGAAAAAGCCGTGCATAAACTATCTGCAAAATTAGCAGTGTATGCTGACTTCTCGTTACTCGTACTTGGCGGTAAGTTAAAGCAGGCTGAAATGCTATCAGCACGTTTAGGCGATGTAATGAGCTTTTTATACGCGGCAATGGCATCAATTAAGTATTACGAGCAAAAAGTAGCAAGCAGCGAGCGCGAGCAAGCAGCGCCGTACTTCCACTATGCGACACGTTTTGCACTACAAAGCGCTGAAGAAGCACTGCATAAGTTTTTAGATAACTTCCCTGCAAGTGGTACTCGTAAGTTTATTCGTTTTGTAACAATGAACTACTCAACTAAAATGCCAAAAATTAGCGACGACTTAATTCGTGAATTAGCAAAACAAGCACAGCTTGATACCGCATTTAAAGCGCAAATTACGCATTTAGTTAAGCCTGTAGAAGGCGACGGTCATCACATTAACGAGCAAGCTTATAAAGCTAAAATGGCATCACTTGTTGAACTGGCCAAAGTTAAAAAAGCGCTGCGCGCTAAAACGATTAAACCAGGTACACGTTTTGCCATTACGCTAGATAACGCATTAGCGGCAAATGTAATTACTGCGGATGAACATGCGCAACTAATTGATTACAACAAAAAGCGTGAAAAAGCGATTCGCGTTGATGAGTTCGACTTTGACATGAACTTATTAGATGACAACGCACAACCAGTTAACCCACTTAAAAGTGTAGTTAATCAATAAAATTCAATGATGCAAAGCGCCCGCTGTATCGGCGCTTTTATTCTTGATTAAAAAATTAGTGTGGAGCCTCGTTTGTTTAAAACCAAGCGGGGCTTTTTTATGTGTGTAATATAGAGGCAGGGGTAATGGTGGCTCATTTGATGGTCGTTTTGCTTGTTCAATTAGAGTAGCTGTTTAGTTTATTTTCCATACTTTAAATAAAAAGCTCAACGCATTTAAGGCTTGTGTTTGAGTGTTAGCTGCAACATTTTGCTGGTTGACTAAGTGATTTAAAAAAAGTTCGACCTCATTATCTCCCATCGTTGTTGGGTGCTTCATAGAGTTAAAACGAATAAACGAAGCTATCCAGTATAAATACGCTTTAATGGTACTTTTAGCATAACGCTTTAGATACATTTGTTCGGCTATCATAGTTAAAAAAGGTGATTTCATGATATGAATCTCTAGTAAAAATTAACTGTATATATAGACAGTGCTTGTTGTTTTGTCCAATATTACTGATCTCCACCATTTCGGTGTATTTTCGCACTGATTAAAAATAATTTTCAGTTAACTAATTGTTTACAGGTGTTTATTTGATGGTTAAGATAAATGCGTTGTAATATATGGACATTTGTCGGTTTATAAAACGACAAATGTCGTAGACAAAATTGTTAGCTTTCTCAAAAATAATGAGTGTATGGAAACTATATTTCAAATATCCCCTTTTCCAAGTTTCGAAGATATCAGAGTACCGCTGGCGTTTTTGATACTGGGTCCTGTATTTTTCTTTTATGCACTAAAAAATAAAACAATGAAAAAGAGAAAGTTTGGCCTATTCTGGGGAGCTACAGCCACCTTAATGGCTTGTTTTTTATTATATGCAGTGGCTTCAAAACATTATAATGTTCATAAAAAGTTCGCTAAAGGTGAATTTGAAATGATTAGTGGGGAAATTGAGGTTTTAAGAGTTCAACCAAAAGATGGGCACACTGAAGGTGACCTTATATCAGTTGGGGGGATTAAATTTGAAATAGACCACTTCTTAGTCACACCTTGTTATAACAAAACCATTAAAAATGGCGGGGCTTTAAAGCATGGAACTGAAGTTAATTTATTTGTTAGTGAAAATTGCATTTTGAGAGTTGAGCGTAAACGAGAAAGCTAACAAGCCGTTTAAGGTATGGACGTCTAACGCGTGGCTGACGTTCGTTCCTCACGATTATAACCACGCATTATTCGCCCCTTAACGGAGCGTTATGTGTAAATGGAAGTTTGGTAAATGAATTCTAGCTTTGATGAATATATTTCTAATCTAAATTCAAATAGGAATAATTTTCCGAGTGAATTATTTGAGTTTGCTGCAAACACTGAAAGGTAT